>NZ_JBXAHL010000001.1:0-601902 GCF_058795055.1 Cupriavidus sp. GW823-FHT06D04 | reverse complement strand
CTCCCCCCCACCCCCCCCCCCCCCCCCCCCCCCCCCCCCCCCCCCCCCCCCCACCGCCATGTACGACAACGCCCAGTATTGCCTGGCGGTGCTGTCATCGTTCCTGCAATCAGTGCGCAACAGTGCCGGCAGCATGCCGGCCCGGTCCGATGCCGGTACCGAGGTCAGCGCCGGCACGCTGGTCACTTCGCTGCTGGACAGCTACCCGTTCGCGGGCGACCAGCGCAGCTGGGTGCAGGTGGAGATGCACGGCGATTTCCCGGTGCAGACGCTGCCCAACTGCGTGGCGCTGGTGCTCTCCTCGGTGATGAGCAACGCGCTGCGGGCGCTGCGCAGTGTCGGCACGCCGGCGTTGCGCTTTGTGGTGGTGGCGCAGCCGCGCCCGGAAATCCGCATCTGCGACAACGGGCCGGGCATTCCGCCGGAAGTGATGGAGCGGCTGCTGGTCGATCCTGTCACCACCCACGCCAGTGCCGGCGGCAGCGGGCTGGGCATGATTTTTTGCAACCGCGTCATGCAGTCGTTTGGCGGCGGCATCCGGATCGAATCCGCATCCGGTGCCGGCACCACGGTGACGCTGGACTTTCCAAGTTTCAAGAGTCGAAAGCATAGGAGTGACCGATGACCGAACCGAATGCCACGCAGGCACCACCCCCGGCGATTCTGTTCGTCGATGACGAAGCGACTGCAGTCAAGTATTTCCAGCGTGCCATCGGGGCGCTGGCACCGGTGGCCACCGGCGGCTCCGTTGAAGAGGGCAAGGCATTGCTCGACGCCCACGCAGGCAGCCTGGCGGTGCTGGTGTCCGACCAGCGCATGCCGGGCGAGTATGGCAACGAACTGCTGCGCTACGCGCGCGAGCGCTACCCGCATATCGTGCGCATCCTGACCACCGCGTATTCGGAGCTCGACCAGACCGTCGAAGCGGTCAACCAGGGGCAGATCCACCGCTACATCAAGAAGCCGTGGGACATCACCGCGCTGCGCATGGAGCTGAAGCAGGCGCTGGAACTGGCCGGCCTGCGCAAGGAACGCGACCAGCTGCTGCGCGAGAAGCTGTCCGTGCTGCAGACCCAGACCGTGGCCTCGCGCATCGGCATGGTGCATGCGCTGTGTGCCAGCCTGATCGGGCCGGGCCGTTTCCAGCCGGTGGAGACCTACCTCGCGGCGGTCGACCTCGCCGGCGCGGGCAGCGTCGAGCCGGACTGGCAGCGCATGGACTACGCCGACCTGGTGCGCGCAGAGGCCGAGCGCAGCGGCAGCTTCGGCCATGCCGTGGCCACGCGCCTGGCGGGCCTGCGCAGCGCCAATGCCGGCCGGGGCGCTGCCGATGCCGCCGCGGTGATTGTCGATGCGCTGGGCAGCGAGGTGGTGCGCCGCGACGGCGACACCGTGGTGTGGACCGCTCCGGCCACGCTGGCGGAGTTCCTCGCGCAGCCGATCGGCGCACCCGTGTCCGCGCAGCACGCGGCCTGGCTGGCCAGCCTGCTGTGGCTGGAAGAGGCTGGCGGCGCGCTGCAGTTTGCGCGCGACGGCAACACCGTGGTGTGCCGCGCATGCCCGCGCAGCGAGGCCTTCGCGGCCGACCGGCTGGCCGCGTGGATCGAGCGGTTCTCGATGCCGGCCTGAATTTCCCAGACCTTGCAGCCATAAAAAAACGGCGCCCCGCGGGGCGCCGTTCTGTTTTACCGCAGGGCAGGGGTCAGGCCTGCGCGCCGTAGTTGGGGTCGTTGCGGTCGGTCGAGTCGGACTTCTTTTCACCCTTGACCAGGTCCTCGCGCTTGACGCCCAGCCACATCGCCAGCGCCGCGGCCACGAACACCGACGAGTAGATGCCGAACAAGATGCCGACCGTCAGTGCCAGGGCAAAGTAGTGCAGCGTGGGGCCGCCGAAGAAGAACATCGACAGCACCATCATCTGGGTCGAGCCGTGGGTGATGATGGTCCGCGAGATGGTGCTGGTGATCGCGTTGTCGATGATCTCGTGCGTGGTCATCTTGCGGTACTTGCGGAAGTTCTCGCGGATCCGGTCGAAGATCACCACCGATTCGTTGACCGAGTAGCCCAGCACCGCCAGGATCGCCGCCAGCACCGACAGCGAGAACTCCCACTGGAAGTAGGCGAAGAAGCCCAGGATGATGACCACGTCGTGCAGGTTGGCGATGATGCCCGCCACCGCGAACTTCCATTCGAAGCGGAACGACAGGTAGATCACGATGCCGGCCACCACGCACAACAGCGCCAGCAGGCCGTCGGTGGCCAGTTCCTTGCCCACCTGCGGGCCGACGAACTCCACCCGTTGCAGCTTCACGTCAGGCGAGGCCGCCTGCAGCGAGGCCAGCACCTGCTCGCTCTGCTGGGCCGAGGTGACGGGCTTGCCGTCCGGGCCCTTCTGCAGCGGCAGTCGGATCATCACGTCGCGCGAGGTGCCGAAGTTCTGCACCTGCACGTCGGTATAGCCCAGCTTGCCCACCTGGCCGCGGATCTTTTCCAGGTCGGCCGCCTGCTGGTAGCTGACCTCCATCACCGTGCCGCCGGTGAATTCGATCGACAGGTGCAGGCCCTTGTGCCAGAGGAAGAACACGGCCGCGGCAAACGTCAGGAAGGAGATCACGTTGAAGACCAACGCGTGCTTCATGAACGGAATGTCGCGCCGGATGCGGAAGAATTCCATGTTGAATCCTGTTCTGTACTGCTAGTTGTTGCTGCTCGCCTTACTTGGCGACCGGCGTGTCGGTGGTGTTGCCCGGCTTCCAGATCTGGCCGATGGCCACGCTCTGCAGCTTCTTCTTGCGGCCGTACCAGAGGTTGACCAGGCCGCGGTTGAAGAACACCGCCGAGAACATCGAGGTCAGGATGCCCAGGCAGTGCACCACGGCAAAGCCGCGCACCGGGCCCGAACCAAAGGCCAGCAGTGCCAGGCCGGCGATCAGCGTGGTCACGTTGGAGTCCAGGATGGTGGCCCAGGCGCGGTCGAAGCCGACCGCGATCGCCATCTGCGGCGACGCGCCCGCGCGTAGTTCTTCGCGGATGCGCTCGTTGATCAGCACGTTGGCGTCGATGGCCATGCCCAGCACCAGCGCGATGGCGGCAATGCCCGGCAGCGTCAGCGTGGCCTGCAGCATCGACAGCACCGCGATCAGCAGCAGCAGGTTCACGCCCAGCGCCACCACCGAGAACACGCCGAACAGCATGTAGTACAGGACCATGAACACGGCGATGGCGGCAAAGCCGTAGGCGACCGAGTCAAAACCCTTCTGGATGTTGTCCGCGCCCAGCGACGGGCCGATGGTGCGCTCTTCGATGATCTCCATCGGTGCGGCCAGCGAGCCGGCGCGCAGCAGCAGCGCCAGGTCGTTGGCGGCTTCGGTGGAGTAGGAGCCGGTGATCTGGAAGCTGGAACCCAGTTCGGACTGGATCGTCGCCACCGTCAGCACTTCGCCCTTGCCCTTTTCGAACAGCACGATCGCCATCGGCTTCTTCAGGTTCTCGCGCGAGACGTCGCGCAGCACGCGGCCGCCCTGGGCGTCGAGCTTGATGTTGACCGAAGGATGCTGGTTCTGGTCGAAGCCGGCCGAGGCGCTTTCAATGCGGTCGCCGGTGAAGATGACCTGCTTCTTGAGCACCACCGGGGCGCCGTTGCCTTGCGTGAAGAGCTCGCTGCCGAACGGGATCGGGTCGCCCGGGCGCGGGCTGCGCGGCGCGTCGTTGTCGACCAGGCGGGCTTCGAGCGTGGCGGTGCGGCCGATGATGTCCTTGGCCTTGGCGGTGTCCTGCACGCCCGGCAGCTGCACCACGATGCGGTCGGCGCCTTGCTGCTGGATCACCGGCTCGGCCACGCCAAGCTCGTTCACGCGGTTGTGCAGCGTGGTGATGTTCTGCTTGACCGCTGCGTCCTGCACCGCCTTGCGCGCGGCTTCGGTGAAGGTGCCGACGATATTGTTGCCGTCCATGGCGAAGGCCACTTCGCGCAGGTTGTCGGCCAGGATGGGACGCGCGCGGTTGGCGTCGTCTGCGTTGTTGAAGCGCACCGTCAGGCGCTCGCCGTCGCGGTCGATGCCGCCGTGGCGGATGCTCTTGTCGCGCAGCAGGGTGCGCGCGTCGCCGCCCAGGCTGTCGAGCTTCTTGTCGACGGCGCCCTTCATGTCGACCTGCAGCAGGAAGTGCACGCCGCCGCGCAGGTCCAGGCCCAGGTACATCGGCAGCGCATGCATGGCGGTCAGCCAGCGCGGCGAGCCCGACAGCAGGTTCAGCGCCACCACGTAGGTGGGGTTGGCCGCGTCCGGGTTCAGGGTGCGCGACAGCACGTCCTTGGCCTTGAGCTGCTCGTCGGTGGTGCGGAAGCGCGCCTTGACCGAGCCGGACTGGCCGGAAATATCAAAGAAGACGCCATCAGGCCGCAGCTGGTTCTGCGCCAGGATCTCTTCGACCTGCTTCTGCATCGCCAGGTCGACCTTGACCGTGGCCTTGCCCGAGGACACCTGCACGGCAGGCGCCTCGCCGAAGAAGTTCGGCAAGGTATAGATGATGCCGATGGCCAGGGCCACCAGGATCACGAGGTATTTCCAAAGCGGATAACGATTCATCTCGGGCCAGTCATTCTGCGGTTGGCGGGGCCGGCGCTGGCGTGGCGCACCACGTCGGCGGGGCCGAACCGGTTTGGCAAACAGCCGCCTGGCAGCCACGGATCGAAACCACGGGGGCTTCGTCGGGCTGGATCAGGCGGCTGCCGGGGCATGCGCGAACGGGCATGCCGGAAAAGACAAAGGCGGGAGTCGCGCGCGCGATCCGGAGATCAGAGCGCCTTGAGCGAGCCCTTGGGCAGCACGGTGGTCACGGCACTCTTCTGCACGGTGATTTCAGTGCCTTCGGCGATTTCCAGGCTGACGTACTGGTCGGTGACCTTGGTCACCTTGCCCAGGATGCCACCGGCGGTCACGACTTCGTCGTTCTTGGCCAGTGCTTCGAGCATTGCCTTGGCTTCCTTCTGGCGCTTCATTTGCGGGCGGATCATGATAAACCACAGCACGCCAAACATCAGGATGATGGGCAGGAAGCTCATCAGGCCGCCAGCCGCGCCGCCGGCTCCGGCGGTCTGGGCAAATGCGTTAGAAATCAGCACGTTGTTTCTCCGTCACAAAAGTCAGTCAAATAATCGATCATTCTACCATTCGCATTTCGCCCGCCCTTGGCATTCTAGGGCGGAATACGGGTTTGTTCGGGTGCGCCCGGGGCAACTTGCGGCAGGGGTCGGCATGGCCGGGCTCTCCGGCTCGCGGGTGGCTTCCGGATGACCCGGCTATTCGACCGCCGGCAGCGCAAAAGTTCGCGCCACCCGGCGTTGTCACTGCGTGCCGCGGGCGCGGTCGGCCGCAAACTGGCGGCGGAAGTCGGCAAAGCGGTGGTGCTCGATCGCTTCGCGCATCTCGCGCATCAGTTGCAGGTAGTAGTGCAGGTTGTGGATGGTATTGAGGCGCGCGCCCAGGATCTCGCCCACGCGGTGCAGGTGGTGCAGGTAGGCGCGCGAGAAGTTGCGGCAGGTGTAGCAGGCGCAGCTTTCATCGAGCGGGCGCGGGTCGTTGCGGTGCGCCGCGTTCTTGATCTTGACGTCGCCGAAGCGGGTGAAGAGCCAGCCGTTGCGCGCGTTGCGGGTGGGCATCACGCAGTCGAACATATCCACCCCGGCGGCGACGCCGGCGACCAGGTCTTCGGGCGTGCCCACGCCCATCAGGTAGTGCGGCTTGTTGGCCGGCAGGCGCGGCGCCACGTGCTCGAGCACGCGCATCATGTCTTCCTTGGGCTCGCCCACCGACAGCCCGCCGATGGCAAGGCCGTGGAAGTCCAGCTCGGACAGGCCGGCCAGCGATTCGTCGCGCAGGTCCTCGTACATGCCGCCCTGGACGATGCCGAACAGCGCGTTGGGGTTGGCCAGGCGCTCGAACTCGTCGCGCGAGCGCTTGGCCCAGCGCAGGCTCATGCGCATCGACTTGGCGGCTTCCTCATGCGTGGCGGGGCGGCCGTCGATCTCATACGGCGTGCATTCGTCGAACTGCATGACGATGTCGGAGTTCAGCGTGCGCTGGATCTGCATCGAGATCTCGGGCGACAGGAAGAGCTTGTCGCCATTGACCGGGGATGCGAAGGTGACGCCATCTTCGGTGATCTTGCGCAGATCGCCCAGCGAAAACACCTGGAAACCACCGGAATCGGTCAGGATCGGCTTGTCCCAGCCGATAAAGCGGTGCAGGCCGTCGTGGGCGTTGACCACGTCCAGCCCGGGGCGCAGCCACAGGTGGAAGGTGTTGCCCAGAATGATCTGCGCGTCGATTTCATTGAGCTCCAGCGGCGACATCGCCTTGACCGAGCCATAGGTGCCCACCGGCATGAAGATCGGCGTTTCGACCACGCCGTGGTTCAGCGTGACGCGGCCTCGGCGGGCGTTGCCGTCGGTGGTGATGAGTTCGAAGTTGAGCATGGCTTGTGATTCTGGATTCAGGCGCCGGGCTGGCGGGTCAGCAGCATGGCGTCGCCGTAGCTGAAGAAGCGGTAGCGCTGCTCGACCGCATGGCGGTAGGCGGCGCGGATGGCTTCCACGCCGGCCAGCGCCGACACCAGCATCAGCAGCGTCGACTTGGGCAGGTGGAAGTTGGTGATCAGGGCATCGACCAGGCGGAAGCGGTAGCCGGGCGTGATGAAGATATCGGTGTCGCCACTGCCGGCGGCAAGCGTGCCGTCGGCCTGCGCGGCCGATTCCAGCGCGCGCAGCGAGGTGGTGCCGACCGCGATCACGCGGCCGCCGCGCGCGCGGGTGTCGCGCACGGCCTGGGCCAGGTCTTCGGAAACGGCGTACCACTCCGAGTGCATCTTGTGCTCGGCCAGGTTCTCGGTGCGCACCGGCTGGAAGGTGCCGGCGCCCACGTGCAGCGTCAGAAAGGCGCGCCGCACGCCGGCGGCATCGAGCCGGGCGAACAGCGCATCGTCGAAATGCAGGCCCGCGGTGGGCGCGGCCACCGCGCCGGGGCTGCGCGCGTAGACGGTCTGGTAGCGGGTTTCGTCGTAGGCGTCCGGGTCGTGCGTGATATACGGCGGCAGCGGCAGGCGGCCATAGCGCTCAATCAGGTCCAGCGCCGGCTCGGGGAAGCGCAGCGTGAAGAACTGGTCCACGCGCGGGCCCACGGTGACGGCGAAGGCGTCGTCGGCCAGATGCAGCGTGCTGCCCTCGGCCGGGGTCTTGGAGGCGCGCACCTGGGCCAGCACGGTGTGGGTATCGACCACGCGCTCGACAAGCACCTCGATCTTGCCGCCGCTGGGCTTGTGGCCAAAGAAGCGCGCCTTGATCACGCGGGTGTCGTTGAAGACCAGCAGGTCATCGGAACGCAGGTAGTCGACGATGTCGCTGAAGGCACGGTCGACCATGCGCACCGCGTCGGCGGTGTCGGCCGGGGCCAGCCGTTCGACCACCAGCAGCCGGCTCGCGCTGCGGTCGGGCAGCGCGCTTTGGGCAATCAGTTCTGGTGGCAGCGGGAAATCGAAATCAGAAAGCGTCAACATCGTGGGAGCGGCGGGCTGCGCGATCCCATGCAGGCCGGAGCGGGGCACAAAACGGCACTCCGCTGCCCGTGGTGGCAGCCGGCATGGGTACAATCGGCGAATCCGATATTGTAAGGCCACGGGCGCGCTTGCCGCCGGGGCGGGCGTGATACCGGCTATTCGCCGGCGCCGCGCCAGCCAACCCCGCAGCACGAGAGCGACCGCTGCCAAATTTTTCGCCGATGCCCGGAACCGCCGCTGAACCGATCCACGACCCCGCCGACGCCGCCAAGGACACGGCGGCGCCCGCGCGCGGCAAGGCCGGCGAAGCCAGGGGCAAGGCCGCCGCCTCCGGCACGTCGACCGCGGCCGCGAGGCTGGCCAAGCTTGGCCTGCGCCGTCCCGTCGACCTGGTGCTGCACCTGCCTATGCGCTATGAGGACGAGACCACGCTGGCGCCGATCGCCGAGGCGATCCGCCGCGCCGGGCTCGGGCTGCCGGCGCAGGTGGAAGGCGAGGTCATCTCCAACGAAGTCACGTTCCGGCCGCGCCGCCAGCTGGTGGTCAAGATTGCCGACGACAGCGGCGAGCTGACGCTGCGCTTCCTGAACTTCTACGGCAACCAGACCAAGCAGATGGCTGAAGGCGTGCGCCTGCGCGTGCGCGGCGAGGTGCGCGGCGGCTTCTTCGGCGCCGAGATGGTCCACCCGACGGTGCGCCCGGTGGTGCCCGGCGAAGCGCTGCCCGACCGCCTGACGCCGGTGTATCCGTCCACCGCCGGCATCCCGCAGGCCTATCTGCGCAAGGCCATCGGCGGCACGCTGTCGCGCACGCCGATGCCCGAGACGCTGCCGCAGGCGGTGCTGGAGGGGCCGCTGGCACGCCTGCACCTGCGCCCGCTGGTCGACTGCCTGCGGCTGCTGCACGCGCCCCCGCCGCAGGAGAGCGAGGCTGCGCTGGCCGACCGCTCGCACCCGGCCTGGCAGCGCATCAAGTTTGACGAACTGCTGGCGCAGCAGATCTCGCTGCGGCGCGCGCACGCGGCGCGGCGCGAAAAAAATGCGCCGACCATGCCGCGCCGCGAGGGCGGGTTGCTCACGCGCTTCCTGGCCGCATTGCCGTTCCGGCTGACCGGTGCGCAGCAGCGCGTGGTCGAAGAGATCGCCGCCGACATGACGCGCCCGCACCCGATGCACCGTCTTCTGCAGGGCGACGTGGGCAGCGGCAAGACCATCGTTGCGGCGCTGGCGGCCTGCCAGGCCATCGACGCCGGCTACCAGGCCGCGCTGATGGCGCCCACCGAAATCCTGGCCGAGCAGCACTACCGCAAGCTGTCCGCATGGTTGGAGCCGCTGGGCGTGCCGGTGGCGTGGCTAGCCGGCAGCCAGAAGGCACGCGACAAGCGCGAGGCCGTGGCGCGCGTGGAATCGGGCCAGGCGCAACTGGTGATCGGCACCCACGCGCTGATCCAGGACACGGTGCGCTTTGCCAAGCTGGGGCTGTCAGTGGTCGACGAGCAGCACCGCTTCGGCGTGGCGCAACGGCTGGCGCTGCGCGGCAAGGCCGGTGCCGCCGATGCTACGGTGCCCGCGGTCGACGCCGTGCCGCACCAGCTGATGATGTCGGCCACGCCGATCCCGCGCACGCTCGCCATGACTTACTACGCCGACCTCGATGTGTCGGTGATCGATGAATTGCCGCCGGGCCGCACCCCCATCGTCACGCGCCTGGTCAACGACGAGCGGCGCGACGAAGTGATCGGACGCATCCATCACGCCGCCGCCGAAGGCCGCCAGGTCTACTGGGTCTGTCCGCTGATCGAGGAAAGCGAGGCGCTGCAGCTGCAGACCGCTGTGGAGACCTATGAAACGCTGGTGGCCGCACTGCCGGACCTGCGCGTGGGCCTGGTGCACGGGCGCCTGCCGCCGGCCGAGAAGGCCGCCGTGATGGACGACTTCAGCGCCAACCGCATGCAGGTGCTGGTGGCCACCACCGTGATCGAAGTGGGCGTGGATGTGCCCAATGCCTCGCTGATGGTGATCGAGCACGCCGAGCGCTTCGGCCTGGCGCAGCTGCACCAGCTGCGCGGGCGGGTGGGGCGCGGCAGCGCCGAATCGGTCTGCCTGCTGATGTACCAGGCGCCGCTGTCGCCCACCGCGCGTGAGCGCCTGGCGACCATGCGCGAGACAACCGACGGCTTCGAGATCGCCCGGCGCGACCTGGAGATCCGCGGCCCCGGCGAGTTCCTGGGAGCGCGCCAGTCCGGCGAAGCGATGTTGCGCTTTGCCGACCTGCAGACCGACGCATGGCTGGTCGACTACGCGCAGGAGGCGGCCGAGCTGATGCTGGCTCGCTATCCGGAAGCGGTCGAAGCACACCTTTCGCGCTGGCTGGGCGGGCGCGAGCACTACCTGAAAGCCTGAACGGCGCTGTCCAGGTGCGCGCTGCTTCGCATGCGTCGACACAATGCGTTGGCGCTCTGACAGAAGCGGCAATCGAAGGTAAAATCTATCGCCTACCGCAAATTGATAAGTCATGACGCTCACCGAACTCAAGTACATCGTCGCCGTGGCGCGCGAGCGCCATTTCGGCCGGGCCGCCGAAGCCTGCTTTGTGTCGCAGCCGACGCTGTCGGTCGCGATCAAGAAGCTGGAAGACGAACTCAACGTGCAGATTTTCGAGCGCGGCACCTCCGAGGTGTCGGTGACGTCGGTCGGCGAGCAGATCGTGGCGCAGGCCCAGCGCGTGCTTGAGCAGACCATGGCCATCCGCGAGATCGCCAAGCAGGGCAAGGACCCGCTGGCGGGCCCGCTGCGCGTGGGCGTGATCTACACCATCGGGCCGTACCTGCTGCCGTCGCTGGTCAAGCAGATGATCGAGACCGTGCCGCAGATGCCGCTCATGCTGCAGGAGAACTACACCCACAAGCTGATCGAGCTGCTCAAGCAGGGTGAGATCGACTGCGCGGTGATGGCCGAGCCGTTCGCGGATTCGGGCCTGACGGTGCGCCCGCTCTACGATGAACCCTTTGTCGTCGCCGTGCCGCGCGGCCACCAGCTGGCGCAGGCGCACTCCATCGACCCCGATGAACTGAAGCAGCAGACCATGCTGCTGCTGGGCAGCGGCCACTGCTTCCGCGACCATGTGCTGGGCGTGTGCCCGGAGCTGTCGCGCTTCTCGCAGGCGGCCGACGGCATCCAGAAGACCTTCGAGGGCTCGTCGCTGGAAACCATCCGCCATATGGTGGCCAGCGGGGTTGGCATCACCGTGCTGCCGCGCACCTCGGTGCCCGACCTGAAGGCCAAGGGTGACATGCTGTCCTATGTGCCGTTCTCCGATCCGGTGCCCGACCGGCGCGTGGTGCTGGCCTGGCGCAAAAGCTTCACCCGCCTGCCGGCCATGGAAGCGCTGGCCAACGCCGTGGCTGCGTGCGAGCTGGCCGGCGTGCGCAAGCTGGACGCCAAGGAGCTGGCCGAAGCGGCCTGATTGTCTTACCCCTGCAGTACCGGCAATTCCCACGGCCGCACCGGAGATTCCGCTGCGGCCGTCGTCATTTCCGGCCCCGCCACGGCGCTACCTGTCTTCGGGCGGAGTCTTCGGGCGGTCATTTTCCGCTGCGATAAGTTGCAGAAATCCCCGATAGATTTGACCTAATGCATAGGTACAAATAATTGAATTCTCAATTCGATAGATCATTGGTAGGCTGACTCGTGTCGGTGCAGATGGCATCGACCTGGGACAGGATCCGATGATGAGCACCAGCGTCCAGTTCTCTCGAACAACAACCAACAAGCGCCCGATTCCCCTCCGCATGGGGCGCTGCCTGCTCGATTGCCTTGCCTGCTATGCCGCCGCGCTCTGACGCAGCGATCCCTTTCAGCCTACCCACCAAGAGGAAAAGATGAGCAAGAAGGACACCCTTACCACTGCCGCCGGCGCACCCGTCGCCGATAACCAGAACTCGCAGACGGCAGGCCCGCGCGGCCCGATGCTGCTGCAGGATGTCTGGTTCCTCGAAAAGCTGGCCCACTTCGACCGCGAGGTCATCCCCGAGCGGCGCGTGCATGCCAAGGGCTCCGGCGCCTATGGCACGCTCAGGATCACCCACGACATCACCAGGTACACCAAGGCTTCGGTCTTTGCCCAGGTCGGCAAGGAAACGCCGCTGTTCATCCGCTTCTCGACCGTGGCCGGCGAACGCGGCGCGGCCGATGCCGAGCGCGACGTGCGCGGTTTCTCGATCAAGTTCTACACCGACGAAGGCAACTGGGACGTGGTCGGCAATAACACCCCAGTGTTCTTCGTGCGCGACCCGCTCAAATTCCCGGACTTTATCCACACGCAGAAGCGGAATCCGCGCACCAACCTGCGCGACCCGATCGCGGTGTGGGACTTCTGGTCGCGCCATCCGGAATCGCTGCACCAGGTCACCATCCTGATGAGCGACCGCGGCCTGCCGCAGAACTACCGCCAGATCCACGGCTTCGGCTCGCACACGTACTCGTTCATCAACGCCAACAACGAGCGCTTCTGGGTCAAGTTCCACTTCAAGTCGCAGCAGGGCATCGCCAACTGGACCAATGAAGAAGCGGCCAAGGTCGTGGCAACGGACCGCGAAAGCGCGCAGCGCGACCTGTTCGAGAACATCGAGCAAGGCAATTTTCCGCGCTGGAACCTGCGCGTGCAGGTCATGCCGGAGGCCGATGCGGCCAAGTACCACATCAATCCGTTCGACCTGACCAAGGTCTGGCCGCACAAGGACTACCCGCTGATCGACGTGGGCGTGCTCGAGCTCAACCGCAACCCGGACAACTACTTTGCCGAGGTCGAGCAGGTGGCGATGAATCCGGCCAATATCGTGCCGGGCATCGGCTTCTCGCCCGACAAGATGCTGCAGGGGCGGCTGTTCTCGTACGGCGACACGCAGCGCTACCGCCTGGGGATCAACCACAACCAGATCCCGGTGAATGCGCCGAAATGCCCGTTCCACAACAGCTTCCACCGTGACGGCGCGATGCGCGTGGACGGCAACCAGGGCGGCAAGCTCAACTATGAGCCCAACCGCGAAAGCGCCTACGCCGCCAGCGAACGCGCGATCGAGCCGCCGCTGGCACTGGATGGCGCCGCCGACCACTGGGACCACCGCGTCGACCCGGACTACTACAGCCAGCCCGGCGCGCTGTTCCGCCTGTTCGACGAGGGCCAGCGCCAGCGCCTGTTCGCCAATATCGCGGCGGCCATGCAGGGCGTGCCTGAGGCGATCGTGCGCGTGCAGCTGGAGCACTTCACCAAGGCCGACCCGGCCTACGGCGAGGGCGTGAAGCGCGCGCTCAATCTGAAGTAAGCGGCAGCCTGGCGCGGCGCCCCTGGCGGGCTGCCGCGCCGCGGAGAACGATGATGGCGATGATCCGGTTGTTTATCGACGAGTGGCGGCAGCTGTGGCACGACGGGCACGACCAGCCCGGGCGCGCCGACGCCGCGCGGCTGCGCCACAAGCTGTGGCGCAAGGAAATCGGCGCCGCCGTGTCGTGCTCGGCGCGGCCGTGATGTTCAGCGAGGTGGCCCGGGGTTTGGCCGGGATCGCCAGCTGATGCAATAATGCGGGTACTGCGCCGCCCGGCCCCGAAACATGGCAAGCCCGGCGGCGCCCCTCGTGGCTTTACCAGAACGGAGTGTATTTACCATGGCAAAGAAGAATGAGATGAGCGTGAATATCGGTATTTCCGACAAGGACCGCAAGAAGATCGCGGAAGGCCTGTCCAAGCTGCTGGCGGACACCTACACCCTCTACCTCAAGACCCATAACTTCCACTGGAACGTGACGGGTCCCATGTTCAATACGCTGCATCTGATGTTCGAGACCCAGTACACCGAGCTGGCGCTCGCCGTGGACTCGATCGCCGAGCGTATCCGCGCGCTGGGCTACCCGGCACCGGGCACCTACAAGGAATACGCCCGCCTGTCGTCGATCGCGGAGGAAGAGGGCGTGCCCGAGGCCACCGAAATGATCCGCAAGCTGGTCGAAGGCCAGGAAGCCGTGGTGCGCACCGCGCGCTCGCTCTTCCCGGTGATCGACGCCGCCGGCGACGAGCCGTCGGCCGACCTGCTGACCCAGCGCATGCAGACGCATGAAAAGACCGCGTGGATGCTGCGCGCGATGCTGGCCTGAGGCCTGCCGGCCACCTCCGGCTGCCCTTCAGTGGCGGCCGGCACTGCGCGTCGCAACCGTCCGGGCTGCGGCGCGTTTTCATTGAATCCTCCTTCCCGGATCCGCGCTGTGCAGACCCTCTCGCCGTTGCCGCCCACGCCCATGCTTGAACGCCTTTCCCTCTACGCGCGCCTGGTGCGCATCGACAAGCCGATCGGCACGCTGCTGCTGCTGTGGCCGACGCTGTGGGCCATGTGGATGGCCGCGGGCGGGCCGCCGGCATGGGGGCTGTTCTGGATCTTCGTGGCGGGCACCTTCCTGATGCGCTCGGCTGGCTGCGCCATCAACGACTGGGCCGACCGCGACTTCGACAAGCACGTCAAGCGCACCAGGGAGCGGCCGCTGACCGCGGGCAAGATCGCCGCATGGGAAGCGCTGGCCGTGGCCGCCGTGCTGGCGCTGGTGGCCTTTGCGCTGGTGCTGCCGCTCAATGCGCTGACCAAATGGCTGGCGGTGGTGGCGGCGGTGGTGGCGGGCACTTACCCGTTCTTCAAGCGCTTCTTTGCGATTCCGCAGGCTTATCTTGGCATCGCGTTTGGCTTTGGTATCCCGATGGCCTTTGCCGCGATCCAGGACCAGGTGCCGCCGGTGGCGTGGATGATGCTGCTGGCCAATGTGTTCTGGGCGGTGGCGTATGACACGGCGTATGCGATGGTCGATCGCGACGACGATCTCCTGATCGGCATGAAGACTTCAGCCATTACCTTTGGCCGCTTCGACGTGGCGGCGATCATGCTCTGCTACGCTGCCTTCCTGGCGCTGATGGCGTGGGCGGGGGTGCTGCTGGGGCTGGGGTGGCCTTACTGGGTGGGGCTGGTGGCGGCGGCGGGTTGCGCCGGGTATCACTACACGCTGATTCGCGATCGGGACCGGATGCGGTGTTTCGCGGCGTTCCGGCATAACAACTGGCTGGGGGCTTGTGTGTTTGCGGGGACGGCGGTGGCTTATGCGATTCGGTGATTAAATCCTGCCGGTTTGCTCCCCTCCCGCTTGCAGGAGAGGGAGCAAACAGTCGGGCAAGATAGCGCTCAATCCTTCCCGAACTCCGCCCCCATCTCCTTGCCCCGCGCCGCGGCGGCACGCATCGCGCGCACGAACGCGTCACCAATTCCCGAAGCCTCCATCGACGTCAGCGCCGCATAGGTGGTGCCGCCCTTGGACGTCACGCGCTCACGCAGCGTTGACACCGGCTCGGAAGACTGCCCGGCCAGGGTAGCAGCGCCACGGAAGGTCTCCACCGCCAGTTCGCGGCCTTGCTCCGCGGTAAGGCCCAGCTCCGTGGCAGCGCGTTCCATCGCCTCGATAAAGTAGAAGACATAGGCCGGCCCACTGCCGGAAATGGCGGTGACCGCATCGATCTGGTCATCCCCATCCACCCACACGCATTTGCCGACGGCCTCGGCCACGGCGCTGGCAATCGCGCGGTCTTCGGCCGACAGCCCGGCCGGGGCGGCCAGCCCCGTCATGCCCATGCCAGCCAGCGCCGGCGTATTCGGCATCGCCCGCACCAGCCGGGTGCGCCCGTCCAGCCAGCGCTGCATGTCCTGCAGCCGGATGCCGGCGGCCACGCTGATCACCAGGTTGCCCTTGCCGCTGGCCGGCAGGATCGGCAGCAGCTGCGCCGCGGCGTCGCGGAACTGCTGCGGCTTGACTGCCAGCACCAGCACGTCGCTGGCGCCGAAGGCGGCATCCGGCGCCCCGGCGGCATGCACGCCGAGGTCGCGCGCCAGGCGTTGCTGGGCCTCGGGGAAGGGGTCGACCACGCGGATCGAGCCGGCCGGCACGCCGCGGGCGATCAGGCCGCCGATCAGTGCGGTGGCCATGTTGCCGCCGCCGAGAAAGCCAAAGGTAAGGGTATCGAGCATGGGGATCCGTTGGGGCTTGAAGGGAATGGACTGGGCTTGCAGGGAAAATGACTGGGCTACGGGTACTGGCGCGCTCCAAAAATGGCGGTGCCGATCCGCACCAGCGTGGCGCCCTCGGCGATGGCGGCTTCCATGTCGCCCGACATGCCCATCGACAGGGTGTCGAGGTCCAGGCCGTCGGCGCGCAGCGCCTGCAGCATGGCGCGCATGGCCGCGAACGGGCGGCGCTGCGCGGCGAGGTCGTCCTCAGGCTCGGGGATGGCCATTAGCCCGCGCAGACGCAGGCCGGGCAGCGCGGCGACAGCATGTGCCAGGGCGGGTACCTCTGCCGGGGCGACGCCGCTCTTGCTGGCTTCGCCGCTGATATTGACCTGGATGCAGACCTGCAGCGCCGCCATGCCGGCCGGGCGCTGGGCCGACAGCCGCTCGGCGATCCTGAGCCGGTCGACGGCGTGCACCCAGTCGAAATGCTCCGCCACCAGCCGGGTCTTGTTGCTTTGCAGCGGACCGATGAAATGCCATTGCAGGCGGTGGCGCAGGTCGGCCAGCGCGGCGATCTTGTCGACGCCTTCCTGGACGTAGTTTTCGCCGAAGGCAAGCTGTCCGGCGGCGTATGCGGCCCTTATGCGGTCGGGGGAAACGGTCTTGGAAACGGCCAGCAGGGCGATGTCCGTGGGCTGTCTGCCGGCTTGTTGTGCGGCCGCCGCGATGCGCTGGTGAACGGCTTGCAAGTTGGCGGCAATTACAGACATAATCCGGCGAACATACAAAAGAAAGTACGCAAAGTACTGATAACTCAGGGTGGGGTCATTATAGATGGACATCGCGCAGCTATTGGCTTTCGCTGTCAAGAACAAGGCGTCTGATCTTCATCTCTCCGCGGACATGCCGCCGATGGTGCGGATCCACGGCGACATGCGCCGGATCAACGTCGCCTCGATGACGCACAAGGATGTCCACGCCATGGTGTACGACATCATGAGCGACACCCAGCGCAAGGCCTACGAAGAACGCCTCGAAATCGATTTCTCGTTCGAGATCGCCGGCCTGTCCCGCTTCCGGGTCAATGCCTATAACACCCAGCGCGGCGCCGCCGCGGTGTTCCGTACCATTCCCTCCAAGGTGCTCACGCTCGAAGAGCTGCGCGCGCCCGCGGTGTTTGCCGACCTGTGCATGAAGCCGCGCGGGCTGGTGCTGGTAACGGGCCCGACCGGCTCGGGCAAGTCCACCACGCTGGCGGCGATGGTCGACCATCGCAACGAAAGCGACATGGGCCACATCCTCACGGTGGAGGACCCGATCGAATTCGTGCACAGCTCCAAGAAGAGCCTGATCAACCAGCGCGAGCTGGGGCCGCATACGCATTCGTTTGCCAACGCGCTGCGCTCGGCACTGCGTGAAGACCCGGACGTGATCCTGGTGGGTGAGCTGCGCGACCTGGAAACCATCCGCCTGGCGCTGACCGCGGCCGAGACCGGCCACCTGGTCTTCGGCACGCTGCACACCAGCTCCGCGGCCAAGACCATCGACCGGGTGGTCGATGTGTTCCCGCCCGAAGAGAAGGACATGGTGCGCACCATGCTGTCGGAATCGCTGGAGGCGGTGATCTCGCAGACGCTGCTGAAGACGCGCGACGGCAATGGCCGCACCGCCGCGCACGAGATCATGATCGCCACGCCCGCGATCCGCCACCTGATCCGCGAGAACAAGATCGCGCAGATGTACTCGATGATGCAGACCAGCAGCGGGCTGGGCATGCAGACGCTGGACCAGTGCCTGTCTGACCTGATCAAGCGCAGCGTCATCAGCTACAACGACGCGCGCGCCATCGCGAAGAACCCCGACGCGTTCATGGGCTGAGGCCCGCTCCCTAGCAGGACACCGCCATGCTCGATCGCGAATCCGCCGCCAAGTACATCAACGACCTGCTGGAGCTGATGGTCAGCAACCGCGGCTCTGACCTGTTCATCACTTCTGACTTCCCGCCGGCGATCAAGGTCGACGGCAAGATCAAGCCGGTGTCGCAGCAGCCGCTGAACCCGACCCAGGCGCTGGGCCTGGTGCGCTCGGTGATGAACGAGCGCCAGGTGCAGGACTTCGACACCAGCCGCGAATGCAATTTCGCGATCACCGCTCCCAAGGCCGGGCGCTTCCGCGTGTCGGCCTTTATCCAGCAGGGCAAGGCCGGCATGGTGGTGCGCACCATCAATACGCGCATCCCCTCGGTGGCCGACCTGGACCTGCCGGCTACGCTGCATGAGGTGGTGATGGCCAAGCGCGGGCTGGTGATCGTGACCGGTGCCACCGGCTCGGGCAAGTCGACCACGCTGGCGGCAATGCTGGATCACCGCAACGCGCATTCGTACGGCCATATCATCACCATCGAGGATCCGATCGAGTACGTGCACGCGCACCAGAACTGCATCGTCACGCAGCGCGAGGTCGGCATCGATACCGAGTCCTGGCACGTGGCGCTGAAGAACACGTTGCGCCAGGCGCCCGACGTGATCCTGATCGGCGAAATCCGCGATCGCGAGACCATGGAGTACGCGATGCAGTACGCCGAGACCGGCCACCTGTGCCTGGCCACGCTGCACGCCAACAACGCCAACCAGGCGATCGACCGCGTGGTCAACTTCTTCCCCGAGGAAAAGCGCCAGCAGCTGCTGATCGACCTGTCGCTGAACCTGAAGGCGATGATCTCGCAGCGCCTGCTGCCGCGCGCGGGCCGCAAAGGGCGGGTGCCGGCGGTGGAGATCATGATCGGCACGCCGCTGGTGGCCGACCTGATCTTCAAGGGCGAGATCCACGAGCTCAAGGAAGTCATCAAGAAGTCGCGCGAGCAGGGCATGGTCTCGTTCGACCAGGCGCTGTTCGACCTGTACGAGGAAGGCAAGATCACCTACGAGGACGCGCTGCGCAACGCCGACTCGCTCAACGACCTGCGCCTGATGATCAAGCTGCACAGCGCGAGCGCCAAGGATACCGACCTGGGTGCCGGCACCGAGCATCTCAACGTCATCTGATTCGTGCACGCCAGTGCGCATGGCGGTATGCTTGGGCTACCTAGAGGAGTCTGCCATGAGCAATGTCTACCAGTTCGAAGCCAACTCGCTGGCCGGCCAGCCGGTACCGCTGTCGCAGTTCCAGGGCAAGGTGATGCTGGTCGTCAACACCGCCAGCGAATGCGGGTTCACGCCGCAGTACGAGGGCCTGCAGAAGCTCTATGACGAATACCACGGGCGCGGCCTGGAGGTGCTGGGCTTCCCGTGCAACCAGTTCGGCAAGCAGGAGCCGGGCGATGCGCAGCAGATCGGCCAGTTCTGCGAAACGCGCTTTGCGGTGCGCTTCCCGATGTTCGCCAAGATCGACGTGAACGGCGCCGACGCCCATCCGCTGTACCAGTGGCTGACCACGGAAAAGCGTGGCGTGCTCGGTACCCAGGGCATCAAATGGAACTTCACCAAGTTCCTGCTGCGCCGCGACGGCACGGTGTTCAAGCGCTATGCGCCGACCACCAAGCCCGATGAGCTGCGCGCCGATATCGAGAAGCTGCTGTCCGACCCGGCTGCCTGAGCAGGACTAGGTGCCGCTGGCGCGCACCGCGCGCAAAAAGCCGTTGAGCGAGCGGTCGGGCGTTTCGTGGAAATGGTCGTCCAGCATGCGGATGGCGCGGCAGCGGTCCAGCCGGAAGCTGCGGTAGTCCGAGCGCGTGGTGCACCACGCCGCCAGCAGCCAGGCATTGCCCCAGAAGAACAGGCCCAGCGGCATCACCACGCGTTCGGTGATGCGCTGCTGCACGTCGCAGTAGTCGAGCAGCAGCAATTTCTGCTCGCCCAGCGCGCCGTGCACCACGTCGAAGACTTCGCGCACATGCGCCTGGTTGACGTATTCCGGCGCGAACACGCGGCTTTGCTGCGCTGCCAGCCGGCGCGGCGGCGGCAGCGCAGCCATCAGTTTTTCCAGCGCGGGATCGGCCGCGGCGGCCAGCGCGCCGCCGCCCCAGGCTTTCAGGAGGCGCAGGCCGGCCACCAGCGCTTCCACTTCCATGGCGGTGAACATCAGCGGCGGTACATCGAAGTCGGCGCGCAGCCGGTAGCCGATGCCGGCCTCGCCCTCGACCGGCACGCCTGACAGCGACAGCGCCTGGATATCACGGTAGACGGTGCGTTCCGACACCCCGAGCCGCTGCGCCAGCAGTGCCGCCGTGGTCAGGCGGCGGCCGCGCAGCACCTGCACGATCTGGAACAGGCGGTCGGCGCGGCGGCTCATCGGGGGTGGCTAGCCATCGGGGTCAACCGGCCACGGGCTCGTGCAGCCCGATGCGGTTGCCTTCGCTGTCGGTGATATGGGAGATGCGGCCGATCTCGCCCGGCAGGCGCAGCGGCCCGAACACGGTCTTGCCGCCGGCGCGCGCGGCGCGCTCCAGCAGCACATCCAGTTCCGGCGCATGCAGGTATGGCACCGCGCCGTAGTAGTTGCTGGGGCGGTAGCCTTCGCCGGCCACCAGCGCGCCGCCCGGGTCGGGGTGGGGGAACACGGCCATGTCGACCTGGCTCATGGTCTCGCGGCGCAGCTGGATATCGAACACCTGCTCGTAGAAGCCGACCGCGCGGTTCATGTCGACGACGGGGATTTCCAGCCAGTTGATCAGACGGTTGCTCATGACAGACTCCTTGGTTCCAAGTGAAGGGGAGTGAGGAGTTCGCATCATGCGCGGGGGCTGCTGACAGCGTCCTGTCAGGAGCGTGTCAGTGCGGCATCCACGCCGCCATCACCGGCACCATGATTGCCGTCAGCACGCCGTTCAGGCCCATGCCCAGCGCGGCAAAGGCGCCAGCTTCCTGGTTGACCTGGAAGGCCCGCGCGGTGCCGATGCCGTGCGCCGCCACGCCGGTGGCGAAGCCGCGCACGCTGTAGTCGCGGATGCGCAGCAGGTTCAGCACGCTGGTGGCGCTGATCGCGCCGATGATGCCGGTCGCCATCACCAGCACCGCCGTCAGCGACGGCAGCCCGCCGATCTTCTCGGCCACGCCCATGGCGATCGGGATCGTCACCGACTTGGGCGCGAGCGAGCGCACGGTCTCGGGCGATGCGCCCAGCAGCCAGGCAATGCCCACTGCCGACACCACGGCCACCACCGAGCCCGCCACCAGCCCCGCCAGCAGCGGGAACACATGGGTGCGCAGCTTGGGCAGTTGCAGGTACAGCGGCACCGCCAGCGCCACCGTGGCCGGTCCCAGCAGGAAGTGCACGAACTGCGCGCCGTCGAAGTAGGTCTTGTAGGGCGTGCCGGTGACGGTCAGCACCGTGACCAGCAGCGCCACCGCGATCATCACCGGGTTGGCCAGCGGCGAGAAGCGCGAACGCTCATAGATGCGGAAGGCAAAGACGTAGGCCAGCAGCGTAGCGGTCAGCCCGACCAGCGGGCTTGCGGCCAGGTAGACCCAGATCTCGTTGAGGCGGGGCGTCATCATGCCTGCTCTCCTTTCGCATCGGCGGGCGGGACATCGGCGCGCTTGCGCATCAGCATGCGCGTGACCACGGCGGTGGTGGCGATGGCCAGCCAGGTGGACACCACTAGCGCCACCAGGATCGGCATCCATTCGCCCTCGATGCGGTTGGCATGGACCATGATGCCGACGCCGGCCGGCACGAACAGCAGCGACAGGTGCTTGAGCAGTTCAGATGTGGTGCCCTGGATGATGGGCAGCAGGCGGTCATCGAAGACGAGCCAGCCGAACAGCAGGATCATGCCCAGCACGGGGCCGGGCACCGGCAGGGTCAGCGCGTAGCTGATCACCTCACCGACGGACTGGAAAACCAACAGGATTGCAAAGGTCTGGAGCATGGGGCGTGGCGTTTGGTCGCAGGTGCGCGGCGCGCGTCCGGAAGGATGCGCGCTGCCGCCCATGCTGCCCGCCCGCGCTAGCCGAGCATCTTGTCGACCAGTTCGATCCAGTGCATCACCGGGGTGCCGGTGCCGCTCTGCAGGTGCGAGATGCAGCCGATATTGGCCGAGACGATGGCTTCGGGCTGCGTGGCCTGCAGTTTGGCGAGCTTGTCGTCGCGCAGGCGGTAGGCCAGTTCCGGCTGCAACACCGAATAAGTGCCTGCCGAGCCGCAGCACAGGTGGCTGTCAGCGCAGAGTTTGACTTCGACGCCGAGGCCGGTCAAGAGCGCTTCGACTTTGCCGCGGATCTGCTGGCCGTGCTGCAGCGTGCAGGGCGGGTGGTAAGCCACGCGCCGGTTGTCGCGCGGGACCGCGCCGGCCAGGCTGTGCAGCTCGTCGGCAAAGTCCGGCAAGACTTCGGACAGGTCGCGCGTCAGCGCCGATACGCGGCGGGCGCGCTCGGCGTACTTCGGATCGTCGCGCAGCAGGTGGCCGTAGTCCTTGACCATCGCGCCGCAGCCCGAGGCGGTCATCACGATGGCTTCGGCGCCGTCCTCGATATGCGGCCACCAGGCGTCGATATTGCGGCGCATATTGTCGAGGCCGCCGTCGTGGTCGCCGGTGTGGAAGCGGATCGCGCCGCAGCAGCCGGCTTCGCGCGCCACCAGCAGTTGTACGCCGACACGGTCGAACACGCGCGCGGTGGCGGCATTGATGTTGGGCGACATTGCCGGCTGCACGCAGCCGTCGAGCAACAACATCTTGCGTGCATGCACATTGCGCGGCCACGTGCCGGGCGCGGCGGTGCTGGACTGCGCCGGCACCTTGTTGCGCAGCGTGCCCGGCAGCAGCGGCCGCACCATCTGGCCCAGGCGCAGCGCCGTGCCGAACAGCGCCGGGCGCGTCAGCCCCTCGCGCAGCACCCAGCGCGCGATGCGCTCGCGGGCGGGGCGCCGCACGCCTTCGGCCTCGAGCTTGTCGTCGACCAGCTTGCGGCCGATATCGACCAGGCGGCCGTAGCGCACGCCCGACGGGCAGGTCGATTCGCAGTTGCGGCAGGTCAGACAACGGTCCAGATGCAGGCGCGTGCTTTCGGTGATGGCATGGCCTTCCAGCACCTGCTTCATCAGGTAGATGCGCCCGCGCGGGCCGTCCAGCTCATCGCCGAGCAACTGGTAGGTGGGGCAGGTGGCGGTGCAGAAGCCGCAATGCACGCAATTGCCGACGATGGATTTGGCTTCCTCGCCTTCGGGCGTGTTGCGAAGAAAATCGGCCAGGTTCGTTTGCATGGTGTGGGGAGGTTGTGCCTGGGGTTGTCTGGACCTGCCGGATCAGAGCCCGGGGTACATGCGCTGCGGGTTGAAGATGCCGGCCGGGTCGAAGGTCTCTTTCAGGCGGCGGTGGATCGCGGCCAGCGGCGTGGCCAGCGGCGTGAACACGCCCACTGACTTGTCGCCGTTGCGGAACAGCGTGGCATGGCCGCCGGCGGCTTGCGCCACGGCGCGCACGCTTTCGGCATCGGTCTTGTCAGTGCCGTCCTCGGGCAGCCACCAGCGCTGGCCGCCGCCCCATTCGATCAGTTGTGAACCGGGCAGCTCCAGCGGCGCGGCGATGGTGGGCACCGCCAGGCGCCACAGCGCGCGGCCCGCCTGGGCGGGGGCGAAGAACGGGTGGGTCTGCTCGCGCAGCGTTTGCCACAGCGCCGCGGCTTCTGCAGCGTCCACGCGCTCGCCGCCCAGCCTGGCGCACGCGGCACGCACCGCGGCGGTGGCGCCGGCCAGGCGCACATGCAGCACGCCCGCGTGCCAGGCCGAAGACGCCAGCGGCAGCGGCTGGCCGCCCCACTGGTTCAGTTGCCGGATGGCATCGGCCTGCGCCAGCTCGAAGCGCAGCGTGGCCTCGTCGAACGGTGCCGGCAGCACCTTGACCGATACCTGCAGGATCAGCCCGAGCGTGCCGAGCGAGCCCGCCAGCAGCCGCGACACGTCATAGCCCGCCACGTTCTTCATCACCTGGCCGCCGAAGTCCATCACCTCGCCGCGGCCGTCCATCAGCTGCGCGCCCAGCATGAAGTCGCGCAGCGCGCCCACCGACTGCCGGCGCGGGCCCGACAATCCCGCGGCCACGGCGCCGCCCAGCGTCGCGGTGCTGGGCTGGCCCGGCAGTGCGAAATGGGGCGGCTCGAAGGCCAGCATCTGGCGCTTTTCGGCCAGCGCAGCCTCGATCTCGGTCAGCGGCGTGCCGCAGCGCGCGGTGATCACCAGCTCGGCCGGGTCGTATTCGACGATGCCGGCATAGGCGCGCGTGTCCAGCAGCTGGCCCGCGGCGGGCTGGCCGTAGAAGTCCTTGCTGCCGCCGCCGCGCAGCCGCAGCGCGGTGCGGGTCTCGGTGGCTTGCCTGACGGCGTCGCGGATGGCGTCGAGGGTGGCTTGCATATGCGTCGTGGGGTAGGGAAGGCCGGCTCAGGAGCCGGCAGGTCCGCCGGGCACTTCCGGCCGGTCGTTCTGGTATTCGGGCAGCTGGCTGCCGCAATGCTTGCAGTAGCCGGCGTCGGGTTCGTGGCCCTCGGTCAGGCAATGGGTGCAGGTGCGCGTGGTGAGCGGCCGCTTCAGGATGCTGGCGGCCAGCTCGGCGCCGACGATGCCGGTGGGGAAGGCGATGATGCCGTAGCCCAGCAGGATGGTCAGCGAGGTGATGAACTGCCCCAGCGGAGTCTTGGGCACCATGTCGCCGAAGCCCGTGGTGGTCAGCGTCACCACCGCCCAGTACATGCTGACCGGGATGCTGGTGAAACCGTGCTGCGGACCTTCCACCACGTACATCACCGTGCCCAGGATCACCGTGATGATGAACACCGTGCCCAGGAACACGAAGATCTTGCGCCGGCTGTTGACCAGCGCGCGGTACAGGATCTCGGCTTCCTCGAAGTACACGGTCAGCTTCAGGATCCGGAACACGCGCAGCAGCCGCAACAGGCGCACATCGATCAGGAAATGCAGCTCGGGCAGGAAGAAAGCCAGCCAGGTCGGCATGATCGAGACGAAGTCGATGATGCCGTAGAAACTGAACACATAGCGCCACGGCCGGCGCACCACCAGGATGCGCATCATGTACTCGGCCGTGAAGAACAGCGTGAACATCCATTCCAGCACGGTGAACAGCTGCCCGAGGCGGTTGTTCACCGCGGGCAGGCTGTCGAGCATCACCACCATCACGCTGGCGACAATGGCCAGCAGCAGCGCGACATCGAAGAGCCGGCCTTCGCGGGTATCGGCCTCGAAGATGATGGTGTACCAGCGCTGGCGCCAGCCGGTCTCGGGCTGGCCCAGGCGCTGGCGGATGAACGCTTCCTGCTGCTGGCGTCGGCGTGGGCTGGACATGGCGTGGCTCAGAAGCGCGGCAGTTCCGGGTGCGGCAGCAGGCCGCGCTTCACATGCATCTTGCCGTACTCCGCGCAGCGCGCCAGCGTGGGGATGGCCTTGTCCGGGTTGAGCAGTCGCGCCGGGTCGAAGGCGGCCTTGACGCCGAAGAAGGCGTCGCGCTCGGCGGGCGAGAACTGCACGCACATCGAGTTGAGCTTCTCCACGCCCACGCCGTGCTCGCCGGTGACGGTGCCGCCCAGCTCGACGCAGGTTTCCAGGATGTCGGCGCCGAACAACTCGGCGCGGTGCCATTCGTCCTGGTCCGAGCCATCGAACAGGATCAGCGGGTGCATATTGCCGTCGCCAGCATGGAACACGTTGATGCAGCGCAGGCCGTACTTGCGCTCCATCTCCTCGATGCGCTTGAGCAGCGTGCCGATGTGCTTGCGCGGGATGGTGCCGTCCATGCAGTAGTAGTCGGGCGAAATCCGGCCCGCGGCGGGGAAGGCGTTCTTGCGGCCGCTCCAGAAGCGCAGCCGCTCGGCCTCGTTCTGCGAGACCACGATGCGGGTGCAGCCCGAAGCCTTCAGCACTTCGCTCATGCGCTCGATTTCCTCGGCCACTTCTTCCGGGGTGCCGTCGGACTCGCACAGCAGGATGGCGGCGGCATCGAGGTCATAGCCCGCATGCACGAATTCCTCCACTGCCGCTGTGGCGGGCTTATCCATCATCTCCAGTCCCGCCGGGATGATGCCCGCGGCGATCACGTCGGCCACGGCGTTGCCGCCTTTCTCGACATCGTCGAAGCAGGCCATGATCACCTGCGCCAGCTGCGGCTTGGGGATGAGGCGCACCGTGACCTCGGTGACCACGGCCAGCATGCCTTCGGAGCCGATCAGCACGGCCAGCAGGTCCAGGCCCGGCGAGTCGGGGGCCTCGGAGCCGAACACCACCACCTCGCCCTCCATCGTCACCGCGCGCACGCGCAGCACGTTGTGCACGGTCAGGCCGTACTTCAGGCAGTGCACGCCGCCGGAGTTCTCGCTGACGTTGCCGCCGATGGTGCAGGCGATCTGCGAGGACGGGTCCGGTGCGTAGTACAGGTTGTGGGGTGCGGCGGCGTCGGAGATCGCCAGGTTGCGCACGCCCGGCTGGACCACCGCGGTGCGCGAGTACGGATCGACCGACAGGATGCGCTTGAACTTGGCCAGCGACAGCACCAGGCCCTCGGCGATTGGCATGGCGCCGCCCGACAGGCTGGTGCCGGCGCCGCGCGGCACCACCGGCACGCCCAGCTTGTGGCACAAGCGCAGGATCGCGCAGACCTGTTCTTCAGTGTCGGGCAGGGCCACGGCCATCGGCACCTGGCGGTACGCGGCCAGGCCGTCGCATTCATAGGGGACGGTGTCTTCCGGCTTCCACAGCAGCGCGGCATCCGGCAGGATCTGCGCCAGGCCGGCCAGCAGCGCGCTGCGGCGGCCTTCGGCCGTGGCATGGGCGCCGTCGGGGGCGATGGTTTGGGCTTCGTGCGGGGCATTCATGAACGACTCCTCTGGGGCCTCCTGGATGGCGGCCGGTGCGCGGCCTGCCGGTCGCGGCAATGCAGGGCCTGCCGCGGGGGACGGGTGACTATAGCGCAGGGCACCTGGCGCGGGCACCATGGGAGACGTGAATTCCGCATGGCAGGCCGATCAAAAATGCTCATCATGGCTGCGCGGGAAATCACGCCTGGCATGGGACGCAAGTCCAGCGTACACCGCGGCGCGGGTGCAGGGAAGGCGGCCCGTCTGGACTCAGCGTGCCGGCGGCTGCGGCAGGAAGCAGACCATATCGAGCTTGTCGTGGAAGTGCGGCGCGACGTACAGCGCATCCGGCTCCAGCCCCGTGCGCACGAAGCCGAGCGACTCATACAGCTGCACCGCGCCCGCGCTGCCGGCATTGACGCACAGCGTCACCTGGCGCACGCCCGGCATGGCGGCGGCCTGTTCCATGGCCCGCTCCATCAGCGCGCGGCCGAGCTTGCGGTCGCGCCAGCCCGGGGCCACGTACATGCCCCAGATAAAGGCCTTGTGCCGGTGCTTGGCGTTTTCCTCGCGCATCACCCCGACCACCCCGGCCAGCGCGGTGTCATCGGTGCCGTCAACGAAGGCGCCGAACACGGCCTTGCCCTCGGTCGCGGCCAGGCGCGCGGCGACGACTTCCAGCGGCCGGTCCTGTTCCTCCTCCAGGCTGGAAGCGAAGGCCTCCGGCGCTTCGGCCAGGCCTTGCAGCCGCAGCGCCTGGAAGGCGGCGGCATCGGCGGGGGTCAGCAAACGGATTTCCATGGGGTCGGTCTCCTACCAGTCCAGGCTCAGCAGCCAGTCGACGAAATAGCGCGCCTCGGGCTTGAGCGGAGCCTGTTCGCGCTCGACGATGTAGTAGCCGTGCGGCGAGACCGATTCCACATCCAGCAGCCGCACCATCTGCCCCAGCGACAGCCAGTGCCGCGCCATGCGCTGGCGCACCAGCGCCACGCCCTGGTTGGACGCGATCGCCTCCAGCATCAGGCCGATGTCATTGAACTGCGGCCCGGTCTGCGGCTCGGCCCAGTCCAGCCCGGCAGTCTCGAACCACGGCTTCCACGGCTCCAGCGGGCTGCGCAGCAGCACCAGGCCGTGCAGGTGCTCGGGCTTGGTGATGGCGCGGCCGTTGACGCGCTCGTAGTATTCGCGGCCGCACGCCGGGAACACCGGCTCGACCAGCAGCCGGGTGGTCTTCAGGTCGGGGTAGCGGCCGGTGCCGTAGCGGATCTCGACATCGGTGTCCTCGGCCTTGACGTCCAGGAATGGGATTGCCAGGTGCAGCTCGAGGTCGATATGCGGATACAGCGCGCCGAATTCAGGCAGGCGCGGCACCAGGTGCTGGCGCCCGAAGGTGGGCGGGATCGCCACCCGCAGCCGGGTGCGCAGCTTGTTGTACTCGGGCCGCGCCAGCTCGTTGAGCGACTTGAGCGCGTCCTGCACGTTGCGCAGGTAGCGCGTGCCGGCGGCGGTCAGCCGCAGCGCGGCGTTGGCGCGCACGAACAGGTCTTCGCCCCACAGCTCCTCGAGGTTCTTGATGCGGTGCGAGACCGCGCTGGGCGTGACCGACAGCTCTTCGGCCGCGCGCGCGAAGCTGCCCAGGCGCGCCGCGGCCTCGAAGGCGATCAGCAGGTGCAGCGGCGGGACGCGGTTGAACATGGAGGCCATCTGCCCGGTACGCCTTACTGCGTGCCCGCGCGCGTGGCGCTGAAGATCTTGCCCGGGTTCAGGATGTGGTTGGGGTCCAGCGCGTCCTTGATCGCGCGCATCAGGTCGAGCGCGTCCTCGCCGTGTTCTTCCACCAGGAAGCGCTGCTTGTGCAGGCCGACGCCGTGCTCGCCGGTGCAGGTGCCGCCCATCGCCAGCGCGCGTTCGACGATGCGCTGGTTGATGGCCTCGGCCTCGGCCATCTCTTCGGGCTTGTCGGGGTCGACCAGGATCGCCACGTGGAAGTTGCCGTCGCCGACATGGCCGACGATGGGGCAGGGCAGCGCCGAGGCGTTCAGGTCCTTCTCGGTCTCGGTAACGCAGTCGGCCAGGCGCGAGATCGGCACGCACACGTCGGTAGTCACCGACTTGCAGCCCGGCTTGAGCTGCAGCATGGCGAAGTACGCGGTATGGCGTGCGTTCCACAGCCGGCTGCGGTCCTCCGGGCGCGTGGCCCATTCGAAGCCCTGGCCGCCGTGCTCGGCGGTGATCTGCTGCACGGTCTCGGCCTGCTCACGCACGCCGGCCTCGGTGCCGTGGAATTCGAAGAACAGGTGGGGGGTCTCGGGCAGGGTCAGGTTGTCGTGGCGGTTGATGGCGCGGATCGCCAGCGCATCGACAAACTCCACGCGCGCCACCGGCACGCCCAGCTGGATGGTCTGGATCACGGCCTGCACCGCGCTGCCCATGCTGGGGAAGGCGCACACCGCGGCGGAGATCGCTTCCGGCTGCGGGTAGAGCCGCACCGTCACCTCGGTGATGATGCCGAGCGTGCCTTCGCTGCCGATAAAGAGCCGGGTCAGGTCATAGCCCGCCGCCGACTTGCGCGCCTGCGTGCCGGTGCGGACCACGCGGCCGTCGGCGGTCACCACCGTCAGCGCCAGCACGTTCTCGCGCATGGTGCCGTAGCGCACCGCGTTGGTCCCGGAGGCGCGCGTGGCGCACATGCCGCCCAGCGAGGCATCGGCGCCCGGGTCGATCGGGAAGAACAGGCCGGTGTCCTTGATTTCCTGATTCAGCTGCTTGCGCGTGACGCCGGGCTGCACGGTCACGGTCAGGTCCTCGGGCTGCACCGCCAGCACGCGGTTCATCTGCGACAGGTCCAGGCTGATGCCGCCTGCCACGGCCAGCAGATGGCCTTCCAGCGATGAGCCGGCGCCGTACGGGATCAGCGGCACGCCATGCTGGTTGCACAGGCGCGCCACCTCGGCCACTTCCTCGGTGCTGTGGGCGAAGACCACGGCGTCGGGCACGGCCGGCGGGAACGGGGATTCGTCGCGGCCGTGGTGTTCGCACACGCCGGCGGAGGTGGTGAAGCGGTCGCCAAAGCGAGCCGCCAGGGCGTCGCTGAAGGCGGGCGGCAGCGGACGGCGGGCGAGCGTGGCGGGCGGCGTGGGGTGGTTCATGCGGGTCTCCGGCGGGTCGGCGCGACGTTGGTGCCGGCGGCGGCGCTCCGGAGCAAGCTCCGGTCTGGCCGGCAGGGGCGCGACCCGGTGATCGAATGGACGATGAATAAGGGCTACCGGCATTCTACGCCGCGCGGCGGCTCATGCACCCTGGCGGGGCGCCGCGGCGGTCGGCGGCCGGCTGGTACTGGCCGATAGCCGCACAGCCAGCGCCGGGACACAAGAGCTTGGCCCGCCGAGGCGGTCCGGCGCGATAATGCGTCTTTCCCCCTGGCGCCCGCGTTGCAGGGCGGACCACGACTACCACACGCTTACGAGGAGACCGGCATGGGCAACCGCCTGTCCAAGATTGCCACCCGCACCGGCGACGCCGGCACCACCGGCCTGGGCGACGGCAGCCGCACCGGCAAGGACAGCCTGCGCATCGCCGCCATCGGCGACGTCGACGAACTCAACTGCCACGTCGGCGTGCTGCTGACCGAGGCCCTGCCGGACGACGTGCGCGCCGCGCTGCTGCATATTCAGCACGACCTGTTCGACCTGGGTGGCGAGCTGTCCATCCCGGGCTACACCCTGCTCAAGCCTGAGCAAGTGGCGCAGCTCGACACCTGGCTGGCCGACTACAACGCCAACCTGCCGCGGCTGGCCGAATTCATCCTGCCGGGCGGCAGCCGCGCCGCGGCGCAGGCCCATGTCTGCCGCACCGTGTGCCGCCGTGCCGAACGCGCGCTGGTGGCGCTGGGCGCGGCCGAGCCGCTGAACGAGGCCCCGCGCCAGTACCTGAACCGGCTGTCGGACCTGATGTTCGTGCTGGCGCGGGTGCTGAACCGGGCCGGGGGCGGTTCGGACGTGCTGTGGCAGCGCGACCGCGACGCGCCAGAAGGTATGGAATAAGCCACTTTCGGCGACCGCGCCGCGCCGCCGGCTTAACCTGCGGCGGCAGATGCCGTTGAAAGCGTGCATAAACCGAGAAAATTACTCGGATTTGCCGGTTATGCCCTTGAAAAGCCCCCGGACGGCCACATTTCGGCCTCAGGTTGAATTGCAGCCGCGCGGATAGCGCTGGCTCAAGAGGAGAGAATAATGGGTAAGATCATCGGTATCGACCTCGGTACCACCAATAGCTGCGTCGCGATCCTGGAAGGCAACACCCCCAAGGTCATCGAAAACTCGGAGGGTGCCCGCACCACCCCGTCGATCATCGCCTACATGGAAGACGGCGAAATCCTGGTCGGCGCGCCGGCCAAGCGCCAGGCCGTCACCAATCCGCGCAACACGCTGTACGCGGTCAAGCGCCTGATCGGCCGCAAGTTCGAAGAGAAGGAAGTCCAGAAGGACATCGGCCTGATGCCGTATTCCATCGTCAAGGCCGACAACGGCGACGCATGGGTGTCGGTGCGCGACCAGAAGCTGGCGCCGCCGCAGGTGTCCGCCGAAGTGCTGCGCAAGATGAAGAAGACGGCCGAGGACTACCTCGGCGAGCCGGTGACCGAAGCCGTGATCACCGTGCCGGCCTACTTCAACGACTCGCAGCGCCAGGCCACCAAGGACGCCGGCCGCATCGCCGGCCTGGACGTCAAGCGCATCATCAACGAGCCGACCGCGGCCGCGCTGGCGTTCGGCATGGACAAGAACGAGAAGGGCGACCGCAAGATTGCCGTGTATGACCTCGGCGGCGGCACCTTCGACATCTCGATCATCGAGATCGCGGACGTGGACGGCGAGAAGCAGTTCGAGGTGCTGTCGACCAACGGCGATACGTTCCTGGGCGGCGAAGACTTCGACCAGCGCATCATCGACTACATCATCAGCGAGTTCAAGAAGGACCAGGGCGTGGACCTGTCCAAGGACGTGCTCGCGCTGCAGCGCCTGAAGGAAGCCGCTGAAAAGGCCAAGATCGAACTGTCGAGCTCGCAGCAGACCGAGATCAACCTGCCGTACATCACGGCCGATGCCTCGGGTCCGAAGCACCTGAACCTGAAGATGACCCGCGCCAAGCTCGAATCCCTGGTGGAAGAGCTGATCACGCGCACCATCGAGCCGTGCCGCATCGCTATCAAGGATGCGGGCGTCAAGGTCAGCGACATCGACGACGTGATCCTGGTCGGCGGCATGACCCGCATGCCCAAGGTGCAGGAACAGGTCAAGGAGTTCTTCGGCAAGGAAGCGCGCAAGGACGTGAACCCGGATGAAGCCGTGGCCGTCGGTGCCGCGATCCAGGGCTCGGTGCTGTCGGGCGACCGTACCGACGTGCTGCTGCTGGACGTGACGCCGCTGTCGCTGGGTATTGAAACCCTGGGTGGCGTGATGACCAAGATGATCACCAAGAACACCACCATCCCGACCAAGCATGCGCAGGTGTTCTCGACCGCCGACGACAACCAGCCGGCGGTGACCATCAAGGTGTTCCAGGGCGAGCGTGAAATGGCCTCCGGCAACAAGCTGCTGGGCGAGTTCAACCTGGAAGGCATTCCGCCCGCAGCGCGTGGCACGCCGCAGATCGAAGTGTCGTTCGACATCGACGCCAACGGCATCCTGCACGTGGGCGCCAAGGACAAGGCAACCGGCAAGGAAAACCGGATCACCATCAAGGCGAACTCGGGCCTGTCGGAAGACGAGATCCAGCGCATGGTCAAGGACGCCGAGGCCAACGCCGAGGAAGACAAGAAGGCCCGTGAGCTGGCTGACGCCCGCAACCAGGCCGACGCGCTGATCCACTCGACCAAGAAGGCGCTCACCGAATACGGTGACAAGCTGGAAGGCGGCGAGAAGGAAAAGATCGAAGCCGCGATCAAGGAACTGGAAGACGCCGCTCGCGGCGGCGACAAGGCCGAGATCGACGCCAAGGTCAACGCGCTGTCCGAAGTCAGCCAGAAGCTGGGCGAGAAGGTCTACGCGGACATGCAGGCCAAGGCCGGCGAAGGTGCCGCGCCCGGTGCTGCCGGTGCCGGCGCGGCCGGTGGCCAGCAGGCGCAGCCGCAGGACGACAACGTTGTGGACGCCGAATTCAAGGAAGTCAACGACAAGAAGTAATCGGGACACGCGGGCGGCGGTGCAGGCACTGGCCGGCACCGCTCCCGCCCCGACGCCGGGCGCGGCCATCGGACCCAGCGGGAAACCGCCGTCGGATGCCTCGCTCGGCTTTTTTGCTATTCGCCGGTATCGCGCCGCATGCGCGTGCCGGCCAAAAGGGTTTGAGCCACCATGGCAAAACGTGACTATTACGAAGTGCTCGGGGTAGGCAAGAACGCGAGCGACGACGAGATCAAGAAGGCTTATCGCAAGCTCGCGATGAAGTACCACCCGGACCGCAATCCGGAGGGCAAGGACGGCAAGATCGCCGAGGAAAAATTCAAGGAGGTCAAAGAGGCCTACGAGATGCTTTCCGACCCGGAGAAGAAGGCAGCTTACGACCAGTACGGCCATGCCGGTGTGGATCCGAACATGGCGGGCGGCTTTGGCGGCGCGCAGGGCTACGGCGGTTTCGCCGAGGCCTTCGGCGATATCTTCGGCGACATCTTCGGCCAGCAGGCCGGTGGCCGCCGCGGTGGCGGCGGCGGTCCGCAGGCCTATCGCGGCGCCGACCTGCGCTACAGCATGGAGATCTCGCTGGAGCAGGCCGCGCACGGCCACGAGGCGCAGATCCGCGTGCCGCACTGGGACGACTGCGACCACTGCCACGGCAATGGCGCGGAGCCGGGCTCGAGCGTGGAAACCTGCCCGACCTGCCACGGCGCCGGCCAGGTGCGCGTGTCGCAGGGCTTCTTCACCATGCAGCAGACCTGCCCGAAGTGCCACGGCAGCGGCAAGTTCATCCCCAAGCCCTGCACCAAGTGCCACGGCCAGGGCAAGCTGAAGTCGCAGAAGACGCTGGAAGTGAAGATCCCGGCCGGCATCGACGAAGGCATGCGCATCCGCTCATCGGGCAACGGCGAGCCGGGCATCAACGGCGGCCCCCCGGGCGACCTGTATGTGGAAGTCCACATCAAGGCGCACCCGATGTTCGAGCGCGACGGCGACGACCTGCACTGCCAGATGCCGATCTCCTTCGCCACCGCGGCGCTGGGCGGCGACCTGGAAGTGCCGACGCTGAGCGGCAAGGCCACCTTCCCGGTGCCTGAAGCCACCCAGTCGGGCAAGACCTTCCGCCTGCGCGGCAAGGGCATCAAGGGCGTGCGCTCGGGCTATCCGGGCGACCTCTATGTGCATGTGAATGTGGAGACGCCGGTCAAGCTGACCGAGGCGCAGAAGGATATGCTGCGCCAGTTCGACCGCTCGGTGCATGAGGGCGGCTCGCGCCACAGCCCGCAGGAGCAATCCTGGCTGGACAAGGTGAAGAGCTTCTTCAGCTGACCGGGTTTGCAGTATCGGACCGGCCACGTGCGAGCGTGGCCGGTTTTGTTTTTGGCGCGGCGCTCCGCGTCTGCGAACCGCTGGTTTGCTCCCCTCTCCCGCCTGCGGGAGAGGGGCTGGGGGAGAGGGCAGGCGCGCCCATCGCCCACCACGCTTGCGCCGCGCGATAATGCATCACTGCCTTCCATGCCGGCGGCGCCGGCAATCCTGTTTTTCCTGACGATTTCCCGTGGTAGCAAGCATCCAGCCCCCGCCCTCTCCCCCGGCCCCTCTCCCGCAAGCGGGCGAGGGGAGCACGCCGCCAGCAAGCGGAGAGGCCTTCGTCCTTCTCGACGACGCCACGGCCCCGGCGGCGCAAGCCGCATCACGCCTCTACACCGGCCTCATTCGCGAAGACGTGCTGCCCGCCGGCAGCGACATCGCGCAGCTCGACACCGTGCTTGCCGACGGCTGGCGCCAGGGCTGGCATGCCACTCTGTTTGCCCCCTACGAATTCGGCGGCGCACTGGTCGACGCCCCGGTGCATACCGGTAACGAGATGCCGTTCCACAACGGCGCGCTGCGCCTGCTGTGGTTCCGCAACCTGCGCCGGCTCGATGCCGCGGCGGTCACGGCGTGGCTGCAATCGAAAGCCGACCCCAAGCCAGCGGGCCTGATGGAGGTGGCCTCCGATACCTCCCGCGAGGCCTTCGACGACGCCATCGCCCGCATCCACCAGTGGATCGAAGCCGGCGACACCTACCAGGTCAACTATACCCAGCGCCTGCACTTCGATGCCTTTGGCGACCCGGTGGCGCTGTACGCCGCGCTGCGCGCCGCGCAGCCGGTGCCGTATGGCGTGCTGGCCAGCCTGCCGGATGGCGCCACGGTGCTGTCGCTGTCGCCCGAGCTGTTCGTGCGCCACGACGGCCAGGGCCACCTGCTGACCCGGCCGATGAAGGGCACCGCGCCGCGCTCGGGCGATGCCGTGCGCGATGCGCAGGCCGCCGCCGCGCTGGCCGCCGATGCCAAGAACCGCGCCGAGAATGTGATGATCGTCGACCTGCTGCGCAACGACCTGGGGCGCATCGCGCAGCCGGGCAGCGTGGCGGTGCCGGAGCGCTTTGCGGTGCAGCCGTTTGGTGCGGTGCTGCAGATGACCTCTACCGTCACCGCGACGGCGCGGTCCGGCACGCGCTTTGGCGCGCTGATGGCGGCGCTGTTCCCGTGCGGCTCCATCACTGGCGCGCCCAAGCGGCGCACCATGGAGATCATCGCCGAGCTGGAAGGCGCGCCGCGCGGGCTGTACACCGGCGCGATCGGCTGGATTGATGCGCCAACTGACGAAAGCACCGCGGGACCGTTCGCGCTGTCGGTGGCAATCCGCACGCTGGTACTGGCGCCTCTCGCGGACACCGGCCTGCGCGCGGGTGAAATGGGCGTGGGCGGCGGCATCGTCCATGACAGCGTCGCGGCGGAGGAATTCGATGAATGCGGCTGGAAGGCGCGTTTCCTGACGCGGCACGATCCCGGCTTGACGCTGTTCGAAACCATGCGCGTGCAGGACGGCGAGTGCCTTTACCTGGCGCGGCACCTTGCGCGCATTGGCGCTTCGGCGCATACGTTCGGCTTCGCTTTCGATGCCGATGCGGCACGCACCGCAGTGGCCGCGCAGGTAGCGCAGCTGGGCGCGGGGACATGGCGCCTGCGTATGAGCGTGGACAAGTGCGGCGCGCTCGCATTTGCCAGCGGCGCGGTGGCACCGATGCCGGCCGGTCCGGTCAGGATCGACATTGCCCCCGAGCCACTACCCGCCGCCGACCCGCTGCGCCGCCATAAGACCAGCGCGCGCGCAGTGTTCGATGCGGGCTGGCAGGCCGCCGAGCGTGCCGGCGGCTTTGACCGGCTGTTCTTCAACACGCGCGGTGAACTGCTGGAAGGCGGGCGCAGCTCGGTCTTCGTCCGCATCGATGGCCGCTGGCTGACGCCGCCGCTGTCGGCCGACATCCTGCCCGGCGTGATGCGCGCGGTGGTGCTGGACGAGGGTGGGGCGACGCTGGGCGCCCCCGGCGAAGCGGTGACGGAAGCCGTGATCACGCGCGCGATGCTCGCGCGCGCCGAGGCCATCGTCCTGGTCAACGCCTTGCGCGGCGCGATGGCGGCGACGCTGAGTCAGAAAGCCTGAAGACTAAGGGTGGTGCGTGTCCAGCACGCCGTCGCCCAGCTTCCAGCGCACCACGCCCGGCAGGTTGATCAGCTCGCGGTCGTGGCAGATCATCACCACGGTGCGGCCTTCGGCGGCCAGGTCGCCGACCAGCCCAATCACCTGCTCGCGCGCATGGCCGTCCAGGCTCGAGGTGGGCTCATCCAGCAGCAGCAGCTCCGGCTCCAGCACCTTGGCGCGCGCCAGTGCCACGCGCTGGATCTCTCCGCCGGACAGGTATTCGGGCGCGGTGTCCTGCAGGTGCGACACGCCGGCCCAGCCCAGCGCCTCACCAACGCGGCGGGCGATCTCGTCGCGCGGCATCCCGCGTGCATGCAGGCCGTAGGCAATATTTTCGCGCACCGAGGTGCGGAACAGGTAAGGGTGCTGATGCAGGTAGGCGATGCGCTGGCGCAGCGCCGGCGGCAGCGGAGTGAGGGGGGCGTCGTGTGCCTGGCCCCGGGCGTCGGTCCACTGCGCGCTGGCGCCGGGTGCCGGCTCCAGCCCGGCCAGCATGCGCAGCAGCGTGGTCTTGCCGGCGCCGTTCATGCCGGTCAGCACGATCGCCGTGGCGCGCGGGATCACCAGCCTGTCGATGGCAAAGAGCTTGCGCAGGCCGATGGTGCGCGCCAGCCCGCGCACGGTCAGCAGCGGGCTGTGGTCATGGGCAACTGAGGGAGTCATCGGCGGAAGCCTCCGGCACCCTGCAGCCAGGCCATGCCGATATTGACCAGCAGCGCCAGCGCCACCAGCACGATGCCCAGCGCAATGCCCTCCGCGAACTCGCCCTTGCTGGTTTCCAGCGCAATGGCCGTGGTGATGGTGCGGGTGGAGCCTTCGATATTGCCGCCGATCATCAGCGCCGAGCCGACCTCGGCAATCACGCGCCCGAAGCCGGCGACCACCGCCGCCATCAACCCGAAGCGCAGCTCGCGGATCACGGTCAGGAAGGTGCGCCAGCGCCCTGCGCCCAGCACCCAAGCGGTCTCGCGCAGGCGCACGTCGGCGCCCTGCAGGGTTGACAGCGCAAACGCCAGCACCACCGGGAAGCCGATCACCGCCTGCCCCAGCACCATGCCCGCTGGCGTGAACAGCAGGTGCAGGCTGCCCAGCGGGCCCTGGCGCGTCAGCAGCAGGTAGAGGATCAGCCCGACCAGCACGGTCGGAAACGACAGGAAGGCCTGCGCCACCACCACCACTGCGCGCCGGCCCGGGAACTGCCGCGTGGCGATCAGCCAGGCGGCGGCGATCGCCGGCACCGTGGCCAGCGCCAGCCCCAGCACCGCCACCATCAGCGAGGTCCAGACGATGAACCACAGGCCGGCGTCGCCGCTGGCCAGCAGGCGGAAGGCGTCGGCGGTGGCGGTGCCGATCTCCACCGGGTCAGGCGGAGAAGGTGTGCTCGGCGGCGGGGAAGCTGCCGTCCTTGACGGCGGCCACGTAGGCGCGCACGGCTGCCTCGATCGAGGTCTGGCCGTCCATGAAGTTGCGCACGAACTTGGCCTTGCGCCCCGGGTAGATATTGAGCATGTCCTGTAGCACCAGCACCTGGCCGGTGCAGTCCGCGCCCGCGCCGATGCCGATGGTGGGTACCGTCAGCGATTGCGTGATCTCGCCGGCCAGCGCCGCGGGCACAGCCTCCATCAGCACCACCTGCGCGCCGGCGGCCTGCAGCGCCAGCGCGTCGCGCTTGAGCTGGGCCGCGCCGGCGTTGGTCTTGCCCTGCACCTTGAAGCCGCCCAGCGCGTGCACCGACTGCGGCGTCAGGCCGATATGCGCGCATACCGGGATGCTGCGCTCGACCAGGAACTTGACGATCGGCGCCAGCCAGTCGCCGCCCTCGAGCTTGACCATCTGCGCGCCGGCCTTCATCAGCGTGACCGCACTGGCAAACGCAGCCTCAGGCGTGGGATAGGTGCCGAACGGCAGGTCCGTCAGCAGCAGCGCGGTCTGGTTGCCGCGCGCCGCGCATTCGGTGTGGTAGGCCATCTGTTCCAGCGTGACCGGCAGCGTGGTCTGCTGGCCCTGCATCACATTGCCCAGCGAATCGCCGACCAGGATCATTTCCACGCCGCAGTAGTCGAGCAGCGCGGCGAAGCTGGAGTCGTACGCAGTCAGCATGGCGATTTTCTCGCCGGCGTCACGCATCGCCTGCAGTTTGGGAATCGTGATGGTCTTGCGGGAGGGATCGAGGAGGTAGCTCATGGCAGTGCCCATATAGGACGGCTTTGCCGGTGCCGGGAGGGCCGCCCGCACGGCAACGACAGCCGTCGTTATTGTGTTGGGTCTGGCAGGCGGAGCCTGTCAGGGCGCAGCGAGATTGAGAAAGGCCTTGCGGCCGCGCATGTTTTCGATGCGCGACAGTAGTGTACGGAAATCGTCATCATTGTCCACCGGATTGAAGTGGGCGGTGTCGACGACCAGCACCGGGGCGTCGTCGTACCGGTGGAACAATTCGCCGTAGGCGCCGGCCAGGCGCTGCAGATAGTGTTCGTCGATGCCGGCCTCGCCAGGCTCGCCGCGGCGCACGATGCGCTCGCGCAAGAGCGACGGGGCGGCCTGCAGCACGATCACCAGGTCGGCGCGCTGCGGCGGCAGGTCAAGGCGTGCGGCGATGGCGTCGTAGAGCGCCAGTTCGTCGTCGGACAGCGTCAGCGCCGCGTGCAGCCGATCCTTGGCCATCAGGAAATTGGTGACCATGCGTTGGCCGGCCAGCACCCCCGCCTGCCATTGCTGCAGCTGCACCGCGCGCTGGGTCAGGCACCACAGCTGCAGCGCCAGCGCATGGCGCGCGGGATCGCGGTAGAAGGGTTCGAGGAAGGGGCTGCGGCGCGCGCTGTCGGGCAGTTCCTGGGCCTGCAGCGTGCGCGCCAGGCGCTGGGCCAGCGAGGTCTTGCCGGATCCGACGGGGCCTTCGACGACGATGCGGCGCAGGTGATCGAGCATGGCGCTCCGGGCTTCAGTGGGGTGGATGGCAGCGCCGCGGGCGCCGCCGGGCGGGGTCAGCCAGGGGTGCCGCCATCGCCGGTCCCGCCGGCGGCGGCCTGCATGCGCAGGCACTTGCAGGTGGACACCTTCTCGATGCGCTGCGCGCCCACGCCGGCCAGGTAGTCGGCGGCGCGTCCGCGCCCGGGGATGGCCAGCGCGGCATCCAGCTCTAGCAGCGGCACCAGCGTGAAGGCGCGCTCGGTCAGGCGCGGGTGCGGCACCGTCAGGTGCTCGTGGTCGTGCTGCTCGTCGCCGAACAGCAGCAGGTCCAGGTCCAGCGTGCGCGGCGCGTTGCGGAACGGCCGCTCGCGGCCGAACTGGTCTTCGATGTGGTGGCAGATGCGCAGGAGCTGCGCCGCGGTGAACGAGGTCTGCACCTTGACCACCGCGTTGTAGTAGTCGTCGCCGCCGGCATCGACCGGGGCGGTGCGGTAGAGCGATGAGCGCGCCAGCACCGTGATGCCGACCTGCTGGGCCAGACACACGATGGCGTCCTTGATGGCCTGGCGGGCATCGCCAAGATTGGCCCCGATGCCGATGAAGGCAAGCGTCATTTAGGTTTCCTCCGGCTGGCCGGGGCCGGCATGTGCTGCCTCGCCCGCGTCCGTGTCGCTCCGGGAAGACACTTTATCCGATTTCCGCGGACCGCGCCGGCGGCGCTTCTTGCGTGCCGGGCCTTCGCCCTCGGCGCCCTGGCCACCTTGACTGCCCTGGCCGCCTTGACCACTCGGGCCGCGCGCGCCGCGTACCGCGTCGATCAGGTCCTCGCGCTCGCCCGGGTCGGCGTCCTGGAAGTCCTGCCACCAGGCGGCCAGTTCCTCGGGCAGCTCGCCCGACTGGCAGCGCAGGTGCAGGAAGTCGAAGCCGGCACGGAAGCGCGGCGATTCCAGCAGCCGGAACGGCATGCGGCCCACGCGCTTTTCAAAGCGCGGCTGCATGCCCCAGATATCGCGCATGTCGGTGACAAAGCGGCGCTGGATCGCCAGCTGGCCGGTCTGCTTTTCCAGCACCATGTCCATGGCGGTGTTCAGCGCGGCGATGGCGTGCTCGCCTTCCTCGCGCAGCCTGGTCCAGCGCTGCAGCACGTGGTGCCACAGCAGCGCGGCGAACAGGAAGCCCGGCGAGACCGGCTTGCCGGCCTGCACGCGGCGGTCGGTGTTGTCCAGCGCCAGCTGCACGAAGCGCTGGCCCATGGGCTGCTCCAGCGCCACGTCCAGCAGCGGCAGCAGGCCCTGGTGCAGCCCGGCCTTGCGCAGCTCCTGCAGCGAGGCCCAGGCGTGGCCGGACATCAGCAGCTTGAGCATCTCGTCGAACAGGCGCGCGCTGGGCACGTTGTGGATCAGCGAGGCCAGGCCGGCGATCGGGTGGCGCGTGGCCTCGTCGATGTCGAAGCCGGTCTTGGCGGCGAAGCGCACAACGCGCAGCATCCGGATCGGGTCTTCGCGATAGCGCGTGACCGGGTCGCCGATCATGCGCAGCGTGCGCGCGCGGATGTCTTCCATGCCGTGATGGTAGTCATGCACGGTCTGCGCGGCCGGGTCGTAGTACATCGCATTGATGGTGAAGTCGCGGCGTTCCGCGTCTTCGGCCTGCGAACCCCACACGTTGTCGCGCAGCACCCGGCCCGAGGCATCGATCGCATGGGTCTTGCTGTCGAGCTCGGCGCGCTTCAGGCGGCGGCCTTCGGGCAGGGTCTCGCTGGCGATGGCGTCGACCAGCGCGCGGAAGGTCGAGACCTCGATGATTTCCTGCTCGCGCCCACCGTAGAAGGTCACGTGCACGATCTGGAAGCGCCGCCCGATGATGCGCGAGCGCCGGAACAGCGCCTGCACCTGGTCGGGCGTGGCGTTGGTCGCGACGTCGAAATCCTTGGGCTTGATGCCGAGCAGCAGGTCGCGCACCGCGCCGCCCACGATGTAGGCCTGGTAGCCGGCCTGCTGCAGCGTGGAGGTGACCTTGACGGCATTGCGCGACAGCAGCGCGGGGTCGATCTGGTGTTCGTCGGCGCCGACAATGCGCGGCGTATGGGCATGGCCGGTGCGGCGCAGCTTGGGGCCGGGTTTGCCCAGCAGCCGGGTAATTAGCTTCTTGATCACGTCAGAACAGATCCATGATGCGCCAGCCTGCCGCGGCGGCGTGGTGGCGCAGGCGATCGTCCGGGTTGGTGGCGATCGGCTCGGAGACTTTTTCCAGCAAGGGCAGGTCGTTGGCCGAGTCGCTGTAGAAGGTGGTTTTCTCGAAATGGTCCCACTGCGCGCCCTGGCTCTTTAGCCAGGCCTCGACGCGGGTGATCTTGCCTTCGCGGAAGCTGGGCACGCCCTCGACCTCGCCGGTGTACTGGCTCTCGGGCTTGCCGTCGACGGTGGCCGGCTCGGTCGCGATCAGGTGCTTGATGCCGAAGGCCGTGGCGATCGGCGCGGTGACGAAGCTGTTGGTGGCGGTCACCACGGCGCACAGGTCGCCGGCTTCCAGGTGCTTGTAGACCAGCGCGCGCGCCTGCGGCGTGATCACGGGGTCGATCACCTCGTGCATGAAGCGCACCCGCATGGCATCGAGCCGGTCGCGCGGGTTGGCCGCCAGCGGCGCCAGCGCAAAGCGCAGGAAGGCCTGGATATCGAGGGTGCCGGCCTTGTAGTGGCCGTAGAACTCGTCGTTCTTCTGCCTGTAGATTTCCTCGTCGACGACGCCCAGGCGGACCAAGAAGCGGCCCCATTCATGGTCGCTGTCGGTTGGGATCAGGGTGTGGTCGAGATCAAAGAGTGCCAGATTCATGGGCGGCGATTTTACCTTAAGGCGAGAGGTCGGGCGGGCAGGCAGGTGCCGTGGCCGCGTTGGGTGTGGTTTGGGCGCCGATGCCGCCGCTAATCCCGGAATTCAGCAAACATTTCACGCAGCAGCGGCAGTGTCACCGGCCGCTTGCGTTCCAGCGAGTAGGTGTCGAGCGCGTCCAGCAGCGCCATCAGGCTTGGCATGTCGCGGTAATGCCGCGTCACCAGCCAGTGCGTGATCTCTGGCGACAGCTGCAGGCCGCGCTCGCGTGCTGCATGCAGCACAGCGGCCTTCTTGTCGTCGTCCGACAGCGGCGCGACCTGGTACACCAGGCCCCAGCCCAGGCGCGTGCGCAGGTCTTCGCGCACCGGCATCGCGCGCGGGGCCAGGCCGCCGGCCACCACCAGCGCGGTGCGCACGTGGGCGCGCACCTCGTTGTAGAGCGAGAACACCGCGATCTGGCGCGCTTCATCCAGCAACTCGACGTCATCGACGGTGTAGAGCTGGCACCAGGGATCGAACAGGAAGTCCGACAGCGGGTGGTGCGGGCTCAGGTAGCGGCTGCGGATGCCGTGCTGCGGCCCGGCCTCGCATACCGCGTGCAGCAGGTGGGTACGGCCGCAGCCGACCTCGCCCCACAGGTAGACCAGCCGGTCGCTGGCGTGCTCCTGGGCGAGCGCGGCGGGCAGCTCGCGCAGGCGCTGCACCGCCTCGCGGTTGGATGCCACCACGAAATTCTCGAAGGTCGAAGGCGGCGGGCTGCCCAGCTCGAGCGACAGTTGCTTGGGACGCGGGGACATGACGTATGGCTAACTTGCAGGTGTGGGCAGCAGTGGGGCAGCCGTTATTTTCGGTACAGGTCGCTGGCCAGGTAAACCCGCCGCAGCTGCCGCGCGCCGACCAGCAGCACGGCACAGGTCGGCAGCGCCAGCAGCACGCCGAAGAAGCCGAACAGCTGGCCGAAGGCGAGCAGCGCGAAGATCACCACCAGCGGGTGCAGGCCGATGCGTTCGCCCACCAGGCGCGGGGTCAGATAAAAGCTCTCGATAAACTGGCCGAAGCCGTAGACCACCGCCACCGCGGCCAGCCCGTACCAGTTGCCGAACTGCAGCAGCGCGGCCAGCACCGCCATGACCAGCCCGACACCAAAGCCAATATACGGGATAAACACCGCCAGCCCCGTGAAGACCCCGACCGGCACGCCGATATCGAAGCCGGCGATGGTCAGGCCGATCGAGTAGATTGCCGCCAGGATCACCATCACCAGGATCTGGCCGCGCAGGTATTGCGACAGCAGCGCGTCGGTCTCGTTGGTCAGTTCGCGCACCTTGGGCACCCAGCGGCGCGGCACCACGCCCTCGATGCGGCGCATCACCATGTGCCAGTCCATCATCAGGTAGAACATGACGATGGGCACGATAAAGACGATGCCGGCCACCGTGATCAGCGCGGAGCCCGACATCTTGACGTAGTTCAGCAACACCACCAGCAGGTCTTCCGGGCTGGCCGAGAAGCGGTCCGACAGCATGTTGCGCAGGCCGGGGAAGTCAAAGCGCACGCGTACGCCGAACTCGGCCAGGCGGGGCGAAACCACCGAATTGAGCTTCTTCAGCAGGATCGGCAATTGCTCGCGCACCTGCGGGATCTCGCGTTGCAGCACTGCGATCGCCAGCAGTACCAGCATCACGCAGATCACCGTCAGCAGCAGGATCATCAGCGTTACGCCCACCGCGCGCGGCACGCGGCGGCGCTGCAGCCAGTCAACGCCCGGGTTCAGGATATAGGCGAAGATGAACGCGAACAGGAACGGCGTCAGCACCGGCGCCAGCGCGATGATGGCGGCGAACAGCGCGACGGCCACGACGATCCAGAGCAGGATGCGCTTGGCCTCTTGGTTCAACAGCGGGGCATTCATCAAATAGTTGGGGGGAACGGGCGACAGCGCTGTTTGCGGCGGAATCTCGCCGGAAACTGGAAGCGGGGGGCCTCTATCCGTTAAAATTGCAATTCTACTGGACTCGCGTCCGCCTTCCGATGCCAAGCAACGGAAGCCGCGCTGACCCGAGCGCCGAATTCCTCACTTTATTTCCTCCAGGACAAGCAGGTTCCCATGAGCGCATCCCCGACCGCCGGCCAGGCAGGCCTTTCCTACCGCGACGCCGGTGTTGATATCGATGCCGGCGACGCACTGGTCGACCGCATCAAGCCGTTTGCCAAGCGCACCATGCGCGAGGGCGTGATGGCGGGCATCGGCGGGTTCGGTGCGCTGTTCGAACTGTCGAAGAAGTTCCAGGAGCCGGTGCTGGTGTCGGGCACCGACGGCGTGGGCACCAAGCTCAAGCTCGCCTTCCAGCTCAACCGCCATGACACCGTCGGCCAGGATCTGGTCGCCATGAGTGTCAACGACATCCTGGTGCAGGGTGCCGAGCCGCTGTTCTTCCTCGACTACTTCGCCTGCGGCAAGCTGGACGTGGACACCGCCGCCACCGTGATCCAGGGCATCGCCCGCGGTTGCGAACTGGCCGGCTGCGCGCTGATCGGCGGCGAAACCGCCGAAATGCCGAGCATGTACCCGGACGGCGAATACGACCTGGCCGGCTTTGCCGTCGGCGCGGTCGAAAAGAAGAAGATCATCGACGGCAGCACCATCACCCCGGGCGACGTGGTGCTGGGCCTGGCTTCGTCGGGTGCGCACTCCAACGGCTACTCGCTGGTGCGCAAGATCATCGAAATGGCCAAGCCGGACCTGAATGCCGACTTCCACGGCCAGCGCCTGCAGGACGCGATCATGGCGCCGACGCGGATCTATGTGAAGCCGCTGCTGTCGCTGATCGAAACCCTGCCGGTCAAGGGCATGGCGCATATCACCGGCGGCGGCCTGACCGAGAATGTGCCGCGCGTGCTGGCGCAGGACGTCACCGCCGTGCTCAAGCGCGATGCCTGGACGCTGCCGCCGCTGTTCCAGTGGCTGCAGGCGCAGGGCCGCGTGGCCGACGACGAAATGCACCGCGTGTTCAACTGCGGCATCGGCATGGTGGTGATCGTGGCCAAGGAAGACGCTGAGCGCGCTATTCGTCACCTGCAGGCGGCTGGTGAGGCGGTGTGGGAGATTGGTGAGATCCGCGCACGTGCGGAAGGCGAGGCGCAGACGATCGTGGTCTGATCTGTTTCTGTGGTTTTGCTGTGAGAGCGGCGCATGCCTTTGGGTATGCGCCGTTTTTGTTTATGGCCTGGCGCCATGCGGCCGCATCGCCCCAACCCAAACAACACCCATCCTGGTGCATTGCACCAAAACCCCCCATGCACGCGCACCAAATCTGACAAACAAAATTCAACTTGATTGTATGGCGGTTTATATCCTAATGTACTGAGCAAAGACGCCGCACACGCATGCCGCGTCGGAGACAACGCCCGAATGCGACGCCGGGGACCATCACCGCGCGCCAGGGCAGGCCAGGGACCATCGGAGGATCCACCATGCAAGCAGTCAGCATCGACGCACCTGCCAAGAACGGCGCGTCGCCCCAGAAGCAATCCGTCGCGCGTGTCGCCGGGGCCAGCCTGGCCGGCACCACGCTCGAGTTCTACGACCACTTCATCTACGGATCGGCCGCCGCGCTGGTTTTCCCCAAGCTGTTCTTCCCGCAGAGCGATCCGCTGACCGCGACACTGCTATCCTTTGCCAGCTACGGCGTGGCCTTCGTGGCGCGGCCGCTGGGTGCGGCGATCTTTGGCCACTTCGGCGACAAGATGGGCCGCAAGTCGATCCTGATCATCACGCTGCTGATGATGGGCCTGGCCACCTTCGGCATCGGCCTGCTGCCGACCTATGCCGCCGCGGGCGCGCTGGCGCCGGCGCTGCTGGTGCTGCTGCGCGTGGTGCAGGGCCTGGCCCTGGGCGGCGAGTGGGGCGGGGCGGCGATCATGGTCAACGAGCTGGACCCTGAAGGAAAGCGGCGCGGCATCCTCGGCAGCCTGGTGCAGCTGGCGGCGCCGATCGGCCTGCTGCTGGCCAACGGCGTGTTCGCGCTGGTGACCTGGCAGGTTTCGGAAGAAGCCTTCCTCAGCTGGGGCTGGCGCGTGCCGTTCCTGCTGTCGGCGCTGCTGGTCGGCGTCGGCCTCTACATCCGCGCCAACGTGCGTGAATCCGGGATGTTCGAGAAGCTCGAGGAATCGCATGCGGAAGCGCGCGCGCCGATCATGGAAGTGCTGCGCAACTACAAGAAGCAGCTGCTGATCGCCTTTGGCGCGCGGCTGGGCGGCGACATCGCCTTCTATGTGTTCACCCTGTTCCTGCTGTACTTCGTGCCGACCAAGCTGGGCCTGCCCAAGAGCATCGCGCTCAATGCCGTACTGCTGGGCGCGCTGGCGCAAATCCTGTTCATCCCGATCGCCGGCCTGCTGGCGGACCGCATCGGGCGCCGCCCGGTGCTGATGATCGGCGGCGTCGGCGGCGCGGTGTGGGCCTTTGTCTTCTTCGCGATGATCAAGACCGGCAGCCCGGCGCTGATCATGCTGGGCTCGTTCGTCGGCATGGTGCTGGTGTCGTTCATGTTCTCGCCGCTGGCCTCGTTCCTGCCCGAGCTGTTCGCCACCCGGGTGCGCGTGACTGGTGCCTCGCTCGGCTTCCAGTTTGCCGGCGTGTTCGGTGGCGCGCTGGCCCCGCTGATCGCGGTGGGCCTGCTCGACCGCTTCGGTAGCACCACGCCGGTGGCCCTCTACCTGGCGGCGGTGTGCGCGCTGATCGCAGTGGCCGCTGCCGCCGCGCGCGAAACCGCACACATGCACCTGTCCGACGCGGACCACTGAGCGCCGCCGTCCCAACCTTTTCGTGAGCAGTATCGTGAAACAGTTCGACCTGATCATCCGCAACGGCACCGTGGTGACCGCCAGCGACACCATGCAGTGCGATATCGGTATCGCCGGCGGCCGCATCGTGCAGCTTGGCCTTGACCTGGGCGAGGCGGCGCAGACCATCGACGCCAGCGGCAAGCTGGTGCTGCCGGGCGGCGTCGATGCGCACTGCCACCTGGACCAGCCCATGCCGGATGGCCTGAAGATGGCTGATGGCTTCCGCACCGGCTCGGTCTCGGCGGCGTGCGGCGGCACCACCACGGTGATTCCGTTTGCCGCGCAGGAGAAGGGCCATTCGCTGCGCGCGGCGGTCACCGACTACCATCAGCGCGCCGGCGGCCAGGCCGTGGTCGACTACGCCTTCCACCTGATCGTGGCCGACCCGACCGAGGCGGTGCTGAACGACGAGCTGCCTGGCCTGATCCGTGAGGGCTATTCGTCGTTCAAGATCTACATGACCTACGACGACCTCAAGCTGAACGACCGCGAGATCCTTGAGGTGCTGTCGGTGGCGCGCCAGGAGGGCGGGCTGGTGATGGTGCACGCCGAGAACTCGGACTGCATCGCCTGGCTGACCGAGAAGCTCGGAGCGGCGGGCAACACCGCGCCGAAGTTCCACGCGCTGGCGCGCCCGATGGCGATCGAGCGCGAGGCCACGCACCGCGCCATCACGTTCTCCGAGCTGGTCGACGTGCCGATCCTGATCGTCCATGTATCGGGCAAGGAAGCGGTGGAGCAGATCCGCTGGGCGCGCAACCGCGGCATGAAGATCTTTGCCGAGACCTGCCCGCAGTACCTGTTCCTGACTGCGGAAGACCTCGACCAGCCCGGCTACCACGGCGCCAAGTGCGTGTGCAGCCCGCCGCCGCGCGACCGCGGCAACCAGGAAGTGATCTGGGACGGCCTGGCCGACGGCCTCTTCACCATCTTCTCGTCCGACCATGCACCGTTCCGCTACGAAGACGCGCAGGGCAAGAAGCCTGGCGGCAAGGAGGTCCCGTTCCAGTACATCCCCAACGGCATCCCCGGGCTGGAAACGCGGCTGCCGCTGCTGTTCTCGGCTGGCGTGGTGGGCGGCCGCATCTCGGTCAACCAGTTCGTCGCGCTGACCTCGACCAACCCCGCCAAGCTCTACGGCCTGCATCCGCGCAAGGGCACCATCGCCATCGGCGCCGATGCCGACCTGGCGATCTGGGATCCGCAGCGTGAAGTGACGATCCGCAACGCCGACCTGCACCATGCGGTCGACTACACCCCGTACGAAGGCGTGCGCGTGACCGGCTGGCCGGTGACCACGCTGGTGCGCGGCAAGGTGGTGGCGCATGAGGGCGAGGTGCTGGCCGAGGCCGGCCACGGCCAGTTCCTGCCGTGCGGCCTGCCGGAGATGGCCAGGCCGCGCTATCGCACCTCGGGCGGCAGCCTGTGACGGCAGCCTTGCCGATGCTTTGACTGAAACGACTGACATGGAACTGACCAACCGCCTGGACGCCACCACTATCGCGGCCCGCGTCGCCGCCGGCCGCCTCGATCCCGCCGAGGTGGTCGCCGCCTTCCAGGCCCGCATCGCGGCGCGCAATGACCAACTCAACGCCGTGTTCGAGCTGCGCCAGGAGCTGGTCGATGCCGACCTGGCGCAGCTGCGCGCGCGCCTTGCGCAGGGGGAGCGCCCGCTGCTGGCGGGCGTGCCGGTGATCGTCAAGGACGTGATCTGGAGCCAGGGCCGCCGCGTCACGCAGGGTTCGCAGCTGTACCGCGACTTCATTGCGCCCGCCGACGCGATTGCGGTCGAGCGCCTGCGCCAGGCCGGCGCGATCGTGCTCGGCATGGGCAATACCTCGGAGTTCGCCTGCAAGGGCCTGACCACCAACAAGGTTTACGGGCTGACGCGCCATCCGCTCGATGCCACGCTGACTGCGGGCGGCTCGTCTGGCGGCTGCGCGGTGGGGGTGGCGGCCGGCATGGCGCCGCTGGCGCTGGGCACCGACGGCGGCGGTTCCAGCCGGCGCCCGCCCGCGCATGCGGGCGTGGTCGGCTTCAAGCCTTCTTACGGCGCGATTCCCGATTCAGTCGGCTTTCCCCATGCCTTCAACGGCATCCAGGTGATTGCGCCGATCACGCGCACGGTGGCCGATGCCGAACTGATGTTCGAGGCGCTGGCCGGCGCCGATCCGCGCGATCCCGATACGCTGGGTTTCTCGCTTGGCGCCGCGCGCCCGCTGCATACGCTGAAGATCGCGGTCAGTCCGCGCCTGGGCCTGGACACCCCGGTCGACGATGACGTCGCGCAGGCCTTCGAGCAGGCCGTGACCCGGCTGCAGGCCGCGGGCCTGACCATCGAGCGTGCCGACCCGGCCTGGCCGAAGGGCGCCGACGAGGCCGCGCTGATGCCGCTGCAGCATGTCGGCCTGGCCAATCTCTACGGCGAGGCCTGGCGCCGCGACCCGGAGGTGTTCGATCCCGACGTGGCGCGCCAGATCGAGCGCGGTCTGGCCTGGAGCGGCGCCGACGTGGCCCGCGCGCGCGAAGCCAGCCACCAGATCGCGCTGGCCGTGGCCGGGTTCTTTACCCGCTATGACCTGCTGCTGTGCCCGACCACCCCGTGCGTGGCGTGGCGCAACGACCGGCTGGGGCCGGAGCGGATCGGCGGCGTGGCGGTGGAGCCGCGCGCCCATGCGGTGTTCACGCCCTTCTTCAACCATGCGCTGGCACCGGCCATCTCGGTGCCCTGCGGCCACGGCCGCGAAGGGCTGCCGGCGGGCCTGCAGATCGCCGGCCCGCGCGCTGCCGACCGCAACGTGCTGGCCGCGGCCAGGCTGGCCGAAAGCGTGCTGGCGCCGCTGCTCAACCCTGCCGGATAACCGTCATGCGAATCCTTGTCCTGAATCCCAATACAAGCGAAGGCATCACCGCGCGGCTGATGGCGGCGGCCACCGAGGCCGCGGCCCCCGGCACCGAGCTGGTGCCGCTGACCGCCAGCCGCGGCGTGCCCTATATCGCCACGCGCGCCGAGGCGCAAATCGGCGGCGCCATCGCGCTGGAGATGCTGGCCGAGCACCATGGCCAGTTCGATGCGGCCATCATCGCGGCCTTTGGCGACCCCGGCCTGATGGGCGCGCGCGAACTGTTCGACCTGCCGGTGGTGGGCATGGCCGAGGCGGCGATGCTGTCGGCCTGCATGCTGGGCCGGCGCTTTGCCATCGTGACTTTTGCGCGGGCGCTGGGGCCCTGGTATGAGGAGTGCGTGGACATGCATGGCCTGCGCAGCCGGCTGGCCGGCATCCGCATGCTGGACGGCAGCTTTGCCTCGGTGTCGGATGTGCAGGAAGAGAAGGAAGCCGTGCTGGTGGAACTGGCCAACCGCGCCGTGGCGGAGGATGAAGCCGATGTGGTGATCCTGGCCGGCGCGCCGCTGGCCGGCCTGGCCGCGCGCGTGCGCGACCGCATTCCGGTGCCGGTGGTCGACCAGATGGCCGCCGCCGTCAAGCAGGCCGAGGCGCTGGTCGCGCTGCAGCCGCGCAAGGCCACCGCGGGCACGTTCCGCCGCCCGGATGCCAAGCCCACGCTGGGTTTGCCCGCGGCGCTGGCGGCGCGCATCGAGCACCGCTAAGCCGCTTCCCTTCCGATGACGCCGCGGCTCAGACCGCGGCGAATACCGCTTCCAGATCGACCTTTTCCTCGGCCGGCGCCTGCAGCCGCAGCGTGCTTTCGACATGGCCGAGGTGCTCGGTCATCAGCCGCGCGGCGCGCTCGCCGTCGCCGGCTTCCAGTGCATCGACGATGTCGTCGTGTTCATGGTGCGGGCACGACGGCACGCCCGGCGCGTCATAGAGCGCGATGATCAGGCAGGTCAGCGAGCACAGCTCGCGCATGTACTTGCCCAGGTACTGGTTGCCGGTCATTTCCGCCAGCTTGCAGTGGAACTCGCCCGACAGCCGGATGATGGCGCGGCGGTCGTTGCTGTCTCGCGCCTGTGCTTCCTGGCGCGTGGTCTCGCGCAGCGCGCGCACGCCCGGCGCGCCGATGGCGCTGGCGAGGTCGCGCACCAGCGCGGGTTCCAGCAGGTGGCGTGAATGCAGCACCTGGCGCGCTTCGGCCACGCTCGGGCTGGAGACGAAGGTGCCGCGGTTGGGATGCACCGTCAGCACGCCCTCATGCGCCAGCTTGGCGAAGGCCAGCCGCACCTTGGTGCGGCTCACGCCGAACACGCCGCCCAGCTTTTCCTCGACCAGCTTGGTGCCCGGCGGCAGCCGGTGCTCCCAGATCGCGGTCAGGATGCGGTCGGCGATGGCCTCGACCGACGCGCCGCGCGCGCTGTCCGCGTCGGTCTCATTGATACCGTCGGTAGCGGGCAGGTCGGCTTTGGTTCGTGGCATGGCGGTCGGCGTTGGCGGCCCGGAAAAAAGACAGTCGGTGTCGTTATTGTATGGCGGTTCGCCATCAAGTGTATAACACTGGCGTCGGACTGGTTGCCGTCTTACTGCGCGCCGAGCTTGTCCAGCGCCTCGCCGGTCACGCGGCAGATGCGCCAGTCGGGCAGCACGTCGGCGCCCATAGCCTGATAAAAGTCGATCGACGGCTGGTTCCAGTCCAGCACCGACCATTCGAAGCGGCCACAGCCGCGCTCGACCGCCAGCGCCGCGAGGTGCTTGAGCAGCGCCTTGCCCAGGCCGTGGCCGCGCCATGCCGGATCAACATACAGGTCTTCCAGGTACAGGCCGGGCCTGGCCAGGAAGGTCGAGAAATTGTGGAAGAAGAGGGCAAAGCCGACGGCTTGCCGGCCGCCAGCGGTGTCGACTTCGACCAGCACCGCTTCGGCATGCGGCGTGGCGCCGAACAGTGCATCCTGGATCTTCTGCGGCGTGGCTTCGACGATATGCGTCAGCTTTTCGTATTCTGCCAGCGCCAGGATCAGGTTGAACAGCGTCTCGCTGTCGGCGGCGGTGGCGGGGCGGAGCGTGAAGGCGGGCTTGGACATGCTGGGTCGGCTTTCCGGAAAACAGGGATTCGGAATTATCGCCTGTGCGTCACTTGCCGCGCCAGTTTGCATGCCATCGGGTCAGTGCCCGAAGTCCGCCAGCTTGCGCACCTGGTCGACATACCCGGGCGCCAGGCAATCCACCACCAGCCGCTCCGGCGTGCTGCGCAGCCAGGTCAGCTGGCGCTTGCACAGCTGGCGCGTGGCGGCGACGCCGCGCTCGCGCATGGTGGCGAAATCGGCGTCGCCGTCCAGGTACTCCCATACCTGCCGGTAGCCGACGCAGCGGATCGACGGCAAGCCCGGATGCAGGTCGCCGCGCCTGCGCAGCCGCTCGACTTCCTCGATAAAGCCGTTGGCCAGCATCGCGTCATAACGCTGCGCGATGCGCGCGTGCAGCGCCAGGCGGTCCGATGGCTCCAGCGCAATCACGCGGAAGCGCTGGTCCGCCGCGCCGGCAAAGGTGCGGCCCTCGGCCTGGCGCGCCAGCAGCGCCGACATCGGCTGGCCGGACAGGCGATGGATTTCCAGCGCGCGCTGGATGCGCTGCGCGTCATTGGGCGCGAGCCGCGCCGCGGTGACCGGGTCGACCTCGGCCAGCATCGCATGCAGCGCCGGCCAGCCGCGCTCGGCGGCAAGCTGGTCCAGCTCCGCGCGCAGCGCGGCATCGGCCTGGGGCAGGTCATTGAGCCCCTGCGTCAGTGCCTTGTAGTACAGCATGGTGCCGCCGACGATCAGCGGCACATGGCCGCGTGCGCGGATCTGTGCGATCAGCCGTTCGGCATCGGTGACGAACTGCGCCGCGGAGTAGCTGTCGGCCGGGTCGATGATGTCGATCAGGTGGTGCGGCGCGGCTGCAAGTTCTTCGCGCGTGGGCTTGGCAGTGCCGATATCCATCTCGCGGTACACCAGCGCCGAATCCAGGCTGATGATCTCCACCGGCGCGTCGGCCGCCAGCGCCAGCGCGGCCGCGGTCTTGCCCGAGGCGGTGGGGCCGAGCAGGCAGACCACGGGCGGATGCGTGGCGGAATAGTGGGGTACGGCGGACATCGAAAGCCTTGGATGAATCGTGGGGCGAGCGGCTTATTGCCCGCGCAGGAACAGCCGGTCCAGCTCGGTCACGGTCAGTTGCACCCAGGTGGGGCGGCCGTGGTTGCACTGGTCGGCGCGCTCGGTCTGCTCCATCTGGCGCAAGAGCGCGTTCATTTCCTCGAGCGTGAGCTTGCGGTTGGCGCGCACCGCGCTGTGGCAGGCGAGGGTGGCCAGCAGTTCATTGCGGCGCTCGGCCAGCACGCGCGAGCCGCCATAGGCATGCAGGTCGCGCAGCACGTCGCGCGCCAGCGCTTCGGCATCGGCCTGCTGCAGCAGCGCCGGCACCGCTCGCACCGCCAGCGTGGTGGGCGACACGGGGGCGATATCGAAGCCCAGCAGCGTCAGTGTCTCCTGGTGTTCTTCGGCCACGCCGATCTCGACCGGGCTGCCGGGCAGCGTGACTGGGATCAGCAGCGGCTGCACCGCCAGGTCGCGCGCGTCCAGGCCGGCCTTGATCTGCTCGTACAGGATGCGTTCGTGCGCCGCATGCATGTCCACCAGCACCAGCCCGCGCGCATTCTGCGCCAGCACATAGATGCCATGCAGCTGGGCGATGGCGTAGCCGAGCGGGTGGTCGTCGGGGGCGTCGGCAGGATCGGCAAAGCCGGCGCGCGCGGCTGGCGGCAGACGGTCCAGCAGGCCGGGCGGGTCGTCGGCGCGTGCCGCCTGGGCGTCGGCCAGCCAGGCAGGCGGTTGCGCCGGGGTGCCGGGCATGGCGCCATAGGGCCGCGCTGCCGGTGCGGCGGCATCGCGCACCATGCCCAGGTAGGCCTGGCGCGGCTGGGCGATGCCGAGTTCGGTCTGGCGTGCAGCGGAATAGTTGATCCACTGGCCGCCGCCGCCGCCACCATAGCCCGGCCGTGCGCCGCCCGCCGGTATCGCACCGCCAGGCGGAAGGGTGATCTCGCCGTCGGCGTCGGTATGCAGGCTGTCGCCGTTCCCGCCGGCCTGCCGCGCCAGGCAGCGCTGCACCGCGTGGTAGACGAACTGGTGCACGGCGCGCGATTCACGGAAGCGCACTTCGATCTTCGACGGATGCACGTTGACGTCGACCATCTCCGGCGGCAGGTCCAGGCACAGCACATAGGACGGGAAACGGTCGCCGTGCAGCACGTCCTGGTAGGCGCTGCGCACCGCGTGGTTGAGCAGCTTGTCGCGCACGAAGCGGCCGTTGACAAAGAAATACTGCTGGTCCGGCCGCCCGCGCGAGGCGGTGGGCAGCCCGGCAAAGCCATACAGGTGCAGCGTATCGGCCTCTTCGTCCACTGGCAGGCGGGCGCGGGCAAAGTCAGTGCCCAGCACCTGCGCGGTACGGGTGGCGACGTCGCCGGCATTCCAGTGTTCCAGCGGCTTGCCGTTGTGGTGGACCGAGATGGTCACGTCGGGCCGCGCCAGCGCCACGCGCCGCACCATCTCCAGGCAGTGTCCCAGCTCGGTTTGCTCCGATTTGAGGAACTTTCGGCGCGCTGGCGTGTTGAAGTAGAGATGCTGCACGTCGACGGTGGTGCCGACCCCGCCCGAGGCAGGCTGCACCGTGCCGGTATCGGCGCTGACCTGGGTGGCATGGGCATCGGCCGCGGTGCGGCTGGTCAGGGCCAGCTGGGACACCGAGGCGATCGAGGCCAGGGCCTCGCCGCGGAAGCCCAGCGTCAGCACCGATTCCAGTTCGTCGAGCGAAGCAATCTTGCTGGTGGCGTGGCGCATCAGCGCGACCGGCAACTCGGCAGCAGGGATGCCGCAGCCATTGTCCGTGATGACGATGCGCCGCACGCCGCCTTCTTCCAGCCGGATGCCGAGCTGCGTGGCGCCGGCGTCGAGCGCGTTTTCCAGCAACTCCTTGACCACCGAGGCCGGTCGTTCCACCACTTCGCCGGCGGCGATCTGGCTGATGAGCTGGTCCGGCAGCGGCCGGATCGGGCGCGGCTGCTGGGTGGTGCGCAGGGCGGTGCTGGAGGCGGAGGCAGGCATCCGGCGATTATACGTGGACGCTCGCACGGAGTCGGACGCACAAAGGCGCCGCAGGTGACGGATTGGAGCGGTGGCTCTTGTATGATTCAGGCCAGGGCGGCCCGGGCCGCATCGGACCGAACGCAGTCAACCAAACCAACAATGGGGAACGACTTGGATCTCGCTTTGCAGCTCATCGACATGCTGGTGCATGTCGACAAATATCTCGGCACGGTCATCGACCAGTACGGCCACTGGGTCTATGCCATCCTGTTCCTGATTGTGTTCGCGGAAACGGGGCTGGTGGTGGTGCCGTTCCTGCCGGGCGACTCGCTGCTGTTTATCGCGGGCGCCTTCTGCGCAACCGGCGCCATGAACGAGTGGGCACTGATCGGCCTGCTGCTGGTGGCGGCGATTTCCGGCAATACCGTCAACTACCTGGTGGGCAGCTGGATCGGGCCCAAGGTGTTCGACCACCAGTGGCGCTTCCTGGACCAGGATGCGCTGCGCCGCACCCATGACTTCTATGAGCGGCACGGCGGCAAGACGCTGGTGATGGCGCGCTTCGTGCCGATCGTGCGTACCTTCGCCCCGTTCGTCGCGGGCGTGTCGCAGATGACCTTTGCGCGCTTCCAGATGTTCAACGTGGTCGGCGCCGTGGCCTGGGTGGTGGGCCTGGTGTTCGCCGGCTACTTCTTCGGCAACCTGCCGTTTATCCGCCAGTACCTGAACCTGATCGTGCTGGCCGGCATCGGGGCGGCCGTGGTGCCGCTGGTGCTGGGCGGGCTGTGGAAGCTGGTGCGCGGCAATCGCCGCCGGCCTTCGCGCGTGGAGCGCTAAGCCAGTGAGGTCACGCAGCCTTTGCGCCCCTTTTTCACTATGAAACGGGTTCTTAGTTGAGGCTGCGGCTCATCATCCGCAGCGCGGGCATGCGCTCGCGGATCTGGCCGATATCGGCCGCATCGGGCCGGGCCAGGACATAGGCTTCCAGGTCGGCCAGCGCGGGGCGGAAGCACTCTAGGTTGGCATAGGCCAGGCCCCGGTCGCGCACTTCCTCGATCGAACCCGGCAGCAGGATCACCAGGCGGTTCTGCACCGCCAGCAGCCGCTGCCAGCGCGACTCCTGCAGGTAGATCGCCTTCAGGTTGCGCAACATGCGCGCGACGATCTCGCGGTGGCTGGCCGCGCGCAGGAACAAGCCCAGCGGTACCTGGCTGGCATCGCTGATGCCTTCACGCTCTAGGTACGGATCCAGCATTTCCTGCAGCTGTTCCTTCGACAGGGTCTCGCCGGTGAGCGGGTCCAGTATCACCTCGCCGGCCGGAATCGTCATGCGCAGCAGGAAATGATTGGGGAACGACACGCCCTTGAGCGGCAGGCCGATCTGCTGGCCCAGCTCCATGAACAGCACCGCAAGCGAGATCGGGATGCCGCGGCGCTGGCGCAGCACCACGTTCAGGTAGGAGTTGTCGGGGTCGTAGTAGTCGTTCGCGTTCGGGCCGAAACCGAGGTCGCGATAGAAGAAATGGTTCAGCAGGCGCAGCCGCTGGATCGCGGGGGTGCCTTCGGCGATCCGGCGCTTCAGGCGCAGCGCCAGCACGTCCAGCGCCGCAAGCTCGGCCTGCAGGTCCAGGTCGGGGTAGGCGTCCTGCGCGATGGACAGCGCGGTTTCGGTCAGCGGGATGCCGTTTTCGTCGGCCACAAGGCTGGCGAAATAATCCAGGACTTTGGTGGATGTCATGTCGGTTTCCCGGTGCAGCCGCCGGCACCGCGCGCAGCGTGGGTCACCATTGCCGGCTCATTAGGTGGCCCATGCGTTGGCAGATTCGCTGGCCCATCAGCCGGCGCGGCGCCTGAAGGCAGAGTAGCGCAGTCCCATGAGCCACAGTGTACCGAAGTAGACCACCGCTGCAAGTACCAGGCACGAAGCCAGCAGCGCGATGCGCAGAAGCGGCGTCGCGCCCAGCCCGATCCAGTCGAAGTTGCGCGCGAACCAGAGCAGCATGCCGGACAGCAGCAGCACCGAGGCGCCCAACTGCGCCAGGAACAGCCACCAGCCCGGCGCCGGCCGGTACAGGCCGCGCCGGCGCAGGCCGAAGAACAGCAGCAGCGCGTTGATGGTGGCGCCGGCACTGATCGACAGCGCCAGCCCGGCATGGCTGATCCACGGCACGAACGCATAGTTGCAGGCCTGCGTGATCACCAGCACCAGCAGCGCGATCTTCACCGGCGTGCGGATATCCTGGCGCGCATAGAAGCCAGGCGCCAGGATCTTGATCGAAATCAGCCCCATCAGGCCGACGCCGTACGAGACCAGCGCCTGGCGCGTCATCTCGACCGCGTGGGCGTCGAACTTGCCGTAGTTGAACAGCACGGCGGTCAACGGCGCGCCGAACACGAACAGCCCTACCGCGCAGGGCACCGCCAGCAGGAAGGTCAGGCGCAGGCCCCAGTCGAGCAGGCTCGAGTACTCGGCATGGTCGCCCGAGGCGTTGGCCTTGGACAGGCTCGGCAGCAGGATCGTCCCCAACGCCACGCCCAGCAGCGCGGTCGGGAACTCCATCAGCCGGTCGGCATAGGTCAGGTAGGAGACGCTGCCCGCGGCCAGCCGCGAGGCGATATTGGTATTGATGATCTGGCTGATCTGCGCCACCGACACGGCCAGCAGCGCCGGCCCCATCTGCCGCAGGATGCGGCGCACGCCGGGATCGGACCACGCCGCGCGCAGGTTGAAGCTCAGCCGCGGCATCACGCCCAGGCGCCGCAGCGCCGGCACCTGGATCGCCAGTTGCAGCACGCCGCCAACCAGCACGCCCCACGCCTGCGCGTAGATCGGCTGGTCCATGTGCGGGCCGACGAACAGGGCCGCGATGATCAGGCACAGGTTCAGCAACACCGGCGTGAAGGCCGGCACCGCGAACTTGCGCCAGGTATTGAGGATGCCGGACGCCAGCGCCACCAGCGAGATCAGGCCGATATACGGGAACATCACCCGCGTCATGAACACGGCCGCGGTATAGGTCTCGCTTTGCCCGCGGAAGCCGGTGGCGACCGCGGTCATCACGAGCGGCGCCCCGATCACGCCAAGCAGTGACACGCCCATCAGCACCCAGGTCATGACCGTGGCGACGGCGTCGATCAGTGCCTTGGTCGGCTCGTCGCCGCGCTTGGCGTGGTATTCGCCCAGGATCGGCACGAAGGCCTGCGAGAACGCGCCTTCGCCGAAAATGCGGCGCAGCAGGTTGGGAATGCGGAAGGCCACGTTGAACGCGTCGGTCATCTCCGACGCGCCAAAGGCGCGGGCGATCAGGATCTCGCGCACGAGGCCGGTGATGCGCGAGAGCATCGTCAGGCTGCTGATGGTGGCGAGCGCTTTGAGCAGGTTCAAGGTGCGGGTCGGTGCGGGACGGTGGATCGGTGCGGGCGCACCGCATGCCGGGGACGCCTCTGAGACGCGGTCCGGGCGATAAAGTTGCCGGCGCGCCACGTGCCCCGGCACAATGTGGCGCTTATTATACGGATCGGCCCGGCGCCCGCCCGGCCCGAGCTGGCAAAGTGTCCGTCGTGTTGCTTTGTGTGCCGGCATCTGTGTATAATTGCCGATTCACAAGGACAGTTGCGTTCCGGATTCGTGTGTCAGTGCATCCCGGGTCGCTCGATATGACTTAATTGTTGTGTCCCCCGCGGCACGCATCTGAATTCAGGATATTTTTACATGGCAAATTCCGCACAAGCTCGCAAGCGCGCCCGCCAGGCCGTTGCCCAGAACGCTCACAACTCCAGCCTGCGTTCGCGCCTGCGCACCGCCGTCAAGGCCGTCCGCAAGGCCATCGACGCTGGCGACAAGGCCGCTGCCGCCGAGATCTTCAAGAACTCGCAAGCCGTGATCGACAGCATCGCCGACAAGAAGATCGTGCACAAGAACAAGGCTGCACGTCACAAGTCGCGCCTGTCGGCCGCCATCAAGTCGATGGCTGCCTGATCACTGCCCGGGCCGCCCCGGCGGTCCAGCAGAGGCGGGTGCCCAGGCATCCGCCAACAAAAAAGCTCGTCATCCGACGAGCTTTTTTGCTTTCCGGCGCCAGGCCGGCAGGCTTATTCCAGCGAACAGGCTTCAACCAGCTGCAGGTTGTTGTCGCGCGCAAAATTCAGCACGAAATCCAGCGCCTTCGGTTCAATATCGCGCAGCCGCACGTCCACCACCACGCATTTGACGTTGCCGGCGAAGATCGGCCGCACGTAAGGGGAGTAGGTCAGGCGCGGGTCGCCGCTGTCGCCCTCGGGGCGGAACTGCGCCATCACGCCGCACAGCCGTTCGGCCCAGTCGCTCGGGCGGAAGGTCTTGCCTTCCTTGGTAATGCCTTGGATAAAGTATTCGCGAACGTTGGGGTTCATGAGGCTGGACACTGCGGGTGAGGCGGATGACTCGACGGTAAACCCGCTGGACGGGCGCCCGTTTGACGCGGCCGGGGCGCGTTTGGTTCGCGCTGGTTCCAGCCGGAAGGCGGGGCGTCGGTGTCTTGCGGGGGCACTTTTGATGCCGGCGGCGGGCAGCGGCATGGGTGTGCCGGGCCCCGCGTGAATCAGCGGGTATTATATCTTATATAAGAGTTGCGCATAAGGGCGAAATCCTGTCGGGAACCTGTCAGCGGCACCGCGCCGGGGCAGGGCGCGAGTTCGTGCCGGGTTGTCCCGGACTCGCCAAAGCAGAAATAATCCCTTATGATTCTTGCAGTTAAATTGCGTATGCGACGCGAAAGGCGGCTCCGCGGCGCGCTTGAGTCATGAACACTTCGTGACGGCGCGTCCCCACCGAGCCGCCTTCTTTGTTTTATGAGCTCAACCCCGATCAAGCATTACCTCCAGTTCAGCGACTTCACTCCCGACGAGTATGAGTACCTGCTGGATCGCGCGCGGATCCTGAAGGCCAAGTTCAAGAACTACGAGACCTGGCACCCGCTGCACGACCGCACGCTGGCCATGATCTTCGAGAAGAATTCCACGCGTACGCGCCTGTCGTTCGAAGCCGGCATCCACCAGCTGGGCGGCCACGCGGTGTTCCTGAACACGCGCGACTCGCAGCTGGGCCGCGGCGAGCCGATCGAGGATGCGGCGCAGGTGATCTCGCGCATGGTCGATATCATCATGATCCGCACCTTCGGCCAGGACATCATCGAGCGCTTTGCCGCGCATTCGCGCGTGCCGGTGATCAACGGCCTGACCAACGAATACCACCCGTGCCAGGTGCTGGCCGACGTCTTCACCTACATCGAGCAGCGCGGCAGCATCCGCGGCAAGACCGTGGCGTGGATCGGCGATGCCAACAACATGGCCTACACCTGGATCCAGGCCGCCGAGCGTCTGGGCTTCTCCTTCCATTTCTCGGCGCCGCCGGGCTACCAGCTCGATCCGGCCATGGTGCCGGCGTCTGCCGCCGGCCTGGTCAAGGTCTTCGACGATCCGCTCACGGCCTGCCAGGGCGCCAGCCTGGTCACCACCGATGTCTGGACCAGCATGGGCTTCGAGGCCGAGAACGACGCCCGCAAGCGCGCTTTCAAGGACTGGATGGTCACGACCCCGATGATGGACCGCGCCGAGTCCGACGCGCTCTTCATGCACTGCCTGCCGGCGCACCGCGGCGAGGAAGTCGAGGCCGCCGTGATCGACGGCCCCAAGAGCGTGGTCTGGGAAGAGGCCGAGAACCGCCTGCACGTGCAGAAGGCGCTGATGGAATACCTGCTCTGCGGCCGCTACTGAACCAGCGCGGCGCGGAGTGAACAGGGGAGGGGCCGCGATGGCCCCTCTTTTTACGTCTTTCGGACAGAAACCCAAGGAGATGGAAGTGAGCCAGTTCGACAACGTGTCGGTCGTCAAGAAAGCCAACCTGTACTTTGACGGCAAGTGCGTCAGCCATACCGTGCTGTTCCCGGACGGCACCCGCAAGACGCTGGGCGTGATCTTCCCGGCCGCGCTGACCTTCAACACCGGCGCGCCCGAGATCATGGAAATCAATGCCGGCACCTGCCGCGTGCGCCTGGCCGGTTCGGAAGACTGGCAGACCTACGGCGCGGGCCAGCAGTTCAGCGTGCCGGGCAACAGCAGCTTCGATATCGAGGTGCAGGAAACGCTGGACTACGTCTGCCACTTCGCGTGACAGGCGCGGCGGGTCAGTCCTGGCCCGCCTGCTTTACAGCACCACCGGTTCCGGTTCGATGCGCACGCCAAAGCGTGCCTGCACCGCATCGGCGATGCGGTTGGCCAGCGCCAGCAGCATCGCGCCGGTGCCGCCGCCGTGGTGCACCAGCACCAGCGCCTGCTTGCCATAGACGCCCACCGGGCCGTCGCTGACGCCCTTGAAACCACAGCGGTCGATCAGCCAGCCGGCGGCCAGCTTGTAGCTGCCGTCCGGCTGCGCGTAGCTGACCAGGTCCGGATTGGCCTGCAACAGCGCGTCGCGCTGTGCCGCGCTGACCAGCGGGTTCTTGAAGAAGCTGCCGGCATTGCCGACTTGCGCCGGGTCGGGCAGCTTGCGCGAGCGGATCGCGACCACGGCGTCGCGAATCGTGGCCGCATCGGGCGCAGCCCGGCCATCGAGTTCGCGGGCCAGCTCCCCGTACGACAGCACCGGTTGCCACGCCTTGGGCAGGCTCAGCGTCACCGCCGTGATGATGTAGCGGCCGGCGCCGGCGCGCTTGAACAGGCTGTCGCGGTAGCCGAAGCCGCACGCCCGCAGGTCCAGCCAGACGAATGCGCCGGTGTGGCGATCATAGGCGCGCACGCCTTCGAAGCGCTCGCGCAGCTCCACCCCGTAGGCGCCAATGTTCTGGATCGGCGCCGCGCCCGCGGTGCCGGGGATCAGCGCCAGGTTTTCGAGCCCGGGCATGCCGTCGGCGATGGTGCGGTTGACCAGTCCGTTCCAGTTCTCGCCGGCGCCGGCGGTGACCAGCCAGGCATCGCCAGTCTCCTCCGGCTGGTAGCCGGGTATTTCCATCAGCAGCACCAGCGCGTCCAGGTCGCCCGTCAGCACCACATTGCTGCCGCCGCCCAGGACCACCAGTGGCAGGCCGTCGGCACGCGGGTCGGCCAGTGCCGCGGTCAGGTCGGCTTCGCTGCGCACATGCACCGCAAAGCGCGCGCGCGCGTCGAATCCGAATGTATTGTGGCGACGCAGGGGATAGAATTCGTGGAAATCTGCCATGCAAGGAAAAGGTGACGCGGCCGCCGCTGGTAGGCAAGCGACCCGGAACTGCGAGGTAGGCTGGATTATACGGAAGGCGCCGCGCGCGGCCGGCTTCCGGGCATACGGATCACAAGGAGAATGCAATGCCGTCGTTTGATGTAGTGTGCGAAGCGAACATGGTCGAGGTGAAGAATGCCGTCGAGCAGGCTAACAAGGAAATCTCGACGCGCTTCGATTTCAAGGGCTCGGACGCCCGGGTCGAGCAGAAGGAAAATGAACTGACTGCCTTTGCCGACGATGATTTCAAGCTGAGCCAGGTCAAGGATGTGCTGATCAACAAGATGGCCAAGCGCAACGTGGACGTGCGCTTCCTGGACTACGGCAAGATCGACAAGATCAGCGGCGACAAGGTCAAGCAGGTGATCACGATCAAGAAGGGCGTGACCGGCGACCTGTCCAAGAAGATCGTGCGCATCATCAAGGACAGCAAGATCAAGGTGCAGGCCAGCATCCAGGGCGACGCGGTGCGCGTGTCGGGCGCCAAGCGCGACGACCTGCAGAGCGTGATGGCGATGCTGCGCAAGGATGTGTCCGAGGCGCCGCTGGACTTCAACAACTTCCGCGACTGACCCTTGCCCTCCGCGCCGGCGCTCCTGCCGGCGCCCCCTGGCGCTGCCGCCCTCAGCGAGGCTGCGGCAGTCCGCCGATTTTCGCGCCGGCCTTGATGCCTTTCTGCGTGAACCATCCCTTGTTCATTTCCAGCGCATAGCGGATCGCCGCCTTCGGGCAATGGTTGCTCTCCGTGCGCGGCGCCATGTCCTCGATATTCACGATGGTGCCGTCATCGGCCAGGAAGGCGATTGACAGCGGCAGCTCGGTATTGCGCATCCAGAAGCAGTGGCCCGCCTTCTGCTCGAACACGAACAGCATGCCGGCGTTGGGGGCCATGGTCGTGCGGTACATCAGTCCCTGCTCGCGTGCCGCCGGCGTGGCGGCAACCTCCGCCTGGATCGCAAACATGCCCGCAGTGAGCGGCACCATCGGCAGCGCGGCCTGCGCGTGCGCGATCCCGGCGCTCAGCGCGAGCAGGCCGGCAAGGGAGGAGCATTGTGACAACAGCGTCTTGGACAGGAAGGACATGGTGTTCAGTCTGAAATGGCGCGGGCCGCGGCAGCCGCAAGCATAGCGCACACGCGGCATGCTGATGTGCGGCCGACGGTACGCCGCACCTCGACAATCCTATACCGGCAATAAAAAAGGCAGGCGCCTGGCGGCAGCCTGCCATTTCTTTCCTGCCTCGCGCACGCACGGGGCAGGGAGGGCGCCAGCAATTACTGGGCAGCCGGGGCCGACGCGGCGGCCTTCTTCTTGCTGTGCTTCTTGGTGGTGGTCTTCTTCTTGGCGGCCTTCGGGGCTTCCTTGGTGGCCGCGGGCGCTGCAGTGTCGGCAGCAGCAGGTGCCGAAGCCTGGGCGAAGGCGCCGGTGGCGAACAGGCCAACAACCAGAGCAGCGATCAGTTTTTTCATGGCGTATTACCTCGAAGGATAAGAAAAGTCGGAAATGATGACGCGCGATAGGACGTGTCCCCGACAAGAACGAGGCCGTTGCCGTCAGGGTTGACCCGCGATTTGTTTTTTTTTGTAACGAGAGCGGCGCTTGGTGTCATCCGTCCTGGCTTTCGATACATCGGGCCGCCGCGCCAGATCCGGCCGGGCATGCCGAGCAACGGCCGCCAGTCCCAGTTGGGCGGCGAACACCTCGCAGCTTTCGCCGGGCGCCAGCCCCAGGGCGCGCAGGTCAAGCGGGCCGATCCCGACCCGCACCAGCCGCAACGTGGGAAAGCCGACCGCGGCGGTCATGCGGCGCACCTGCCGGTTCTTGCCCTCGCGGATCTTCAGTTCCAGCCACGCGGTCGGGATCGCTGCGCGAAAGCGCACCGGCGGCTGGCGCGGCCACAGCCAGTCGGGCGCCTCGATCGCGCGTACCCTGGCCGGCTGCGTGACGAAGTCGCCCAGGTCTACCCCGGCGCGCAGCCGGGCCAGCGCGGCGGCATCGGGAATGCCTTCGACCTGTGCCAGGTAGGTCTTCTCCAGCTTATGGCGCGGGTCGGCGATGCGGGCCTGCAGCGCGCCGTCGTCGGTCAGCAGCAGCAAGCCCTCGCTGTCGGCATCGAGCCGCCCGGCCGGGTAGACGCCGGGCATGCTCACGCACGCGGCCAGCGTCGGGCGCGTCGGGTGTTCCGAGAACTGGCTCATGGTGCCAAACGGCTTGTTCAGGGCAATCAGGGTCATGGGGCGCAAGTATGCCGCAGTGGCGCGCAGGGGCGGGGGAGAGGATCTGGGGTCCGGCCCGATTGGCGGATGATGAAAAATTGCTGCATAATACGAAATTAGTCTTGTGTCTTATATAAGACTGAAGGCAGCGCAGGGTGGCGCCAGGGTGATGCAATGCAGCACGGGTGTGCGGTAAGGCCCGCTACAATGCGTCAGCGCCCTCTCCCCGAATCTTGCCGACCGGCCACGAACCGGCGGCAGTCACAACCGTTCCGTACTGGAGACGTCATGTACCAACATATCAAGGTTCCGGCCGGCGAAAAGATCACGGTCAACCAGGATTTTTCGCTGAATGTCCCGGACAATCCGATCATTCCTTATATCGAAGGCGACGGTACGGGCCTCGATATCACTCCGGTGATGATCAAGGTGGTCGACGCGGCCGTGGCCAAGGCCTATGGCGGCAAGCGCAAGATCGCCTGGATGGAGATCTACGCCGGCGAGAAGTCGACCAAGGTCTACGGCCCGGACGTGTGGCTGCCGGACGAAACCCTGGAGGTGCTCAAGGACTATGTGGTCTCGATCAAGGGCCCGCTGACCACGCCGGTGGGCGGCGGCATCCGCTCGCTGAACGTGGCGCTGCGCCAGCAGCTGGACCTGTACGTCTGCCTGCGCCCGGTGCGCTACTTCAAGGGCGTGCCCTCGCCGGTGCGTGAGCCGGAAAAGACCGATATGGTGATCTTCCGCGAGAACTCGGAGGACATCTACGCCGGCATCGAATGGGCGGCCGAGAGCGACCAGGCCAAGAAGCTGATCGCCTTCCTGCAGAACGAGATGGGCGTGAAGAAGATCCGCTTCCCGGCGACCTCGGGCATCGGCATCAAGCCGGTCTCGCGCGAGGGCACCGAGCGCCTGGTGCGCAAGGCGATCCAGTACGCCATCGACAACGACAAGCCGTCGGTGACGCTGGTGCACAAGGGCAACATCATGAAGTTCACCGAAGGTGGCTTCCGTGACTGGGGCTACGAGCTGGCGCAAAAGGAATTCGGCGCCGAGCTGGTCGACGGCGGCCCGTGGTGCAAGTTCAAGAACCCGAAGACCGGCAAGGACATCGTGGTCAAGGACGCCATTGCCGACGCCTTCCTGCAGCAGATCCTGCTGCGTCCGGCCGAATACTCGGTGATCGCCACGCTGAACCTGAACGGCGACTATGTCTCCGACGCGCTGGCCGCGCAGGTCGGCGGCATCGGCATTGCCCCGGGCGCCAATATGTCTGACTCGGTCGCCATGTTCGAGGCCACCCACGGCACCGCGCCGAAGTACGCCGGCAAGGACTACGTCAACCCGGGCTCTGAAATCCTGTCGGCCGAAATGATGCTGCGCCACATGGGCTGGACCGAAGCCGCGGACCTGATCATCTCGTCGATGGAGAAGTCGATCCTGTCCAAGAAGGTGACGTACGACTTCGCCCGCCTGCTGGAAGGCGCGACGCAGGTGTCGTGCTCGGGCTTTGGCCAGGTGATGATCGACAATATGTAAGCACGGACTCCCGCTGCAGCGGGCGACCTGCCGAGGAAAACCCCGGTGCCGCCTGGTCGGCGCCGGGGTTTTTTTCTTGCCCCGGGCGCCAGTGTTGCCTAGAACGTCAGGGGTTGGACTGACGGGCCTGGCGGCCCGAGGAGACAGGCATGGACGATCCCTTCCGCCGCACCGCGTTCGGTGCGGCCCTCTTCTACAAGGACCCGCTGGCGGCCCTGGACTGGCTGGAGCGCGCCTTCGGCTTTGAGCGGGTCATGGTGATCCGCGACCAGCAGGACCAGCTGGTGCATTCTGAAATGCGTTTCGGCGACAGCTACCTGATGGTGGGCAGCGAGTGGGCGGACTTTACCGCCAGCCCGGCCTCGATCGGAGGCAAGAATACCCAGACCCTGCACGTGCATCTGCAGGAAGGGCTGGACCAGCATTGCGAGCACGCGCGCGCCGCCGGGGCCGTGATCCTGCGCGAGCCGCAGGACGAGTTCTACGGCGACCGGACCTACACGGCCCGGGACACGGAGGGACATGTCTGGACCTTTGGCCAGACTGTACGCAAGGTCACCAGGGAAGAGGCCGAGCAGGCCAGCGGGCTGAAGATCGACGGCTGGGCCTGATGGCCCGGACCCTGGGGCCCAAAAAGCAGAAAGCCCGGCGCGAGGCCGGGCTTTCCGTCGGATGTGGTGCGTGCAGCTGATCCGAGCCGGCACCCGCCGCGCCGCCGTGGCGGCAAGGCGGGGAGCTGGCATCGATCCCGTCCCGGGGGAGCCCCCCCACACCCTGGTTGACCGCTCCGCGGCTCTGCGGCCGGGATGCGGTCGCGGCGCGCTTTAGCTGGCGTCCTGGATATTGGTGGCTTGCTTGCCCTTGGGGCCCTGGACCACCTCGAACGAGACGCGTTGACCTTCCTTCAGCGTCTTGAAGCCGGACATCTGGATAGCCGAAAAGTGCGCAAACAGTTCTTCTTCGCCCTCGTCCGGCTTGATGAACCCGAAGCCCTTGGCGTCATTGAACCATTTGACGATACCGCTTGCCATATACTCCCCCACGAAATAGCAGATTTCAAAGCGGGGAAGCCTTGCCGGCCAGACGGCACGGACTGCGGCGCCATGACCTGCCGCGTCCTGAGGTGCGGCAGGCGATGACGCGCGGCGAGGTGCAATCGCGTGGCGGACAGTCTCGATGCTGACTCGCCGCCGCGGCGGCCGTGGCCTCCCTGCTCACGGATCACCTGCCTCGGCTGTTGCTTTGGCTCGTTGGCCGTCGGCAGGTGTGCGAACGATTCTTCTGGCAAAGCCGGATACTGTCAAGTTGGCGGATTCCCCACTGCCAGCAGGGTGTGGCGGGAATCGGACGGCACCTGGTGGTACCTTGGCGGCATACGCCAGGGCTGCCGTGGATGCAGTCCCGCCGCGCCGGCCACGTGCCTTGCAATGCCTCCCGCGTGAAATCCCGCGTCCTTCCACCACCGGAAACAGGTGACCCGGCTCTTGAATCCGGCGCCTTTTCCCCAAATTGCAGAGTTGCGAGTAAGGGTTAGAATAAAGCCATGGCTACACGGCTTGCGAATGTTCCACAACGCGAAGCGGGCACCATCCTGGAGCGGAAAGAGCAGGCGCTTAAACCGCCCGCCATGTTCAAGGTGGTGCTGCTTAATGACGACTACACTCCGATGGAGTTTGTAGTGATGATCCTGCAGCAGTATTTCAGCAGGGACCGGGAAACGGCGACGCAGATCATGCTCACCGTGCACCGGGAAGGAAAGGGCGTCTGCGGTATCTACACCAGGGATATTGCAGCGACCAAGGTCGAGCTGGTGTCAACGCACGCGCGGCAGGCGGGGCATCCCCTGCAGTGCGTGATGGAGGAAGCATGATTGCGCAAGAATTGGAAGTGAGCCTGCATATGGCGTTTGTCGAAGCCAGGCAGGCACGCCACGAGTTCATTACCGTGGAGCACCTGCTGCTGGCATTGCTCGACAATCCCACGGCAGCGGAAGTCTTGCGCGCCTGCGCGGCCAATATAGAAGACCTGCGCACCAGCCTGAAGAACTTCATCGCGGATAACACGCCGGTGGTGCCGGGTACCGACGAGGTCGATACCCAGCCCACGCTCGGTTTCCAGCGCGTGATCCAGCGCGCGATCATGCACGTCCAGTCCACTTCCAACGGCAAGAAGGAAGTGACGGGTGCCAACGTGCTGGTCGCGATATTCGGCGAGAAGGATTCGCACGCGGTCTATTACCTGCAGCAGCAGGGCGTAACGCGCCTGGACGTGGTCAATTTCATCAGCCATGGCATCCGCAAGGACCAGTCCGAGCCCGCCAAGCATGGCGATGCCGCCGGCGAAGGCGAGGGCGGCGACGGCAAGGAAAGCCCGCTCGAGCAATACACCCAGAACCTGAACACGCTGGCCAAGGCCGGCAAGATCGACCCGCTGATCGGCCGCGAGAGCGAAGTCGAGCGCGTGGTCCAGGTGCTGTGCCGCCGGCGTAAGAACAACCCGCTGCTGGTCGGCGAGGCCGGCGTCGGCAAGACCGCGATCGCCGAGGGCCTGGCGTGGCGCATCACCAAGAACGAGGTGCCGGACATCCTGGAAAAGGCCACCGTCTACTCGCTCGACATGGGAGCGCTGCTGGCCGGCACCAAGTACCGTGGTGACTTCGAACAACGCCTGAAGGGCGTGCTGAAGTCGCTCAAGGACAATCCGAACGCGATCCTGTTCATCGACGAGATCCACACGCTGATCGGCGCGGGCGCTGCCTCGGGCGGGACGCTGGACGCCAGCAACCTGCTCAAGCCGGCGCTGTCGTCGGGCCAGCTCAAGTGCATCGGCGCGACCACCTTCACGGAATATCGCGGCATCTTCGAGAAGGACGCGGCGCTGTCGCGGCGCTTCCAGAAGATCGACGTGGTCGAACCTTCGGTGGACCAGACCGTGCAGATCCTGCGCGGCCTGAAGTCGCGCTTCGAGGAGCACCATGGCGTCAAGTACGCGGCCTCGGCGCTGACCGCGGCAGCGGAGCTGTCGGCCCGCTTCATTACCGACCGCCACCTGCCCGACAAGGCGATCGACGTGATCGACGAAGCCGGCGCGGCGCAGCGCATCCTGCCGAAGTCCAAGCAGAAGAAGACCATCGGCAAGGGCGAGATCGAGGACATCGTCTCGCGCATTGCGCGCATCCCGCCGCAGAGCGTGAACCAGGACGACCGCAGCAAGCTGCAGACGCTGGACCGCGACCTGAAGTCGGTGGTGTTCGGCCAGGACCCGGCGATCGAGGCACTGGCCTCGGCGATCAAGATGTCGCGCGCCGGCCTGGGCAAGACCGACAAGCCGATCGGGTCGTTCCTGTTCTCCGGCCCCACGGGCGTGGGCAAGACCGAGGTCGCCAAGCAACTCGCCTTCATCATGGGCATCGAGCTGCTGCGCTTTGACATGTCCGAGTACATGGAACGCCACGCGGTGAGCCGCCTTATCGGCGCGCCGCCGGGATACGTCGGCTTTGACCAGGGCGGCCTGCTGACCGAGGCTGTCACCAAGAAGCCGCACTGCGTGCTGCTGCTGGACGAAATCGAGAAGGCGCACCCGGATATCTTCAATATCCTGCTGCAGGTGATGGACCATGGTTCGCTGACCGACAACAACGGCCGGCGCGCCGACTTCCGCAACGTGATCATCATCATGACCACCAACGCGGGGGCGGAGACCATGAACCGCGCCTCCATCGGCTTCACCAGCTCGCGCGAGCAGGGCGACGAGATGGCCGACATCAAGCGCATGTTCACGCCGGAATTCCGTAACCGCCTGGATGCCATGATCAGCTTCCGGTCGCTGGATGAGGAGATCATCCTGCGCGTGGTCGACAAGTTCCTGATGCAGCTGGAAGAGCAGCTGCACGAGAAGAAGGTGGAGGCCAGCTTTACCGAGAAGCTGCGCAAGTTCCTGGCGCACAAGGGGTTCGATCCGCTGATGGGCGCGCGCCCGATGCAGCGCCTGATCCAGGACATGATCCGCAAGGCCCTGGCCGACGAGCTGCTGTTCGGCCGGCTGGTTTCGGGCGGCAAGGTGGTGGTGGACCTGGACGAGCAGGACCAGATCAAGCTCGATTTCTCCGAGATCGAGCCGGAACCGCCCGAGGCGCCCGAGGAACAGCGCGCCGAAGCCTGAGCGGTTATCGGCCGCGTTGCCTGCAACGTGGCCGGTCATCGGGCAAAATACGGGGGTGGCAGTCATGCCGCCCCTTTTCTTTTGTCCCGGCGGCCGCCGGCCATGCCCGTCGGGGCACGAGTTTGCGGCCGCGGCTGGCCGCGCAACCGGCCAGGAATCCAGCCTGAAAACCCTGATGTCCTCTGCCGAACGCACGCGGCGCCGCCGCCTGCTGCTCAAGATCCTGCCGCTGGGCGCCATGCCCGTCCCGATGCTTCACGCCGCTGCCGCCACCGGCGCCGAACCGCCGGCGGGCAACCGCCCGATCGCGCTGGTGCTGCCGTTCCCGCCTGGCGGGAGCGTCGACATCGTGGCCCGGCAGCTGCAGCCCGGGCTGAAGGCGGCGCTGGGGCAGACCGTGGTGGTCGACAACAAGCCGGGTGCCGGCGGCCTGATCGCATCGAGCACCGTGGCGCGCGCGAAGCCGGACGGCACCACTCTGTTGATGGCCTTCGACACCCACGCCATCAACCCTTTCGCCTACAAGCAGCTGCCCTACGACACCTTCCGCGATTTCTCGCCAATTTCGCAGCTGGTGCGCTTTCCGCTGGTGATTGCCGCCAATCCCGCGCTGCCGGTGGCCAATGTGCGCGAACTGGTGGCGCTGGCCAAGGCCAGGCCCGACGGCGTGCGCTATGCCTCGTCCGGCATCGGCAGCCTGAACCAGCTGGCGGCCGAGGCGCTGGCGACCGAAGCCGGCGTGCGCATGCTGCATGTGCCCTACAAGGGCGGCGGCCCGGCCGTGCAGGCGGTGCTGTCCAACGAGGTCGATATCTTCTTCAGCAGCTATGCCGCGGTGCAGGCGCACGTGGCCGCCCGCACCATCAAGGTGCTGGGCGTGACCGGCACCAGCCGGCTGCGCCAGCTGCCGCAGGTGCCGACGGTGGCCGAGCAGGGGCTCAAGGGCTTCGAGGCCTACTCCTGGATCGGCGTGTTCGGCCCGGCCGGCCTGCCGGCATCCACGGTCACGCGCATCCACGACGCGCTGGTCGAATCATTGCGCCAGCCGCGCGTGGTCGATGCGCTGGCTGCGCAGGGCTTCGAGATCGTGGGCGGCAGCCCGGCCGACCTCGGCAACCTGGTGCGCCGCGAGCATGACAAATGGCAGGCCGTGGCGCACAAGGCCAATATCCAGTTCGAATGACGATGTCCGGCGCCGGTGCGCCGTGAAACCGAGAGGACGCCGATGGTAACGCAAGCGGAAATGTTCGACCACGCCGTGGTGGTGTGCCCAGACCTCGATGCCGGGGCCCAGGCCTGGCGCCGGCTCGGCTTTACGCTGACGCCGCGCGGCTACCACACGCTCGGCTCGCAGAACCACTGCATCATGCTGCGGCGGGACTACGTTGAGCTGCTGCACGTGACCGCGCCCAGCCCCAGCCGCCAGTACTACTGGGATGCGCAGGCGCACGGCGGCGGCTGCGCGGCGATGTCGTGCAAGAGCGCCGATGCCTTTGCCACCGCGGCACGGCTGCGCGCGGCAGGCTGGCACACCTCGGACCCGATCGAGTTCTCGCGTCCGGTGCGGCTGGATGACGGCAGCGAGCATCCGGCCACCTTTCGCGTGACCGCGCTCGACGATGCGCCGGGCGCGCGCTACTTCGTTTGCGAGCACCGTACGCCCGAACTGCTGTGGCGGCCCGAATGGACCCGCCATGCCAACGGCGCGCAGAGCATCGCCACCATGTTCCTGGTGGTGGCGCCCGCGCTGGTGGACGCCGCCGCGCGCGCCTACGCGGAGCTGACCGGCGGCGAGCTGACGCAGCTGAGCGAACATGTCTGCAGCCTGGCGCTGGACGATGCCACGCTGGTGGTCAGCACGCCGCAGGCGCTGGCTTCGGCCACCGGCACCGCGCATATCCGGCGCGAGGGGCCGGGCTACGCGGCGATCCGCCTGCGCACCAATGACCTGGCGGCGGCGCGTGCCGGGTGGCGCGAACAGGGTGTGCCGACCCACGATCTGGGCCCGCGCGAGACCCTGGTGCTGGCGGATGCCGCCAGCGGCGTGGCGCTGCTGTTCGAGCAGCAGGGCTGAAATGCAAACTGGCGCCCCGCGGGGCGCCAGTGTCTTGTGCGGCCTTAGGCTGCGTCAGGCGCTGGCCTTGGCGTGATGTACGCCGGTCGAGCCAAAGCCGCCCGCGCCGCGTTCGCTGTCTTCGCTGAATTCTGCCACCGTCGAAAACACCGGCCGCAGCACCGGCACGAACATCATCTGCGCGATGCGCTCGCCCGGCTGGATCACGATCGGCTCGGTGCCGGGCGCATTGCGGTTCCACACGCTGACCATGATCTGGCCCTGGTAGTCGGCATCGATCACGCCGATCGAATTGCCCAGCACCAGGCCCTTCTTGTGGCCCAGGCCCGAGCGCGGCACGATGGTCGCGGCCATGTACGGGTTGCCCATGTGCACGGCGATGCCGGCCGGCACCAGTTGCGCGGGCGTGCCCGGCGCGATCGATACCGGGGCGTCGACGCAGGCATGCAGGTCGATGGCGGCGGCCATTTCGCTCTGGTAGGCGGGCAGGCCCCATTCATTCAGGCGCGCATCGAGCACCTTGATTTCGACGGTCGGGTTCAGTGGCTGGGTCATGGGAATCCTGGGGAAAATCGGTTCAACGGAATAGGTGGCAGCCGCGCATGATACCGGACGCGCGCGCGCCATCAGGGCCGTGCGCGCCCGGGCAGGCGCTGGCCGATCGCCGCCACCAGCTGGCGCGCCAGCGACAGCTTGTCGGCGCGCGGCAGCCGCGTCATGCCGGCGGCGTCGAACAGCACGATCTCGTTGTCGTCCAGGCCGAAGGTATGGTGGCCGATATTGCCGACCAGCAGCGGCACGCCCTTGCGCTGGCGTTTCTGCTCGCCGTACTGCTCCAGGTTCTCGCTCTCGGCGGCGAAGCCGACGCAGTAGGGTGCGTCAGCCCGCGCCGCGACCGAGGCCAGGATGTCGGGGTTCTGCACGAACTGCAGCGTGGGGGTGTCGGTATCGTTGGCCTTCTTCAGCTTCTGCTGTGCGACTTCAGCCGGGCGCCAGTCCGCCACCGCGGCCACGGCGACAAAGACATCCACGCCGTGCAGCTGCGCGATCACCGCGTCATGCATCTGCTGCGCGCTGCGCACGTCGGTCCGGACCACGCCGCGCGGGGTGGGCAGGCCGGTGGGGCCGGCCACCAGCAGCACCTCGGCTCCGGCCTCGCGCGCCGCGCGCGCGATCGAGAAGCCCATCTTGCCGGACGACAGGTTGGTGATGCCGCGCACCGGGTCGATCGCCTCGAAGGTCGGGCCGGCGGTGATCAGCACGCGCTTGCCCTGCAGCGGCTTGGGCTGGAAGAAGGCGATGATGTCGTCGAGCAGCTCTTCGGGTTCCAGCATGCGGCCGTCGCCGACCTCGCCGCAGGCCTGGTCGCCGCTGCCAGGGCCCAGGATCATCACGCCGTCGGCGCGCAGCTGCGCGGCGTTGCGCTGGGTGGCGGGGGCAGCCCACATCTGGCGGTTCATCGCCGGCGCCACCAGCAGCGGGCAGTCGCGCGCGATGCACAGGGTGCTGAGCAGGTCGTCGCACAGACCGTTGGCCAGGCGCGCCATGAAATCGGTCGAGGCCGGGGCGATGACGATGGCATCGGCCTCGCGCGACAGGTCGATGTGCGCCATGTTGTTGTCGATGCGGGCATCCCACTGCGACAGGAAGACCGGCCGGCCGGACAAGGCCTGCATCGTCACCGGCGTGATGAAATGCGTCGCCGCCTCGGTCATGGCCACCTGCACGGTGGCGCCGGCCTTGGTCAGCAGGCGGACCAGTTCGGCCGACTTGTAGCAGGCGATGCCGCCGGTCAGGCCGAGAACGATGTGCTTGCCGCGCAAATCCATGGTAAGGCTCGTCAAAGGGTGGGAAACGGCATGATACCGGCTGAGCGTGCTCGCTGCTGCCGGCAGCGGCACCGGATGGCATCAGGGCCGCATTCGCGGCCCTGGCATCACCTGCTGTGGTCTGGCGGCGCTCAGTGGCGCCGCACCCGCCGCAGCTCGTCCACGATCAGCAGTACCGCGCCGACCGTGATCGCGCAGTCGGCCACGTTGAAGGCAGGCCAGTGGTAGTTGCGCACATAGAAGTCCAGGAAATCGACCACGTGCCCGTAGACCACGCGGTCGATCACGTTGCCGACCGCGCCGCCCAGGATCAGCGACACCGCGAAGCAGAACATGCGCTGGCCGGTATGGCGGTACAGCAGCCAGACGATGAACGCGCCCACCACGAGGCCAAGACCGGTGAAGAACCAGCGCTGCCAGCCGCCGGCATCGGCCAGGAAGCTGAACGCCGCGCCCTTGTTGTAGACCAGCACCAGGTTGAAGAAGCTGGTCACCGGGCGCGATTCACCATAGGTGAAGGTGCGCACAATGACGATCTTGAAGAACTGGTCGAGCACTACCACCAGCAGCGCGAAGGCCATCCACAGCAGCGGGGTGGTGCTGCCGGCGGCCTTGTTGTTGCGGCGTGCCGGGCGGGCGGAACGGGACGTGGTCGATGCCATCAGGCATGGCTCCTGTGTTCACCGGCGCCGAACAGGTTGCTGTCGCAGCGCCCGCAGAGGGTCGGATGGTCCGGGTTGTGGCCGACATCGGCGCGGTAGTGCCAGCAGCGCTCGCACTTGGCATGGGCCGACGGGGTCACCGTGACCAGCAGGTCGCCGGCCTCGGGCGCGTGCGTTACCTTGGCCGAAGAGGTCAGCAGCACGAAGCGCAGGTCGTCGCCCAGGCTCTGCAGCGCGTCCAGCACGGGGCCGCCGGCCTGGATGGTCAGCTCGGCCTGCAGCGACGAGCCGATCTCGCCTTCCACGCGCACCGCTTCCAGCTGCTTGGTGACCTCGGCGCGCACTTCGCGCAGCGTGTGCCACTTCTGCAGCAGGTCGTCGGCGCCGTCGTCGACTTCCGGCACCGCGTAGTAGGTGCTGGTGAAGATGGTGTCGGTGTGCTCGGTGCCGTGGGCGAAGATCTGCCACGCTTCCTCGGCGGTGAACGACAGGAACGGCGCCATCCAGTGCAGCATCGCCTGGGTGATGTGGTACAGCGCGTTCTGCGCCGCGCGGCGGGCCTTGGAGTCCGGCGCGGTGGTGTACAGGCGGTCCTTCAGCACATCGAGGTAGAAGCCGCCCAGGTCCTCGGAGCAGAACGTCTGCAGCTTGGACGCCACCGGGTGGAATTCATACGACTCGTAGTGCGACAGCACTTCCTGCTGCAGTTGCGCGGTCAGCGCCACGGCGTAGCGGTCGATCTCCAGCCATTCCGACGCCGGCAGCGCATGCCTGGCGTGGTCGTAGTCGGACAGGTTGGACAGCAGGAAGCGCAGCGTGTTGCGGATGCGGCGGTAGCTTTCCACCACGCGCTTGAGGATCTCGTCCGAGATCGACAGCTCGCCGGAGTAGTCGGTCGAGGCCACCCACAGGCGGATGATCTCGGCGCCCATCTTGTTGGTGATGTCCTGCGGCGCCACGGTGTTGCCGACCGACTTGGACATCTTGCGGCCCTCGCCGTCGACGGTGAAGCCGTGCGTCAGCAGCGCCTTGTAGGGCGGCTTGCCGTACAGCATCGACGCCGTCAGCAGCGACGAATGGAACCAGCCGCGGTGCTGGTCCGAGCCTTCCAGGTACAGGTCGGCGAGGCGGCCATCGGGCGTATCGGCTGACGGATCGTACAAGTCGTCGCGGTGCGAGCCGCGGACCACGGTCCAGTGCGTGGTGCCGGAATCGAACCAGACGTCCAGCGTGTCGCGATTCTTTTCGTACTGGCTGGCCTCGTCGCCGAGCAGCTCCTTCGGATCCAGCGTCTGCCAGGCCTCGATACCGTGCTGTTCGACGCGTTTTGCCACTTCTTCCAGCAGCTGCGGCGTGCGCGGGTGCAGCGCACCGGTTTCCTTGTGCAGGAAGAAGGCCATCGGCACGCCCCACTGGCGCTGGCGCGACAGCGTCCAGTCCGGCCGGTTGGCGATCATGTTGTGCAGGCGCTGCTTGCCCCAGGCCGGGAAGAACTCGGTGGCGTCGATGCCGGCCAGCGCGGTCTCGCGCAGGGTGGGGCCGGTCTTGCCGTTCTCGTCGGCCGGGTCCACGTCCATGCCCGCGAACCACTGCGAGGTGGCGCGGTAGATGATCGGCGTCTTGTGGCGCCAGCAGTGCATGTAGCTGTGGGTGTACTTGTGCGAATTGAACAGGTTGCCCGAGGCCTGCAGCACCTCGACGATCTTCGGGTTGGCGTCCCAGATCGACAGCCCGCCAAAGAGCGGCAGCGTGCCGGCATAGACGCCGTTGCCCATCACCGGGCTGATGATGTCCGAATCGGCCATGCCGTGCGCCTTGCACGACTGGAAGTCTTCCACGCCGTAGGCCGGCGCCGAGTGCACGATGCCCGAGCCGGTGTCGGTGGTGACGTAGTCGCCCAGGTAGACCGGCGACAGGCGGTCATAGCCCGCGTCCATCTTCGCCAGCGGGTGGTGGAAGCGGATTTCCGACAGTGCCGCGCCGGTGGTGGTGGCCACGACCTTGCCTTCCAGGCCGTAGACCTTCAGCTGCTCCTCGACGCGCTCGGTGGCCAGGATCAGGTAGCCGCGCGGGGTCTCGACCAGCGCGTATTCCACTTCCGGGTGCACGTTCAGCGCCTGGTTGCTCGGGATGGTCCACGGCGTGGTGGTCCAGATCACGATCCAGCCGGGCTTGCCGTCGAGCTGCTCGAACGGCACCTTGAACGCGTGCGCCAGCTTGTCGGCTTGCGCGAACGGGAAGCCCACGTCGATCGACAGGTCGACCTTGTCCTTGTATTCGACCTCGGCCTCGGCCAGCGCCGAGCCGCAGTCGAAGCACCAGTTCACCGGCTTCAGGCCGCGGAACACATAGCCCTTCTCCATGATCTTGCCGAGTGCGCGCAGTTCATCCGCCTCGTTGCTGTAGTTCATGGTCAGGTAGGGGTGGTCCCAATCGCCCAGCACGCCCAGGCGCTCGAAATCCACCATCTGGCGCTTGATCTGCTCGGTGGCGTAGGCGCGCGCCTTGGCCTGGACCTCCTGCACCGGCAGGCCCTTGCCGAACTTCTTCTCGATCTGGATCTCGATCGGCATGCCGTGGCAGTCCCAGCCCGGCACGTAGACGGCGTCCAGCCCGGTCAGGCCGCGCGCCTTGATGATCATGTCCTTGAGCACCTTGTTGACTGCGTGGCCGATATGGATGTCGCCGTTGGCATACGGCGGGCCGTCATGCAGCACGAACTTCTTCGCGCCCTTGCGCGCCGCGCGGATCTTCTTGTAGAGCTGCTTGTCCTGCCACTGCTTGACCCACTGCGGCTCGCGCTTGGGCAGGTCGCCACGCATCGGGAAGGGCGTGTCGAGCAGGTTGACCGGATACTTGCTTTTCTCGGGCTTGGCGCGTTTGTCGTCAGACATTTCGATTCTCAGGGCAATTCGGGTTGGGCGCGCGGGCGGCGGCAGGCCGGCGGGCGCGCGGAAAGACTGGGGCAGGCGGCGTGCGTGCCGGGCCCGCGCCACTGGCATGCGGGCAGGCGCCGGCCGCTACCTAATTCGGTCGGTGGCGGAGGTGGCGAAGTCGCGCCCGCCGCTGCCTTCGGCCGCGCCCGGGGCGGTCAGGCCGAAGAAGGCGCGCGCATCGGCGCTGTCCTTGGCGATGGCGGCGGTGAGCTGGTCCAGGTTGTCGAAGCGCGCTTCGTCGCGCAGCTTCTTCATGAATTCAACCCGCACCAGCTTGCCGTACAGGTTCTCTTTGAAATCGAACAGGTGAACTTCCAGCAGCACCCGGCCGGCGTCCTCGATGGTGGGGCGCACGCCGATGCTGGCCACGCCCGGCAAGGGCTGGTCGGCGATGCCATGCACCTGCACCACGAAGATGCCGCTGACTGCCGGCCGCTTGTGCGAGATGCGCAGGTTCAGCGTCGGGAAGCCCAGGTCGCGGCCCAGCTTGCGGCCGTGGATCACGTGGCCGCTGATGGCATAGCCGTGGCCGAGCAGGCGCCGGGCATGCTCCAGGTCGCCGTCAGCCAGCGCCTGGCGCACCGCCGAGCTGGAGATGCGGATGCCGCCTTCGGACACCGAGCCCATCTGCTCGACATCGAAGCCGTAGCGACGCCCGGCTTCCTGCAGGTAGGTAAAGTCGCCGGCGCGCTTGGCGCCGAAGCGGAAGTCGTCGCCGACCAGCACCCAGCGCGCGTGCAGGCCATGCCACAGCACGTTCTCGACGAACGCCTGCGGCGACTGGGCGGCAAAGTGGGCGTTGAAGTGTTCCACCACCACCCGGTCCACGCCGTTGCGGCGCAGGCTTTCCAGCTTGTCGCGCAGCAGCGCGATGCGGGTGGGGGCCTTGTCCGGGGTGAAGAACTCGCGCGGATGCGGCTCGAAGGTCATCACGCACAGCGGCAGGCCGCGTGCGTCGGCCGCTGCGCGCGCACGCGCGAGCAGCGACTGGTGGCCGCGATGCACACCGTCGAAATTGCCGATGGTGAGCGCGCAGGGCGCCCGGCTTTCGGCGTTGGGCAGGCCGCGGAAGACTTTCACGGGGACGGCGGGAAACGTTTCAGGTAAAGCGAGCATTATAAGGCGAATGGGTCCGCTTGCCGCTCCCGCCGCCCGCGGCCGGTGCCGCGCTGCTGTTTTTGTGCCGCAACCGGCCCTCGCGGCATGGCGCGATGCCGCAAAAGGCGGCATGATATGGCCCACTTCGGCTCCACTTCGGCCCTGGCACCTGCTGCCCCCGATATCCGCCCATTCCAAGCCAGCCACACTTGAAAGCGCTGCCCAACCGGTTCTTTTCCCGGCTCCTGCCCCGAGTCCTGCCTCAGGCGACCGCCCAGCTCGACGTCGAGACGCGCGCCAAGCTGATGGCCATCGTGCACAAGAACTCGCCTACGGCAATCGTGGCCTCGGTGCTGCTGCCCGCGCTGACCACACTGGGATTCTGGAACGACGTGAGCCACTCGGCCTTGCTCGGCTGGTGCGCGGTGATGCTGCTGCTGACGGCCGGCGGCCTGTGGTTCTACGTCGGCTACCAGCGCGACCATGCCTCGATGAGCCGTTCCGCGCACACGCGCAAGTGGTGGAACAATATGCGCGCGGTTGCCTTCCTGACCGGCGTGACCTGGGGCAGCTCGGCACTGCTGCATTTGTATACAGGCTCGGCGGTGTTCTCAAGCGTGCTGTACCTGCTGACCCTTGGGGTGCTGGCTGGCGGCGCGGTGTCGCAGGCGCCGGTGCCGTCGAACCTGGTCTATGCCGGCGTGCCGATCCTGGTGCCCAACATCCTGATGGCGGAATTCGCCTTCCCCGGCCATGGCGCCTATGTGCAGGGACTGCTGGTGATCTACGGGGGGATGCTGTCGCGCCATGCCTTCAACCTGCAGGTCACGCTGGTGCGCGCCATCCAGCTCGAGGGCGACAGCCGCCGCCTGGCCAAGCAGTTCCAGGAGGAAAAAGAGCGCGCGCTGCATGCCAGCGAGGAGAAGTCGCGCTTCCTGGCTGCCGCCAGCCACGACCTGCGCCAGCCGGTGCATGCGCTGGTGATGCTGGTGGAGGCGCTGCGCGCGCGCAACCAGTCGTCGGCGCTGCATCCGCTGGTGGAGCAGGTGGCGGCGGGCACCCAGACCATCGACCTCTTGTTCCGTTCGCTGCTGGACCTGTCCAAGCTGGAAGGGCGCAAGGTCCTGCCGACGCTGGAGCCATGCGAGCTGGGCGCTCTGATCCGCGACGTGATGAGCCAGTTTGCCGCCGATGCGCGCGAAAGCGGCCTGACCCTGACCCCGCGCGTGCCCGACGAGCTGTACGCCATGGCCGAGCCGGTGCTGTTGCGCCGGGCCCTGTTCAACCTGGTGCAGAACGCGCTGCGCTACACCCAGCGCGGCGGCGTGCTGGTGACCGCGCGCCAGCGCCGCAAGAGTGTGCGGCTGGAAGTCTGGGATACCGGCGCCGGCGTGACACCGGAGCACCTGCCCGACATCTTTTCGCCGTACTACCAGGTCCATAACCCGCAGCGCGACCCGTCGCAGGGCCTGGGCCTGGGGCTGGCCATCTTCAAGGAATGCGTGCGCCTGATGCGCGGCACCTATGGCGTGCGCTCGGTGCCGGGCAAGGGTTCGGTGTTCTGGTTCGCGCTGGCGACGGTGCCGGCCGAGACCGTCGCCAGCGTGCGCGAGATGCGCGCGATGGCGCAGGCAGAAGAGGCCAAGCCCGACCGCCTGCAGGGCACGGTGCTGGTGGTCGACGACGACAGCCAGATCCGCAAGGCCTGGATCGCGCTGATGGAGGCCTGGGGCATCCGCGTGGCCTGCGCCGCGCACGGCGCCGAGGCTGACAAGCTGTTTGCGAAGGGCCTGCGCCCGGACATCATCTTCTGCGACCTGCGCCTGCCCGGCAGCGAGAACGGACTGGATTTGCTCGAGCGCTGGCAGAACACGCAGCCGCAGGCGCGCAGCGCGCTGCTGACCGGCGACCTGAAATCCGCCGCGCTGGCGGCGGCGGAAGAGGCGGGGTATTTCGTGCTGCCCAAGCCGGTGGACCCGGCTTCGCTGCGGCTGTTGCTGCGCCGCTGGCTGCGGCCGGCGTAGGGCGGGGGGAGGACGGCGAAGGGTGCCGGCCTGCGTTACTGGCGCAGGCGGAACCGCTCCATGCGCGACATCACCTGCATGCGCGTGCGCACGCCCAGGCGCTGCAGGATGGCCGACACGTGTTCCTTGACGGTGTTCTCGGTCAGCCCCAGGCGGCGCGCGATCACCTTGTTCGGCAGGCCTTCCAGCACCAGCGCCAGCACCGAGCCCTGGCGCGGCGTCAGGCCGAGTTCGGCCGGCGTGACCGGAATGCCGTGGGCGGGCCCGAACGACTGCGCGCGGCCGTTCAGGGCCTCATCGGTGGGGAAGGAGGTGTCGCCTGCCAGCACCTTGCGCACCGCGGCGGTGAAGGCATTGGCATCAAGGTGCTTGCCGACGAAGCCGCAGGCCGACAGCGCGCGGGCGCGACCGACGATCTCGGGGGTGGCCTCGGCGGACATGAAGATGAAGCGTGCGCCAGGAATGACGGTCTTGAACGACTGCATGGCGTCGAAGCCCGTGCCATCGTTCAGCCAGATATCGAGCAGCACGATATCGGGGCGCAACCCCTGCTGCAGGCTTGTCAGGGCTTCGCGGGCACTGCCGGCGGCATGGACAGCCACATCCGGCATGACTTCGGCGAGAAAAGCCGTAGTGCCTGACAAAGCCATAGGATGATCATCGACCACCAACAACGTCGGTGCAGCGTTCGACATGCGAATTCCCGTTCAAATTCCCGTTTCGTCCTTGTTGTCACCAGCTCTTGGCGAGCACTGTGTCAGGCACAGGGTTGGCGCGTGGACGTAGCGCCCACTCTAGCAGAGGGGGCGAAGCGTCACAATCCATCAATCGGGGGTATACGGTCACGCCGTCACATGTTAGAGACATCGCGCCCTGTCCGATTCTCGTGAATTAAGCACGTAATGCGTTGGCTTTACCGGAGTTTAGCGCCTTGCCTTGGTAGAATTGCGCGATGAAAAAAATTGTCATCTTGATTTCCGGGCGAGGCTCCAATATGGAAGCCATCGTCCGTGCCTGCGCGGGGGGCGGCTGGCCTGCCCGGGTGGCGGCAGTACTGTCGAACCGGCCGGATGCCGCCGGGCTGCAATTCGCGCAGCAGCAGGGCATCGAAACCGGCGTGGTCGACCATCGCCAGCACCCTGACCGTGCTGCTTTCGACGCGGCTTTGGCCGAGGCCATCGACGCCTACGCGCCCGACCTGGTGGTACTTGCCGGTTTCATGCGTATACTCACGCCCGGCTTCGTCGACCGCTATGCGGGCCGGCTGCTGAATATCCATCCGTCGCTGCTGCCGTGCTTCCCGGGCCTGAACACCCACAAGCAGGCGCTGGACGCCGGCGTCAAGCTGCATGGCGCCACCGTGCACTTTGTCACCCCTGAACTCGACCATGGCCCGATCGTGATCCAGGCTGCACTTGATGTGCAGCCCGCGGACACGCCCGAGAGCCTGGCCGCGCGCCTGCTCGAATGCGAGCACGTGATCTATCCCCGCGCCGTGCAATGGTTCGTCGAGAACCGCCTGCAACTGCAGGACGGCGTAGTCAACGTTATCAACCCGGCCGAATCGCAATTGCTGATGGCCATCTCCGCCAATACCCCGGCGGGAGGAGTCAAGGCATGAGTCGCACCCAGGCAGGAACCCGATCCCCGCGCAGCGAAGGACGCGCCCCCGTGCGCAGCAAGGGCAAGGGCAGCCCCATCCGCAAGTCGCCCAATGCCGACGGCGCCGCGGTCCGCTCGCACGGCGGCCTGCATGCCACCCATATCCAGCATATCGACCGCCTGCTCGGCAAGGTCATGCTGTTTGCGCGCCCGGCCGATGCCGTGGTGAGCTACTACTTCCGCGAGAACAGCAAGCTTGGCCACCGCGAGCGCGGCATCATCGCCGAGGCCATCTACGCGGTGCTGCGCCGGCGCGTCGAGTTTGCGCAGTTTGCCGAAAGCGGCACGGGCGCGACCTCGCGCCGGCTGGCGCTGCTGGGCCTGGCCGCGACCCTGGGCCGCGACACGCTGACGCCGTTCCTGCATCCCGAAGAAGCCGAGTGGCTGGACCGACTGACCACGATCGAGCGCTCCAGCCTGGCGCCGCGCGTGCGCGCCAACCTGCCCGAGTGGCTCTACGATGAACTGGTGCGCGGCCACGGCGAGGCCTTTGCGGCGGCCCTGGGCGACGCGCTGCTGCGTCCGGCGCCGCTGGACCTGCGCGTCAACCTGGCCAAGACCAGCCGCGAAGCCGCACTGGCCGAGCTGCAGGCCGCCGGCCTGGGCGCCGAGCCCACGCCGATGGCGCCGGCCGGCATCCGCATGGCCGGCAAGCCGGCGCTGAACCAGCTGCCGATCTTCGTCAACGGCCTGGTCGAGGTGCAGGATGAGGGCAGCCAGCTGCTGTGCAACCTGGTCGCACCCAAGCGCGGCGAGATGGTGGTCGACTTCTGCGCCGGCGCGGGCGGCAAGACCCTGGCGCTCGGCGCGGCGATGCGCTCCACCGGCCGGCTCTATGCCTTTGACGTATCGGAAAAGCGCCTGGCCAACCTGAAGCCGCGGCTGGCGCGCAGCGGGCTGTCCAACGTCCACCCGGTGCTGATCGACTCCGAGCGCGACGCCAAGATCAAGCGCCTGGCCGGCAAGGCCGACCGCGTGCTGGTCGACGCGCCCTGCAGCGGGCTGGGCACGCTGCGCCGCAACCCCGACCTGAAGTGGCGGCAATCGCCGGAGTCGGTGCTGGAACTGACTGCCAAGCAGAGCGCGATCCTGGACTCGGCCGCGCGGCTGGTGAAGGGCGGCGGCCGCGTGGTCTACGCGACCTGCAGCGTGCTGGAAGCTGAAAACGAGCAGATCGTGCGCGACTTCCTGGCTGCGCACCCCAACTTCCGCCTGGTGCCGGCCGCCGAAGTGCTGGCCGAGCAGAAGATCGAAGTGACCGGGCTGCCGGACAACGGCATGTTTGCCCTGTATCCGCACCTGCACCAGACCGACGGCTTCTTTGCCGCGGTGCTGGAACGCACCAGCTGAGCGGCGGTGCCTGCCGGGCCGCCCGCCGATCGCGCGGGCGGCCGCGCCAACCCTGAGTTTCCTCCATGAACGGTGAGACCCTGTCCGACCTGGGCGGCCTGAAGGACCTGAAGGCCTCCCATTCCATGTTCGGCAAGATGCTGGACGACCTGATCCGCGACGCAGGCGGGCCGGGCTTCTTCTGGCAGCTGCTGGTACTGGCCGGCTGCCTGCTGGTGGCGTGGCCGCTGGCGCGCTTCGTGGTGCGGCGCCTGGAAGCGCGCTACGAAAGCTCAAGCTTCTCCGTGCGCTTTGCCGCCGCCAGCCTCGAGCGCGCCATGTTCCCGCTCGCCGGCTGGGTGCTGGTGCTGATCGCCCGCTTCGCGCTGGCGCCGCTGATCCCGATCAGCGTGCTGCGCCTGGCGCTGGTGCCGCTGTTCGGCATCACCTTCCTGAATTTCACCTTCTATGTGCTGCGCCGGGTAATGTCGGGCAGCGGCCAGCTGCACGGCATGCTGCTGCTGGTGGAGAAGGTGCTGACCACGCTGGTGTGGGCCGGCATGGCGCTGTACGTGCTGGGTGTGCTGGCGGACGTGGTGGCGTGGATGGAGGGCGTGCGCTTCTCGATCGGCGGCAAGCAGAAGATCAACCTGGCCGACACCCTGATGGCGGTGGTCTGGATCCTGCTGACGGTGCTGGTGGCGCTGTGGTTCGGTTCCTGGCTGGAAGAGCGGCTGATGCGCTCGACCAACCTCGACGGCAACCTGAAGGTGGTGCTGACGCGCATCTCCAAGGCCTTGCTGCTGCTGGTGTCGCTGCTGCTGAGCCTGTCGCTGGTGGGGATCGACCTGACCGTGCTGTCGGTGTTCGGTGGCGCGCTGGGCGTGGGCCTGGGGCTGGGTTTGCAGAAGATCGCCAGCAACTACATCTCCGGCTTCATCATCCTGCTGGACCGCTCGGTCAAGCTGGGCGACCAGATCACGGTGGACAAGTACACCGGCATCGTGTCGCAGATCCGCACCCGCTACACGGTGGTGCGCAACGGCGATGGCGAAACCCTGGTGCCGAACGAGCAGCTGGTGGCGCAGCCGGTGCAGAACCATTCGTTCTCCAACACCAATGTGCGCGTGGCTACCCGGGTGCAGGCAGACTACAACGCCGATCCGGAAACGGTGATCGCGCTGCTGACCGCGTGCGTGCGCAACCTGCCGCGCGTGCTGCCCGAACCGGAGCCCGCCGCTTTCCTGGTGCTGTTTGCCGACAGCGGCATCGAGTACGAGGTCGCGGTCTTCGTGGCCGATCCGCAGAACGGCAAGCTGGGCGTGCAGTCCGCGATGAACCGCGCGATCTGGCGCACGCTCCGCGAGCATGGGATTTCCATCCCCTATCCGCAGCGCGAACTCCGCGTGCTGGGGGGAGCACCCTTGCCCGGTGCCGATCTGCCCCCATCTAACATCGTAGCGGAGGCGAATGCGGCGAGTGCCGCATAGGCCGCCAAGCGGGCGCAGCATGCGCCACCCACGGAACGAAAACCGTTGCACCCCGTCAAAATCCGGGAAATAGCGTATGCTTGCGCGTCGCGCGATCCGGTAGAATGCCGGGTTGTCGCGGGTTGCAGCTAAGGTTGCAGCGCACGCTCCCACATCAGACAGCCGCCAGATTGCAGCGGCTCGTACCTTGTCCCGCCCGCGGAGGGTCATCCCAGCGCCGGCGCGAGACTCGTGTGCCTGGGAGCCCGGAATGACTTCGGGTCCCGTGGCAGGCGCCAGAAAGCTATCGCAATCACTTGGATTCGCAGCCTTTTTTCTGCGCATTGCGTGCACCGGCCCCGCCGGGCTGCACGGGAAAGTCCCTGTTTAACTGACGGAGAACAGTTTGTTCGACACTATTCTTGACTGGGCCGCCAACGGCCTTGCCAACTGGACCTGGTGGGAGATCGTCATCTACACGCTCGTGATGACGCATATCACGATCGCCGGCGTCACCATCTTCCTGCACCGCTGCATGGCGCACCGGTCGCTGGATCTGCACCCGATCGCCCAGCATTTCTTCCGCTTCTGGCTCTGGCTGACCACGGGCATGGTCACGCGCGAGTGGACCGCGATCCACCGCAAGCACCACGCCAAGTGCGAAACCGAAGAAGATCCGCACAGCCCGCAGACCCGCGGCATCCGCAAGGTGCTGCTGGAGGGCGCGGAGTTGTATCGGGCCGAATCCAAGAACAAGGAAACCATCGCCAAGTTCGGCCATGGCTGCCCCAATGACTGGGTCGAGCGCAATGTGTACTCGCGCTTCGGCTGGCAGGGTGTCGGCCTGATGCTGATCATCGACCTGGCGCTGTTCGGCGTGATCGGCATGACCGTGTGGGCGGTGCAGATGCTGTGGATCCCGATCCATGCCGCCGGCATCATCAACGGCCTTGGCCACTGGTGGGGTTATCGCAACTACGATTGCGAGGACGCCTCGACCAATGTATCGCCGTGGGGTCTGATCATTGGTGGCGAAGAACTGCACAACAACCACCACACCTACCCGACCTCGGCCAAGTTCTCGATCAAGTGGTATGAGTTCGATGTGGGCTGGGGCTATATCCGCGCGATGCAGGCAGTCGGCCTGGCCAAGGTCAAGAAGACCCCGCCCAAGGCGCGCCTGGTGGAAGCCCGCCCGGTTGACCACAACACGCTGGAAGCGATCATCGCCAACCGCTATGACGTGATGGCGCGCTACGCCAAGGCCGTCAAGGGCGCGTTCCGCCAGGAACTGGACAAGCTCAAGGAAGGCGGCGTGGCCGAGTACCGCAGCTTCAAGCCGGCCAGCAAGTGGTTCCACCGCGAGGAAACCAAGCTGGCCGCGCCGCAGCGCGAACAGCTCGCCAGCATCGTCGAACAGAACAAGGCGCTGCAGACCTTCGTCGAAATGCGCCGTGAACTGGCCGCCATCTGGGGCCGTTCCAACCTGACGCGCGAGCAGCTGCTGCAGCAGCTGCAGGCCTGGTGCCATCGTGCCGAGGCCAGTGGCATCCAGGCGCTGCAAGATTTCTCGCTGCGCCTGCGCCGCTACGCCTGATACAATTCGGCCGCGCCGTATGGTTTGACAAAGCCCCGCCCATGGCGGGGCTTTTGTTTTAGATAAACTCCCCAATATTCTGGCCGGGCCGCACCCTTGCTGGCGGAGGTCTAGAGGAGTACCGGAGATGACCCCACAATCGATCAAGACCGTCGAGTTCGAAAAGCCGAACCTGTCGGATGCCGAAAACGCCACTGGCGGTAGCTGCGTGGCCCATGCCTGGGCCAAGGTGCCGCCGGTGCTGACGCCCGACGAGCGCCAGTCCCTGAAGACACGTATTCGCCGCCTGCTCAAGGAGCGCAATGCGGTGCTGGTGGCGCACTATTACGTCGACGCCGACCTGCAGGACCTGGCCGAGGAAACCGGCGGCTGCGTCTCCGACTCCCTGGAAATGGCCCGCTTCGGCCGCGACCACGAGGCCCAGACCCTGGTGGTGGCGGGCGTGCGCTTCATGGGCGAGACCGCCAAGATCCTGAGCCCCGAGAAGACCGTGCTGATGCCGGACCTGGACGCGACCTGCTCGCTCGACCTGGGTTGCCCGGCCGACGAGTTCGCCGCCTTCTGCGATGCGCACCCGGACCGCACCGTGGTGGTCTACGCCAACACCAGCGCCGCCGTGAAGGCGCGCGCGGACTGGATGGTGACCTCCAGCATCGGCCTGAAGATCGTCGAGCACCTGCATGCGCAGGGCAAGAAGATCCTGTGGGCGCCGGACAAGCACCTGGGCAGCTATATCCAGAAGCAGACCGGTGCCGACATGCTGCTGTGGCAGGGCTCGTGCCTGGTGCACGACGAGTTCAAGGGCATCGAGCTGGACCTGCTGCGCCGCGAATTCCCCAACGCCAAGATCCTGGTGCATCCGGAATCGCCGGAAAACGTGGTGGCGCAGGCCGACGTGGTCGGCTCCACCTCGCAGCTGATCGAGGCCGCACAGAAGCTGGACGCGACCGAGTTCATCGTCGCCACCGACAACGGCATCCTGCACAAGATGCGCATGGCGGCGCCTGGCAAGCACTTCATTGAAGCGCCCACGGCCGGCAACAGCGCCACCTGCAAGAGCTGCGCGCACTGCCCGTGGATGGCCATGAACGCGCTCACCAACCTGGCCGAGGTGCTGGAAACCGGCCGCAACGAGATCCATGTCGACCCGGTGACCGGGCGCCAGGCGGTGACTTGCATCAACCGCATGTTGGACTTCGCCGCCGCGCAGAAGCGCAATGTGCGTCCGTCGGCAGACCTGGCCAAGGAACAGGCGCTGTTCCAGGGGATTGGCCCGGCATGAGCGTGAACCCGATTTTCGACAGCTATGGCCCGGCGCTGCAGGCCGCGCTGCAAGCCAATGTGCAGGCCGCCATTGCCGAGGATGTCGGCAGCGGCGATCTGACCGGCCTGCTGGTACCTGCGGCCAAGGCGGCGCGCGCACGCGTGATCGTGCGCGAGTCCGCCGTGCTATGCGGCCAGCCCTGGTTCGATGCCTGCATGCGTGCAGTCGACCCGGCGCTGGAAGTGCGCTGGCTGCAGCAGGAAGGTGCCCGCATGGCGCCCGATTCGGTGGTCTGCGAGATCACCGGTCCGGCGCGCTCGCTGCTGACGGCGGAGCGCCCGTCGCTGAATTTCCTGCAGCTGCTGTCGGGCGTGGCCACCGCCACGCGCCGCTATGCCGACCTGATCGCCGGCACCCGTGCGCGCGTGCTGGATACGCGCAAGACGCTGCCGGGCCTGCGCCTGGCGCAGAAGTACGCGGTCCGTATCGGCGGCGGCGAGAACCAGCGGCTGGCGCTGTACGATGGCATCCTGATCAAGGAAAACCACATCGCCGCGGCTGGCAGCATCAGCGCGGCCATGCAGGCGGCGCTGGCGCTGGATACCAGCGCGTCGGTGCAGATCGAGGTGGAATCGCTGGCCGAGCTGGAAGAAGCGCTGGCGGCCGGCGCGAAGTCGGTGCTGATCGACAACTTCACCGTGCCGATGATGCAGGATGCGGTCAGGCTCAACCGGGGCAGGGCGCTGCTGGAGGTGTCGGGCGGCGTCAATGCCGACACCATCCGCACCTTTGCCGAAACCGGCGTGGACCGGATCTCGGTCGGTGCGCTGACCAAGGACGTGCGGGCGACGGACTATTCGCTGCGGATCATCGGCTGACGCTTCGCGCGATACCAGAAAAACGGGGTGGGGCCTTGCGGCGCCACCCCGTTTTTCTTTGCCTGGCCGCCGTCAGCGCTTCCTTGCGGCTGGCGGCTGCATCACCGTCGGCAGCGCCTTGGGCAGTGCATCCGGATAGTCCCGGCTGAAATGCAGTCCCCGGCTTTCATGGCGCGAGTAGGCGCTGTCCACGATCAGCGAGGCCACCTCGACCAGGTTGCGCAGCTCCAGTAGGTCGCTGGTGACACGGAAGTGGGCGTAGTACTCGGCGATCTCCTCGCGCAGCAGGCCGATGCGGTGTTGGGCGCGTTCCAGGCGCTTGCTGGTGCGCACGATGCCGACGTAATTCCACATCATGCGGCGCAGCTCGTCCCAGTTGTGCGACACCACCACTTCCTCGTCGGCATCGGAGACGCGGCTTTCATCCCAGGCCGGCAGCGCGATGTCCGGCAGGCCGGCCTTGTCCTTGGACGAAATGTCCTCGGCCGTGGCGCGGCCGATCACCATGCATTCGAGCAGCGAGTTGGAGGCCAGCCGGTTGGCGCCGTGCAGGCCGGTGCACGCGGTTTCGCCGACGGCGTACAGGTTGCCGATATCGGTGCGCCCGGCGGTGTCGGTGACCACGCCGCCGCAGGTGTAGTGAGCGGCCGGCACCACGGGAATCGGCTCGCGCGTGATGTCGATGCCGAACTCCAGGCAGCGCGCGTGGATGGTCGGGAAGTGTTCCTTCAGGAAGGCCTCGGGCTGGTGGCTGATGTCCAGGTAGACGCAGTCCAGGCCGCGCTTCTTCATCTCGAAGTCGATCGCGCGCGCCACCACGTCGCGCGGCGCCAGTTCAGCGCGCGCATCGTGTTCGGGCATGAAGCGGGTGCCGTCGGGCAGCTTGAGCAGGCCGCCTTCGCCGCGCACCGCTTCGGAGATCAGGAAGGACTTGGCGTAGGGATGGTACAGGCAGGTCGGGTGGAACTGGATGAATTCCATGTTCGACACCCGGCAGCCCGCGCGCCAGGCCATGGCGATGCCGTCGCCGGTGGCCGTATCCGGGTTGGTGGTGTACAGGTAGACCTTGCCGGCACCGCCCGCGGCCAGCACGGTGTGCGTGGCGGTGAGGGTATGCACTGCGCCGGTGCTGTCGTCCAGCACGTAAAGGCCGTAGCAGCGGTTGCCCGGCAGGCCCAGCTTGCGCGAGGTGATCAGGTCGATCGCGAAGTGGTCTTCCAGGATGGTGATGTTCGGATGCTGCGTCGCCTGCTGCAGCAGCGTGCTGACCACGGCGTGGCCCGTGGCGTCGGCGGCGTGGATGATGCGCCGGCGGCTGTGGCCGCCCTCGCGCGTCAGGTGGAAGCCCAGTTCGGCCTGCTCGTCGCGCGTGAACGGCACGCCGCGGTCGATCAGCCACTGGATGGCCTCGCGCCCGTGCTCCACGATGAAGCGCGTGGCCTCTTCGTCGCACAGCCCCGCACCGGCGACGAGCGTGTCCTGCGTATGCTCGTCATGGCTGTCGCCGGAATCCAGCACGGCGGCAATCCCGCCCTGCGCCCAGTCGCTGGCGCCCTGGGTCATGGCGCGCTTGCTGAGGATGGCCACCCGGTGGGTGTCGGCCAGTTGCAGTGCGACCGTAAGGCCGGCCAGGCCGCTGCCGACGATGGCGACGTCGAAATTCATGATGCGGAGATGCGCCGGGGGGCGCTTGGCAGATGGGGGAAACGGGAAAGTCTACACCTGCCCGCCATGCCGTGCATCAGTGCCGCGGGTGCGGTGGTCGCCTATCGCACCAGCACTGCATGGACAAAACAAAAAGCCCCGCGGCATGGCGGGGCTTTCTGGCGGGAACCGGGATCAATTACTTGATCTTGGTTTCCTTGTAAGCGACGTGCTTGCGGGCGACGGGATCGAACTTCATGATCTCCATCTTTTCCGGCATGGTGCGCTTGTTCTTGGTGGTCGTGTAGAAATGACCCGTACCTGCGGTCGATTCCAGCTTGATCTTGTCGCGGCCGCCCTTGCTTGCCATGATGTGCTCCTAATTAGACTTCGCCGCGTGCGCGCAGGTCGGCGAGCACGGAGTCGATGCCTTTCTTGTCGATCAGGCGCAGGCCGGCGTTCGAGACGCGCAGGCTCACCCAGCGGTTTTCGGATTCAACGAAGAAACGACGATTCTGCAGGTTGGGCAGAAAACGGCGCTTGGTCTTGTTGTTTGCGTGGGAAACGTTGTTGCCGACCATCGGCGCTTTCCCGGTCACTTGACAGACGCGTGCCATGAAGCACTCCTAAATCTTCTATTCGTGGACAATGTTCGCAACAGATCAACAAAAGGCGCGCGGGCCCGGACTGCAGCGGTTGAGACTTCAGCAAAACGGGCATTATAGACCGGATTCCCTCGCCGAATCAATGCCTTCTGTGCTTTGACGTTATCTGGTGTTGCTGCGCTGCCGGTGCCGTGGCGTTGGCGTCACAGCCCGGGCGGGCGGTCGCAGCAGTCGGCCAGCGGTGGTGCCGCGCGGGTGGTTGTGCGCGCCGATGATGCCGGCCGCATTATGCACCAGCGCCTGGCGCGCCACCTCGCGCGGGTAGACGGCGGTGCGCGTCAGGGTGCCGCGGAACAGCTCCTCGCTGGCCACCATGCGGTTGGGCGGATCCAGGAACAGGCACAGGAACACCTCGTGCGGCAGCGATGCCAGCGTCAGGCGCAGGTAGTTGCGCACCGCCGCCGGGGAGTCGAAGCGGGTGGGCAGCCGCAGCGATTCGGCCAGCGCGCCCCGTGCCAGCTCCGGAATGGCCTGCAGCTAGGCATACTTGGTCTCGCCCATGCCGCGGATGCTGGTCAGCGCGCGCCCCTCGGCCGCGAACAGGGCTGTCAGCGAGCCGAAGCGGTGCAGCAGCTCGCGTGCCAGGTCCACGGCACTTTTGCCGGCCGCGCCCACGCGCAGCAAGATGGCCAGCAGCTCGGCGTCGGACAGGGCGGCGGCGCCGCTTTCCAGCAGTTTCTCGCGGGGCCGCTCGCAGGCGGGCCAGTTGGCAATGGTCATGAGCACTCCAGGGTAGTCACGCCGTGATGAGGGTGAGGCCGGGCCCGGGGCGGCGGGCGATGGGCCAGTCGAATACAATACGGGTTGTTGACCGGTTGATCACCCATGAATTTGCAAACTTTCGCGTCGGAAACCGACGGCGGCACGGCTGGCCGCAAGACTGTCCAGGCTGACTCTTTCCTGACCCTGCACTACAGCATCGCGCTCGAGAACGGCACCGAGGTTGTCAGCACGTTCGAGGAGAAACCCGCCACGCTGCTGCTCGGCCAGGGCCAGTTCGCGCCGACGCTGGAGCAGGCGCTGTTCGGCATGCCCGAAGGCGAGCGCATGACCTACCGGCTAGCGCCGGAGCAGGCCTTTGGCCCGCGCAACCCCGAGCTGCTGCAGTGGGTGTCGCTGGCCACGCTGCGCGAGAACAGTTCGTTCGAAGAGGACTACAGCCCGGGCGACCTGGTGGAGTTCAACGCGCCCGGCGGCGGCAAGTACGCGGGTGTGCTCAAGGAGATCGGCGAGACCGCTGCGCTCTTTGACTTCAACCATCCGCTGGCCGGGCAGACCATCCTGTTCGACGTGCAGCTGATCGGCATTCTCTGAGCACGCCGCACGCGTGCCGAACCATCCTGATACCGCAGCATGCCTGACCTGACCCTCGCACCCGACGCAGAAATCCTGATGGCGCAGCCGCGCGGCTTCTGTGCCGGCGTGGACCGTGCCATCGAGATCGTCGAGCGTGCGCTCGAGCGCTTCGGCGCGCCCATCTACGTGCGCCACGAGATCGTCCACAACGCCTATGTGGTGGCCGACCTGCGCCGCAAGGGCGCGGTGTTCGTGCGCGAGCTCGACGAGGTGCCCGCGGGCGCCACCGTCATCTTCAGCGCCCACGGCGTGTCGCGCGAAGTGCGCGCCGACGCCGCCGCGCGCGGGCTGCACGTGTTCGATGCCACCTGCCCGCTGGTGACCAAGGTGCATGTCGAGGTGAGCAAAATGCGCGCCGAGGGCTGCGAGATCGTGATGATCGGGCATCGCGGCCATCCGGAAGTGGAGGGCACCATGGGCCAGGCCAGCGGCGGCATGCTGCTGGTGGAGTCGGTGGCCGACGTCGCCACGCTGCAGGTTGCCGACCCGTCGCAGCTGGCCTACGTGACCCAGACCACGCTGTCGGTGGATGAGACCCGCGAGATCGTGGCCGCGCTCAAGGCGCGCTTCGCGCAGATCCGCGAGCCCAAGAAGCAGGACATCTGCTATGCCACGCAGAACCGCCAGGACGCGGTGAAGTTCATGGCGCCGCAGGTGGAGGTGGTGATCGTGGTGGGCAGCCCCAACAGTTCCAACTCCAACCGCCTGCGCGAGCTGGCCGAGCGCCTGGGTGTGCCGGCCTATATGGTGGATGCCCCCGAGCAGGTGCGCCCCGAATGGATCGCCGGCAAGCGCCGTATCGGCCTGACCGCCGGCGCTTCGGCGCCCGAGGCGCTGGCCCAGTCCATCGTTGACCGCCTGCGCGAACTTGGTGCGCGCCAGGTGCGGCCGCTCGACGGCATTCAAGAGAACATGGCGTTCCCGCTGCCGCGCGGACTGCTGCCAACCAGCGCCGCCGCCTGATGGGTGCGGGCTGCGCCCGCCTGCCAGCCTTGCCTTGAACAAGGGCGCCGCTTGATGCGGCGCCCTTTGTCTTTGGTGCGCCCGAATTGCAGCCGGCCGGTGCGAATAATGCACGAGGATGGTGCCGGTAATAACATGGCTGTCCTGCTGACCAGACAAATCAGGGTAATCCCCGGGTCTGGGGTTTTCCCTATTATGGTGCGGCGCTACATTCTGCACATTAGAGATGGGCGCAACTGAATTTAAATGAAACACCTAATTAATAAAGGCGCATTATAAGTGGTGCTGGCGATGCTTATACGCCTCACCGGGCGGCGCAGGCACGATTCTTGTAAGTAGGTGAGGCGGCCGCGTCATGTGAGCGGGAATTGCCGCAATCTGTGCATTGGGGAAATTCCCTAGCTCATTTGGTCGGTAAATGGTTAAGGATGTTGCGTCGCGTATTGCATCGACTAAGAAAGGGGATACAATGCGCGCGTTTCAAATTGAAACTAAACAAAGGCGGTCCAGGGAAACGTCCGGGAGGCGTTGAAAATCCCTGTCTTCGTGAATCCTAGGAGATCACTCATGCAAATCACGTTTGCCAAGATTCTGCCGATTGCGGCCGCAGTGGCGCTCGTAGCAGCTTGCGGCAAGAAGGAAGAGAAGCCGGCTGATGCGGCGTCTTCGGCGCCGGCTGCAGCAGCTCCTGCAGCGGGCGGCGGCGAAGTCGTCGTCAAGATCGGCCATGTGGCACCGCTCACCGGCGGCATTGCGCACCTTGGCAAGGACAACGAAAACGGCGCCCGCCTCGCCGTGGAAGAAGTCAACAAGACCGGCCTGGAAATCGGTGGCAAGAAGATCAAGCTGGAACTCGTCGGCGAAGACGACGCAGGCGATCCGAAGACCGGCACCGCCGTGGCGCAGAAGCTGGTCGACACCAAGGTGGTGGCGGTGGTCGGCCACCTGAACTCGGGCACCTCGATCCCGGCCTCGAAGATCTACAGCGATGCCGGCATCGTGCAGATCTCGCCGTCCGCGACCAACCCCGACTACACCAAGCAGGGCTTCAAGACCACCTTCCGCGTGGTGGCCACCGATGCCCAGCAGGGCCCGGCGCTGGCCAACTACGCCACCAAGAGCCTGCACGCCAAGAGCGTGGCGATCGTCGACGACGCCACCGCCTACGGCAAGGGCCTGGCCGACGAGTTCGAGAAGACTGCCAAGGCAGCCGGCGTGAGCGTGGTGGCGCGTGAAGCCACCAACGACAAGGCCACCGACTTCAAGGCCATTCTGACCAAGATCAAGGGCAAGAAGCCGGACGTCATCATGTACGGCGGCATGGACGCCACCGGCGGCCCGTTCGCCAAGCAGGCCAAGGAACTCGGCATCGGCGCCAAGATCGTCGGCGGCGACGGCGTATGTACCGACAAGGTGGCCGAACTGGCCGGCGATGCGGTCTCCAACATCATCTGCTCCGAGGCAGGTCTGGCGCTGTCGAAGATGGAGAAGGGCGCCGAGTTCGAGAAAAAGTATCAAGCCCGCTTCAATGCGCCGGTGCAGATTTACGCCCCGTTTACGTATGACGCGGTGATGGTCATCGTCGACGCCATGAAGCGCGCCAACTCTGCCGAGCCGGCCGCCATCCTGGTCGAGATGCCCAAGACCAACTACAAGGGCCTGATCGGCAACATCGCCTTCGACGAGAAGGGCGACATGAAGGAAGGCACCATCACGCTGTACGAGTACAAGGACAAGAAGAAGTCCGTGCTTGACATCGTGAAGATGTAATTCGGGCTTACCCGCCCGAATGTATGGACGGCACCGTGAGTACCTTGCGGTGCCGTTATTTTTAGCCTAGCCATATGTAATAGCGCCCTTACCATGGGCGGAACGCGGCAGGCCGCTTACCAGCAACCACCTTACCCACCACACCACTCATAAACACCAACGCCCACCCTGGCATCTACACTATGCCGAGCGGTCGGGGCAGAAGCAGGAGTTTTCATGGATATCTTTATCCAACAGATCGTGAACGGCCTGGTGATTGGCAGCATCTATGCGCTGATCGCACTGGGCTACACCATGGTCTACGGTATTCTCGGCATCATCAACTTCGCCCATGGCGACGTACTGATGATCGGCGCGCTGACCGCCCTGTCAGCCATCCTTGGTCTGCAGAAAATTGCCCCGGGGCTGCCCGAATGGCTGACGCTGGTCATCGCCACGCTGGTCGCCATGCCGGTCTGCGCCATGCTTTCGTTCACTATCGAGCGGGCCGCCTATCGACCGCTGCGCAATGCGCCGCGACTGGCCCCGCTGATTACCGCGATCGGCGTTTCCATCATCCTGCAGACAGTGGGGATGATGATCTGGTCGCGCAATCCGCTGACCTTCCCGCAACTGCTGCCTTCCGCGCCGATCGATATCGGCACGACCGGCGCCACCATCACCGGTAAGGAGATTGCGATCATCGCAATGGCAGTGCTGGTGATGGGAGGCCTGCTGCTGCTGGTCAACCGCACCAAGCTCGGCCGCGCCATGCGCGCCACCGCCGAGAACCAGAAGGTGGCCGGCCTGATGGGCGTCAACCCGAATTTCGTGATCTCCGCCACCTTCATGATCGGCGGCACGATGGCCGCGCTGGCTGGCGTGATGATGGCCACCAACTACGGCAACGCCCACTTCTACATGGGCTTCATCCCGGGACTGAAGGCGTTTACCGCCGCGGTGCTGGGCGGCATCGGCAATCTGGCCGGCGCCATGGTCGGCGGCATGCTGCTTGGCCTGATCGAAGCACTGGGCGCCGGCTACATCGGCGACCTTACCGGCGGCATCTTTGGCTCTAACTACCAGGATGTGTTTGCCTTCATCGTGCTGATCACGGTTCTGGTGTTCCGTCCGTCCGGCCTGATGGGCGAACGTGTTGCCGAGCGCGCCTGAGGAGAGAGAATCCATGAATACCCCGATTCCATCCACGGCGGTGGTTGCAGCACCGTCCCGAGTACCGGCCAAGACCCTGGCCGCGCTGCTGTCCTTCCTAGTGGTCGCCATGTGCGCGCCGTTCCTCGTGCAGACGCTGGGCGGCAATTACTGGGTGCGCGTGCTCGACTTTGCAATGCTGTACATCATGCTGGCGCTTGGCCTGAACATCGTGGTGGGCTTTGCCGGCCTGCTCGACCTGGGCTATATCGCGTTCTACGCGGTGGGCGCTTATCTGATGGCCTTGCTGGGCTCGCCCCATCTGGCCAACCAGTTCGAGGCAATCCACGCCCTGTTCCCGCAGGGGTTGCACCTGAGCATGTGGTTTGTGCTGCCAATCGCTGTGCTGGTGGCAGCCACGTTCGGCGTGCTGCTTGGCGCACCGACGCTCAAGCTGCGCGGCGACTACCTGGCTATCGTGACACTGGGCTTCGGCGAGATCATCCGTATCTTCCTGAACAACCTGGACCGTCCGGTGAACATCACCAACGGCCCGAAGGGCGTCACCGCGATCGACCCGGTCCATATCTTCGGCTTCGACTTTTCCAAAACGCACGAGATCTTTGGGCTCAAGTTGACGCCGGTGTTCATGTACTACTACCTGCTGGTCGCGCTGGTGATCGTCATCGTGTTCGTCTGCCTGCGCCTGCAGAACTCGCGTATCGGCCGTGCCTTCGTGGCGATTCGCGAAGATGAGATCGCCGCCAAGGCGATGGGCATCAATACCCGCAACATCAAGCTGCTGGCCTTCGCCATGGGGGCCTCCTTCGGTGGTTGCTCGGGTGCCGTGTTCGGCGCTTTCCAGGGTTTCGTCTCGCCCGAATCGTTCACGCTGTGGGAGTCCATCTACGTGCTGGCGATCGTTGTGCTGGGCGGCATTGGCCATATCCCGGGCGTGATCCTGGGCGGCATCTTGCTGGTCGGCTTCCAGGAGCTGCTGCGCGTGGTGGCCGAGCCGGTCCAGCACGCCATCTTCGGTCATGTAGTGGTCGATGCCGAAGTGCTGCGCCAGCTGCTGTTCGGCCTGGCCATGGTGGTGGTGATGCTGTACCGCCCGGCCGGCTTGTGGCCGTCGCCGCGCAAGGAAGACCGGCCGGTGGTGCGCCGTGCCGGCACCGTGGGCCGTTTCTGAGCAAGAGGACGAATAATGAGTAATGACAACTTCCTCCTGTCGGTACAGGGGGTCAACAAGCGTTTCGGCGGGCTGCAGGCCCTGTCGGAAGTGGGCCTGCAGATCAAGCAGGGCGAGATCTACGGCCTGATCGGGCCGAATGGCGCGGGCAAGACCACCTTCTTCAATGTGATCACGGGCCTGTACACACCGGACTCTGGCGAGTTCGTGCTGGACAGCAAGCCTTACCAGCCCACCGCGGTGCATGAAGTGGCCAAGGCCGGCATCGCCCGCACCTTTCAGAACATCCGCCTGTTCGGCGACATGACCGCGCTGGAGAACGTGATGGTGGGGCGCCACGTGCGCACCAAGGCCAATCTGCTGGGCGCGGTGTTTCGCCCGCCCTCGGTGCGGCGCGAGGAAGAGGCCATCGAGGACATGGCGCACGACCTGCTCGAATATGTCGGCATCGGCAAGTACGCCAACTTCACCTCGCGCAACCTCTCCTATGGCCACCAGCGCCGGCTCGAGATTGCCCGCGCGCTGGCCACCGAGCCCAAGCTGCTGGCGCTGGACGAGCCCGCGGCCGGCATGAATGCCACCGAGAAGGTTGAGCTGCGCGGCCTGCTCGACAAGATCCGCTCCGATGGCAAGACCATCCTGCTGATCGAGCACGACGTAAAACTGGTGATGGGCCTTTGCAATCGCATGACCGTGCTCGACTACGGCAAGGTCATCGCGCAGGGCCTGCCGCATGACGTCCAGAACAACCCGGCGGTGATCGAGGCCTACCTCGGCACTTCGGCCCACTGACGGGGGAGCCGCAAATGAATGACATAGTATTGAAGATCTCGGGCCTGAAGGTCGCGTATGGCGGCATCCAGGCAGTCAAGGGCATCGACCTCGACATCAAGGACGGCGAGCTGGTCACGCTGATCGGCGCCAACGGCGCCGGCAAGACCACCACCATGAAGGCCATCACCGGCCTGCAGGGCTGGGGCGGCGGCGATGTCGAGTACATGGGCAAGTCCATCAAGGGCGTACCCAGTTATGCGCTGCTAAAGCATGGCATGGCGATGGTGCCGGAAGGGCGGGGCGTGTTCGCCCGCATGACCATCACCGAGAACCTGCAGATGGGCGCCTACACGCGCAACGACGAGGCCGGCATCAAGGCTGACATCGACCGCATGTTCGGCATCTTCCCGCGCCTGAAGGAGCGTGCCAACCAGCTGGCCGGCACCATGTCCGGCGGTGAGCAGCAGATGCTGGCAATGGCGCGCGCGCTGATGAGCCAGCCGAAGCTGCTGCTGCTGGACGAGCCGTCGATGGGCCTGTCGCCGATCATGGTCGAGAAGATCTTCGAGGTCGTGCGCGACATCTCGGCGCAGGGCGTGACCGTGCTGCTGGTGGAGCAGAACGCGCGCCTGGCGCTGCAGGCTGCGCACCGCGGCTACGTGATGGAGTCGGGCCTGATCACCATGAGCGGGGACGCCAAGGAGATGCTGGACGATCCGAAGGTGCGGGCGGCTTACTTGGGCGAGTAAGGGGCTAACGGTTTTGGGTGCTCCAAAGCCATTCGAACCCGCCTAAGCAAGGTGTTCTCCCTCTCCCCTCATGGGGAGAGGGTTGGAGTGAGGGGTGGTCTAGCCAGGAACCACATCAAGCAGGGCCAACGGTTTTTATAAGCCCGTAGCGCTGGCAAACGCCTGCCCTCACCCCCACCCCTCTCCCGCAAGCGGGAGAGGGGAGCCTGCTGCGAGCGTCATCGACGCATCGGCACGCAGTGCTCAACAGTAGCCCTCACGCCTCGCCCCCGCGAGGCTTTTTTGTCAGGCCAGCTTCTTCAGCAGCGTGCGCAGCATGCCGGTCATCTGGTCGATCTCTTCACGCGTCACGTTCAGCGCCGGCATGAAGCGCAGCAGGTTCGCGCGCGGCGCGTTCAGCAGCAGGCCTTGCGGCGCCATGTCGCGGGCTTCTTCCACTAGTTGCGGGCCGATGTCCTTGCCCAGCATCAGCGCGCGCAGCAGGCCGTCGCCGCGTTCGCCGCCCAGGCCAAACTCGGCCGACAGCGCCAGCAGCTGTTCCCGCAGGTATTCGCCCTTGGCCTTGACGTCGTCGAGGAAGCCCGGCGCGGTCAGCTGCTCGATCACGGCGCTGCCCACCGCGGTCATCAGCGGGTTGCCGTTGTAGGTGCCGCCCTGGTCGCCGGCCTCGAAGCAGGCGGCCTCGGCCTTGCACAGCAGCGCCGACAGCGGCACGCCGCCGCCGATGCCCTTGCCCAGCGTCATGATGTCCGGCTCCACGCCCGCCAGCTCGTAGGCGAACAGGGTGCCGCAGCGTCCGCACCCGGTCTGCACTTCATCGACGATCAGCAGCAGCCTGTGCTTGTCGGCCAGTGCGCGCAGGCCCTGCATGAACTCGCGCGTGGCGGGGAGCACGCCGCCTTCGCCCTGCACCGGCTCGAGCATGATGCCGACGGTCTTGTCGGTGATCAGCTTCTCCACCGAAGCCAGGTCGTTGAGGTCGGCCTTGGGGAAGCCCGACACCTGTGGCGCGAAGATGGTGTCCCAGCCGGCCTTGCCCGACGCGCTCATGGTGGCGAGCGTGCGGCCATGGAAGCTGTGGTCCATGGTGATGATCTCGAAGGCGCCGTCCTTGTGCTTGCGGCCCCATTTGCGCGCCAGCTTGATCGCGCCTTCGTTGGCCTCGGCGCCGCTGTTGGCGAAGAAGACCTTGTCGAAGCAGCTGTGGTCGGTCAGCTGCCGGGCCAGCTTGAGCATCGGCTCGTTGTAGAAGGCCGGGCTCGGGTTGATCAGCCGGTGCGACTGGGCCACCAGCGCGTCGATCATGCCCTGGTTGGAATGGCCCAGGCAGTTCACTGCCCAGCCCTGCACGAAGTCCAGGTATCGCTTGCCGTTGTGATCCGTCAGCCAGGAGCCCTTGCCCTCGGTGAACACGAGCTCGGGCCGGTTGGTGATGTACATCAGGGATTGGACGGGATACTCAGCAAATGCCATGGCGGACTCCAGGGGTCGGCTTTAAACGATGGACGGACGGGCGTAACAACCGGGATAAAAACAAAAAGCCACGGGGGTTGCCCGTGGCTCGTTGACATGAACAGACGCAGTCGACGGTCAGCCGCGCGGCACCCCAGTGGGGAGCGACGTACGGAAGCTGCGGCGTCGGTTGAAGGTCATGTGCATGCGGGCAAATATAAGGCGCATGCGCCCGGGTGTCAAAACGAATTTTGGCAGGCCCGGGCATTGTTGCGCTGACGGAACGGCTGGCGGCGGCTTGCGCCTCAGGCCGCCGGGGCCGAGCCGGCCGGGTGCATGTCGGCCTCGGAAGTGAACGAGTCGGCGAAGAACGCGTCCTCGTGCAGCTTGCACTGGCGGGTGAAGTCGCCGCGCGCGGCATTGATCATCACCGGGGCGCCGCAGGCATAGACCTCGTGGCCCGACAGGTCGGGATGGTCGGCGATCACGGCCTGGTGGACAAAGCCGGTGCGGCCTTGCCAGTTGTCGTCAGGCAGCGCGTCGGAGACCACCGGCACGTACTGGAAGTTGGACAGCTCGCGCGCCCACTGCTCGCACAGCGCGTGCATGTACAGGTCCTTGGGCCGGCGGCCGCCCCAGTACAGGGTCATCGGGCGCTCGATGCCGGTGTAGGCAGCGTGCTCGACGATGGCCTTGATCGGCGCGAAGCCGGTGCCGGAAGCCAGCAGGATGATCGGGGCCTCGGATTCCTCGCGCAGGAAGAAGCTGCCCAGCGGGCCCTCGAAGCGCAGGATGTCGCGCTCCTTCATGACCGGCTGGCCTTCCTTAGCGCCGAACACGTAGTCGGTGAAGGCGCCGCCCGGCATATGGCGGATATGCAGCTCGATCGGGCCGTCTTCATGCGGCGGCGTGGCGATCGAATAGCTGCGGCGCTTGCCGTCGCGCAGCAGGAATTCCACGTACTGGCCGGCCAGGTACTGCATGCGCTCGGTCGCCGGCAGCTGCAGCTTGATGGCGATCACGTCGTCGGCCAAGCGCTCGATCGCGGTCACGCGGCACGGCACCTTCTTGATCGGGATGTCGCCCGCGCCGTGGACTTCGCGGCACTCGATGGTGACGTCCGAGGCGGCGTTGGCGCAGCAGAACAGGGCGCGGCCCTCGGTCTTCTCCTGCGCGGTCAGTGCCGCCGGGGCGTGGTCGCCCTGCACGATGGTGCCTTCGAGCACGCGGCCCTTGCATGAGCCGCAGGCGCCGTTCTTGCAGCCGTAGGGCAGTCCGATGCTGTGGCGCAGGGCTGCGCCGAGGATGGTTTCGTCCGCGGCCACTTCAAACTTGTGGCCGCTGGGCATGACGGTTACTTGATAAGCCATAATCGGTCTATGAGCCAAATTCTGTCGAAGCTGCAGCCCTCGCGCCTCCCACAAGCTCCGCGGCTGCCGGCACCTTCGCGCCGGCTGGGCCGCCCGCGCCTGTTGATCGTCGGCTGCGGGGATGTGGGGACGCGCTGCCTGCGAATCCTGTCGTCGCGCATGCGTGTCTTTGCCGTGACTTCACAGCCGGCGCGCCGCGCTGAACTGCGTGCCGCCGGCGCGGTGCCGCTGGTGGCGGACCTGGACCGGCCGGCCACGCTGGCACGGCTGCACGGGCTGGCCACGCAGGTGCTGGACCTGGCGCCGCCGCCCGGGCAGGGCGAAGGCGATCCGCGCACGCGTGCCTTGCTCGCCGCCTTGCGCCGGGCGGCCTGGCGCAAGGCCAGGACGTCGGCCGGCATGCTTCCCGGCGAGCCCGCCATTCTACCCGACCGGGGCAGGCCCCGCGCTGCGTTTGTCTACGCCAGCACGTCGGGTGTGTATGGCGACCGGCAGGGGGCCCGGGTCTCGGAATTCCACGCCGTTCGGCCCCAGACCGCCCGCGCGCGCCGCCGCGTGGCCGCCGAGCAGGCAGTGCGCGGCTTCGGCCGCGATGCCGGCTGGCGTGCCAGCATCGTGCGCATCCCCGGCATTTATGCCGAAGACCGCCTGCCGCTGGCGCGCCTGCACCGCGGCACGCCCGCGCTGGTGCCGCAGGACGATGTCTACACGAGCCATATCCACGCCGACGACCTGGCGCGCACCATGGTCGCGGCGCTGTTCCGCGGCCGCGCGCAGCGCGTGGTCCATGCCAGCGACGACACCGAGCTACGCATGGCCGACTACTTCGACCTGGTCGCCGACCGTCGCGGTCTGCCGCGCCCGCCGCGGATCACGCGTGGCGAGGCGCGTGAAGTGATCGACAAGACGCTGCTGAGCTTCATGAGCGAATCGCGCCGCCTCGACAACCGCCGCCTGAAACGCGAACTGCGCCTGCGGCTGCGTTATCCGACCGTCACTTCCTTCTTCGACGCCTGACCGCCTGGCCGGCGCGCTCCAGTACGCTGGCACGGGGCTTGCTGCCCCTGTGCGTCGTTTTAATCCTGTCTATACAACAACACTTCCGCCGCCCCGGCCTGGTGCCAGCACCACAATCCATGAACCGGACCGGTGCGAGGCCTGTTGAGAAATCCCCGCCAGAAAGCGCCTTTCAAGGTGCTTATCCGCCTAGTTGCTTGGTGGAAGCCCTACGTTGACTTGTATATACAGGTACTGTTTAATGTCCGAAAACGAGCGCGGCCGCACGCATGGCCTGGCGTCGACGGACACACCAAAGGAGCGTACAGATGAGGAATCACAGCAGGATTCGCGGTCGGATGGCAGTGCAGGCCGTGGTGCTGGTTGCGGCATTGGGGGCTGGTGCGGCCCAGGCGCAGAACACCCAGGTCACGCTGGGCATGAGCGGCTGGACCGGTTTCGCGCCGCTGACGCTGGCCGACAAGGCCGGTATCTTCAAGAAGCACGGCGTGGACGTCGACATCAAGATGATCCCGCAGAAGGACCGCCACCTGGCGCTGGCCTCGGGTGCGATCCAGTGCGCGGCCACCACGGTGGAAACGCATGTGGCCTGGAACGCCAACGGCGTGCCTATCACCCAGATCGTGCAGCTCGACAAGTCCTACGGCGCCGACGGCCTGGCCGTGCGTAGTGACGTCAAGGGCTTCGCCGACCTGAAGGGCAAGACCATCGGCGTCGATGCGCCGGGCACCGCGCCGTATTTCGGCCTGGCCTGGATGCTGAAGAAGAACGGCATGACGCTCAAGGACGTCAAGACCACCACGCTGTCGCCGCAGGCGGCCGCGCAGGCCTTCGTGGCCGGCCAGAATGACGGCGCCATGACCTATGAGCCGTACCTGTCGACGGTGCGCCAGAACCCGGACAAGGGCAAGATCCTGGCGACCACGCTCGACTACCCGATGGTGACCGATACGCTGGGCTGCGCGCCGAAGTGGCTTAAAGAGAATCCCAAGGCCGCGCAGGCGCTGGTCGACAGCTACTTCGAGGCGCTGGAGATGATCCAGAAGGAGCCGGCCAAGGCCAACGACATCATGGGCGCGGCGGTCAAGCAGACCGGCGAGCAGTTCGCCAAGTCCTCTGCCTACCTGCGCTGGCAGGACCGCGAGGCCAACCGCAAGTTCTTTGCCGGCGAGCTCGCCAGCTTCAGCAAGGAAGCGGCAGCGGTGCTGCTGGATATCGGCGTGATCCGCCAGGTGCCGGACGTGACGGCGCTGTATGACGCGCGTTTCCTCAAGTAACCGACAGTCTTCAGGAGGCGTGACGTCATGACGCAAGCCAGACTTGGAACACCCGCCCCGGCCGCTGCCGCGGCGGCCCCTGCCGCAGCGGCGGCGCCGGTGCGCCGGCGCCACCCGTGGCTGGCCCCGCTGGTGCCGGTGGCACCCAACACGCGCTGGATGCTGGGCCTGTCCTTCTTTGTGCTGTTCTTCGGCATCTGGGCCGTGGTGACGCTGGGCGGCTTCGTGCCGCGCACGTTCCTGGCCGATCCGATGACGATGGCCAGGGAAGGCGTGCTGCTGTTCACGGAGTACAACTTCATCGGCGACATCGGCATGACCGTGTGGCGCGTGGTCGGCGGCTTCGTGCTGGCTGCGGTGCTGGCGGTGCCGCTGGGCATTTTCATGGGCGCCTACAAGGCGGCCGAGGCGTTCTTCGAGCCCTTTGTGTCGTTCTGCCGCTACCTGCCCGCGTCGGCCTTTATCCCGCTGCTGATCCTGTGGGCCGGCATCGGCGAGACGCAGAAGCTGCTGGTGATCTTCATCGGCTCGTTCTTCCAGATCGTGCTGATGGTGGCGGTGGCCGTCGGCGGCGCGCGCAAGGACCTGGTGGAGGCGGCCTACACGCTGGGCTCCAACAGCGCCGGCATCGTGCGGCGCGTGCTGATTCCCGGCGCCGCGCCGGAGATCGCGGAGATCCTGCGGCTGGTGCTGGGCTGGGCCTGGACCTACGTGATCGTGGCCGAGCTGATCGGCTCGTCGTCGGGCATCGGCCACATGATCACCGACAGCCAGGCGTTGCTCAACACCGGGCAGATCATCTTCGGCATCATCGTGATCGGCTGCATCGGCCTGGTCTCGGACCTTGTCTTCAAGCGCGCCAACCAGCGCCTGTTCCCGTGGAGTTCGATCCAATGAGCGCACTGTCCATCCAGCAGGTCTCGCGCACCTTCTCCAACCCGCGCGGCGGCCAGACCCTGGCGCTGCAGCCGGTCGACTTCGAGGTCCGCGACAATGACTTCGTCACCATCCTCGGGCCGTCGGGCTGCGGCAAGTCCACGCTGCTGCGCATCGTCGCAGGGCTGGATACGCCCACCAGCGGCCGCGTGCTGCTGGACGGCCAGCCAGTGTCCGCCCCCGGCGCGGACCGCGGCATGGTGTTCCAGTCGTACACGCTGTTCCCGTGGCTGACGATCGAGCAGAACGTGCGTTTCGGCTTGCGTGAGCGCGGCATGAGCGCCGGCGAGCAGAAGGAGCGCAGCGACTTCTTTATCCAGCGGGTGGGGCTGCGCGGCTTCGAGCACCATTACCCCAAGCAGCTGTCGGGCGGCATGCAGCAGCGTACCGCGATTGCGCGCGCGCTGGCCAACGATCCCAAGATCCTGCTGCTCGACGAGCCCTTCGGTGCGCTCGACAACCAGACCCGCGTGCTGATGCAGGAGTTGCTGCTGGGTATATGGGAGGCGTCGCGCAAGACGGTATTATTCGTGACCCACGATATCGACGAGGCCATTTTCATGGCCAACCGGGTGGCGGTGTTTTCTGCCAGGCCGGGTCGGATCAAGAGCGAGATCGCGGTGGATTTCCCGCATCCGCGCCATTACACCGTCAAGACCACTCCGGAGTTCTCCGCGCTCAAGGCGCGGCTGACCGAGGAGATTCGCGCCGAGGCCATGGCCTCGGCCGAGCACTAGGCATCCAACCAACGCCATGAACCACGCCGCCGGCACCGCATCCTCCGCTTCTGCCTCTCCCACCGCGCTCTACCAGCAGGTGAAGGAGTACATCGCCCGCCAGATCCAGAGCGGCGCGTGGCAGCCGGGCGACCGGGTGCCGTCGGAGCAGGAACTGGTGAACCGCTTCGGCGTCTCGCGCATGACCGTCAACCGGGCGCTGCGCGAGCTGCAGGAGCAGGGCCGGGTGGTGCGGGTGGCCGGCGTGGGCACCTTCGTGGCGGAGCACAAGCCGCAGTCGACGCTGCTGTCCGTGGTCAACCTGCAGGACGAGATCCGCATGCGCGGGCATGACTATGCCTGCGACGTGATCCTGGTGGAGCGCGTGTCGGCCTCGATCGAGGTGGCCGCCGCGCTGGAGCTGCGCACCGGCGAATCGGTGTTCCACTCGGTCTGCGTGCATCGCGAGGACGGCGTGCCGGTGCAGCTGGAGGACCGCTACGTCAACCCGCGCGTGGCGCCGGACTTCATCAGCCAGGATTTCAGCGAGACCCAGCCCGGCGAATACCTGCTGCGCCATGTGCCCTACGATCAGGTAGAGCACGTGGTCGATGCCATTGCCGCCACGCCGGAGCAGGCCGCGCAGCTGGAAATGCCGGCCACGCAACCTTGCCTGATGCTGACGCGCCGCACCTGGACCAACGGCGTGCCGGTGACCTTCGTGCGCTGCCTGCATCCGGGCAACCGCTATCGCCTCGGCAGCCGCTTCCGCGCCGACGGCAACCCCGCTTTCGGCTGAATCCACAGGATCCGGCCCACGGTTCAACTTTTACTCTAAGCTGTATAGACAGGAACATACAAATGAGCGCCAGCCAACACGACGACCAAGCTTCCCGCCCGCTGCTGACCCTGCAGCCGGGCCAAGTCACCCTGGCCGACCTGCGCCGCATCTACCGCGGCGAAGTGCGCCTGGCCATGGCCGAATCGGCCTGGGCCGGCGTGCGCGCCGCACAGGCCACGGTGCAGGACATCATCGACGCCGACGCCGTGGTCTACGGCATCAACACCGGCTTTGGCAAGCTGGCGCAAAGCCGCATCCCGCACGACAAGCTGGCCCAACTGCAGCGCAACCTGGTGCTGTCGCACAGTGTCGGCACCGGCCCCGACCTGGCCGAAGACACGGTGCGCCTGATCCTGGCGATCAAGGCCGTGAGCCTGGCGCGCGGCCATTCGGGCGTGCGCCCGGAACTGATCGAGGCGCTGTTGGCGCTGGCCAACCGCGGCGTGACGCCGTGCATCCCGGCCAAGGGGTCGGTGGGCGCCTCGGGCGACCTGGCGCCGCTGGCGCATATGTCGTGCACGCTGATCGGCGTGGGCGACGTGCTGGTCGACGGCAAGCGCGTGCCCGCCGCCGAGGGCCTCGCGCACGCCGGCCTGCAGGCCTTCGAGCTGGGCCCCAAGGAAGGCCTGGCGCTGCTCAACGGCACCCAGGTGTCGACCGCGCTGGCGCTGGCCGGCCTGTTCGCCGCCGAAGATGCCTTTGCCGCCGGCCTGGTGGCGGGCGCGCTGTCGCTGGAAGCGATCAAGGGCTCGGTCAAGCCCTTCGACGCCCGCATCCATGAGGCGCGCGGCCAGGCCGGCCAGATCGCCGTGGCCGGCGCCGTGCGCGCGATGCTGGACGGCAGCGAGATCGTCGATTCGCACAAGGCCTGCGGCCGCGTGCAGGACCCGTACTCGATCCGCTGCCAGCCGCAGGTGATGGGCGCGTGCCTGGACAACCTGCAGCACGCCGCGCGCATCCTGCAGATCGAGTCCAATGCCGCCTCGGACAACCCGCTGGTGTTCTCCGCGCAGGGCGACGTGGTCTCGGGCGGCAACTTCCACGCCGAGCCGGTGGCCTTTGCCGCCGACATCATCGCGCTGGCGATTGCCGAGATCGGCGCGATTTCCGAACGCCGGCTCGCGCTGCTGCTCGACACCGGGCTGTCGGGCCTGCCGCCGTTCCTGGTGCGCGACGGCGGCCTGAACTCGGGCTTCATGATCGCGCAGGTGACCGCGGCCGCGCTGGCCTCCGAGAACAAGGCGCTGGCGCATCCGTCCAGCGTCGACAGCCTGCCGACCTCGGCCAACCAGGAAGACCATGTGTCGATGGCCACCTACGGTGCGCGCCGCCTGGGCGAGATGGCCGCCAACACCGCAGTGGTGGTCGGCATCGAGGCCATGGCCGCGGCGCAGGGCATCGAGTTCCACCGCCCGCTGAAGTCGTCGCCGCTGGTGGAGCAGGAACTGGCCCGCATCCGTGCGCGCGTGGCCTTTGTCGAAGAAGATCGCTACCTGGCGCCGGATATCGAAGCGATGAAGCAATGGGTGGTGCAGGGCGATGCCGGCGCGGGCTGGCCCGACGCCGTGCGCGCGATCCTGCCGACCAACCTGTCGTAACGCGCCCCGCGCCGACACTGCCAGACCAGACCCGCAGCAGGAGAACAAGACATGAACGCCAACGAAAACCAATTCATCCAGCGCGGCCAGCGCGAAATCCGCGCGCCGCGCGGCAGCCAGCTGCACTGCAAGAACTGGCTGATCGAAGCCGCCTACCGCATGATCCAGAACAACCTCGACCCGGACGTGGCCGAGCGCCCGCAGGACCTGGTGGTCTACGGCGGCATTGGCAAGGCGGCGCGCAACTGGGAGTGCTTCGACGCCATCCTGGACAGCCTGCGCCGCCTGGGTGAGGACGAGTCGCTGCTGGTGCAGTCGGGCAAGCCGGTGGGGGTGTTCCGCACCCATGCCGATGCGCCGCGCGTGCTGATCGCCAACTCCAACCTGGTGCCGCACTGGGCCAACTGGGACAAGTTCAACGAACTGGACCGCGCCGGCCTGATGATGTACGGCCAGATGACGGCGGGCTCTTGGATCTACATTGGCACGCAGGGCATCGTGCAGGGCACCTACGAGACCTTTGTCGAGGCCGGCCGCCAGCACTACAACGGCGACCTGTCGGGCAAGTGGATCCTGACCGCGGGCCTGGGCGGCATGGGCGGCGCGCAGCCGCTGGCGGGCGTGCTGGCCGGCGCCTGCGTGCTGGCGATCGAGTGCCAGGAGTCGCGCATCGATTTCCGCCTGCGCACGCGCTATGTCGACAAGAAGGCCACCACGCTCGACGAGGCGCTGGCGATGATCGCCGAGGCCACGCAGAACAAGCAGGCGATCTCGGTCGGCCTGCTCGGCAACGCCGCCGAGATCCTGCCTGAACTGGTCAAGCGCGCTCAGGCCGGCGGCATGCGCCCGGACATCGTCACCGACCAGACCTCGGCGCACGACCTGGTCAACGGCTACCTGCCGGCCGGTTGGACCGTCGACCAATGGGAAGCGGCGCGCACGCAGGATCCCAAGTCGGTGGAAGCCGCCGCGCGTCCGTCCATCGTGAAGCACGTGCAGGCCATGCTCGACTTCCAGAAGATGGGCGTGCCGACGGTCGACTACGGCAACAATATCCGCCAGGTCGCGTTCGACGAGGGTGTGAAGAACGCCTTTGATTTCCCGGGCTTCGTGCCGGCCTATATCCGCCCGCTGTTCTGCCGCGGCAAGGGCCCGTTCCGCTGGGTCGCGCTGTCGGGCGATCCGGAGGATATCTACAAGACCGATGCCAAGATGAAGGAGCTGTTCCCCGAGGACAAGCACCTGCACCGCTGGCTCGACATGGCGCACGACCGCATCGCCTTCCAGGGCCTGCCGGCGCGCATCTGCTGGGTGGGTCTGGATGAACGCCACCGCGCCGGCCTGGCCTTCAACGAGATGGTCAAGTCGGGCGAGCTGAAGGCGCCGGTGGTGATCGGGCGCGATCACCTGGATTGCGGCTCGGTGGCCTCGCCCAACCGCGAGACCGAGGCCATGCGCGACGGCTCGGATGCGGTGTCGGACTGGCCGCTGCTCAACGCGCTGCTGAACACCGCGGGCGGCGCGACCTGGGTCAGCCTGCACCACGGCGGCGGCGTCGGCATGGGCTTCTCGCAGCATTCGGGCGTGGTGATCGTGTGCGACGGCACCGATGCCGCGGCCAGGCGCATCGAGCGCGTGCTGTGGAACGACCCGGCGACCGGCGTGATGCGCCATGCTGACGCGGGCTATGAGATTGCCATCGAATGCGCGCACGAGAAGGGCCTGAACCTGCCGATGGTGAAGGGCGCATGAGCCTGACGCTATTTCAACGGTTCGCGCTGGCCGACATCGCGCCCACGCGCTGGAAGAACGGCGGCGGCAACACGCGCGAGATCGCGGTGTGGCCGGCCGGCGCCGGCATGGATGACTTCGTGTGGCGGCTGAGCGTGGCCGATGTCGGGCAGGACGGGCCGTTCTCGGCGTTTCCCGGCATTGATCGCCAGATCGTGTTGCTGGAGGGCGCCGGCGTCACGCTGCGTGCGGACGACGCCAGCTTCAGCCACCGCCTTGAACATATCGGCGAGCCGTTCGCCTTCTCCGGCGATACCAGCCTGCAGGCGACGCTGATCGACGGCATCACGCGCGACTTCAACGTGATGACGCGGCGCGGCCACTGCCGCGCGCGCGTCGAGGTGTTCCGGCAGGGGTTTGCGCCTGGCACCGGCGGCCATGCCGTCTGCCTGCTGGCCGTCAGCGGCGCATGGCAGGCGCAGGATGCCGGCCTGCTGCTGCAAGCGGGAGAAGGGGCGCTGTACGGCGCTGCCGAACCCTCATCCACGCCATCGTTTGAACCTGTGGGTGACGCGGCCCTGTGCCTGTGCGTCACCCTTGAGACGGAGCCCGGTCAATGACGCTGACCTCTCGATCCTCAACCTTGTCCGCGCCCAGCGCGGACGGCGTCTGGCACAACTGCCACCTGCTGCCCGATGCCTATCCGGCGAATGCGATCCGCGACGCCGCGCTGGTGGTGGAGCATGGGCGTATCGCCTGGCTGGGCGCCGCCGCGGACCTGCCGGATGCCTATCGCGGCGCGGCGCGCCATGATTCCCATGGGGCATGGATCACGCCCGGGCTGGTCGACTGCCATACGCACCTGGTCTACGGCGGCCAGCGCGCAGACGAGTTCGCGATGCGGCTGGCCGGCGCCGGCTACGAAGAAATTGCGCGCGCCGGCGGCGGCATCGTCTCGACCGTGCGCGCCACGCGTGCCGCGGATGAAGACACGCTGTTTGCCCAGGCCGCCGCGCGCCTGCAGTCGCTGCTGGCCGAGGGCGTCACGGCCATCGAGATCAAGTCGGGCTACGGGCTGAACCTTGAAGCCGAGCGCAAGCAGCTGCGCGTGGCGCGCCGGCTTGGCGAGCACTTCGGGATTTCGGTCTACACGACCTTCCTGGGCGCGCACGCGTTGCCGCCGGAATACGCGGGCCGTGCCGACGACTATATCGACCTGGTCTGCAACACCGTGCTGCCGGCACTGGCCGGGGAAGGGCTGGTCGACACCGTCGATGCCTTCTGCGAATCAATCGGTTTTTCGATTGCACAGACCGAGCGCGTGTTCGAGGCGGCGGCGCGCCATGGCCTGCGCGTCAAGCTGCATGCCGAGCAACTGAGCAACCTCGGCGGCGCCGCGCTCGCCGCTCGCCACCGCGCCTTGTCCGCCGATCACCTCGAGCATCTCGACGAGGCCGGCGTCGCGGCCATGGCAGAGGCCGGCACGGTGGCGGTGCTGCTGCCCGGCGCCTACTATTTCCTGCGTGACACCAACCTGCCGCCGATCGCGCTGCTGCGCCAGTACGGCGTGCCGATGGCAATCTCGACCGATCACAATCCGGGTACGTCGCCGGTCACTTCGCTGCTGCTGATGATGAATATGGCCTGCACCCTGTTCCGCCTGACCGTGCCGGAAGCGCTTGCCGGCGTGACCCTGCACGCCGCGCGTGCGCTGGGTGCATCGGATCGCCACGGGCGGCTGGAAGCGGGGCGCGTGGCCGACTTCGCGCTGTGGCGCATCGATTCGCCCGCCGAACTGGCGTACTGGTTCGGCCGCAACCCGGTCGCGACGGTGGTGCGGCAAGGGCGAGTGCATGCGCACGAAGGAGCCTCGGCATGAGCGGCACGCAACTCTTTGCTCCGTTTGCGCTGCTGCCGACCGGCTGGGTGCGCGATGTGCTGCTGGCCTGGGATGAGCAGGGCCGCTTCACCACCGTGCAGACCGGTGTACAGCCGGCCGCAGGCGTGCCGCATGCGGCCGGCCCCGTGCTGCCCGGCATGCCCAACCTGCACTCGCATGCGTTCCAGCGCGGCTTCGCCGGCCTGACGGAGTTCCGCAGCCGCCCGCAGGGCGACGATCCGGCTGGTGCCGATTCGTTCTGGAGCTGGCGCACGCTGATGTACCGCTTCGCGCAGCGGCTCTCGCCCGACACGCTGGAGGCCATCGCCACCCAGCTTTATATCGAGATGCTGCGTGCGGGCTACACCAGCGTGTGCGAGTTCCACTACGTCCATCACGATGCGGGCGGCACGCCCTATGCCGATGCCGCCGAGATGTCGCTGCGGCTGCTGCGCGCGGCCCAGCGCACCGGCATCGGCATGACGCTGCTGCCGGTGCTGTACCAGACCGCCGGCTTTGGCGGCAAGCCGCCGCTGGCCGAGCAGCGCCGCTTCCTGCACGACACCGACGCCATGCTCCGGCTGCTGGAACGGCTGGCCCCCGCGTGCGCGCAGTCCGGCGCGCGGCTGGGGCTGGCACCGCACTCGCTGCGCGCGGTGCCGGAGGAAAGCCTCGCGCATGCACTGGCGGGACTGCAGGCGATCGACCCACAGGCGCCTATCCATATCCATATCGCCGAGCAGCAGAAAGAGGTCGACGACTGCATCGCGTGGTCGGGCACGCGCCCGGTGACGTGGCTGTTCGACCATGTACAGGTCGACGCGCGCTGGTGCCTGGTGCACGCCACCCATATGGATTGGGACGAGCGCCGGCGCCTGGCGCACAGCGGCGCGGTGGCCGGCATTTGCCCGACCACCGAGGCCAACCTGGGCGACGGCGTGTTCGAGGCTGCGCCCTACCTGGCGCAGCAGGGCGCATGGGGCATCGGCTCCGACAGCCATGCCAGCGTCAGCGTGGCCGAGGAGCTGCGCTTGTTCGAATATGGCCAGCGGCTCGGCCTGCAGCGGCGCAACGTGCTGGCGTCCGACACGCATGCGCAGGTCGCTGACCGGCTGTATCTCGAAGCCGTGGCTGGTGGCACGCGTGCCAGCAGCCGTGCCGTGGCGGGGCTTGTGCCGGGGCAGCAGGCCGATTTCGTGGTGCTGGATGGCGCGCATCCGACGCTGGCGGGCCTCGATGGGCCGCAGGCGCTGGCGACGCATGTGTTTGCCTGCCATGGTCATGAGACACTAGCGGATGTCCGCACCGCCGGACGCAGCCGCGTGCAGCATGGCGCGCATCCGCTGCAGGCGGATGCGGGGCGCCTGTTCATCGCGGCGCGCGCCAGCCTGCTGGCCGACTGAAACCGGGCGCACGCCCACTGCATCGCAAAGACAATGTCCTTCTCCACCGACACCCCCGCCTTCACCCTGCATCGCGGCACGCGCCCGTTGCTGGTATCGATGCCGCACGTCGGCACGCACTTGCCGGCTTCGGTCTCGCAGCGCCTGACGGCCGAAGCGCGCACCGTGCCCGACACCGACTGGCACCTGGAACGCCTTTACAGCTTCGCCCGCGAGCTGGGCGCGTCGGTGCTGGTGGCCACGCATTCGCGCTATGTGGTCGACCTGAACCGCCCGCCCGACAACGCCAACCTGTATCCCGGCCAGGACACCACGGGCCTGTGCCCGGTCGACACCTTCGACAAGACGCCGCTGTACGCCGACGGCAACGGCCCCGACGATGCGGAAATCGCCGCGCGCCGCGATGCGATCTGGCGCCCGTACCACGAGGCGCTGGCCGCGGAACTGGCCCGCCTGAAGGCGGAGCACGGCACCGTCGCGCTGTGGGATGCGCATTCGATCCGCTCGGTGCTGCCGCGCTTCTTCGAAGGCAGGCTGCCTGACTTCAACCTCGGCACGGCCAACGGCGAGAGCTGCGACGCGTCGCTTGCGGATCAGTTGCTCGAGCAGGCCGGCGCGGTGGCCGGTCATACCGCGGTGCTCAACGGGCGCTTCAAGGGCGGCTATATCACGCGTCAATACGGCAAGCCGCAGGACGGCGTGCATGCGGTGCAGCTCGAGCTGTCGCAGGTCGCCTACATGAGCGAGACGTATCCGTTCGCCTACGACGAGGCGCGTGCGGCGGCATTGCAGCCGGCTTTGCGAGGGATGCTGGCGACGGTGCTGGAGTTCGTCGAAACGCGCTAGGGCGCTGGCGCGGCACGACGGCTGCCGCGCGGCGCGACAAGCTCACGTCAAGCGCTGACCAAGCCGCAGGCGGTAGAGCGAAGTGCTGGCGGCGATGAACAACGCATTGCCCTCGGCGCCGCCGAAGTCGAGGTTGCCGACCTTCTCCGGCACGGGAATATGCGCCAGCCGTGTCCCGTCCGGATGGAAGACATGCACGCCGCTGGCGCTGCTGGTAAAGAGCCAGCCGCGCCGGTCGACGCGGAATCCGTCCGGCAGTCCGGGCTCGATGACGGCGAAGACCCGCGGATTGGCCAGCACCCGCCCCGCAACGACGTCGAAGGCGACGATATGGTGATGGCCATCGTCGCGCAATGCCGCTGGTGTCGGGAGCAGTGCGCGAGGGAAGTGAAGCGGGGCAGTCGGGAGGGAGGTGCCGCCTCACCCGAACGGGTGCGGCGGCAAGGGCAAATGCGTCGCTGTCAGCGCCCGCCGGCCAGGCGGGCTTCGATATGCTTGGCGCGCTCCAGCGATCCCGGGTGCGAGCTGAGCATGCTCGACTGTCCGCCATCGAGGGTCGACATCTTGCGGAACGCCGACGCCAGGGCCTGGCGGTTGGCGCCGTTCCTGGTCAGCAGGTCGAACGAATAGTCGTCGGCCGCAGTTTCCTGCCGCTGCGAGAACTGCGCATTGACGAACTGCTCGGCGAGCGCGCCGATCTGCGACGACGACAGCGCCGTCAGCGAAGCCACGCCAGTCGACCCCAGCAGCCCGCGCGCCGCCGCCGTGGTGTAGGCCACCTGCATCGCGGCCTTGGTATGGCCCAGCGACACATGGCCGATCTCATGGCCCACCACGCCACGCACTTCATCGTCGCTGAGCAGGTCCATCAGGCCGCTGTAGACCCGCACGCAACCGTTGGCCATGGCCCAGGCATTGACGTCCTTGGTCATATACACCTTGGCATTGAGTGGCAGCCCGGTGTTGCCCAGCCCGCTCATCACATTGGCCAGGCGCTTGGCGTAGGTGCTGTCCGCCGGCGCGATGGTGTTCTTCTGGTCCATTTCCGCGCAGGACTGGTCGGAGAGCGTCTTGACGTTGCTGTCCGACAGCGTGGCGGCGGTAAAGAGGCTGCCGCCGGCCTGCGTCAGGCTTTCCATATCGGCGCCGGCACAGCCGGCCAGCAGCGCGGAACAGGCAAGGGCGGAAAGGGCGAGTCGCTTCATGGGTTGCTCCGGGAACGGGGGGGTTGGCAATGCCATAGGATAGGAAGCCGGGCGAGGGCGCGCCAGTGGGCGCCGTCCGACAGGTTTGGCGTGAAAGTGGCGCGTATGACACCTGATGAAGACCGGGCCTGCCAATATGGCAGGACGCCTACCTTAATGTGATATTTGACGCCAAGGCGGCCAAGCTGGATTGAGTGGAGAAGCCGCAAGGCCGCGACCGGCGGGCGGCTCTGATGCCGGCCTGCCGGGCCGCCGGGCATCGGGCTGCCGGCCGCTTTTTCATTTCCCTAATTTCTGACAGAAATGGCAGTAACATCTCGTGCGCATAAAAGAGCACAAATAAGCATTGTTAGCGATGTTATTAATTTAATTTAATACTGATCTGCACGATGTTTCATTCTTGAAACCTCTCAGCCGGGCAGGCTCATTCCTACCAGCCTGAGCCAAATGAATGAGTTTCATGGCTACTGCATAAGGCCTTCCCCGCGTCAATCAACTTTTTGGCCTAGGCCGCCGGATTAAGGCGCTCCATTTGTCGCCCACCCTTCCCACCGCTCTCATCCTGCCCCGTTATCACACCGGCAAGGTCGCAACAAGCGTGGTGCACTCCCAGCCGCGGCACCCGATACCTGACATGGCGAAGCGTCCATGGCGCCCGCCGCCTCCAATGCCACTTATCGCGGAGGTGAAGTCCTGTGCGGTGCAGCATTGGCCACGCGTTGAGGTCGATATCCCGACGGGCGTGGCGGAATAAGTAACAACTCTGCAACCGCAAGAGCGTCCGAGGTCGGCGCTTGCTCTTGTCGACATCGAAGAATTCCCAATGAATTCAATGGGCTACAGGTCGATGGCACAGGCGTCGCTCTCCTACGTCGTGGTGTGCACGTCCGGGACATCACGAAGCGCCGATCAGGTTAGCTGACGCAAGCCACGGCGCCATTCCTGCAGGAACGTGAGGACCAGGCGATCGAAAGCAGTCGCCAGCCAACGCACCGACAAGAATCCTTGCGAGCCGAGAGAGACCCACATGCCGAAGAAAGTTCTGGCTGTATTCGGGACCCGCCCTGAGGCCATCAAAATGGCACCGCTGATTCATCGGCTCAGGGAGTCGGGCAGTTTCGACCTGCGGGTCTGCGTGACCGGCCAGCACCGGCAGATGCTAGACCAGGTACTGCGGCTCTTCGAGATCGCGCCGGACTTCGACCTCAACGTCATCAGCCAGGGTCAGAGCCTGTCCGACATTACGACGCGCGTGCTTTCGGGCGTTCACTCGGTGCTGGATCGCTTCCTGCCCGATGCCATGCTGGTCCATGGCGACACCACCACCACGCTCGCCGCCACGCTCGCCGCGTTCTATCGCAATGTGGCCATCGGACACGTCGAAGCGGGACTGCGCACCGGCAATCTAAGTGCCCCCTGGCCGGAAGAGATGAACCGGCGCGTGACCGACGTGATGGCGTCCTGGCATTTCGCGCCAACGCAGCAGGCACAGGAAACCCTGTTGCGCGAAGGCGTCGATCCGGTCCGCATCAGCCTGACCGGTAACACCGGTATCGATGCCCTGCTCCAGGTCAAGGGCTGGCTGGACGCCGATGCGGACATGCGGTGCCGGCTGGCCGGCCAGTACCCCTTCCTCGACGAGTCGCGGCGGCTGGTGCTGGTGACCGGACACCGGCGCGAGAACTTCGGCCCGCCGTTCGAGCGCCTGTTCACGGCGCTGCGCATGCTGGCTGACCGCAATGCGGATATCCAGATCATCTATCCGGTGCACCTCAACCCCCACGTGCAGGAGCCCGTGCACGCGATCCTGAGCGGACACCCGAACATCCACCTGATCGAGCCCCAGGATTACCTGCCTTTCGTGTTCCTGATGTCGCGCGCCTACCTGATCGTCACCGATTCCGGCGGCATTCAGGAAGAGGCGCCGGCCCTGGGCAAGCCGGTCCTGGTGACGCGAGAAACCACCGAGCGGCCCGAAGCGTTGGCCGCCGGCACCGCGCGCCTGGTGGGTACGGACCCGGAACGCCTCATCGCCGCCGCGGAGCGGCTGCTGAACGACCCCGAGGAATACGCCTGCATGTCGCGCGCCCACAACCCGTTCGGCGACGGCCACGCCAGCGAACGCATTGTCGTTGCCTTGCTGGCGGAACGCCCGGACACGTATGCGGAGTGCGGCGATGCGTCGGTCGATGCCGGCGTCGTCAGCCTGTAGCGCAGCACCAAGCTAAACCAGCGGTTCAGCGCAAAAGTTCAACTTCTGTCTGGCCGCTCTATAAGCAGGAGCAAAGGCAATGAGGCTCTCACGTATTGCAGCAGCGGCAACCGCGCTTGCTGTCGCGGGTGTCCTGGCATCGGCACCCGCCGCCCATGCCGCCCTGACCGCGGACGCCGCTGCGGCCGCGGCCGAGACCCCGCTCTATCTCCCCGCGAGTCCGGCGGATCCCGGCGGGCTGCTGGGCTATGACCACAGCTTCCAGATCGACTTTGCGTACGAGGCGGAGAAGGGGAGCAAGGTAACCCTCAAGGCCCTCAAGGATGAGCTGAAGGCGAAGAAGCCCAAGAAGCTAAAGGCCGGAGCCAAGGTGAAGGCGGGCACATACACGCTCGCGCCGGCGCCTGGAGCCGAGCCGGACTGACGGGCTCTGCATGCTCGCGTACGTCGATGCGCCGCAGCGTCTTGCACGCCGAGGCAACTTGTAGTCATCGCGCTGGGAGAAGACCGTGCTCTACCAATCCTATTCACTGCTGCGGCGAAGCAGCGTCCTGGTGCTTCAGCTATGCCTGGCACTGGTGCTCGCTTTGCCGGCAATCTCGCACGCCGCCACCAATCAGATCGCACTGCTGGTGCCGGACGGCTTCTCCCTTCCCGATCCGCGCGTGTCGGCCTGGCTCGACGGGGCCCAGGAAGAAGGCCTGAAGATCACCGTCATCACGGACACCCAGTTCCAGCAAGGCACGACCCCGGCGCAGTTCTCGGGCGTGATCCTGCCGGACCAAGTGCACGTGAAGGCCAGCGATGCGCTGATCGCGGCGCTGGAGACCTACACCAGCCAGGGCGGCAAGCTGATGCTGGTCTACGACTTCGGCGCGCTGACCCCTACCGGCTTCTACGCGCCGCAGAAGAGCCGGCTCAGCAACCTTGCCGGCGTCGACTACGTGCTCTATGACCAGTTGCTCGGCAACATGATCGGCGTCGGGCCAATCACCGCGCTGGGCACCACGCTCAGGACGCTGCAGGTGCCCCCGGGCAAGTCGATGTTGTGGGACGCGAGCACGACGCCTCCCATCGAAGGCATCTCGGGCTACGTCTATGGCTTCCTGATCTATCCGAGCTTCGTCACGCAGGGCACCTATACAGGCTCCGCGCTGATCACGTCGCCCAACTTCGGGCTGGTGGCAGGGCTGCGCAACTTCGGCTCAGGCAGCGTGCTGTTCGTCAACCTGCCGCTCGCCTACCTGAAGGGACAGACCGACGGCATGCTGATGCACGGCTTCCTGCGCTACTTCGGCGGCAACCTGATGAAGACGGCGCGGCTTTCGGCGCAGCCCAAGGCGCGCGGCGGGCTGGTGCTGAACTGGCACTTCTGCGCCGGCGACCAGATCGCGCCTGCGGCGGAAATGAATACCTGGGGCACCTTCGACAGTAGCAATAGCCCGTTCTCCATTTCCGTGACTGCGGGCCCTGACCAGATCAACTTCGGCGACGCCAAGGGCATCAACCTGTCGCAGAACACCGCGGCAAAGAATCTGATGCTGTCCCTGCAATCGAAGGGGCACAAGATCGGCAGTCATGGCGGATGGATCCACGACTACTGGGGTGCCAACGCCAGCGAGACCAACCAGTCCACCTTCGAACAGTACCTGGTGATGAACAAGCAGAGCGTGGAAGGCGTGACCGGACGCGCCGCGGTCGAGTATGCCGCGCCGGAAGGCAATACGCCGCAGTGGTCGCTCAACTGGCTCGAAGCCAACGGCAACACCGGCTACTACTTCCTGGGCCACACCGGGATGGCGCCGACGCGCAGCTATCGCAATGGCGTGCTGACGAACAACACCATCCGCGCCTTCCCGGTGATGCCGTTCGGCCAGTACGCGACGTTCGAAGAGTTCGAGGAATTCAACGTGCCCGTGGCCGACATCAACACCTGGTACAAGCAGCTGATCGATTTCGTGGCGAAGAACCGCACCAGCCGGCTGATCTACATGCACCCGGTGGGCGCTATCCAATACCCGAAGACGCTCAACGTCATCTTCAACAAGGCGGACAACGTGAAGGCAAGCGGACTGTTCAGCTGGTACACGATGGATACGCTGGCGCAGTTCAGCCAGCGGCGCCAGCAGACCACCTGGCAGGCCACCGATACCGGCAACGCATGGTCGTTCCAGGCCAGCCACCCGACCGACCTGACCGACATGGCGTGGGTGCTGCCGCGCACCGGCTATGCCCAGCCGGTGGTGACGCAGGGACTCGCCACGGTGACATGGGATTCGGCCAACTGGATCGTGACATCGCAAGGAGGCACCTCGCTGGCATTCGTCGCCGGCAAGCTGTAATGCGCAGGGGCTGGCTGGGGGAGCACGGCCAGCCTCCAAGATGAAAACATAGACGGAGGTCATTGAGCATGCGCCTGGCGTATCGCCTGTTCCTCTCACTGAGCGGGTTGCTGGTCTTCACCATGCCCGCGCCCGACGCGAAGGCCACGGAAACTCCCGTGAGGGGAGAGGCCTTCGTCCGCGGATCCGGAGCCCCCGAAGCCGCCCTCAAACCACTGCCAAGAAAATCCGTAAAGCTTGCTGACGCCGACCCCGGCAGCGCTGCGATGGAAGTTGCGATGGCAAGGCCGGACACGCTGGAAGACGATGGCCGGCGGGAGCCGGCGCTGCGCCCGCGCCCCTGGCCCAAGCCCGCGCCGCCGAAAGCGCCGTTGCACGAGGACGCGCAGGCGATCGTGCCGCCGCTGACGGTCATGCTGTTGCTGATCGTCGGCCTGGTGATCTTCTATGCCGTGCGCCACTACCTGTTCACGCTGAACCGGCTGTTCGGCAGGCAGCGCCACCCGTACCTGGACATCGATATCGCAGACTGGCCTACCCTGACCGTGCTGGTCGCGGCGCACAACGAAGAGGCGGTGATCGCCGGTTCGCTGACGTGCCTGCTGCACGCGGACTATCCCGTCGACCGGCTCACCATCATGCCCGTCAACGACCGCTCCTGTGACCGCACGCGCGAGATCATCGACGACTTCGTGCAGCAGTACCCCGGACGCATCACCCCATTTCACCGCACCGGCGGCAAGCCCGGCAAGGCCGCCGCGCTCAAGGATGCGAGCGACGCTGTCGCCAGCGACATCATTGTCGTGTTCGATGCCGACTACCTGCCGCCGGTGGGCCTGCTCAAGCAACTGGTGGCACCGTTCTTCGACCCCGAAGTCGGCGCGACCATGGGCCGCGTGGTGCCGATGAACCTCGGCAGCAACCTGCTGACGCGGCTGCTCGACCTGGAGCGCTCCGGCGGCTACCAGGTGGATCAGCAGGCCCGAATGAACCTGGACCTGGTGCCCCAGTATGGCGGCACCGTCGGCGGCGTCAGGATGCGGGCGCTGCGCAGCGTCGGCGGCTGGCACGACGATGTGCTGGCCGAAGACACCGACCTGACCTACCGGCTGCTGCTGGCCAGCTGGAAGACGGTCTACCAGAACTGGTCGGAGTGCTATGAAGAGGTGCCCGAGACCTGGCCCGTGCGGGTGCGGCAGATCATGCGCTGGACCAAGGGCCACAACCAGGCGCTCTATCGGCACGGCTGGAAGATGGCAGCGTGCCGGCACCACGGGCTGTTCGAGAAGATCGACGGCGTGGCGCTGCTCGGCATCTACATGATGGCGCCGCTGATGCTGTTCGGCTGGCTGCTGGCGATCCTGCTCTTCTATGCCGGCGGCCTGCCGTTGTTCGGTGAAGCCGTGATCCTGTTCGCGCTGATGTCGTACGGGACGCTGGGCAACTTCGCCGCCTTCTTCGAGATCGCTGCCGCCGTGCACCTGGATGGCACCCGCGAACGCATCCGCCTGCTGCCGCTGAATTATTTCGGCTTCCTGGTCAGCATGCTGACCGTGTCGCGCGCCATCATCGGCCAGATCGTTTTCGATTACCTGCTCCGCCGCGAACTGCGGTGGGACAAGACAGCGCGTTATCGACAGAGGAGCTGAGCGTGTGGCCCTTGCTGCTAGGCACTCTCACCATGCTGGTCTTCGCATTGCCGCTGCTGCCGGCGGTGCTTGAATGGCGGCGCCGGCGCGACATCCGTCCGCTGGCGATCGATGGCGAACACACGCTGGACGTTGCGGCCGTGGCCGCGGTCTTTCGCGCGATGGTCGAGCGGCAGGACGAGACGTCAGGTCTGCATGGCCTGGCGCACCCGGTCAGCGCCTTGCGGCCTGTCGTCCACGTGACCGGCACGTTCATGCCGACGGCGGCGGAGGCGTTCATCGGCGTCTGCGCGCGCACCATCGTCACCAGCGGATCGCTGGTGCTACCGGACAACTATACGTTCTCCCGCGACATCTACGGCCGGCGCGGGATCTCCACAGGCCGGCTCAATCGCATGCAGGTGCTGCTGTCCGAAGGCGAGATCCTGATGCGCGGCGCCAGCGAGCTGCAGCGCTGGGCACACGCGCGCAGCATCCACGTCGAACCGCAGTGCCGCTTGCTCGGACCGGTTTCAGCCCTGTATTCGATCCGCCTCGAAGACGAATGCGAGTTCACTTCGGTCAGCGCCTCGGTGATCGGGTTCGGGCCGCGTCACCTTGCCGCGCCGCCCGGCATGGACGCCACCGCCCCGGCGGGGGGAGACTGGGCACATGCCGTCATGGCTCCCGACGAAGCCGCTGACGGCCGCTGGCTGGTAACGCGCGATCTGACGTTTCCCGCCAACACCCTGTATCGCGGCGACCTTGTCGTGCATGGCGACCTGTGGCTCGGCACCGGCGCGCGCATTATCGGCAGCGTCAAGGCAAGTGGCAGCATCTGGCTGGGCGCGCGGGTGCGCATCGACGGCGCACTGATTGCGGCGGGCACCATTTCCGTGGCCCGTGAATGCGTCATCGCCGGCCCGGTGGCTGCCGAGCGCGAAATCGATGTCGGGGCGCGCTGCACGATCGGCGCTGCGGACAAGCGCACTACCCTGGTGGCGCCGGTGCTTCACGTCTGCGCCGGTACCGTGGTTCATGGCGCGGCGTGCGCCCCGGAGGAAGGAAGGGTCGTGTCCGATGGCCTGGTGGCCAGCCCATGACACAGCCCTGCACACCATGAAAACCTTGCTTTCGCTGCTCCTCGTGATTGCCGCATGCGTTCACCAGCCGGCCGGCGCCGCCGAGCTTGTGCTGGCTGACTACCAGCGTCCCGACGGGGCGATCACGACCTACTTTAATGGCGACTCGATCGATCCCTACTTTGCAGCCAAGTCACTGCTGGCCGCGCAAGACGCGGGCATGACCACGAAAACCGCCGCAACCCGCTGGATCGCATGGCTGCTTCCGCGCCAGCTCGCCGACGGCCGCTTCGACCGCTACTGCATGAAGGGCCAGCGCTTCGTCTCCTGCCAGGAGGCTGACGCCGACGACGCGTTGATGGCGGCCTGGATGGAACTGCTGGTCCGTTCCGCGCCGCCCAAGGGCATGCCCCCTGCGTGGCAGGCCAGCTTCGACAAGGCCAGCCGGCACCTGGACACACTGCGCGACCCGGGTTCCGGGGTCTACCTGATCTCGGCCAAGCTACCGGTGGCCCTGCTGATGGACAACGTGGAAGTCTCAAGCGCCTTCAAGGCCGCCAGCGACTATCGCCAGCGCCACGGAGACGCCGTAGGTGCCGCCGGCTGGATGCGCAAGGCCGAACAGCTCGACAAGGACATCCTGCGCGTGTTCTGGCGCCCCAACCAGGGCTACCTGGTCAGCACCCAGCCACGCGACCAGGCGGCGTTCTATCCCGACGCCGTAGCGCAGATCTTCCCCATCCTGGCCGATATCAAGCCGGCCAGCCGGCCCCATGCCGCGGCCTACTACTTGTGGATGAAGGAGAACCGCATGGCCTGGCTGCAGATGTCCGAAGTCGATTTCCCCTGGGGGCTGGTGGCCCTGGTAGCCGACAAGATGGGAGACAAGGACGCGATCGCGTGCTGGCGCATACGATCCATCCAGTTCCGCCATGGCAAGCACTGGAATGTCTTGGAGGAGGCACTGTACCTGGCGTTCGAGGCACGCCTGAGTCCGGAGCAGGCGCTGGCGCCACCTTCCCCGGGCATGCGGTGTCGCTGATTTGCATCACGTCCATGCGAAACGCGCCAATACCGAGGGAAGCATTATCGACTGCTCACTGCGAAGCAGTGTATGGTTCAACAGCAGCTTGCGGGCCGGAGGATCCTCGCGGGACCCTCTGTGCGACATCGACACGATCGACAGGATACGCATGGCGAAGCTCTCGGATACCAGAACCCACGGCGCTCGGGCCCTGCCCCTTCTGGGCATGCTGGCACTGCTTGCCGCCACCGATGTCCGCGCACAGGCAGAAGCCACCGCACCCAGGACGTTCGCTCCCTTGCTCACCGGTTTCATTGAAGGCGGCCTCGGCCACGCCAACCTCACCGGCGACAATGCCAGCTGGAACGACCAGTACCTGCGAGGCGGGGTCAACTTTACCCCGAAGGACTACGTGACCGGCGAAATCAGCCACCAGAACCACTTCGGGGACCAGGGCACGTTCTTCGGCCTGGGCTACACGCGCACCTTTGACGAGAACTGGTACGGCTTCCTGAGCGCCGGCACCAGCGCGGGCGGCTTCTTCCTGCCCCAGTTTCGAACCGACGGCATGCTGTTCCGCAAACTGCTCGAAAAGAAGAACCTGGTCGTGAGCGCCGGCTTCACCTACTACCGCGCCAAAGAGGTCTATACCGACAAGACCTTGCTGCTCGGCTTGACCTACTATTTCGACGCCCCCTGGATCGTCCAGCTGGGTGCGCGGCTGAACCGCAGCGATCCCGGCAATATCCGCTCCAATCGCGGCATCGTCGCCGTCACCTACGGCCGCGACAAGGACCAGTACATTACCCTGAAATATGACGGCGGCAGCGAAGCCTACCAGCTCACCGGCGCGCAGACCCTGCTGAGCGACTTCAACAGCCATGAGGTCTCGCTGACCTGGCGCAAATGGTTCACCAAACGCTATGGGATAAACCTGCGCGCCATTTACTACGACAACCCCTCCTACACGCGCAAGCAAGCAGAAGTGGGGGTCTTCGCGGAGTTCTAGCCATGACGCACCCTGCCGGGCACACCGCAGCCACACGCGACCAGAGCAACGCTCTTGGCCTGACCATCCTGTGCCTGGCCAGGCATCGTTCGCTTGACCACCTGACCCTGTCCGTCCCCGCACTCGCGGGGGTCCTGCTGGTGCCCGTGGCGTTCAATGTGGCCGAATGGATGCTGCGCGACCATATCAGCGGGATATGGGCGGGAGTGCTGCGCTTCTGGATCGACAAGCTCGGCATCGATGGCGTCGTCATTGAACAATTGACGCGGGTGGCATGGTTCGACTTCAACCTGCCCTACACCAACGTCGTTGCGACGGTGCCAGACGTACTGACCTGGTTCGTGACGCTGATCGCGACGCTCGCCGTCTGCCTGATGGCGTTGCGGATACGGGACCTGTACCTGCCGCTGCGGTACTTCCTGCTGTTCGCCGTGTTCATTGAGGCCACGGCATTGCTGTTCTTCGCGGTGGCGCCGCAGAGTTTTCCGTACACGGCCAGCAGATATGTGGACAACGGCGTGAAGACCTGCGCCAGCCTTTTGTTTCTGTTGCCGTGGGCGCATGCGCTGGTCTACTACATCTTTGACTTCTCGTGGCCTAAGAAGATCTTCCTGACGCTGCTCACGCTTGTGTTTGTCATGATCGCGGTGCCGATGCAGCTGGCGCTGCACGTTTATCTGATGGTGAGCTGTTCGCTGTTGATGATGCCGCTGCTGTCGTTTGTGTTCGGGCCTACGATGCTGGTATTTGGGTGTATTGCCTTGTATGGGTGGGCAATGAGTTGGGAGAGGATTGATCGCAGCGCGCTTTAGAAGCAGAGGGGGTTGCCGGCATGCAGACGCTACAGCGCGGCCTCTGCGGTCTCGTCCAGCGCTCCTGAGGGGGGTAAGAGACCCTGAGCGCTGGTGGCAGCATTTCAAGGTGATGGAAATGACGCCGCGTTTGATTAACATGGGCAACTTACCACGGAAGTTGCCACAGAAACACCGCCGACCCGCCCGGAAAGGCTTATGGGATAAGGCTTTGCGCCTAAGCTGATGGTGCCCGGGGTCGGACTCGAACCGACACGCCTTGCGGCGGGGGATTTTGAGTCCCCTGCGTCTACCTGTTTCACCACCCGGGCAGGGTGTACGGCGCCGGAACCGGTGCCGTGCTGAGCCGGGAATTATGCCGGAAATCCTGGCGTCGGACAACCGGCGCCGGGCACATCAGCGGCCGCGCAAATCCGGTAGCATGGCGCCCAGCCTCTCACACGCCCATCGTCCCGATCACCCCCGACCGCCATGACCAATCAAGCTTCGCTGGCGCGCCTCGCCAGCCTGCCTTCGCAGGACCCCGGCTTTTATGACCGGGAATACAACAACCGCGCCAATGTGCCGGACAACGCAGTGCATATGGCGCGCTGGGCGCAGTGGTCCGCCGGGGTGCGCGCACGCAGCCCCTATCTGGCGGACCTGAGCTATGCCGGCGATGACTCGCGCCATGCGCAGGGCGAGACGCTGGACTACTTCCCCGCGCAGCGGGCCAACGGGGCGCTGCCGCCGCTGCTGGTCTTCGTGCACGGCGGCTACTACCGGGCGCTGGACAAGCACGACCACAGCTTTGCCGCCAGCGCGCTGCCGGCGCTGGGGGTGGCGGTGGCGGTGGTGAACTACACGCTGGTGCCTGCGGTGACGGTGCCGGAGATCGTGCGGCAGGTGTTGCGCAGCGTCGCCTGGCTGTACCGGCAGGCGGACCGGCTGGGCCATGATCCGGACAAGCTCTTCCTGGCGGGGCATTCCGTCGGCGGCCACCTGGTGGCGATGCTGATGGCCGCACGCTGGCCGCAGCTGGGTGCGGACCTGCCGGCCGACCTGGTCAAGGGCGGGCTGTCGGTCAGCGGGCTATACGACATGGAGCCGCTGCGGCGTGCGGCCTTCCTGCAGCGCGACCTGCGGTTCTCGGAAGACGATGTCGCGCGGCTGTCACCCGCGTATATGCCGCCGGCCAGCGGTGCCCCGCTGGCGATCGCGGTGGGGGAACTCGAGGCCGCCGAATACCATCGCCAGCACGCGCTGATCCGCGCGGCGTGGCCGGCCAAGGTGGCGCATCCGGCCGCGAGCGACCTGGTGCTGCCGGACTGCCATCACTTCAATGTGCTGGACAGCTTTGCCAGCCCGGACGGTGCCCTGACGCGCGCGGTGCTGCGGCTGATGGAGCGCTGAGCGCGCACCGGGCGCAAGGGCGTCAGCCCTCCAGCACGCGCAGCAGCGACGAGGTATCGTCCTTGCCCCAGCCGTTGGCCATCAATGTGCGCAGCTGCGCCGAGGTGGCCTGCATCGCGGGCAGGTCCAGGCCGATTTCTTCGGCGATATCGCGCGCCAGCCCGAAGTCCTTGTCGTGCAGCCGCGCCTCGATGCCGGCGGCGAAGTTGCGCGCCACCATCTTGGGGCCCATCAGGTCGAGCATGCGGCTGCCGGCCATGCCGGTCGCCATGGCCTCGAACACGCGGCCGGTGTCGACGTTCTGCGCGGCGGCAAAACGCATGGCCTCGGCAATGCCTTCGATATTGACCACCTGCGCGATCTGGTTGCACAGCTTGGCAACCTGGCCCGCGCCGTGGTCGCCAATATGGGTGATGGTCTTGCCCAGCCGTTGCAGCAGCGGGCGCACGCGCTCCAGCATCTCGGGTTTGCCGCCGACCATGATGGTCAGCGTGCCCGCCTCGGCGCCCATGGTGCCGCCCGAGACCGGGCAGTCCAGCGCTTCGATGCCGCGCGCGGCCAGCGCCGCGGCGATCTCGCGCGTGACGATCGGCGAGATGGTGCTGTGGTCCACGCAGATGGTGCCCGGCGCCGCGCCGTGGACCACGCCCTGCTCGCCCAGCAGCACTTCGCGCACGTCTTCGGACGAGGTCACGTTGGTGAAGACGACGCTGGCGCCGCGCGCCGCTTCGGCCGGGGTGAAGAAGGGTTCCGCCCCCAGCGCGCGCGCGGCCTCGGCCGCTTCCGGGCGGCGCACGAAGGCGCGCACGGTGTGGCCGGCGGCCAGCAGGTGGCGGACCATGTGCGAGCCCATGGCGCCCAGGCCGATGAAGGCGACGGTGGTGGGGGTGAGAGTGGTGCTCATGCCATGCTTCCTTTCTTGATACGGCGGGCTACTTATCGCCCGCATAGGCGAACTTGCCGTTGCGGATCACCCCCATCACGCGCGAACGCTGGTCGAAGCCCTGGTGGTCCTTCGGGTTCAGGTTCATCACGCCGTTGGGGATGGTGAGATTGGTGGTGGCTTCCAGCGCGTCGCGCATGGCGGCGCGGAATTCGCGCGTGCCGGGCTGGGCGCCGGTCTTCAGCGCGCGGCGGGCGGCGTCGTCCAGCAGCATCCACGCGCCCCAGGCGTCGCCGGCAAACTGCGTGACGCTGTCGGCGCCGTACTTGCTTTCGTAGCGGTTGACGAAGTCCAGCGCCACCTTGCGCACTGGGTGGCTCTCGGGCAGCTGGCGCGCGACCACCACCGGCCCGGTCGGGAAGAGCGTGCCTTCCACATCCTTGCCGCCCATGCGTAGGAAGTCCCAGGTGGCGATGCCGTGGGTCTGGTAGACCTTGCCCTTGTAGCCGCGCTCGCCCAGCGTTTTCTGCGGCAGTACGGACGGCGTGCCGGCGCCGGCAATCAGGATCGCGTCCGGGTTGGCCGCCAGCAGCTTGAGCACTTGCCCGGTCACCGAGGTGTCGTTGCGCGAGAAGCGCTCGTTGGCGACCACCTTGATCTTGCGCACCTCGGCCAGCTTCGAGAATTCGCGCCACCAGCTTTCGCCGTAAGCGTCGGCAAAGCCGATAAAGCCGACGGTCCTGACGCCGTGGTTGCTCATGTACTCGGTCAGCACGGTCGCCATGTGCGAGTCGTTCTGCGGCATCTTGAAGGCCCAGCGGCGCTTGGCGTCGGTCTGCGGCTCGACAATGGAGGCCGAGGCGGCCAGTGCCACCATCGGGGTCTCGCCCTCGGCCACGGCGTCGAGCGCGGCGATGGCGGTGGGGGTGATGTTGGGGCCGACGATCACGTCGACCTTTTCTTCAGAGATCAGCTTGCGCACGTTGCGCACCGCCGCGGCCGGATCGGTGCCGTCGTCCAGGATCACGTAGTGCGCCTTCTGGCCGCCCAGCGTCTGCGGCCACATCAGCACGGTGTTCTTGGAAGGGATGCCGATCGAGGCCGCCGGCCCGGTGGTGGACACATCGATGCCGACGCGGATGTCGGCGCGCGCGGCGGCGCTGGTGAAGAGCAGGGCGCCGGCCAGCAGCAGGGGGCGCAGGGGCAGTGTCAGCATCGTCTCCTCCGTTCTTATATGTGACGGGAAGGATAGCCGAACTCGGCCGGCGGGGCACGCCTGCGCCCCGCCGCGGCCGTGCTGGTCAGCGCGCGCCCAGGCGCCAGAGCGTGGTCACTTCGGCGGAACGCGCCGCATGCAGCGGGTCGGCGGCATCGGTCGCGCGCGGGTGGCGCGGGCGGATATCGGAGCGGCCCAGCACCTTCAGCCCGGCGGCGTCGATCCAGCCCATCAGTTCCTCGCGCGGGCGCAAACCGAGATGCTCGGCCAGGTCCGACAGCAGCAGCCAGCCTTCGCCGCCCGGCGCCAGGTGTTCGGCCAGCCCCTGCAGGAAGCCGCGCAGCATGGCGCTGTCCGGGTCGTAGACCGCGCGCTCGACCGGCGAGCTGGGCCGGGCCGGCACCCAGGGCGGGTTGCACACCACCAGCGGCGCCCGGCCTTCGGGGAACAGGTCGGCCTGGACGATCTTGACCTCGCCAGCGTAGCCAAGCTGGGCGATGTTCTCTCGCGCGCAAGCCAGCGCGCGCGGGTCCTGGTCGGTGGCGACCACGCGCTGCACGCCGCGGCGGGCCAGCACTGCGGCCAGCACGCCGGTGCCGGTGCCAATATCGAAGGCGAGGGTCTTGGCCGGCAGCGGCTCGGCCGCGATCAGGTCGACATACTCGCCGCGCACCGGCGAGAACACGCCGTACCAGGGGTGGATGCGGTCTTCCAGCGCCGGGATCTCCACGCCCTTCTTGCGCCATTCATAGGCGCCGATCATGCCCAGCAGCTCGCGCATCGACGCCACGTAGGGCTCGCTGGCCGGTCCATAGACCTGTTCGCAGGCGTCGCGCACATCCGGCGCGCGGCGCAGCGGCACCTCGTGGCTGGCCTCGAACGGCAGCAGCAGCATGCCCAGCGTGCGGGCGCGCTGCGACTGGGCCAGCCGGTGCAGGTTGAAGGCCTCGGTCGGCGAAGCGGCCCCGCCCTTGGCCTTGTCCTTGGCTTTCTGGCCGGGGCGGCTGGCCTTCTTGGGCTTGCGCTCGGTGCGGCGGGCCAGCGCGTGCAGCAGCTGGCGCGCGTTCTGGAAGTCGCCTCGCCACAGCAGCGCGGTGCCTTCGCAGGCCAGGCGGTAGGCGGTGTCGGCGCTGGTGGTGTCGTCGGCGATGACCACGCGGCGCGGCGGCGGCAGGCCGGCTTCAGAGCGCCAGGCGGCGCTGCGCTCGACGCCGTCCTCAGTCCAGTGAATGCGGGGCAGGTCGCTCACAGGGCCTCCGGCCGGCAGGGCTTGATGGGCAGCAGATGCATGGTTGGGTTTGCTTCTTATATAGAGAGAGGCGGCGGTGGGGGCCGACCTCAGAGTTCGTAGGCTTCGTGTTCGCCGGACATGGCCTGCTCAACCAGCTTGCGGTTGAGCGTCGGCGAGAACAGCTCGATGAAGGTGTAGACAAAGCTGCGCAGGTAGGCACCCTGTTTGACGGCCAGGTGCGTCACGTTGCTGCCGAACAGGTGGCCGGCCGGGATGCCGCGCAGGTTGCGGTCGCGCTCGGCATCATAGGCGACGCCGGCGACGATGCCCACGCCCAGCCCGATCTCGACATACGTCTTGATCACGTCCGCGTCGATCGCCTCCAGTACGATGTCCGGCTCCAGGTGGCGCAGCGCGAAGGCCTTGTCGATCTTGGTCCGACCGGCAAAGTTGGCATCGTAGGTGATCAGCGGGTAGCCCATCAGGTCTTCCAGCGCCAGGTGCTTCTTGTCCAGCAGCGGATGCTCGGGTGGCGTAATCACCATATGGGTCCACTGGTAGCCCGGCAGCGACACCAGGTTCTTGTCGGCGGAGATGCCTTCGGTCGCGATGCCGATATCGGCCTGGTCGTGCAGCAGCATGTCGGCGATCTGCGCCGGGTTGCCCTGCTGGATCGACAGCCGCACCTTGGGGTAGCGCTTGGTGAACTCGCTGATCACCCGTGGCAGGGCGTAGCGCGCCTGGGTGTGGGTGGTGGCGATGGTGAAGTTGCCCTGGTCCTGTGCCGCATAGTCCATGCCGACGCGCTTCAGGCTTTCCACTTCCTGCAGGATCTTCTCGACCGAGCTCAGGATGCGGCGGCCCGGCTCGGTCAGGCTGCGGATGCGCTTGCCGTGGCGGGTAAAGATATCCACGCCCAGCTCTTCTTCCAGTTCGATGATGGCCTTGGACACGCCGGGTTGTGACGTGTAGAGCGCTTTTGCGGCCTCAGTCAGGTTGTAGTTCTGCCGGACGGCCTCACGCACGAAGCGAAACTGGTGCAGGTTCATATATCTGGGTTCGTATAAACAAACAACTTCTTATTAGTTTGAGGTATGAGGCCAGTTTATTACGATTCTCGAACTTTGTTAATTAATGGCCAGCCCTCCGTGCGTCTTCTCGCAGCAGCCACTTTGTGATGCGAGATCCACGGGCCAGGCCCCACCGAGTCCCCCATGTCTGTTGCCTATACCGTTTCCGGTCTGTTTGTAGGCGTCCTCGTCGGTCTGACCGGGGTGGGTGGGGGCTCGTTGATGACGCCGCTGCTGACGCTGCTGTTCGGCTTCTCGCCGGCCACTGCGGTCGGCACTGACCTGGCCTTCGCGGCCATCACCAAGGGCTTCGGCACCATCGCGCACCGCGCCCACGGCCATGTGCAGTGGCAGGTGGTGCGGCGCCTGTGCATCGGCAGCCTGCCGGCGGCAGTGGCCGCCATCCTGGTGCTGAAGAGCGCCGGCGAGCTCAACGCCCAGTGGCTGCATGCGATCCGCCTGACCATCGGCGTGTCGGTGCTGCTGACCGTATTGTCGCTGCTGTTCCGCAAGCAGATGCTGGCCTGGCTGGAACGCAATCCGCGCTTCCAGCTGCACGGCCGCGCCCAGGTCATTGCCACCATCGCCGTCGGCGCCGTGATCGGCGTGCTGGTGACGGTGTCGTCGATCGGCGCCGGCGCCGTTGGCGCCACGCTGATCCTGCTGCTGTACCCCCATATGAAGCCGGCTGAAGTGGCCGGCACCGACATTGCCTACGCCGTCCCGCTGACGGCGCTTGCCGGGCTGGGCCATGTGTGGCTTGGCACGGTCGACTGGAATTTGCTGCTGGCGCTGCTGGTGGGTTCGATCCCCGGCATCTGGCTGGGCGCGCAACTGTCGCGGGCGCTGCCCGAACGGCTGGTGCGTGCCGCACTGGCGACCACGCTGACGCTGGTCGCCATCAAGCTCGTTTCCTGAATTCAACGAATACTGAACGGACCCCGCCATGTATCAGTACGACCAATATGACCAGCGCATCGTCGCCGAGCGCGTCGCCCAGTTCCGTGACCAGGTGCGCCGCCGCCTGTCCGACGAGCTGACCGAGGAAGAATTCCTGCCGCTGCGCCTGCAGAACGGCCTGTACATGCAGCGCCATGCCTACATGCTGCGCGTGGCGATTCCGTACGGCCTGCTGTCGTCGAAGCAGATGCGCAAGTTGGGCCATATCGCGCGCGAGTACGACCGCGGCTATGGCCACTTCTCCACGCGCCAGAACATCCAGTACAACTGGATGGAACTGGAGCGCGTGCCTGACGTGCTGGCCGAGCTGGCCAGCGTCGAGATGCACGCCATCCAGACCTCGGGCAACTGCGTGCGCAACATCACCACCGACCACTTCGCCGGCGTGGCGCCGGACGAGTCGGTGGACCCGCGCGTGCTGGCCGAGCTGCTGCGCCAGTGGAGCACCTTCCAGCCGGAATTCGCCTTCCTGCCGCGCAAATTCAAGATCGCCATCTCGGCCTCGGCCAATGACCGCGCCGTGGTGCAGATGCACGATATCGGCATCTACGCCTACAAGAACGCCGAAGGCGAAACGCGCCTGCGCATCCTGGCCGGCGGCGGCCTGGGCCGCACGCCGATCCTGGGCACGATCATCAAGGACGACCTGCCGTGGCAGCACATGCTGTCCTACGTTGAGTCGGCCATCCGCGTGTACAACCGCTATGGCCGCCGCGACAACAAGTACAAGGCGCGCATCAAGATCCTGGTGAAGGCCATCGGCGCGGACAAGTTCGCGCAGGAAGTCGAGGAAGAGTGGCAGCACAGCAAGGACGGCCCGGCCACGCTGACGCAGGCCGAGTTCGACCGCGTGGCGCAGTACTTCACGCCGCCCGCCTATGAAAAGCTTGCCGACACCGACGCTTCGTACGAGAACCATCTGCTGGAAGACAAGGCCTTTGCGCGCTGGGTCAGCCGCAACGTGCACGGCCACAAGGTGCCGGGCTACGCCGCGGTGACGCTGTCGACCAAGCCGGGCGTGGCCTCGCCCCCGGGGGACGCCACCGACGCGCAGATCGAAGCCGTGGCCGACCTGGCTGACCAGTTCGGCTTCGGCGAGCTGCGCGTGGCGCACGAGCAGAACCTGATCCTGCCGGACGTGAAGAAGCAGGACCTGTACGCGCTGTGGCAACTGGCCAAGAAGGCCGGCCTCGCCACCCCGAATATCGGCCTGCTGACCGATATCATCGCCTGCCCGGGCGGCGATTTCTGCTCGCTGGCCAACGCCAAGTCGATCCCCATCGCGCAGGCGATCCAGGACCGCTTCGACGACCTCGACTACGTCTATGACCTGGGCGAGATCTCGCTGAACATTTCGGGCTGCATCAACGCCTGCGGCCACCACCACGTCGGCAATATCGGCGTGCTGGGCGTCGACAAGGATGGTTCGGAGTGGTACCAGGTCACGCTGGGCGGCGCCCAGGGCAACCAGACAGCGCTGGGCAAGGTGATCGGCCCGTCGTTCAGCGCCGAGGAAATGCCCGAGGTGGTGAGCCGCATCATCGACACCTTCGTGGCCAACCGCATCGAAGACGAACGCTTTATCGAAACCCTGTCCCGCATCGGCATCGCCCCGTTCAAGGAGCGCGTTTATGCCGACAAGCAGCCGCGCGAGCGCGCTGAAGCCTGAGGACCGGAGACTGAACATGGCAAAGATCATTCAACTGCAACAGGACGGCGCTACCGTCGCCCCCGTCATCGTCGATGACGCCTGGACCGTGCTGCGCGGCACCGCCGAGCAGCCGCTGACCGACGAGCAGATCGCCGCGGCCGTGCAAAGCCAGGACGCGGTGCTGTTCCCGCTGTCGGTGTTCAAGGCCAACGAAGCGCTGCTGGCCGGCCGCGATGCGGCCCGCACCGGCGTGTGGCTGGCCCCGGAAGACGAGCCGGGCGATGCCGAGGCATACTTCGCGCGCGTGGCGCTGGTGGCGGTGGACTTCCCGGTGTTCCGCGATGGCCGCGGCTTTTCCACGGCCTACCTGCTGCGCACCCGCTACCACTGGAAGGGCCAGCTGCGCGCCATCGGCGACGTGCTGCGCGACCAGCTCAACTTCATGAAGCGCTGCGGCTTCGACGCCTTCGCGGTACGCGCCGACAAGAACATCGACGACGCCGTCAAGGGCTTCACCGAGTTCACCGTGACCTACCAGGCTTCGGTGGATGAGCCGCTGCCGCTGTTCCGCCGCGCGCGGGCAGAGGTTGGCGCGCAACCGAAGGAAGCGGCATGAGCACGGTGCTGAGCGACATCGCCGTGGTCGACGCCGGTGCGGCGTCGGCGCTGCGTCCGCCCGCGCTGTGGGTTGCGCCGGAATACACCGGCAGCATCGCAGCGCTGGAGCAGAAGGAGCGCGAGCTGGGCGAGCGCCTGGCGGGCATCGCGGCACGCTTCTTTCGCGCGCGCTTTGCCTCGAGCCTGGCGGCCGAGGACATGGTGCTGACCGACGCGATCCTGCGCGGCACCGAAGCCGTGCGCGCCGGCATCCGCGTGTTCACGCTGCAGACCGGGCGCCTGCACGCCGAGACGCTGGCGGTGCTTGACAAGGTGCAGTCGCACTACGGCTACAGCATCGAGCAGTTCACGCCGGACGCCGAGGCCGTCGAGAACTACCTGAAGAAGAATGGCCTGAACGGCTTCTACGACAGCATCGACCTGCGCAAGGAATGCTGCGGCATCCGCAAGGTCGAGCCGCTCAACCGCGCGCTGTCGCACGCCGACGCCTGGATGACCGGCCAGCGCCGCGAGCAGGCCGTGACGCGCGCCGAGCTGCCGTTCGAGGAAATGGACGAGGCCCGCGGCATCCCCAAATTCAACCCGCTGGCGGACTGGAGCGAGGCCGAAGTGTGGGCCTACCTGAGGCGCCACAACGTGCCCATCAACGACCTGCACGCCAAGGGCTACCCGAGCATCGGCTGCGAGCCGTGTACGCGTGCCGTGCGCGCGGGCGAGGATGTCCGTGCGGGACGTTGGTGGTGGGAGAGCAAGGACTCGAAAGAGTGCGGGCTCCACGAACAGAACATCAAGCATTGAGGCCGGACGAAATGGGCATCATGAACGACATCGCAGAAGCCACCAGCAGCGTGGCGCACCTGTTGCAGGTACAGAACGACCATCTCGACCGGCTCGAAGCCGAGTCGATCTACATCATCCGCGAGGTGGTGGCCGAGTGCCGCAACCCGGCGCTGCTGTTCTCGGGCGGCAAGGACTCGATCGTGATGCTGCACCTGGCGCTGAAGGCCTTCCGCCTGGGCGACCGCAAGATCGAGCTGCCGTTCCCGCTGGTGCATATCGACACCGGCCACAACTATCCGGAAGTGATCGCCTTCCGCGACCAGCGCGTGGCTGAGCTGGGCGCGCGCCTGGTGGTGGGCCATGTCGAGGACTCGATCAAGCGCGGAACCGTGCGCCTGCGCAAGGAAACCGATTCGCGCAACGCGGCCCAGGCCGTGACGCTGCTGGAAACCATCGGCGAGCACCAGTTCGACGCGCTGATGGGCGGCGCACGCCGCGACGAAGAGAAGGCCCGCGCGAAGGAGCGCATCTTCTCGTTCCGCGACGAGTTCGGCCAGTGGGACCCCAAGGCCCAGCGCCCCGAGCTGTGGAGCCTGTACAACGCCCGCATGGCGCAGGGCGAGCAGATGCGCGTGTTCCCGATCTCGAACTGGACCGAGCTGGACGTGTGGCAGTACATCGCCCGCGAAAAGCTGGCGCTGCCGCCGATCTACTATTCGCACCAGCGCGAAGTGGTGCGCAAGAACGGCCTGCTGGTGCCGGTCACGCCGATCACGCCCAAGCAGGACGGCGACGTCAGCGAAGTGCTGTCGGTGCGCTTCCGTACCGTCGGCGACATCAGTTGCACCTGCCCGGTGGCCAGCGTTGCCGATTCGCCGGAAGCGATCATCGCCGAGACTGCGGTGACCGAGATCACCGAGCGCGGCGCCACCCGCATGGACGACCAGACCAGCGAAGCCTCGATGGAACGCCGGAAGAAAGAAGGCTACTTCTGATCCCGGACGCAGCAAAGGAATTCAACATGACTCACCAAGCAACTCATCAAGGCCTGCTGCGCTTCATCACCGCCGGCTCCGTCGACGACGGCAAGAGCACGCTGATCGGCCGCCTGCTGTATGACAGCAAGGCCGTGCTGTCCGATCAGCTGACCGCGCTGGCCAACGCCAAGAACAAGCGCACCGCCGGCGAGCAGATCGACTTCTCGCTGCTGACCGACGGCCTGGAAGCCGAGCGCGAGCAGGGCATCACAATCGACGTGGCTTACCGCTACTTCTCGACCGCGCGCCGCAAGTTCATCATCGCGGATACCCCGGGCCACGAGCAGTACACCCGCAACATGGTCACCGGCGCCTCGACCGCGGACGCGGCCATCGTGCTGGTCGATGCCACCCGCGTCACCGTCACCAACGGCCGCGCCGAGCTGCTGGCGCAGACCAAGCGCCACTCGGCGATCCTGAAGCTGCTTGAGATCCGGCACGTGATCGTCGCCATCAACAAGATGGACCTGGTCGACTACAGCGAACAGCGCTTCAACGAGATCCGCACCGCCTACACCGAACTGGCCGAGCAACTGGGCCTGAAGGACGTGCGCTACGTGCCGGTGTCGGCGCTGCGCGGCGACAACATCGTGCACGAGAGCGATGCCATGGCCTGGTACCAGGGCGAGCCGCTGCTGCCGCTGCTGGAAGAACTGCCGGTGGAAGAGGCCGCGCCCGAGGATGACGCCGCGCTGCGCTTCCCGGTGCAGCTGGTGATCCGCCAGGACGGTTCGCAGTCGGACGACTTCCGCGGCTATGCCGGCCGCATCGAAGCCGGCACCGTGCGCGTGGGCCAGAAGCTGCGCGTGCTGCCCGCCAACCGCGAGGCCGTGGTGGCCGAAGTGCTGACGCCCAACGGCGCCGCCGAATCCGCCAATGTCGGCGACACGGTCACCGTGCGCCTGTCCGAGGACGTCGATGTATCACGCGGTGACATGTTCGTCGCCGCCGATGCCGCCACCGCGCCGGCCAAGAAGCTGCAAGCCGACCTGTGCTGGTTCGACGACGAATCGCTGAACCCGGCGCGCAAGTACGTGCTCAAGCACACCACGGCCAGCGTGTTCGCGCGCGTGTCGGCGGTGGACCGCGTGCTGGACGTGCATACGCTGTCGCACGAGACCGGCCGCCACGATATCCGCCTGAACGACATCGGTTCGGTGCAGATCTCGCTGCAGAAGCCGATCGTGTGCGATGCCTATGGCGACAACCCGGCAACGGGCGCCTTCGTGCTGATCGACGAAGCGACCAACCACACGGTGGCCGCGGGCATGATCCGTGCGTTCTCCTGATCGGTAACGACAGGAAAGGGACCGGAGATGAACAAGCAGGCGCAGAAGACTTACGGCAAGGTGTTCCTCATCGGGGCAGGCCCCGGTGCGGCAGACCTCATTACGGTGCGTGGTGCACGGCTTTTGGGCGAAGCCCAGGTGGTGCTGCATGATGCACTGGTGTCGCCGGAGATGCTGGCCTGGTGTCCGCAGGCCGAGCTGGTAGAGGTGGGCAAGCGCTGCGGTCAGCGTTCCACCGCGCAGCTGTTCATCAACCGCCAGATCGTCGACCTGGCCAGCAAGTACGAGCGCGTGGTGCGCCTGAAGGGCGGCGACCCGATGCTGTTCGGCCGCGCCGACGAGGAACTGCAGGCGCTGGAAGCCGCCGGCATCGAGTATGAAGTGGTGCCGGGCATCACGGCGGCGCTGGCGGCCGCTTCGGCGATCGGCAAGCCGCTGACCAAGCGGGGTGTGTCGCGCAGCGTGGCCTTTGCCACGCAGGCGAAGGCTGCGGATGGTGACGGCTCGGCCGATATCGAAGCCGCGGTCAAGGCCGATACGCTGGTCTACTACATGGGCCGCGACCAGGCGGCGTCGATTGCCGCGCAGCTGATCGCGCATGGCAAGCCGGCGTCCACGCCGGCGTGGGTGGTGGAAGCCGCCAGCACGCCGCGGCAGCGTAGTCGTGAGTTCACGTTGGGCCGGATGGCAGCGGGCGAGGCCGCGGCCTGGATCGATCCGGTGCAGCCGAGCCTGCTGATGATCGGGGCGGCGCTGGCTGCGCGGGCTACCGAAACGCCGCGCGAAGGCGTGGACGATACCGTCGTGCAGGCGCCGCGCGCTGCCTGACCGCGCTCCGCGCCACTAGAAAAAAAGCCCTGTACCGGCATGCCGGTACAGGGCTTTTGTCATCGGGGACCACGTTTCTGCTCAGGGCTGGCCGCTTGCCGGCATTGAGGCAACGCAGTACGCCGCCATCGCATCCAGCACCGCATCGGCCTCGCCTGCTGCCGTCGCGCAATGGATACGCAGCCCGGGATGCGTTTGCCGGCATTGGTCGAGCAAGGCCGGCAGGTCGCGCCGCAGGTGGCCGCCCTGGCCCAGGAACACCGGCACCACGGTGGCGTCGGACACGCCGCGCGCTGCCAGGTCGGCGAGCGCGTCGGGCAGCGCGGGCGTCATCAGTTCCAGGAACGCCAGCCGCACCTCGCACCCGGGCAGGGCAGCGGCCACCTTCTGCTGCAGGCGGTCGAACGGCTCGCGCCAGCGTGCATCGCGCGCGCCATGCGCAAACAGGACCAAGGCCCGGGTGGGTGCGGTCATGGCAGCCTGCTCCTCAGTGCCGATCCACCCACCGCAGCGCCAGCAGCGCCACCATCAGGTAGAGCGTGCCTGGCACCAGCGCTGAGATAATCGGCGGCCACGTATGCAGCAGCCCCACGTGCGAGAACAGCGTGTTCGACAAGTGGAACGACAGCCCCAGCATGATGCCCCCGAACACCTTCACGCCGACAGCGCCGGCACGCGCGTGCAGGTAGGCGAAGGGCAGGGCCAGCGCCACCATCACAAACAGCGTCAGCGGGTAGATCACCTTCTTCCAGAAGGCGATCTCATAGCGCTGCGTATCCTGCTTGTTGTCGCGCAGGTGGCGGATATAGCGGAACAGGTCCAGCGTCGACATCCGCTCCGGCGTCACCAGCAGCACCGACAGGATCTGCGGCGTCAGCTCGGAATGCATGGTCACGCGCGGGAACTTGATCTGCTCGGCGCGGAAGTCCGGGGCCAGCGCATCGCGTGCCGGCTTCGCCCCCTGTGCCGCGGGCGCCAGCTCGATGAAGCGGGTCTCGTTGACGCCCTGCAGTTCCCACAACTGGCCACCCTGGTAGCGCCCCTCCTCCGCCACGCGGATCACGCGCAGGCGGTATTGCGGGTCGAACTCGTACATGGTGATGCCGGTGATGGTCTGGTCCGGCCGCAACCCCGCCACGTTGACGAAGCGGGTGATCTCGCCGCCGCCGGTGGCGGCATCCTTGTCGCGGTCCTTGACCCAGACGCCCGAACGGAAGCCCGCCGACACGGTTGCGCCGATTGCCTCGAGCTTAATCTTCTGCGCGTACTGCTCGGCGCGGGGGCCGATGAACTCGCCGAAGATAAAGGTCACGATGGCCAGCGGCACCGCCAGCTTGAACAGCGAGAACAGCGCCTGGCGCGTGTTCAGGCCGGCTACGCGGAAGATGGTGTACTCGGACTGGCTGGCCAGCTGCGAGAACACGTAGATCGCGCTGATCAGTACGGCGATCGGCAGCACCTCATACACCCGCGTGGGCGCCTGCAGCAGGACGTGGAACAGCGCGATCAGCGAGGTGTACTGGTTGGTGACGCTCTCCAGCTCGTTGAGCATGTCGAAGAACACGAACAGCGACAGCACCGCGAACAGGATAAAGGCGAACACACCATAGACCAGCCGGCCGAAGTAGCGTTCATAAACACGCAGGATCCTCATGCCCGGCCTCCGGTGGCCGCGGCATCGCGCCTGCGCAGGCCGAACACGGCGCGCCAGCCGCCCAGGCTGCGGTTCTGGCGGTAGCGGAACAGCAGTAGCGCCCCCACGAACACCACCAGGTGGATCGGCCACCACGCCAGCCAGAACGGGATCGCACCCGAGCGCACCCAGGACTGCGACAGGTTGATCAGGTTGCTGTAGGTCAGGTAGATCAGCACCGCGAACACCAGCGGCGTGTAGCGGCCCAGGCGCGGGTTCACGTAGGCCAGCGGGATCGCGATCATGACGAAGTTGAAGGCCAGGATCGGCAGCGAGATGCGCCATACCAGCTCGCCCAGGTTTTCACGCGTGGGGTTGCGGATCAGGTCGATGGTGTCGCGGCTCTTGGGCGGCTGGTCGGCCTCGGACTCGGGCGGCTTGTTGTCCACCTTGACCGCATAGCGTCCAAATTCAACGATGCGGTAGTCGATCTGGCCGGGCGTGCCCGAGTAGCGGCGGCCGTTTTCCATCACCACCAGGCGGTCGCCGTTGGGCATGGTCTCGAACTTGCCCTGGTGCGCCAGCGCCACGCCGATCTTGTCGGCCTCGGAGTTGGCGACAAAGACATTGCGCGCATACTTCATGTCGGCATCCATGCCCTCGATGAACAGCACGTAGTTGGCCTTGGCCGGCTCGATAAAGCGCCCCGCGGCAATCATCGACATCACGCCGCGCTGCTCGAAGCGGTCGCGGAACAGCGCGCTCTGCTGGTTGGCCCAGGGCCAGGCAAACATGCCCAGCAGCAGCGCCAGCACGACGAAGGGTGCGGCGAACTGCAGCACCGGCTTGACCAGGTCGCGCAGCGAGATGCCGGCCGAGAACCACACCACCATCTCCGAGTCCTTGTACCAGCGCGTCAGCACGATCAGGGTGGAGATGAAGAGCGTGGCCGACAGCAGGATCGACAGGTAGCCGATGGTGGCCAGGCCGATCAGCATCAGCACGTCGTTGGGGCTGGCCTTGCCGTTGGCGGCCATCCCCAGGATGCGGATCACGAGCGATGTGAGCATGAAGGTCAGCATCACCAGGAACACCGCCCCGGCGGTGTAGGCAAGCTCGCGTCGCAGGGCTTGTTGAAGGATCATGCGGGTTCGGTTCCGGGCTGCCGGCCGGAGCGGGCGATGTGCCGTGCGAGGTGCCTGGCAGAACAGCTGGCTGGTAGCACTACAAGCTGTCAGCGTGGCCGGGGCGTATCAGCGGCGGCAGGTCGCGGGATAAAAATCGCGGATAATGGAGGCTTTCGTGTCTAACGAGCCCCTGGAAGGAAGCGCGATGGAATTTAGCACAAAAGCCTTGGATTGGAGCAAAGCCGGCCAAAATGGTTTCCTGGCGACCAAGACCGACTGCCTGGTGGTCGGCCTGTTCGAAGGCCAGAACCTGGCCGGAGTGGCCAAGGCACTGGATGTGGCCACCAAGGGTTTGGTGGGGCGGCTGGTCAAGCAGGGCGACTTCGAGGGCAAGCGCGGCACCCAGCTGATGCTGCATGAGGTGGCCGGCGTGGGCGCCGCGCGCGTGCTGCTGGTGGGCCTGGGCAAGGAAGCCGATTTCAGCGACAAGGCCTTTGCCGATGCGGTCCGCACCGCTGTGCGTGCCTTGTCGTCCACGCGTGCCGCCTCGGCCCTGTGGTGCCTGGCGCAACAGGCGCCGCAGCAGCGCGATGTCGCCTGGGGCGTGATTACCACCATCACGCTGGTGCGCGAAGCCGGCTATCGCCTGCTGGAGCGCCATCCGGGCCTGAAGCGCGCCAATGCCAACGGCAAGCCCAACGGCAACGACAAGTCGTCGCTGCGCAAGGTCGTGATCGCGGTCGACAGCGGCGATGCCCGCGCCGCCACCCAGGCCGTGGTGCGCGGCACCGCCATCGCCAACGGCATGGAGCTGACGCGCGACCTGGGCAACCTGCCGTCCAATATCTGCACGCCGACCTACCTGGCCAATACCGCCCGCGGCATTGCCAAGCGCCACAAGCTCAAGGCCGAGGTGCTGGGCCGCAAGCAGATCGAGGCCCTGAACATGGGGGCCTTCCTGGCCGTGACCAAGGGCAGCGAAGAGCCGTCGCAGTTCATCGTGCTGCGCTACGACGGCGCCGGTGCCAAGCAGGCCCCGGTGGTGCTGGTGGGCAAGGGCATCACCTTCGATACCGGCGGCATCTCGCTCAAGCCGGGCGAGGGCATGGACGAGATGAAGTACGACATGTGCGGCGCCGCCTCGGTGCTGGGCACGATCCAGGCCGTGGCCGAGATGGGCCTGAAGCTCAACGTCATCGCCGTGGTGCCGACCTGCGAGAACATGCCCAGCGGCATCGCCACCAAGCCGGGGGACGTGGTCACCAGCATGTCCGGCCAGACCATCGAGATCCTGAACACCGACGCCGAAGGCCGCCTGATCCTGTGCGACGCGCTGACCTACGTAGAGCGCTTCAAGCCGGCCGCGGTGATCGACGTGGCCACGCTGACGGGTGCCTGCATCATCGCGCTCGGCCATGTCAACAGCGGCCTGTACGCGCGCTCCGACGCGCTTGCCGATGCCCTGCTGCAAGCCGGCCGCCGCGCCATGGACACCGCCTGGCGCATGCCGCTGGACGACGAGTACCAGGACCAGCTCAAGTCCAACTTTGCCGACATGGGCAATATCGGCGGCCGCCCGGCCGGCAGCGTGACGGCGGCGTGCTTCCTGTCGCGCTTTGCCGAGAAGTACGACTGGGCCCACCTGGACATCGCCGGCACCGCCTGGAAGAGCGGCGCGGCCAAGGGGGCCACCGGCCGCCCGGTGCCGCTGCTGGCGCAGTTCCTGATGGACCGCGCGGCCTGATGGCAGCGGCGGCAGGCAACAGAGGCAGCAAGGGTTCATGACGCGCATCGATTTCCACAGCAACGTGCCGGACGTGCTCGGCTATGTCTGCCGGCTGGTCCGCAAGGCCTACGGCGCCGGGCAGAAGGTGGTGATCCACGGGGCGCCGGCGCAGCTGGCGGACCTGGATGCGCGCCTGTGGACCTTCTCCGCGCTGGACTTCCTGCCGCATTGCGGGCTGGAAAGCCCCAATGCGGCGGTCACGCCGATCCTGCTGGCCGCCACCACCGAAGGCGTGCCGCACCACCAGCTGCTGATCAACCTGGCCGACCAGGCCCCGGCGCAGTTTGCCAGCTTTGAACGCCTGATCGAGGTGGTGGGCGCGGGCGAGGCCGCGCGCGAGGCCGGCCGCCAGCGCTACCGTTTCTACCGCGAACGCGGCTATCCGCTGACGCACCACGACATCGGCCAGCCCAAGGGAGACGCCGCATGAGCGAACGCACCACCTCGCGGGTGATCCCGCGGCTCGATCCGAACGACAGCATCCCGCTGCTGACCGAGGTGTTCGAACTGCCGGATGCAGGGACAGCAGCGCCGGCTGCCGCTGCGCAGGAGGGCGTGATCGATACCTTCGGCATGGCCGATTCGGGCCTGGTCATGCATGTCGGCGATACCGGCGACGCCGTGGCGGACGAGGGCGCCGTGCCGGCTTCGGCGATGCCGGCAGATAGCGGCGCCCCGGGCGAGGACGACCTGCGCGCCGTGCGCACCGAGTTGCTGACGCGCGTGATGATGCGCTTTCGCACCGAATGGCCGCAGGTCGTGGCGGCCCATACCGAAGCCACGCTACAGTCGCGGCTGGCGCCGCTGACAGCGCAACTGGCCAGCGAGCTGACGCAGTCGCTGGAGGCGCGGCTGGTGGAATGGCTGGATGCGACGTTGGAGGAGATCGAGAAGACGCCGGGGGCGGATTAACGGCGGCTGAAGGGCTGGAGCAAATCGGCGGGGCTCGACAGACGTCGGCAAACAAAAAAGCCTGCGATTGCTCGCAGGCTTTTTTGCATCAGCGCGGCTGAAAATCAATCCGTCACCGCACCCTTGCTCGCCGTCGACGCCAGCTTCGAGAACTTCGCCAGCACGCCGCGGGTATAGCGCGGTGCGGGCTGCTTCCAGTTGGCACGGCGCCTGGCCAGCTCTTCATCCGCCACGTTCAGCCGCAGCAGCAGCTTGTGCGCGTCGATGGTGATCGAATCCCCTTCCTGCACCAGCGCGATGGTGCCACCCACGTACGCTTCCGGCGCCACGTGGCCAACCACCATGCCCCAGGTACCGCCCGAGAAGCGCCCGTCGGTGATAAAGCCGACCGACTCGCCCAGGCCCTTGCCGATGATGGCCGAGGTCGGAGCCAGCATTTCCGGCATGCCGGGGCCGCCCTTGGGGCCGAGATAGCGCAGCACCAGGATGTCGCCGGCGTTGATCTTGTCGGCCAGGATGGCTTCCATCGCGCTTTGCTCGTCCTCGAACACGCGCGCCGGGCCGGTGATGACCGGGTTCTTCAGGCCGGTGATTTTGGCGACCGCGCCTTCTTCGGCCAGGTTGCCCTTCAGGATGGCCAGGTGGCCCTCCTTATACAGCGCCTTCTCGATCGGCAGGATCACGTCCTGGTCGGCGCGCGGGGTGTCGGGTACGTTTTCCAGCTCTTCAGCCAGCGTGCGGCCGGTGATGGTCAGGCAGTCGCCGTGCAGCATGCCGGCCTTGAGCAGGATCTTCATGACCTGCGGAATGCCGCCTGCCTTGTGCAGGTCGGTCGCCACGTACTGGCCCGACGGCTTCAGGTTGCAGATCACCGGCACCTTGCGGCGGATGCGCTCGAAGTCGTCGATGGTCCATTCCACTTCGGCGGCGTGGGCGATGGCCAGGTAGTGCAGCACGGCGTTGGTCGAGCCGCCGGTGGCCATGATCAGCGCCACGGCGTTCTCGATCGACTTGCGCGTGATGATGTCGCGCGGCTTGATGTCCTGCTTGACGGCTTCCACCAGCACGCGGGCCGACTCGGCGGCGCTGTCGACCTTTTCCTGGTCCGGGTTGGCCATGGTCGACGAATACAAGAGCGACATGCCCAGCGCCTCGAACGACGAGCTCATGGTGTTGGCGGTGTACATGCCGCCGCACGACCCGGTCGACGGGCAGGCGTTCTTCTCCACGCCTTCGAAGTCTTCCTGGCTCATGCGCCCGGCGGTGAATTCGCCCACGGCCTCGAACGACGACACGATGGTCAGGTCCTTGCCTTTCCAGTTGCCCGGCTTGATGGTGCCGCCGTAGACGTAGATGCCCGGCACGTTGGTGCGCGCCAGTGCGATCATCCCGCCCGGCATGTTCTTGTCGCAGCCGCCGATCACGACCACGCCGTCCATCCACTGGCCCTGCGCGGCGGTCTCGATGCAGTCGGCGATGACTTCGCGCGAGATCAGCGAGTACTTCATGCCCTCGGTGCCCATCGACATGCCGTCCGAGATGGTCGGGGTGCCGAACACCTGCGGGTTGGCGCCGGACCCCTTGATGGCGTCGATGGCGGCATCGGCCAGGCGCTGCAGGCCGGCGTTGCAGGGGGTGATGGTCGAGTGGCCGTTGGCGATGCCCACCATCGGCTTGTCGAAGTCTTCCTTCTGGTAGCCGAGTGCGTAGTACATCGAACGGTTGGGCGAACGCGCCACGCCTTGCGTGATGTTCTGCGAGCGTTTGTTGAATGCCATGGTGGGGAATCTCCGGGGGGTCTTCAGTGCCGCTCCGCACCGCGCCCGAAGGCTGCACGAACGCATGGCGGCGATGTTGTGGGCCAAAGAATGACGCTTGCGTTTTGGAGTGTCAAATATATTATTTGACCTTTATTGAGTCGAAAAACATATCAGGAGGGCGTTTGGACCTGCGTCAGCTGCGTTACTTCGTCGCAGTGGCGGAAGAGTTGCATTTCGGCCGCGCGGCAGGGCGCCTGTCGATGACGCAGCCGCCCTTGTCGCAGCAGATCCAGGCGCTGGAAGAGGAAATCGGCGTGCAGCTGTTCGTGCGCACGCGGCGCTCGGTGGCGCTGACGCCGGCCGGCCAGCAGTGGCTGCCCGAGGTGCGGCGCGTGCTGGCCGATGCCGCGGCGCTGCCCGGGCTGGCGCAGCGGCTGGCGCGCGGCGAGCTGGGCTCGCTGTCGCTGGCCTTTGTCAGCACCGCCGACTACGGCATCCTGCCCGACCTGTTGCGGCGCTTTCGCGCCCGCCACCCGGAGGTGCAGCTGCAGCTGCGCGAAGCCACCAGCGACGTGCAGCTCGAAGCGTTGATGGAGGGGGCGATCGATGCCGGCCTGGTGATCCGGCCGCAGCTGCCGGCCATGCCGCACGGGCTGGCCTACATGCCGCTGGTGAGCGAGCCGCTGGTGCTGGCCGTGCCCGACGGCTGGCGGCCGTCGGGCGGGGTGCTGGCGGGCGACAATACGGTCTCGCTGCGCGAGGCCGCCCATGAACCGCTGATCATCTTCCCGCGCCGAAGCGCGCCGGCGTTTTATGACATCATTACGGGCTACTATGCGCGCGAGGGCCTGGTGCCCGTGATCGCGCAGGAAGCCATCCAGATGCAGACTATCGTCAGCCTGGTGTCGGCGGGCATGGGCGTGGCGCTGGTGCCGGCGTCGCTGTGCAACCTTCGCCGCACCGGGGTGTCGTACCTGGCGCTGCGCGAGACCGGCCCGCAGATCGAGACCGGGCTGGTCTGGCGCGACGGCGCGTCCGCCGGCGTGGCGCCGGTGCTGCGCTCGTTCATCGATATTGCGACCGCGCTCGCGCAAGAAGCGGGCGCAGCCGGGCCCGCCCCTCGCTGACACGTCACCAATGTCACCGAGGCCACTGACAATACGCAGGCCGCGGCCTTTACAACCTCCATTCACGCCAACATGCTGATTCATCCCCAGTTCGACCCGGTTGCCATCCACCTGGGCCCGCTTGCCATCCGCTGGTACGGGCTGATGTACCTGGCCGGGTTCATCATGTTCCTGGGCTTCGGGCGCCTGCGCATCCGCCAGCCGCATATCGCGGCCAAGGGCTGGACCACGCGCGACCTGGACGACATGCTGTTCTTCGGCGTGCTGGGCGTGATCCTGGGCGGGAGGCTGGGCTATGTGCTGTTCTACAAGCCGTCGTACTACCTGGCCCATCCGCTCGAGATCCTCAAGGTGTGGGAAGGCGGCATGGCCTTCCATGGTGGCTTCCTGGGCGTGATCGTGGCGATGTGGCTGTTCGGCAAGCTGCGCCGGCGCCACTGGATGGAGGTGACCGACTTCATCGCGCCGATGATCCCCTGCGGGCTGGCCGCCGGGCGCATCGGCAACTTCATCAACGGCGAGCTGTGGGGCCGCGCCACCGACCTGCCGTGGGGCATGATCTTCCCGCAGGCGGGCGACAACATCCCGCGCCATCCGTCGCAGCTGTACCAGTTTGCCGGCGAGGGCGTGGCGCTGTTCATCATCCTGTGGCTGTTCGCGCGCAAGCCGCGGCCGATGGGCGCGGTGTCGGGGGTATTCCTGATCGGCTATGGTGCCTTCCGCTTTGCTGCGGAATTCGCGCGCGAGCCCGACAACTTCCTGGGCCTGCTGGCGCTGAAGCTGTCGATGGGCCAGTGGCTGAGCCTGCCGATGATCCTGGCCGGCATCGCCATGGTGGTCTGGGCCTACCGGCGCCAGCCCGGCGCCGGCGCATCGCAGCCGGCGGCCTGAGAACGGGTTCTAAGTTCCGGTCCGCGCTATTTGCCGGCGCGGCGCAAGGCGTCGATGCGCGCCTGCGTTTGCGGGTGGGTCGACATGAAGTCCTGGCCGCGTTCCGGTTCGGCGTCCGACGCCGCACCGCGCCGGTGGTCCAGCCTGACCAGCACATCGGCCAGCGCCGCGGGCGGCAGGCCGTTGCGCTGCATGACCTCGATCGCAAAGGCATCGGCCTCGCGCTCGTGGTCGCGTGAATAGCGCAGCGTCAGGATCGCGGCCGGCACCCCGGCCAGCACCGTCGAGATATCCCCGAACAGGTAGGCCGACAGCGACGCCAGCGCCGACCCCTGGATCACCTGCTGCAAGCCGTGCCGGTTGGCGATATGGCCGGCTTCGTGGGCCAGCACGCCCATCATGCCGGCGCCGGTGCCGGCCAGGCTGACCAGCTCGTCGGTGACCACGATGGTGCCGCCCGGCAGCGCCAGCGCATTGGCGCCGATCTCGCCGCCCTGGCGGAACAGGATCTGGTAATCGTGGCCGGCATCGCGCGGCCGCTTCAGCGCCGCGAAGCCCGAGCGGATGCGTTGCTGCTCCGCGGGCGGCAGCTGCGTCGGCTTGACCATGCCGTTGTCCAGGCTCGCCAGCGTCAGCTTGCCGAGATGGGCCTCCACCTCGGGCGGCACCGCGCGCGCCAGCATGCCGGCGCCCCACGGCAGCAGCACGTAATAGCCCAGCACCAGCACCGCCACCAGTGCCGCCACGGCCAGGCCGGCCAGGCGCCAGCTGTTCTGCGCGCGCGCCACCAGGCTGTCGCGATGGCCGGTCGCGGCCAGCATGTGGTCGAAGGCGGCGTGGTCGGTGATCTCGCAGAAGGCGCCGTCGGCAAAGGTGACCAGCCGCGGCGCGCGGCGCACGCGCTCGGACACGCGCACGTCCGACAGCGGCGCGCGCCGCAGTTCGGCGCCGGAGTCGTCGCGCAGCACGGCCTGCTGCGCCTCAACGGCCAGCGTGGCCGGATGCGCGCGCGACGAGCGGCCGTCGAAGAAGGTGACAGGGATCATGGTGCGGGCCGGGTCAGCGCACGGCGCGCTCAGAGCGCGATGTCGATGTCGTACCAGTCTACCGCCGCATCGCCCAGTGCACCCACTTGCTGCGCCTCGCCGGCCACGAAGGTGTCGAGCGGGCCCGCCGCCAGCATGGTTACGCATTCGAGCCGGTAGCGCGCCGAACGCACCCGCGCGAACGGCAGGTACAGGCCCAGCGTCAGCGCGATGGCGATCAGGTTGGTGACGAAGATAAAGACCATGCGGCCGGCCCCCACCTCGCTGCGGAACGCATGCGGCGCCAGCGTGGTGTGGCTCCACACGACATTCTGCAAGCGCGCCATCACGTAAGGGCTGACGGCCAGCAGCGCCAGGTAGAAGCCGCCCACGCCGATGCTGAACGACAGCACCACGCCCGCCTTGCCCGACGCGGTCGCGCCCAGCGCGAATCCGGCCAGCGCCGCGGCCGCCACCAGCGCGACCATCATGCCGAAGGCACGCAGGTAAACGCCGTAGAAATCGCCCGCGCCGGCGTGGAAGGCAAACGGTGCGGTGCCGAAGCGGGTGTGGTTGTGCTGGTAGCGCTTGAAGCGCTGGTGCGCCAGCGGCCCCAGCAGGCCCAGCGTGGCCACCGCGGCCAGCGGCCACAGCACGAACACCTTGTAGGCCTCGGCATCGCCGCCGGTGAAGGCGAAGCGCAGGCCGCGGTAGCTGGAATTCGCCATGCGGAAACGCAACGAGCGCACCAGCAACAGGGGGAACACCGCCAGCAGCGCCACCAGCATCGCCAGTGCAAGGAAGGGCGAGACCGTCGAGGCGAGCTGGAAGGCGAACACCAGCGCGAACACGATGGCGCGGCCCTTCAGGATCGCGGACGGCTTGCCGTGGTAGTCAAAACTCGCGCCGTCGAGCCGCGTGTTGCGATAGAAATACTGCAGCGTGCGCACCTTGGCCCAGGCCGAATAGATGCCGAAGGTGACGATGGTCAGCAGCGCATTGACGATCCAGATACGGAAGTATTCCGAACCCGATCCGGTAAAGGACAGGCCCAGTGGGCGCGGCACGGCGTAGCGCGGCTCGGCAGGCACCGGCGCTTCGTTTGCCGGAGTGCCGGCCAGGGTGAAATCGCTGCCAGCTTGCATGGCGGGGCTCCAGTGTGTGTGGAAAGCGACAGTCAGGATTGCGGCCTTGACCGCAGTTTCAGGAATGCAACCACTTTAGATCGGGCACTTGCGGCGATGCGCTCACATTCTCGCACTGATAAATAGCGACCACGGCACAATCTGCATATGCCATTGCCGCCAGGCGGGCAGGCGTAAAAAAAAATGTGGGAAAACCCTCGTAACACTCTAGAAACATTCTGTTACACTAGACGTATTCTGTAACAACTTCCGAATGCGTGTTGCCAATGAAATCAGGGACTTAGTCCAGCTGGCACGTAAATCGCTATCTTGATTGTTACAAAGATGAGCGGCACGCCACAGCCGCCAACGGAAGTGCCAGGGAGGGAGTGACGGCTGACAGGCCGCACTTGCCGGCACTTCACGTACAGCCAGGGCGACGGGAAAATCCGCGCGTCAAGCGCGTTTCAAAAGGGGGGCGCAGGGCCAGCGCCGGCAATCCATGGACCCACGCGGTGGATACTTTTGAAAGTACCCGCCGACGATGAAAAGCAGTGCTGCAGTATTTTCAGGCGCGGGCGTTTCCTTGCAGGGAGGCATGGAAACGCCCGCCGCACCTCATACCGTACCCACGCCGCACCTCACAGACCGCACCTCGCCGGTCAACATCAGACACCAATCGCTCCGGCTTGTTTGCAGCGCAGCATCGAAATCCCTTGTATCGTTCGCGTCCTAATCCATAATTATGAATTATGGCTAACGGGGCGCATCTACCCTGACCGATGCCAGATCGTGGCCGGGACGCATCGGTCACGCCATCCGAACTTGGGGGAAGCATGCGCATCGTCCAGCAGGCGTTGTACCTGGAAGTGGCAGACCGGCTGCGCGCCATGATCGACGCGCATACGCTGGTGCCCGGCGCATGGATCGACGAGAGCGCGATGGCCGAAACGCTGGGCATCTCGCGCACGCCGCTGCGCGAGGCGCTCAAGGTGCTGGCCGCCGAAGGCCTGGTGCGGTTGGAGCCGCGCCGCGGCTGCTTCGTCAATGAACTGTCCGAGCACGACCTGGACGAGATCTTCCCGCTGATGGCACTGCTGGAAGGGCGCTGCGCCTATGAGGCCGCGCGCAACGCGACCCGCGCCGACCTGGACGCGCTGGACGGCCTGCATGCCGACCTGGCGCGCTACGCGCAGGCGGGCGACATCGATGCCTATTACGAAACCAACTTCCAGATCCACGAATCGATCCAGCGGCTGGCCGGCAACCGCTGGCTGTCGGGCCTGATCAGCGACCTGCGCAAGGTGCTGCGGCTGTCGCGCCACAAAAGCCTGAAGCTGCCGGGCCGGATCCAGGAATCCTGCGCCGAGCACCTGTCCGTGTTCGCCGCGCTCAAGGCCCGCGACCCCGAAGGCGCCGAGGCGATGATGAAGACCCACCTGCTGCGCCAGCGCGCGGCGCTCAAGATGCTGGATGCCGGTGCCACCGCCGGGGCGGCAGAGACCCAGGCCGTGCGCGCGCCGCCGGTGCTGCGCGTGGCCGGCGGCGAAGAGTAGCCGCGGCCGCCACCCCAGTCCGATGTTTTTCCTACGTTCCGATCGATGCATCAAGGCAGGTACCGCATGAATTCCTTCGACACGGGTGACCAGAAGATCAGTGCGCCGCTGGGCGAAAGCGAGCCGGCAGGTTCCAAGTTCCTGTCGCGGCTGGGCCGCTGGTGGGGACGCAAGGGCGAGGGTGACGCCAAGGCCAGCGCCAAGGCCGCCGCCGCCACGCCGGCCGACGGCGAGGCGCCGCTGCCGCCGCGCGCGGTGCGCCGCCAGCGCGAGCAGCTGCGGCTTTGCTTCGACGCGCGCCTGACCGATGGCGCCGCCAATGCCGCCGCGCACGCGTGGCAGGCCGAGTATGAAGCCGCCGGCGAGGCCACCCGGCGCGGCATGCTGGCGGTGCTGGCCGAAGTCGCCAGCAGCAGCGGCGGCAAGGGCAGTGAAGACGCCGGGGCCGACGGCGACAAGGGCGCGCGCGCCGCCCGCGCGCAGGCCGGGCCTTCGGGCCTGGCCCAGGCCCTGTCCAATGCGCGCATCCGTTTCTTCAAGCGGCTGGCCGCGCTGCATGGCCAGCGCGGCAACAGCGCCTGCGGCCTGCACTTCCTGATCCAGCTGCGCGCCGACATGCTGCGCTGGCAGCGCCGCATGCCGGGCCTGCGCCCGCTTGACGAAGACCTCGAGGCGCTGTTCTCCAACTGGTTCGACGTGGGCCTGCTGGAGCTGCAGCCGATCACCTGGGATTCGCCGGCATCGCTGTTGGAGAAGCTGATCCGCTACGAGGCCGTGCATGAGATCGCCTCATGGACCGACCTGCGCAACCGCCTCGATTCCGACCGCCGCTGCTATGCGTTCTTCCACCCGCGCATCCCGCGCGAGCCCCTGATCTTTGTCGAGGTGGCATTCGCGCCGGAGATGGCGGCCAATGTCCATACATTGCTGGATGAGGCCGCGCCGCTGGAAGACCTGCGCCGCGTCAAGTGGGCCATCTTCTATTCGATCAGCAATACGCAGGCGGGCCTGCGCGGCGTGAGCTTCGGCAACTTCCTGCTCAAGCGCGTGATCGAGGAAGTCCAGCGTGAATTTCCAAAAGTGAATCAGTTCGCAACGCTCTCGCCGATCCCCGGGTTTGCCGACTGGCTGCGCAAGCAGGATGGCGATGCCATTGCGCGCGTGCTGGGCGACAAGCGCCTGGCGCGCTGGAGCGAGCGCCACGACAAGGCGCCCGCGGACGGCGCCGGGTGGCTGGAGGTGCTGGTGCCGGACGCCGCCGATACCGTGATCCGCGATACCGCCATGACCCTGGCCGCGCATTTCCTGGTGCGCGAACGCAACCAGTCGATGCCGGCCGACCCGGTGGCGCGCTTCCACCTGGGCAACGGGGCCTGCGTGGAGCGGCTGAACTGGGGCGCCGACCTGTCGCGCAAAGGCCGCAGCCAGAGCTGCGGCATGATGGTCAACTATCTTTACGTGCCCGAGGCGCTGGACGACAATCTGGCACGCCTGGGCGCGGGCAACCCGCGCATCAGCCGTAGCGTCGGGAAGCTGCTGTGACCCTGGTCCGGTCACGGCACAGGCCCTGGTACCCGCGGCGCCCGACGCGCCGCATTTCTTTGTCGGGACCCATGCAGTAACTTCGCGCCGCGGCGGTGTCGCGCGGCCATCAGATTGACTTTCCGCAGAAGAGAGAGGAGACAACCCATGAATCGTCGTCAGTTCAGCCTGGCCGCGTGCGCGCGCGCAACGGGCATAGCCCTGGGCCTGGCCGGCCTCGGCGCCGGCGCAATGCTCGCCGCACCCGCCGCGCATGCCGACACCTGGCCGTCCAAGCCCGTCACCGTGATCGTGCCGTTTCCCGCCGGCGGTGGCACCGACGCCTTTGCACGGCCGCTGACCGCGCAGTTGTCCAAGCAACTCGGCAAGCAGTTCGTGATCGACAACCGCGGCGGCGCCGGCGGCACGGTCGGCGCCAGCATTGCGGCCAAGGCCGCGCCGGACGGCTACACGGTGTTTATCGGCGGCGCGCACCACGCGATTGCGCCGTCGTTCTACAAGAAGCTGGACTACGACATCGAGAAGGACTTCATCCCGGTCACGGTGATCGCGCAGCCGCCGCAAGTGGTGGTGGTCAATCCCAACCGTGTCAAGGCCAACACGCTGCAGGAGCTGATTGCCTACGCCAAGGCCAATCCCGGCAAGCTGAACTACGGTTCGGCCGGCAACGGCTCGTCGCACCACCTGGCGGGCGAGCTGTTCAAGCTCCAGACCAAGACCTTCATCACCCACATCCCCTACAAGGGCGCGGGCCCGGCGCTGTCAGACCTGATCGCGGGCCAGGTCGACCTGATGTTCGACGGCCTGGGCTCGTCGGCGCAGCATATCCGCGCGGGCCGCATCAAGGCGCTGGCGGTGGCTTCGAGCAAGCGCTCGGCGGCGTTCCCCAACGTGCCGACCGCGGCCGAGGCGGGCGTGCCCAACTATGACGTGTCGACCTGGTATGCGTTGTGGGTGCCCAAGGGCACGCCCAGGGAGATCGTCGACCGCCTGTACGCAGAGACCGAGAAGGCGCTGAACACGCCTGAGCTCAAGCAGGTCTGGCTTAACAACGGCTCCGAGACGCCGGCGTTTACGCAGGAGCAGTTCGCGCAGTTCCTGCACGCCGAGATTCGCCGCTGGGCGCAGGTGGTGCAGCAGTCCGGCGCCAAGATCGACTGACGGGGCGCCATGTCAACGCTGATCCGATGCAAGGGGGCGCGGCGATGAGCGGCACCGTATTGTTCGCCACGCAGGGCACCACCGCCACCGTGACGCTGTCGCACGCGGGCAAGCTCAACGCCATTTCCGCGCAGATGTGGCGCGAGCTGGCCGCGGGCTTTGCGCGCCTGTCCGCCGATACTTCGCTGCGCTGCGTGGTGGTGCGCGGTGCCGACGGCAACTTTGCCGCCGGCGCCGACATCGCCGAGTTCCCGGCAGAGCGCGCCGACGAGGCCGCGGTGCGCCACTATCACATGGCTACCATCGCGCCGGCACTGGCGGCGGTGGCGCAATGCACGCACCCCACCGTGGCGATGATTGAAGGCGTCTGCGTGGGCGGCGGGCTGGAAATCGCCAGCCACTGCGACCTGCGCATCGCCGCCTCGGACAGCCGCTTCGGCGTGCCGATCAACCGCCTGGGCTTCCCGATGGCGCCCGGCGAACTGCAGGGCCTGCTGGCGCTGGCGGGCCGCGCCGCCGCGCTGGAGATCCTGCTGGAAGGCCGGGTCTTCGACGCCGCCGAGGCGCGCGACAAAGGGCTGCTGAGCCGCGTGGTCGAGCCCGGCGCGCTGGCCGCGGAGGTCGATGCCACGGTGCGCCGCATTGCCGCGGGCGCGCCCGTCGCCGCCCGCATCAACAAGGCCACCATCCGCCGGCTGGCGCCGCTGCCGGCACCGCTGTCGCCCGCCGAGCTGGACGCGCATTTTGCCTACGCCGCAGGCGCGGACCACGCGGAAGGGGTGGCCGCCTTCCTCGCGCGCCGGCCACCGCAGTTCCGTGGGGAGTAGGGCACGCCGCCATGACTGCTTCCACGCGCGATTGTTTTCTTCGTTTTCCTTAGCCTTTCGTTCGATCCCCGACATGAACGCCAACCTGTTCGCCCTGTTCGAATCCCGCTTCCCCGCCGACCGCACCGCCTGCTGCATCGAGACGCATGACGGGCTGTACTACAGCTGGGACGACCTTGACCGCGCCACTGCCAAGCTGGCCAGCCTGCTGGCCTCGCTGCACCTGCCCGAAGGCGCTCGCGTGGCCGTGCAGGTGGAGAAGTCCCCCGAAGCGCTGTTCCTGTACCTGGCCACGCTGCGCGCCGGCTACGTCTACCTGCCGCTGAACACCGCCTACCAGGAGGCAGAGATCGACTACTTTGTCGGCAATGCCGAGCCGTCGGTGGTGGTGTGCAGCAGCAAGAATTTCGGCTGGGTGTCCAAGGTGGCGTTCCGCCACGGCGTCAACCACGTCTTCACGCTGGACGACGACCGCAGCGGCTCGCTGCTGTCGCGTGCCGCGGGCAAGTCGGATGCCTTCGAGACGGTCGCACGCCAGGATGACGACCTTGCCGCCATTCTCTACACCTCCGGCACCACCGGCCGCAGCAAGGGCGCGATGCTGACGCACCGCAACCTGGCCTCCAATGCGCAGACGCTGCATGAATTCTGGGGCTGGCGCAGCGACGACGTGCTGCTGCACATGCTGCCGATCTTCCACGTGCACGGCCTGTTCGTGGCCTCGCACGGCGCGCTGCTGGCCGGTGCCAAGATGATCTGGGCACCCAGGCTGGACATGGCGCAGGTGCTGAAATTCCTGCCGCGCTGCACGGTGATGATGGGCGTGCCGACCTACTACGTGCGCATGCTGCAGGAGCCGCGCTTCGACGACGACACCTGCCGCCGCATGCGGCTGTTCGTGTCGGGCTCGGCGCCGCTGCTGCTGGAGACCTTCGATGCCTTCCGCGAGCGCACCGGCCATACCATCCTGGAACGCTACGGCATGAGCGAGACCGTGATGCTGGTGTCCAACCCGTACGATGCCGCGCTGGGCGAGCGCATCGGCGGCACCGTCGGCATGCCGCTGCCGGGCGTGTCGGTGCGCGTGGTCGATGGCGAAGGCCAGCCGTGCGCGCCGGGCGAGATCGGCAATGTCGAGGTCCAGGGCCCGAACGTGTTCAAGGGCTACTGGCGCATGCCGGAGAAGACCAGGGAAGAGTTCACGGAGGACGGCTGGTTCAAGACCGGCGACGTCGGCCGCTTCGGCGGCGCCATTGTCAGCCAGGCCGGCGAGCGCGCGGTGCCCGACAACTACCTGACCATCGTCGGACGCAGCAAGGACCTGATCATCTCGGGCGGCTACAACGTCTACCCGAAGGAAATCGAGAGCTTTATCGACGAGATGCCGGGCGTGGCCGAGAGCGCCGTGATCGGCGTGCCGCACGCGGATTTCGGCGAGGCGGTGGTGGCGGTGGTGGTGCGCAAGCCGGGTGCGGAAATCGACGAGGCGGCGCTGATCGGCACGCTCAAGGGACACATCGCCAACTTCAAGGTGCCCAAGCGCGTGCACGTGGTGGACGAGCTGCCGCGCAATACCATGGGCAAGGTGCAGAAAAACGTGCTGCGCGAGCAGTTCGCGACGCTCTGAGCGCCGTGATGGCCAGCGCCCTGCACGATGGCGCAGGGCGCGGCTATCTTACTTCAGCATCTGCACCGACCCGTTGACCGACACCGTGACCTGCGTCTTGCCGCCCTCAACCGGCACCGGCACCGCAGCGTCGGCCATCATGGCCTTGGCAGCACCGTACATGCGCGGCATCGGCGGCACCACGCCGGTTTCATTCAGGTTGACTTCGCGGATGGTGTAGCTGTTGTAGCCGAACAGCTTGGTGGTCGACTGCGCCTTGCCGCGGAACGAGGCGATGGCCTGCTCGGCCAGCTTGGCTTCGGCCGCCTCGCGCGCTTCGCGCGACAGCGAGAAGGCGATGTTCTGCACCTGCATCTGGCTGGCCAGCTCGCCGGCGAGCTTGGACACGGCCGAGAAATCGCGCGACTTCAGGATGACTTCGGAACGCCCGCGCCAGGTGCTGATGCGGCCGTTGCGGTCGGTGTTGGGGTGGATGGTGAAGCCGCCCGACTCGGCGGTCACGCCCTGGACGCGGCGCGCCTGCGTGATGACGGCCTGCGTCCGGGTCGACAGGCCCGAGGAAATCGCGGCCGGTTCAGCGCCTTCCTGCTCCGCGGCAAGCGTCAGGTGCACGATATCGGTCGGCACTTCGGTGACTGCCTGCGCGCTCAGCGACAGTACGCCCGACGGCGTTTCAGTGGGGCCACCGTGCGCCGAGGCGACGATGGCGGTGGTGCCCAGCAGGGTGGCGGCAAGCCATTGTTTCATGTTGTTCTCTTGTTCGAACGTGATGGGTATCAGACGTGCCCGGGTGCCCGATCGTTCCGCGACATTGCAAACGATTGTTGCGAAGCCGGCGCGGGCGCGCCTCCCCCGTCCGGGTCAGAATGCCCGCCAGGCCTTCCACAACATATAGCTTGCCAGGCACAGCAGCAGCACGGCAAAGACCTTGCGCAACTGGCCCACATCCATGCGGTGCGCGGTGCGCGCGCCCAGCGGCGCGGTCATCACGCTGGCCGCGGCGATCACCAGCAGGGCCGGCAGGTAGAGATAGCCGAGCGATCCCGCCGGCAGCCCCGGCATCTGCCAGCCGCTCCAGACATAGCCGGCCACGCTGGCCGCGGCGATCGGGAAGCCGAGCGCGGCCGAGGTGGCCACCGCATTGTGGATCGGCACGTTGCACCAGGTCATGAACGGCACCGAGACAAAGGCGCCGCCCGCACCAACCAGGCTGGACAGGAAGCCGATCACGCCGCCCGCGCCCGCCATGCCGGCAAAGCCGGGCAACTGCCGGCCGGGCTTGGGGCGACGGTTGCGCAGCATCTGCAGCGCGGAAAACCCGACGAAGCCGGCAAAGGCCAGCGACAGCCAGCTGGTCTTGAGCGCCGCGAACACCTTGCCGCCGCCGATCATGCCGCCGAGCACGATGCCCGGCGCCAGCGCCAGCACGATCGGCCAGCGCACCGCGCCGCGCTGGTGGTGGGCGCGCACGGACGACAATGAGGTGAACAGGATGGTGCCCATCGAGGTGGCGATCGCCATATGGACGATGGCCTCGTCGGCAAAGCCCAGGCTGGTGAACAGCAGCGTCAGGAAGGGCACCATCATCATGCCGCCGCCGACGCCGAGCAGCCCGGCGCAGAAGCCGGTGAAAGCGCCCAGGGCAAGCAGGGCAGGAACCAGCACCGGCAGGTTGTCGAACTGCATCGTGTCTTCAGGGTTGTTGTGATCAGCCTTGCCCGGGCCGGCCGGGCAGCGTTCAGCGCATCAGCTTGCCGGTGATGAAGCGCCATTCTGCCGGCGTCACCGGCGTGATCGACAGCCGGTTGCCGCGACGTAGCACCACCATGTCGGCCAGTTCCTCATGCTCGCGCAAGGCGGCCAGCGGGATCAGCGCGCTCTTGCGCTCGAAGCGCACGTCGACCAGCAGCCAGCGCGGCGCGTCGGCCTTGGAGGCGGCATCGTAGTACGGACTCTTGCGGTCGAACTGGGTGGGGTCGGGGTAGGGTACTGAGCAGACCTCGGCCAGGCCGGCAATGCCGGGCTCCGGGCACGACGAGTGGTAGAACAGCACGCCGTCGCCGATCTGCATGGTGTCGCGCATGAAGTTGCGCGCCTGGTAGTTGCGCACGCCGGTCCAGGGCAGCGTGCCTTCGCGGGCCAGGTCGTCGATGCTGGCTTCATCCGGTTCTGATTTCATCAGCCAGTACTGGCGGGCGCGTTGGTTCTGGTTCGGGCTCACGGCGCAGCTCAGGAATGGAAGGCAGATCAGGTCGCCGCGTGCACAGCGTGTGCACGCGGACGCGCAGGCAAGAAAAAAGGCGATGGTTCAGAAAACCACCGCCTTTTTAAGGGGTCCCCGCCTTGGCCGCTGGGTCGGCATCCTGAACCCAAGTGAGGTTCAGAGTGGCTGCGGAAGTCGCATTTCGGGTACATCATCCACTCAGGGAGTCCAGGCCAGGCCCAGACTATGAATGCGATGACGCGCTCGCCCACGCGACATGATCCCGCACCATGCAATGCATATCGGTTCAAGGAGTTTATGACCCTCACGAACCAGGCAGGGAAACTGTCAAACGTCTGACTTTCCAGGCGCATCATCGTGCCCGGAAAACCGGATCCGCGTGCGGGATGTCAGACGTTTGCCGTTTCTGACTAGGATGGGATAAGAACGGCGGCCGGGCGCGATAACCTAGCCTGTCGCTGCACATCTATGGTGCCTCGTGCAGTCTGGCTACACTATACACCGCGTCGCAGGGCATACCAAGTCCACTCGCGCGTATCGTTACATTTTGCGCGACAGCGCGGCATCCGCAGCACATCCCTGCGTCATCGCTCAGCCGCGCGTACCGGTGCCCACGTGCGCATATTGCCGCAGGGCCTCGTCGGCGCGGTCGTTGAGTTCGCGGATGCGCGCGCGGATGGCATCGACCGGGATCGCGCCCTCGGCCTGCTGCTTGCGCTGCATCGATAGCAGGTCCGAGGCGATGCTGATGGCGGCCATGACTGCCACGCGCTCTACGCCCTTGGCCGCGATGCCGTTGCGCAGCTTGTTCATTTGCGTGTCGACCAGGGCCACGGCTTCGAGCAGCGCGGCCTCGTTCTCGGGCGCGATGGCGAAGCGGTAGGGCTGGCCGGCGATATTGACTTCGACTTGCTTGTTGCTCATGCGTGTTCTCCGGGGGCCTTGTGCGGCTCGGCGTCCTGCGCCGCAGCCGCTTCGCCGAGCAGGTCGAGCTGGCGCGTGTCGCTGGCAGTCGGCAGCTTGTCAAGGATGGACTGGATGCGCAACTGCGCTTCCTCGATCTTGATATTGAGCAGTTCGCGGTCGGCGGCCATGGCCTCGCGCTCGCCGCGCAACTGCGCGGCTTCGCCCTCCAGCCGGGCGATCTCGTCGCGCAGCCGCTGGTTCTCCGCCGCCAGGGTGTCCGCATGGTGCAGCACGCGCCCGATCTTGGCGGCCAGTTGTTCGAGTTCGGTGAGCATAGGGCCTGTCATGATGGGAGTAGTGTCAGGTATCGCGATTCTAGCCGATGCGCCGGCTTGCACAATGCGGAGGAAAAGGTTTGTGACCGGCGACCCGCGTGGAAGTTGCAGGCTTCTGCACCTAAAACGCCACCAGAGTTGTGACAAAGCACTACTGGCAGCCGCGTTGACGCGGGGGGCGAAACGCCCTAGACTCGCGCACGTTCCAGGTGCTCGCCCTTTTCGTCCCTGGCGAAAGGGCAGTTCAACGGGAAACAGGGAGCCGGGCCGGCCGCGCGCCGGACAGGCCAACCTGTGCTGCCCCCGCAACGGTAAGCGACCGCGGTGTGCATCTGCCAGACTCCGACATCGCCGACAGCCAGCCTGCCGGCAACGCCGCTGGCAAGGCCGGATCCCATTCCCGGCCACATGCACCGCAGGACCGGCCACACGCCACTGAACCGCAGGTTCGGGAAGGCGCCGGTCCAGTGTCGCCAGCCCGGATACCGGCCTGAACGCGGGCTGCCGCCCGTGTGCGGCACGCCTCATCGCCATATGGTCCGCGGGGGAACGGGCCCGGCCGTTCCTATCCAGTCCTGCATCATGCGTTCATCGCTCCACAGGTCGACCCGCCCGGCAACCCCGGCGGTGCGTCCGTCCGTGCCCGCCATCCTGGCGGCGATCGCCTCGTTCACCCTGATTCCGGCCACTTCGTTCGCGCAAGCGGCCGACAGCGGCACCGGCAGCCGCCCCGACAGCCACACCACGCAGCTCGCGCCGGTGGTGATCACCTCCACCCGTACCGAGCAAGCCATTACCGAGGCGCTGCCTCACACCACGGTGGTGACGCAGCAGGACATCGTCAACTCGCAGGCGCCCGACCTGCGCACGCTGCTGCGCAACCAGGCCGGCGTGGAGTTCTCGACCAACGGCGGCATGGGCAGCAACACCACCCTGTTCATGCGCGGCGCCAACTCCAACCAGACGCTGATCCTGATCGACGGCGTGCGGGTATCGTCCGTGAGCAGCGGCACCGCGCAGCTGGCCAATATCCTGCCCGACCAGATCGAGCGCATCGAGGTGGTGCGGGGCAATGTGTCGGCGCTGTACGGCTCGGACGCCATCGGCGGCGTGGTGCAGATCTTCACCAAGAGCGGCGCGGGCCAGGCGCCGGCGGCCAATGCGCAGGTGGAGTATGGCAGCAACAACACGCGCCAGGGCACCGTCGGCTATGGCGGCCAGGTCGGCGATACCTCGTTCAACCTGACCGGCTCGGCGTTCAAGACCGACGGCTTCTCGTCGATCAACACGAAGCAGGCGCCGCGCGCCAATCCCAACGACAACCCGTACGAGAACCAGAGCGTGTCGGGCCAGGTCAAGCACCGCTTCGCGCCGGACTGGGACGCGGGCTTCACCGGCTACTACTCGAAGAGCAAGCTGTCGTTCGACAGCGCCTTCGGCCGCCCGACCGACGACAACCGGACCAACAGCGAGCTGTACACGCTGTCGGCCTTCGTCAACGGCAAGGTGGGGGCGGACTGGTCCACCCACTTCAAGCTGTCGCAGAGCGAGGACCGCAGCGACACCTTCCTCAACGGCAGGCCCAACGGCACCTTCAATACCCGCAACCGCCAGTTCAACTGGCAGAACGAGTATGCGCTGGCCGCGAACCACACGCTGCTGTTCGGCACCGACTACCTGCAGCAGGAGCTGGACTCCAGCGCCTACGGCGCGCCCACGCGCAATGTGTTTTCGGTGTTCGGCGGCTATGACGGGCGCATCGGCCAGCACCAGCTGCAGCTCAACGCGCGCAACGACCACTATTCCGACTTCGGCAACCAGGGCAGCTTCCGCGCCGGCTACGGTTACTACGTGACTGATGCGCTCAAGCTGATCGCCAGCGTCAGCAATGCCTTCCGCGCGCCGACCTTCAACGAGCTGTACTACCCCAACTTCGGCCAGCCGAACCTGCAGCCCGAACGTGCCAAGTCGGTCGAGGCCGGCGTGCAGTACGCCACCGCCAGCGCCGGTTTGCTGCGCGTGACCGCCTTCGAGACGCGCTACGACGACCTGATCGTGTCGGCGCAGCAGCCCAGCGGCATGTTCCTGGCGCAGAACGTCAACAAGGCCAAGGTGCAGGGCATCGAGGCATCGTGGCGCGCCAGCGTGTATGGCACCGACCTCGGCGCCAGCGTGACCTTCCAGAACCCGGTCGACGAGCAGACCAACACCCAGCTGCTGCGCCGCGCGCGCCGCCATGCCGCGCTCGATGTTGGCCGTGATTTCGGCAACTGGCGCTTCGGCGGCGAATGGCTGGTGTCGTCGTCGCGCATGGATGCCGGCTCGCGCCGGCTGGGCGGATACGGTATCGTCAACCTGAACGCCCGCTACAACATCGACAAGCAATGGTTCATCGCCGCCCGCGTCGAAAACCTGTTCGACAAGGATTACCAGCTCGCCTACCCCTACAACACCCAGGGGCGCGCGGGCTTCATCACGCTGGGCTGGCGCCAGCGATGAGCGCACGGGCGCGCCATGTCTGAGTTCCGGCGCGCCCTGGCGATCTGGCTGGTGCTGGCGCTCGCGGCGCTGCTGGCGTTCGCGTTGTCGCTGGCGCTGGGCAGCGTGCCGCTCGATGCGCGCGAGCTCTGGCTTGCGTTCAGCGGCACTGACACCGGCACCGCCGCAGCGATCGTGCGCGAACTGCGGCTGCCGCGCGCGGCAGCGGCGTTTGCCTGCGGCGGGCTGCTGGCCCTGTCCGGCGCGCTGATGCAGGTGCTGCTGCGCAACCCGCTGGCCGAGCCCTATGTGCTGGGCGTGTCGGGCGGCGCCTCCACTGCCGCGCTGCTGGCGATGCTGCTGCTGGCGCCGTGGTGGGGCGTGCAGGCCGCCGCCGCCGCCGGTGCACTGGCGGCGATGGTGCTGGTGGCGTCGCTGGCGCGGCGCGACCTGCTGCATCCGCAGGTGCAGGGCGGCCACCGCGAGGCGGGCGCCCGGCTGTTGCTGACCGGCGTGATCCTGGCCGCAGGCTGGGGCGCGGTCATTACCCTGATCCTTTCCATTGCGCCGGAGTCGCGCCTGCGCGGCATGCTGTTCTGGCTGACCGGCGACCTGAGCGGCACCGCCGCCTACGGCGGCGCGCTGGCCATGCTGGTGGTGGCGCTGCTGCTGGCCATGCCGATGGCGCGCGCGCTCAACGTGATGCTGCTGGGCGAGACCGTGGCGCAGTCGCTGGGCGTGCGCGTGGGCCGCGTGCGGCTGGCGACCTTCCTGCTGGCGTCGCTGTGCATCGCCGCGGCCATCACCACGGCCGGCTCGATCGGCTTTGTCGGGCTGGTGGTGCCGCACCTGGTGCGCCTCGCTTGGGGCAACGACCAGCGCCTGCTGCTGCCGGCCGCCACGCTGCTGGGCGGGGCGCTTTTGATGGCCGCCGACCTGATCGCACGCACCGTGATTGCGCCCGCGCAGCTGCCGGTGGGTGTGATCACCGGGCTGCTGGGAGTGCCGACCTTCCTCTACCTGCTGCTGCGGAGGCCGCGATGAGCCAAGGCCCGCACTGGTCCCATCCGCTCACCGCCTGTCCGCAGCTTGCGCTGCGCGATGTGCGGCTGCGCACCGGACAGCGCGTGCTGGTGGATCGCCTGACGATGACCATCGGCGCGGGGCAGCTATGGTGCATTGCCGGGCCCAACGGTGCCGGCAAGTCCACGCTGATGACGGTGCTGGCCGGCCTGCGCCACGCCGATGGCGGCAGCGCAGAGATCGACGGCACCGCGGCGGCGCAGATCGCGCCGGCGGTGCTGGCGCGCCAGCGCGCCTATCTGCCGCAGGCCGTGCATGACACCTTCTCGATGTCGGTGCAGGATGCCGTGCGCGTGGGGCGGCATCCGCACCTGTCCGGCTGGGGCTGGAGCGGGCGCGAGGACGACCGCATCGTGCACGAAGTGATCCGCGCGATGGATATTGAGGCGCTGGCCGCGCGCGATGTGCTGACCCTGTCCGGCGGCGAGCGCCAGCGCGCCTCGCTGGCCGCGGCGCTGGCGCAGCAGGCGCCGCTGCTGCTGCTGGACGAACCGGTCTCGCACCTGGACCTGCGCCACCAGATCCTGGTGCTGGAACAGCTGGCCGCGCTGGCCCGGGCCGGGCGCCATGCCATCGTGGTGATCCTGCACGACCTGACGCTGGCGCTGCGCTACGCCACCCACGCCCTGCTGATGGCAGAAGACGGCACGACGCTGCATGGCACTGCCGCCCAGGTGCTGACCCCTGAACACTGCTCGCGCGCGCTGCGCACCGCCATCGTCAGCGTCACCGACGGAGCGCATACTGCGCTGATTCCCGACGGCGCCGCCCCACCCATACCCGACACACATCATGACTGATACCCAGAACCCGCCTGCAGAAGACCCGGACCGCGATGCCCGCCACAAGGCGCGCATGGAGCGCAAGAAAGAAATCGTCGACGCCAAAATTGCCGCCGCGCAGGACGAGCGCGGCGTGATCGTCATCACCACCGGCAATGGCAAGGGCAAGTCCAGCTCGGGCTTCGGCATGGTGGTGCGCGCGCTCGGCCACGGCATGCGCACCGGCGTGGTCCAGTTCATCAAGGGCGCGCAGCCCACCGGCGAAGAGATGTTCCTGCGCCGCTTCCCGGACGAGTGCGCCTTCCACGTGATGGGTGAGGGCTATACCTGGGAAACGCAGGACCGCGCCCGCGACGTGGCCAAGGCCGAGGCTGCCTGGGAAGTGGCGCGCGGCATGCTGCGCGACCCCGGCATCGGCCTGGTGCTGTTCGACGAACTGAACATCGCGCTCAAGCTGCACTATCTTGATGTGGAGCAGGTCATTGCCGACCTGCGCGCGCGCCCGCCGATGCAGCACGTGGTCATCACCGGCCGCGGCGCGCCGCCGGCGCTGGTGGAGGCGGCCGACACCGTCACCGACATGACGCCGGTCAAGCATGCCTTCCAGCAGGGCATCAAGGCGCAGCGCGGCGTTGAAATGTAGCCGCATCCTTTTGGAATACAAGGTCAAAGCATCATGCAGTTTCCGGAAATCACTCCCCTCGACGATGCCCTGCGCCCCGTGCTGCAGGCCGCCATCGACGACAAGACCAAGCCGCTCGGCGCACTGGGCCGGCTGGAATCGCTGGCCCTGCAGCTGGGCCTGATCCTCGGCACGGCGCGGCCGGTGCTGCAGCGCCCGACGGTGATCGTGTTTGCCGCCGACCATGGCGTGGCCGACGCCGGTGTCAGCGCCTATCCGGCCGAGGTCACCGCGCAGATGGTTCAGAACTTCCTGGCTGGCGGCGCGGCGATCAATGTGTTCTCGCGCCAGCACGGCATTGCGCTGGAGATCGTCGACGCGGGCGTGCGCGTGCCGCTGCCGGCGGCACCGGGCCTGGTCAACTGCCGCATTGCCGACGGCACCCGCAACTTCGCGGTCGAGCCGGCGATGACATCGGCGCAGGCGGCCGCGGCGATGACGGCCGGCATGGCGCGCGTGCTGCGCCATGCGCAGCAGGGCTGCAACGTGATCGGCTTCGGCGAGATGGGCATTGCCAATACTTCAGCGGCCGCCTGCCTGATGCAGCGGCTGACCGGCCTGCCGCTGGCAGACTGCATCGGGCGCGGCACCGGGCTGGACGATGCCGGCCTCGCGCGCAAGCGCGAGGTGCTGGAGCGCGCGCTGGCGCTGCATGCCGATGTGCAGGCGCCGCTGGAGGTGCTGGCCACCTTCGGCGGCTTCGAGATCGCGATGATGGCAGGCGCCTTCCTGGCCGCCGCCGCGAGCCGCATGGTGATCCTGGTCGATGGCTTTATCGCCACGGCCGCGCTGCTGGTGGCGCAGCGCCTGGACCCCAACGTGCTGCAGTACTGCGTGTTCACGCACTGCTCGCATGAGCGCGGCCACCGTGCGCTGCTCGACCAGTTCGGCGCCGCGCCGCTGCTGGCGCTGGACCTGCGCCTGGGCGAGGGCACGGGCGCCGCGCTGGCGTGGCCGTTGCTGGCCTCGGCGGCGGCGTTCCTGAACGAAATGGCGACCTTCAGCGGCGCCGGCGTCAGCACCGCCTCGCCATGAGCGTGCCGTCCGACCCGGTGCCTGCACCAGCACCCGAACCACGCAGCCCCGCCGGCGTGGCCGGCGAGCTGCGCTATTTCCTGACCGCGCTGGGCTACTTCACACGCGTGCCGCTGCCGGGCTGGCTGGCGCGCTGGGCCGGATTCGAACCGCATTACCTGCACGCCGCCGCGCGCTACTTCCCGCTGGTCGGGCTGCTGGTGGGCGGGGTGGGCGCGCTGGTCACCTGGGGCGCAATGCTGTGGTGGCCGCCCGGCGTGGCCGTGCTGCTGGGCATGGCCGCCACGCTGCTGCTGACCGGGGCCTTCCATGAAGACGGCCTGGCCGATTGCGTCGATGCCTTCGGCGGTGCGTGGCAGCGCGAGGACGTGCTGCGCATCATGCATGACTCGCGCATCGGCGCGTTCGGTGCGATCGCGCTGGTGGTGGCGCTGCTGCTCAAGTGGCAGTTGCTGGTGGCGATTGCGGGGCGCGGCGGGTTGATGGTGCTGCTGGCGGTGATCGTCGCCGCGCACGCCGCCAGCCGCGCGATGGCGGCCAGCTATCTGGCCACGCTGACCTACGTGCGCGCGGAAGGCAAGGCCAAGCCGGTGGCGCAGAAACTGGCCGGCGCGGGGCTGGCGTTTGCGCTGCTGTGCGGGCTGGTGCCGCTGTGGCTGGTGTCGCCGTGGTTCTGCGCGACGGCAGTGGTCGCGCTGCTGGGTCTGCGCCTGCTGCTCGGCCGCTACTTCGTGCGCCGCATCGGCGGCTATACCGGCGACTGCCTGGGCATGGCCCAGCAGTGCGCCGAGATCCTGCTCTACCTGGTGGCCGCGGCATGGATGTGGTCCTGATCCGCCATGCGCAGCCGCAGGTGCCGGCGGGCACCTGCTATGGCTGCCTCGACCTGCCGCTGGTGGCGCCCCTGACGCCTGCGGCGGCACGGATCGCCGCCGGCCTGCCCACGCCGGATCGCATTGTCGCCAGCCCGCTGGCGCGCGCGCTCGGCACCGCGCAGGCGCTGGTGCAGACGTTATCGGCCGGCGCGCCGGCCATCGACACCGAACCCCGGCTGCGCGAAATCGACTTCGGCAGCTGGGAGGGCGTGGCCTGGGATGCGATCGACCGCGCCGCGCTCGACCAGTGGGCGGCCGACCTGCTGCACGCGCGCCCGCATGGCGGCGAAGCGCCGGCGCAGGCGATGGCGCGGGTTGCCGGCTGGGCCGCAACGCTGGCGGAGGATCGCGTGCAATGCCTGTGGGTGGTCGGCCATGCCGGCCCGATGCGCATGCTGGCCGCGCACTGGCTGGGCGTGCCGCTGGCGGCGACGGTCAAGTGGGAGTTGGGCTTCGGTGCCAGTTGCGGCTTCACGCTGGGGCCGGGCGGGGTCCGGCTCGGCTGGTGGAACCGCGCCGCCTGATCAGCGTGCGGGCCGGCGCTTGCGCGCGGTGTCGAGGTCCTTGCAGATCAGCTCGGCACCTTGCACCACGCGCGGACCGGCGCGGTTGACCAGGTCGCCGTCGATCACGAACAGGTTGTTGCGCGCCACCGCCGTGACCTGCTTCCAGCGCCGCCACATCTCGAAATCCGGCAGCGGTTGGTCAGAGCGCGTGGCGCCCATGCCAGCGGTCAGCATCGCTTCCGGGTTGCCCGCGATCACCGCTTCGACCGACACGGTCGGCACCAGCGGCGTCTCGGCCGCGAACAGGTTGCGCCCGCCGCACAGCGCCAGCATGTCGCTGACCAGGTGCTGGCCGTTGAGCGTCATCAGCGGCTGCTGCCAGACCTGGTAGAACACCGTCACCGGCGGGCGTGCCGCGTAGGTCTTGCGCAGAGTCTCCACCTGCTGGCGGAAGCCGTCGGCAGCGCGCCGCGCGGTGGCCTCGGTGCCCAGCAGCGTGCCGAGCTTCTCCATGTTCTCAGGAATCGCTGCCAGCCTGCGCGGCTCGCTGTAGAACAGCGGGATGCCGAGCGCGCGCAGGCGGTCGGTCTGCTTCTGCGCATTGCCGTGGCGCCAGACCACGATCAGGTCGGGCTTGAGCGCGGCGATGCGCTCCAGGTCCAGCGCCTTGTTGTCGCCCACGCGCGCGATCTCGCGCGCCTGCGGCGGGTAGTCGCTGTAGCTGACCGTGCCGACGATGCGCTCGCCGCCGCCGGCCGCGAAGATCATTTCGGTGACGTGCGGCGCCAGCGAGATCACGCGGCGCGCGGGCTGCGCCAGCGTCACGGTCTGGCCCGAGTCATCGACGGCAGACACCGCGGCGGCGGCGGGCAGGGCTGCCAGCAGCAGCGTGGAAGCGATAACGGGCGTCAGGCGGTTCAGCATGGCATCGGGGAAAGTGGTTCAGGCAGTGGCTGCGGCCAGTGCCGCGTCCAGCCGCTGCCAGGCGTGTGGCTGGTCCGGCGGCAGGCCCAGGCGCAGGCTCGGCGGGCAGCCGCCGGCGGCGTCGAAGTAGCGGGTCCAGACGCCTTGTTGCGCGAGCGCGTGGTGCAACCGCGCGGCGTCGTCATGCGGCACCCAGCAGAACAGCGGATGCATCACCGGCGCCAGGCCATGGCGGTCCAGCAGCGCGGCCAGCTTCGCCCCGCATGCTTGCAGCCGCGCGCGGGTGGCATCCTGCCAGGCGTGGTCGGCCAGCGCATGCTGCGCGACCTCGCGTGCCGGGCCCGATACGGTCCAGTGGCCCAGGCGCTCGCGCAGCGCGTCCAGCAGTGCCGGCTGCGCCAGTACGAAGCCGCAGCGGATGCCGGCCAGGCCATAGAACTTGCCGATCGAGCGCAGCACCACCAGGCCGGCCTTGCCGCTTTGCGCGGCTACCGAGCCATCGGGCAGGCAATCGATAAAGGCTTCATCGACCAGCAGCGTGCCGCCGCGCGCCGCCAGCTTCGCGTGCCAGCGCAGCAGCGTGGCGGCGGGCAGCATGCGGCCGGTCGGGTTGTTCGGGTTCACGACGACGAGATGGTCGAGCTCGTCGGCCAGCGCCGCTTGCGCGAAAGCCGCTTCATCCAGCGGCGCCACCGCATGGCCCGCGGCAGCGAAGGCCGGCGCGTATTCGCTGTAGCCGAGCGCGGCGATGCCCACGCGGCCCGGGCGCAGCAGACCCGGCAGCGTGCGGATGGCGGCCTGCGAGCCGGCGACGGGCAAGGCCTGCGGCGCGCCGCAGGCCTGTGCGGCCAGTTCGGCCAGTCCGTCGTCATCCTGCGGCAGCCGTTGCCACGCTCGCGCAGGCAGCGCCGGCACCGGATAGCCGTCGGGATTGATGCCGGTGGACAGGTCGAGCCAGTCGCCGGCGGGGCGGCCGTAGCGGCGCACCGCGGCAAGCAGGTCGCCGCCGTGGCGGATCGTGGGCAGGGCGGTGTTCATGTCGGCTTGGCAACCGCAAGGACGGCCAGCGCGCTGGCGCCTGCCAACGCCAGCCACAGCCACAAGGTGCGCTCGACCAGCCGCAGGCACGCCATCACGTGCGCGGCTTGCGGCGCGGGGCCGGCGCCCAGCGGCGGGCGTTGCTCGATCTCGCCGTGATAGCGCGCCGGGCCGCCGAGCCGCACGCCCACCGCACCGGCGCCCGCGGCCATCACGGGGCCGGCATTCGGACTCGACCATGCCGGGGCCTGCGTGCGCCAGCAATGCAGCGCCTGCGCGGTGGCGCCGAGCAGCGCATAGGACAGCGCGGTCAGGCGCGCGGGCACGAGGTTGAGCCCGTCGTCGATGCGCGCCGCGGCCCAGCCGAAATACAGCAGCCGCGGCGTGCGGTAGCCCCACATCGCATCGAGCGTATTGGCCAGCCGGAACACGATCACGGCGGGCGCGCCGCCGACCAGGAACCAGAACAGCGCTCCGAAGACCGCGTCGTTGCCGTTTTCCAGTGCCGACTCACAGGCGGCACGGGCCAGTGCTTCAGCATCGGCATCGGTGGTGTCGCGCGAGACGATGCGCGCGGTCAGCGCGCGCGCGGCGGGCAGGTCTGCCGCGGCAAGGGCGGCGGCGATCGGGGCGATATGCTGGCGCAGGCTGCGCGCGCCGAGTGCGGCGTACAGCGCCACCGCATGCAGCGCCAGGGCGGCAACCGGGTGCAGGCTGGCCGCGGCGTCGACCAGCCACCATGCGAGCGCTCCCGGCACCAGCACCAGCACACACCAGCCGGCGAGACCGGCAAGGCGCTGGCGCCAGGGCGCACCGCGCTGCGGCGCGGGGTTGAGCCGCCGCTCAAGTGCGGCAGCGATGCGGCCGAAGCCCACCAGCGGATGCCAGCGGCGCGGCTCGCCCAGCCAGCGGTCCAGCAGAACGCCCGTCAGTGCCGCTGCCACGCATGCCGGCCAGGCCAGCATCAGCATGTGGGATCGGCACCCTTCACCGCAACCGGAATGCCTGCCACCATCAGCCGCACGCAGTCGGCGGCGGCGGCCAGCTTCTGGTTCAGGCGGCCCAGTTCATCGACATAGAAGCGGGTGATGGCGCCCATCGGGATCACGCCGAAGCCGATCTCGTTCGTGACCAGGATCACATGGCCCGGCAGCGTGGGCAGCGCGGAGAGCAGCGCTTCGATTTCTTCGGTGAAGGCATCCGGCGGCGTGATCACGCCATGCTCAGGATACGTGCGGCCGTCGGGGAAGATCAGGTTGTTCATCCACAGCGTCATGCAATCCACCAGGATGCAGCCGTCGTGGCGCGCGTTGGCGTAGAGCGCATCGGCCAGGTGCACCGGTTCTTCCACCAGGCGCCAGTCGGCGGGGCGGCGGGCGCGGTGCAGGGCGATGCGGACCTCGAGCTCCTGGTCGGCGTGCGCCGGGTCCTGGTGCGCGGTCGCGATGTAGGTGACCGGTCCGCCGGTGATGGTGGCATGGTCGGTGGCGAGCTGTTCGGCGTAATGGCTCTTGCCGGAACGCGCGCCGCCCAGCACCAGGGTGAGCTGGCGGTTACCGTGTCCGCCGGCGGCACGCGGCTGGGTGGCGGTGTCGGGGGCGGAGGCGGGTGCGATGGCCGGGGTTTCCATCCGCGTATTGTAGCCGCCGCATCCGGGCATCGCACGGGAGGTGTTGCAGGCACCGGTGCGATAATCCGCCAATGCAGACCGACTCCTCGCAATCCCTGCCGCCGGGTGCCCTGCGCGGCACGCTGATGGTCCAGGGCACGACTTCCGATGCCGGCAAGAGCACCATCGTGGCCGGCCTGTGCCGGGTGCTGGCGCGTGCCGGCACGCACGTGGTGCCATTCAAGCCGCAGAACATGGCGCTGAACAGCGCGGTCACCGCCGACGGCGGCGAGATCGGCCGCGCGCAGGCGCTGCAGGCACAGGCCGCGCGGCTGGCGCCGCATACCGACATGAACCCGGTGCTGCTCAAGCCCAGCAGCGACACCGGTGCGCAGGTGATCATCCACGGCCGCGCGCGGCTGGACCTGGATGCGCGCGCCTACCATGCCTACAAGCCCGAGGCGATGAAGGCCGTGCTGGCTTCGCACACGCGCCTGGCGCAGGCCTATGACGTGGTGCTGGTGGAGGGCGCCGGCAGTCCCGCCGAGATCAACCTGCGCGAGCGCGACATCGCCAACATGGGCTTCGCCGAGCGCGTCGACTGCCCGGTGGTGCTGGTGGCGGACATCGACCGCGGCGGCGTGTTTGCGCACCTGATCGGCACGCTCGACTGCCTGTCCGACAGCGAACGCGCGCGCGTGACCGGCTTCATCATCAACCGCTTCCGCGGCGATATCGGCCTGCTGGAGCCGGGACTGGACTGGCTGGTCGCGCGCACCGGCAAGCCGGTGTTCGGCGTGCTGCCCTACCTGCACGGCCTGCATCTGGATGCCGAGGACGCCATCATCGGCACGCAAGCGGACAAGGCAGGCACGCCGGCGCAGCGCCTGCGCGTGATCGTGCCGGTGCTGCCGCGCATCGCCAACCATACCGATTTCGACGCGCTGCGCGCGCACCCGCAGGTGGACCTGCAGTTTGTCGGGCCCGGCATGCCGATCCCGCCCGCGGACCTGGTGGTGCTGCCCGGCAGCAAGAACGTGCGCGGCGACCTGGACTTCATCCGGGCCAATGGCTGGGACGCGGTGCTGGCCCGGCACCTGCGCTACGGCGGCAAGCTGATCGGGATCTGCGGCGGCATGCAGATGCTGGGGCGGCAGGTGCACGATCCCGATGGCCGCGAAGGCCCGGTCGGCAGCAGCGCTGGGCTCGGCTGGCTGGATTTCGAGACCACGCTGGCGGCAGAGAAGCAACTGCGCCAGGTCGGCGGCCGGCTGGCGCTGGATGAAGCCGATGCGCCGGTGCGCGGCTACGAGATCCATCTTGGCGTCACCACGGGCGCGGGGCTTGAGCAGCCGGCCCTGTGGCTCGACCGCGGCGACGGCACGGTGCGGCCCGACGGCGCACGCTCGGCCGACGGCCAGGTGCTAGCTACCTATGTCCACGGCCTGTTCGACGAGCCCGCCGGCTGCCAGGCGCTGCTGCGCTGGGCGGGGCTGGACGGCGCCCAGGCGGTGGACCTCGATGCACTGCGCGAAGCATCGATCGAGCGGCTTGCCGACACCATGACCGCGCACCTGGACCTGGATGCGATGCTAGCGCCGCTGCGGCGCTGACGCATGCGGCACGGCCGCCTGGCGGGGCCCTGTTAGAATCGCGAATCTTTCGCATTTGCATTCTGCGTGAAAGTGGCTTGTGCGCCATATTCCACGCATGGCCGCGTCCGCTCAACGTACTTCAGCCCCCTCATGGTCACCGGCCGCCTGCGCGTCGTCCTCGTCAAACTGCACCTGTATATCGGCCTGAGCCTTGGCCTGCTGTTCGTCCTGTTGGGGCTGACCGGCATGACCATCGCCTGGCGCGACGAACTGGATGCCTGGCTCAACCCTGACCTGCTGGTGGCGTCCGCGCCGATGACGGAGCCGGTCTCGCCGGCCACGGTCCAGGCAGTGACCGAGCGGCTGGCTGCGCCCCCCTACGGCAAGCCCAACCTGCTGATGCTGCCGGCCCATGCCGACGGCGTCTTTATCGCCTGGTATCCGGTCAAGGGGCCCGACGGCGTGGTGCCGGGCCGCTCACGCCAGGTGATGGTCGATCCGGTCACGCTTGCGGTGAAGGGCGAGCGGGTCTGGGGCGAGGCGGGCCTGTCGCGCCGGCTGCTGCTGCCCACGCTGTTCCACCTGCATCGCTACCTGCTTAGCGGCGACACCGGCAAGACCATCACCGGCGTGGCCGGCATGCTGCTGTTGCTGACCACGCTGGTGGGCGTGGCGGTGTGGTGGCCCAAGATGAAGCTGCGCTCGGTGGTGCAGGCGTTCCGCATCACGCACGGCGGTTCATGGTCGCGCTTCAACTATTCGCTGCATCGCGCGGGCGGCATCCTGGCCGCGCCGGTGCTGGCCATCATTGCCTTTTCCGGCTGGTACCTGAACCTGCCGAAGTGGGTGACACCGATGGTGGCGGGCGTAATGACTGTGACGCCGCCGGTGAAGCACGTCTCGGCACCGGCGCCTGCCGGGGCCCGGCAGCTGGGCGTGGGCGAGATCATGGCGGCGGCGCAGGCCCAATACCCGCAAGCGCAGGTGACCCGCATCAGCTTCCCGCGCAAGCCGGGCGACGCGTTCGAGGTACGGCTGCGCCAGCCCGGCGAGGTGCGCAAGGACACCGGTGCCACGCGGCTGTGGCTCGATGCCTGGAGCGGCAAACCGCTGGGCGTGCGTGATCCGCACGAGGCGCCGGCGGGCGACACGCTGCTGAACTGGCTGTTCCCGCTGCATACCGGCGAGGCCTTCGGGCTGCCGGGGCGCGTCTTCATCACGCTGTTCGGGCTGGCACCGCTGGCGTTTGCCGTGACCGGCGTGCTGATCTGGTGGAAGCGGCGGCGGGGCCATCAGCGGCATATGGTGAAGGCCGCACAACGCTCCGGCATGCGCCGGGCATGAAAAAAGCAGGCCGGCGGCCTGCTTTTCTTGTCTGGTGCGGCGGCGCCGCTCAGATTTCCAGGTTGTCGATCAACCGGGTCGCGCCCAGCTTGGCGGCCGTCAGGATCACCAGCGGCTCGCCGGCGAGGAATTCCTCGCGCGTCGGCGCCTGCAGGTCGACGCGCTTGCGGATCGACACGTAGTCAGGCTTCCAGCCGCGCCTGGCCAGCGATTCCTTCGCATTCGCCTCGACCGCAAGCAGGTCGGCCGCGGCGCGGTCGCTGCCCAGCACGGTGTCGCGCACGTCATGCAGCGTGCGGTACAGCACCGGCGCCTCGGCGCGCTCGTCGGGGCTCAGATAGCGGTTGCGCGACGACAGCGCCAGGCCGTCTTCGGCACGGATGGTCTCGGCGGGGATGATGTCAATCGGCAGGGCAAACTGCTGCACCATGCGGCGCACGATCATCAACTGCTGGTAGTCCTTCTTGCCGAACACCGCCACGCGAGGCTGCGCGCACGAGAACAGCTTCATCACCACCGTGCACACGCCCTTGAAGAAGCCGGGGCGGAACTCGCCTTCCAGGATGTCGCCCAGGTCATGCGGCGGCTCGACGCGGTATTCCTGCGGTTCGGGGTACATATCGCGCTCGGACGGCGCGAACAGCACGTAGACGCCTTCCCGCTGCAGCTTCTCGATATCGTCCTGCAGCGTGCGCGGGTACTTGTCGAAATCCTCGTTCGGGCCGAACTGCAGGCGGTTCACGAAGATCGATGCCACCACCGGGTCGCCGTGCTGGCGTGCCAGGCGCATCAGCGACAGGTGGCCTTCGTGCAGGTTGCCCATAGTGGGGACGAAGGCAGCGCGGTTCTGGCCGCGCAGTTGGTCGCGCAGCTCTTGGATGGAGGAAATGACTTTCATCTGCCTTGGTGTGCTGGTCGTGATAGGTGTGACCCGGGCGCCGGTCCATCGAGGGGCGGCACATGGACTACCGGTCTCGGCCTTCTGTCGGGCGTGGGGCCTTCGGGCACTTGCCGTCGGGGCCTGCGCCGTGGGCCGTTGGGCCGGCTGTCGGCGGATTGTAGAACAAGTGGGACGGGGCCGGACCCCGCACCGCGGGTGGGTCAGGTCGGGCTGTACGCCAATCGCACATAAATTGGTGCGAACGGTTCGGCCTGGGTGATCTCCACCAGCGCTTCGCGCGACAGCTCCAGCATGGCGATAAAGTTCACCACCACCACCGGCACGCCCTTGCCGGAGCGCACCGCGTCCTCGAACAGTTCGGAGAATTCCATGAAGCGCGAGTGCTGCAGCCGGCGCAGGATCTGGCTCATGTGCTCGCGCACCGACAGTTCCTCACGCGAGATCTTGTGGTGCTGGTTGAGCTTGGCGCGCTTGAGCACATCGGCCCAGGCGGACTGCAGGTCCACGGTTTCCACTTCGGGGAAGCGCGGCGCCAGGCTCTGCTCGATATAGACCTGCGAGCGCAGGAAGTCGCGGCCCAGCTGCGGCACCGTATCCAGGCGCTGCGCGGCTAGCTTCATCTGCTCGTATTCCAGCAGTCGGCGCACCAGCTCGGCACGCGGGTCCTCGGCCTCATCGTCGCTGTCGGCCTTCTTGACCGGCAGCAGCATGCGCGACTTGATCTCGATCAGCATGGCCGCCATCAGCAGGTATTCGGCGGCCAGCTCAAGGTTGGTCTTGCGGATCTGCTCGATGTAGGACAGGTACTGCCGGGTGACCTGCGACATCGGGATGTCGAGGACATTGAAGTTCTGCTTGCGGATCAGGTACAGCAGCAGGTCCAGCGGGCCCTCGAAGGCTTCCAGGAAGATCTCGAGCGCGTCCGGCGGGATGTACAGGTCCTGCGGCAGCTTGAACAGCGGCTCGCCGTACAGGCGCGCGAAGGCCATCCCGTCGACCATGTCGGCAGGGCCGGCTGCAACGGCCGGGGCCACGGCCGGCAGCTCGACGGGCAGCGGCAGCTTGTCCTGGTCGCCTGCGCTCATGGGCGGCGTGCGCTCGCGGGGGCGGCGGGAATCAGTTGTCCTGCGAGTAGACGTATGGCTTCTGCGCCACGCGCGAAGCTTCGGCGCGGGCGCGCTCTTCCAGGTCGATCGGCGACTTGTCCCACAGCAGGGCACGGCCGTCGCGCTGCTCGGCCTCCAGCGTCGGGCGCTCTTGCTTGAGCTGCTTCAGGAACTGGGTGATTTCGGATTCGTAGATGGCCATGTTCAACCGTGATGCGCCCGCGCGGGCGCCAGATGGGTGCAGTGGGCCACGATTTTACAGTATCGGCCCCCCGGAATGCATCCAGGCCTGGTGCAAGGCGCCGGAAAGTTCCGGGCGTAAGGCCGGGTGTGGTCAAATACCGACTTTGTATGTGTGGACAATCGGCGATGCCGCAAGACACCGCTATTACCGCTAACTCCGCTGGCCGCGCGCGCGTGGCCGTTCGCGTACTGGCCGTGCTGGGCGCGGTGCTGGCGCTGGCGGCCGGCCCGGCCCGCGCCGCCTACGAGGTCGAAGTCGAGGCACCCAAGCCGATTCGCGAAATGCTGGAAGAGCATCTCGACCTGGCACGCTACAAGGACCGCGCCGACCTTTCGCCGGACCAGCTTGACTATATGGTCGAGACCGCCGGCGAGCAGGTGCGGGCGCTCACCTCCACCGAGGGCTACTTCGACCCGACCACCACCACCCGCGTCGAAGGCGAGGGCGACAAGCGCGTGGTCCACGTGATGGTCGACCCCGGCGCGCGCACGCTGATCCGCAATGTCGACGTCCAGGTGACGGGCCCGGCAGCCACGCGCTCGCCCGAACAGGTGGCAGAGATGCAGGCCAAGTGGGGACTGCCGGTGGGTGAGCCGTTCCGGCAGGGCGACTGGGACAAGGCCAAGGAAGACGCGCTGGTCACGCTGCAGAGCCACAACTACTACGGCGCGCGCCTGGCCGCGTCGCAGGCGCGCGTGGAGCCGGACGACCAGCGCGCGGACTTGTCCGCGCATTACGCCAGCGGCCCGGCCTACCTGCTGGGGCCGCTGAAGGTGACCGGCACGCGCCGCTATCCGGAACAGATCATCTACAACGTCAACCCGCTGAGCGAGGGCGAGCCGTACCGCGTGGAGCGGCTGCTGGAGCTGCAGCGCGCGATCCAGAACCAGCCGTACTTCTCCAACGTGCAGGTCGACCTGGAACCGCCGCCGGACGCCGACAAGGCGGCTGACGGCGTGGTGAGCTCGCCAGTGCTGGTGCGCGTACGCGAATATCCGGCGCACCGGCTCAACAGCGGCGTGGGCTTTACCACCGACACCGGCGCGCAGATCGAAGGCCGCTATTCGTACTACAACCTGTTCAACCGCGCCTGGACCTTCGACTCGCAGGCGCGGCTGGAGCAGAAGCGCTCCTATCTGTTCGCCGAGACCGCGATGCCGCCGGACAGGGGCAACTACCGCAACAGCGTGTACAGCAGCTACGAGCGCACCATCGACATCGAGAACACCGACACCACCAGCCTGCGCGCGGGCCTGAAGCGCTCGCGCTCGCGCGAGAAGTACGACGTGACGACGTCGCTGGATTTCTACTACGACAAGCTGCTGCCGGAGGGCCAGGCCGCCCAGATCAGCAAGGCGCTGGTGCCGGCCTTTGCGTGGACGCGGCGCGACGTCGACAATCCTGTGTTCCCGCGCCGCGGCAACGTGATCAGCACCCAGGTCGGGGTGGCCGCCAAGGGTTTCCTCAGCGATGCCACCTTCCTGCGGCTGTACGGCCGTATCCGCCAGTACATACCGGTGGGCAAGCGCGACCTGGTGGTGGCACGGCTGGAACTCGGTGCCGACCTGACCGGCGACAGCTCCAGCCAGATCCCGGCCACGCTGCGCTTTCGCGCCGGCGGCACCGATTCGATCCGCGGCTACAGCTACCAGTCGATCGGCACGCCCAGCGGCTCCAGCATCTTGCCGGCCAAGTACCTGGGCACCGGCAGCCTGGAGTACCAGTACTGGTTCAAGCCGGACTGGGGCGTGGCGGTGTTCTGGGATCTCGGCACTGCCGCCGACAACCTGCGCGGCGTGACCATCTACAACGGCGTGGGCGTCGGCGTGCGCTGGCGCACGCCGGTGGGCCCGCTGCAGCTGGACCTGGGCTACGGCATCCAGGCGCAGCAGTTCCGGCCGCATATCTCGCTGGGGGTGGCGTTCTGATGCGGCACCCTTGTCTTTCCCGCCTGACCCGGATGCCGGCATGAGCGCTCACGATCTGCCTTCGGTGCCCGGCGGCGATTCGGCCCGGACGCCGACCCCGCCCGCGCCGCGCAAGCGGCGGCGGCTGTGGCGCGTGCTGGCCTGGCTGGCCGGCATCCTGCTGCTGCTGATGGTGGCGCTGGTGGCGGCGGGCGTGGCGGCGCTGCACACCGAGACCGGCACCCGCCACCTGTGGACGCTGGCCACGCGGCTGTCGGCCGGCATGCTCAGCGGCCGGCTGGAAGGCGGCACCGTGACGCACGGCCTGCGCCTGCGCGACGTGGTGTTCGCCAGCGGCCAGACGCGCGTGGCGGTGGACCGCGTGGATGGCAACTGGGCGCTCAACTGGCAGGCGCGGCGCCTGCACGTGCAGTGGCTACGCATCGGCAAGGCCGAAGTGAAGCTCGGACCGTCCGAGCCGAGCACCGAGCCGATGCAGAAGCCCACGTCGCTCGAACTGCCGCTGGCCATCGATGTCGATTCCCTGACGCTTGAGCGGCTGTCGCTGCTGCAAGGCACGGCGCCCACGGCCGTGCCGATGGTGTTCAGCAACCTGGCCGGCGCGCTGCACAGCGACGGCCAGCGCCACCGCGTCAGCGTGGACAAGCTGGAAACACCATACGGCAAGCTGGCGGCCAACGCCCAGCTGGGCGCACGCGCCCCGTTCGCGCTCAGCGCCGAAGCCTTGCTGGAAAGCAGCTGGCAGGATGAGGCCTTTGCCGTCAATGCCACCGCCAAGGGCAACCTGGACGCGCTGCGTGCCGAGCTGCAGGCCAGCGGCGACCGCATCCACCTGCGCGCAGGCGCCGACCTGACGCCGTTCGGCAAGGTGCCGTTCACGCACCTGCTGGTCGATGGCGATCGCATCAACCCGCGCCTGTTCAGCCCGTCGGCGCCACAGGCCAACCTGACCGTGCATGCCGAGCTGCGGCCGGTGGGCGGCGTGGCGGCGGGTGCCGGCGCGCAGGCAGCCAGTGCCGTGGCGGCATCGGCTCCCCCGGCGGCATCGGGGGTCTCCGCATCCGCTCCTGCGGCGGTGCCGGCGCCCGCACCGCTGGCGGTCGCCGGCGACATCGCGATCCACAACCTGGAAGCCGGTCCGCTGGACAAGGAGCGGCTGCCGGTCCAGTCGGTGCGCGCCCACGTCGAGCTGAGCGAGATGGCACAGGCCGTCTCGGACCTGCGCGTGGCGCTGGCCGGCAAGGCCGAGATTGCCGGCGGCGGTTCGCTGCGCGGCGGCCGTGGCGGTTTCGACCTGGATGTGCGCAGGCTGGACCCGGCCGCGCTGCATGGCTCGCTGACCAGCGCCAGCCTGTCCGGCCCGGTGGTGGTGCGGATGGAGCCGGGCCGACAAAGCGTGGCGCTGGACTTGTCGGGCGGGCCGCTCAAGCTTTTCGCCGATGCCAGCATCGATGCCGAGGCGGTCACGCTGGCCACGCTGCGCGCCGCGGTGGGGCCGGGTTTGCTGACCGCGGAAGGCAAGCTCGGCCTGAAAGACAAGCAGCCGTTCAGCTTCAAGGGCAAGCTGGCCTCGTTCGATCCCTCGCGCCTGGCCAAGGTTGCCGCCGGCCGGATCAACGCGGATTTCACCGCGACCGGCGAGATCGCGCCCGAGCTTGGCGTGGCGCTGGATTTTGCCGTGCATGAGAGCGAATACGCGGGCCTGCCGATGACCGGCGGCGGCAAGGTGCGCCTCGCAGGCGAGCGGCTCTTGCCAAGCGAGGCCTCGCTGAGCATGGCCGGCAACCAGGCCAACCTGCGCGGCAGCTTCGGCGCGCGCGGCGATGCGCTCAAGCTAGCGGTCGATGCGCCGCAGCTGGAGCGGCTCAAGTTTGGCGTGGCCGGCAAGCTCAAGCTCGACGCCACCATCACCGGCACGCTGAAGAAACCTGAAGTGGTGGCCGACTACAACGCGCAGGCGCTGGAAGTGGGTCCGCACAAGGTGGCCAGCGCCAGCGGCCGCGCCGAGGTGCGCGGCGGGCTGGACGGTCCGCTCTCGGTGCAGCTGGCCGCGCGCGACTACCGCGGCCCGCAGGCCAGCCTGAGCACGCTCGATGCCACGCTCAACGGCACCCAGGCCAACCATACATTCGACGTCAAGGCGGCCGGCAGCCTGAACAAGCGGCCATTGCAGCTGGCGCTGGCGGGGCAGGGCGCGTGGAAGGGCAAGGAGGGCTGGAACGGCACCATCCGCACGCTGGAAGAGCGCAGCACCGTCAACCTGCGCCTGGCAGCGCCGACGCAACTGCTGGTGGCCGACCAGCGCGTGCGCCTGGGCGCCGCGCGCCTGCTGCTGGACCGCGCCACGCTGGCGATCGACAGCCTGGACTGGGACCACGGCCGCATCCGCAGCGCGGGCAGCCTGGACGGCCTGCAGGTGGGCCATGTACTGGAGCTGATGGAAACCATCACCGGCGAGAAGCCGCCGGTGCGCTCCGACCTGGTCATCGACGGCCGCTGGAACCTGGCGCTGGCCGAGACCGCGACCGGCTTTGCCGAACTGCGCCGGCGCAGCGGCGACCTGTCGGTCAATGCCGGCCGGGGCTTCACCACGCTCGGCCTGGGCGAGACGAGCCTGCGCGCCGAGGCCGGCGGCAACCGCATCGCGCTGCGCGGCGGCATGGTGTCGGGCCGCATCGGCAAGGTGGTGGTGGACGCCTCCGCCGGACTGGTGCAGGAGCAGGGGCTGCAGACCGTGGGCCCGGCCTCGACCCTGGGCGGCACGGTCACCGTCGACGTGCCGCGGCTGAAATCGCTTGAAGCGCTGACCGGCCCGCAGTACGCCTTCGACGGCAAACTGGCCGCGGCGATGCGCCTGGCCGGCACGGTCGGCGCGCCGCTGCTGACCGGCACCGTCGACGGCGACAATCTCGCCGTCACGCTGTATGACCTGGGCCTGCGCCTGACCGACGGCACCGTGCGCGTGGTGCTGGACCAGAACACGGTCGAGCTCAAGCACGTGGAATTCCACGGTGGCGACGGCAAGATCACGGCCACTGGCAACGTCAAGCTGGGCGAGGCCGATCCCAACCTGACCGGCAAGATCGTCGCCGACAAGCTGCAGCTGTTCGCCAGCCCCGAGCGCACGCTGGTGGTCTCGGGCGATGCCACTATCGCCAACGAGAACAAGCAGGTCGTGATCCGCGGCAAGATCCGCGTCGACCGCGGCCTGTTCGACCTGCCCAAGGCCGGTGCGCCAGTGCTGGGCGACGATGTGGTGGTGATCCGGCGCAAGGACCAGCGCGCCGTGAAGACTGCCGCCACGCCGGCGCCGGAGACCAAGCCGGCAAGCAAGTTCAGCCCGGTGATCGACCTGACCGTGGACCTGGGCAACAACTTCCGCTTCCGCGGCGCGGGCGCGGACCTGTTGCTGGCCGGCCAGATGGGCGTCAAGAGCGAACCCCTGGCACCAATGAAGGCCACCGGCACGGTGCGCGTGACCGAAGGCACCTATGAAGCCTTCGGGCGCAAGCTGGACATCGAGCGTGGCGTCATCAACTTCAACGGCCCGATCGACAACCCGAACATGAACATCCGCGCCATGCGCCGCAACCAGGAAGTGGAGGCGGGCGTGGAGGTGACCGGCACGGTGCGGCTGCCGCGCGTGCGGCTGGTGTCGGAGCCCAACGTGCCCGAAGAGGATAAGCTCTCGTGGCTGATGTTCGGCTACGGCGCGGAAAGCGCCGGTGCCGGCCAGCAGCGCCAGTTGGGTGGCGCCGCGCTGGGCGGCGCGGCGCTGGGTATGATCGGCGGCAAGGCCGGCAAGGGGATCGTGCAGCATTTCGGCATCGACGAATTTTCGATCGGGCCCAGCACCGCGGGTCTCAATGACCAGCAGGTGGTCAGCATGGGCAAGGCCATTTCCGATCGTATGTCGGTCGGCTATGAGCAGAGCCTGACATCGGCCTCGAACGTGGTGAAGCTGACCTGGCAGTTCTCGCGGCGCTGGTCGCTGATTGCCAAGGGCGGGTCCATCAACGGTTTGTCGGTCTTGTTCAACCGCCGCTTCGACAGCTGGGCGAACCTGTTCAGCGGGACCTCGGGTCGCAGCGACACCAGAAGGAGCCAGCAGGATGAGAGCCAGCCAACCAGTCCCGACAGCGCGGCACAGGCAGCCTCGGCAGCCGTCGCCGAACCCGTGCGCCGCTGACGGGCGCCCCGCCACTTTCGCGTCGCCGCGACGCCTTGCCGCCATGGGACTCTTTGCCGCTTTGCTTGCGCTGTTCGGCTGCGACCAGCAGAAGGTCGATGAAGCCATGAAGAAGGCGGGCGACACCGCCCGCAACACCTGGAACGCGATCAAGCCCGACAGCGAGTTGTTCAAGGGCATCGTCCCCGGCCAGTCCACTGAGGAAAACCTGCGGCGCCAGGCCGGCAAGCCGGAGATCGTATGGGAGGAAGCCGACGGCGGGCGCCGGCTGGAGTACCCGCGTGGCCCCGAGGGCACCACCACCTGGATGGTCACCATCGGCACCGATGGCAAGGTCGCGAAGATCGAGCAGGTGCTGTCAGCCGAGAACTTCGCACGCGTGCGCGCCGGCATGAGCAAGGACGACATCCGCCGCCTGCTCGGCAAGCCCACCAAGGTGGAGGCATTTGCCCTGAAGAAGGAAGAGGTGTGGGGCTACCGCTGGATGGAAACCTCCACCGACAAGGCCTTTTTCAATGTGCATTTCAACAGCGACGGCACCGTCACCACGACCTCGCGCAGCGACGATCCGTCGAAGATGCAGGGCGGCTGACCCGTGCCCAGGCCCTCAGTGGAGCAGGTGGCAGGCGGCCACGTGCACCGGCGCGGCTGAGCCGGCGGCCGGGTCCAGCCGCAGCATGCGGGGGATCTCGGTGGCGCAGGCCGGCACCGCCCGCGGGCAGCGCGGATGGAACTTGCAGCCCGCCGGCGGGTTCAGCGCCGAGCCGATATCGCCCAGGATCAGCCCTTCGGCCGGCTGGTGGTCAGGGTCGGGACGCGGCGCCGAGCCCAGCAGTGCCTGCGTGTAGGGGTGGCGCGGGGCGCTGAACACCGCGGCGCTGGGCCCGCTTTCGGCCATATTGCCCAGGTACATCACGCCCACGGCCGAGCTGAAATGTTCCACCAGCGCCAGGTCATGGGCGATCACCACATAGGCCAGGCCGAAGCTGCGCTGGATATCCGACAGCAGGTTGACGATCTGCGCCCGGATCGAGACATCCAGCGCCGAGGTGGGCTCGTCCAGCACGATCAGCCGCGGCTGCAGCGCCAGCGCGCGCGCCACGGCAATGCGCTGGCGCTGGCCGCCGCTGAACTCGTGCGGATAGAGGTCAAGCGCGCCGGGCGGCAGGCCGACGATCTCCAGCAGCTCCAGCAGCCGCCGGCGCAGCGCGGCGCGGTCGCCGCCCTGGCCGTGCGCAAGCAGCGGCTCGGCCAGCAGCATGCTGACCTTCAGGCGCGGATTGAGTGACGAGGACGGATCCTGGAACACCGCCTGCACCTGGCGCCGGTAGCCCAGCACGCCCTTGCGGTCCAGCGCCAGCACGTCCTGGCCGTCGAAGCGGATGGTGCCCGCGCTGGGGCGCTCAAGCAGCAGCAGCTGCCTGGCGATGGTGGTCTTGCCGCAGCCGGACTCGCCCACCAGCGCATAGGTCTGCCCGGCATCCACGGCAAAACTGACGCCGTCGACGGCGCGCACCGTGCCGCCGCCGCGCGCGGGGAAATGCTTCTTTAGGTTTTCGACTTCGAGCAGCATGGCTGCCTCCTGGGTTCTTAGCCGGCCGACGCCAGCCAGCAACTGACCTTGTGGCCGGATTCAAGTTCGATCTCGGGGGGATAGGCGTCATCGCACAGCGGCTTGCGGTGTGGGCAGCGCGCCGCGAAGCGGCAGCCGTGCGGCGGGTCGATCAGGCTGGGCGGGCTGCCCTGGATGGCGTACAGGCGCTCGCGCTTTTCGCCGAAGTGGGGGATGGCCTGGAGCAGGGCCTGCGTGTAGGGATGGGCGGGGCGCTGGTACAGCGTGCGCACGTCGCCGGTCTCGACAATGCGTCCGGCGTACATCACCGCCACCCGGTGGCAGATGCTGGCCGCCACGCCCAGGTCGTGCGTGATCAGGATGATGCCGACACCGGTCTGCGCCTGGATCTTGCGGAACAGCGCCATGATCTGCACCTGGATGGTCACGTCCAGTGCCGAGGTGGGCTCGTCCGCCACCAACAGGCGCGGCGCGCTGGCAATGGCCATGCCGGCTACCACGCGCTGGCGCATGCCGCCGCTGAACTGGTGCGGATAGTCGTCCAGCCGCGTCTCGGGCGAGGGGATGCGCACGCTGTCCAGCACCTGCACCACCTGGCGGCGTCGCGCCTCGCGGCTGTCGGCGCGGCCGTGGTAGCGCAGCGGCGCGCCGACCTGGTCGCCCACCGTGAAGACCGGGTTCAGCGAGGTCAGCGGATCCTGCGAGATCATCGCGATCTTGCGGCCGCGGTACTGCGTGCTCATGGTCTTTTCGGGCAGCTGCAGCAGGTCCACGCCATCGAGCAACACCTTGCCGCCGAGTTGCACGCCGCCCTGGCGCGGCAGCAGGCGCAGGATCGACAGGATAGTCATGGACTTGCCGGAACCGGATTCGCCCACCACGCCCAGGGTCTCGCCCTCATGCACGTGCAGGTCGACGCCGTCCACGGCGCGCACCGTGCCGCGGCGCAGTTCGAGGTGCGTGGTCAGGCCCTGTACCGACAGCATGGGCGCGCCGCGTAGGGAATTCTGGGCAGCTGGCGTTGGCGACGGGCGTTGCGTCACGTGCGGGTCGGGGCCGGTCATAGCTGCCTCCTTTTCGGGTCGAAGTGGTCGCGCAGCCAGTCGCCCAGCAGGTTGGACGCCAGGCAGGTGGCCATGATGGCCAGTCCGGGCATGGTGATGGCCCACCACGCGTTGGTGATGTAGTTGCGCGCATCGGCTAGCATCAGCCCCCACGACACATCGGGTTGCTGGATGCCCAGGCCGAGAAAGCTTAGCGAGGCCTCGAAGATGATCACCTGGCCAACCTGCAGCGTGGCCAGCACCAGCAGGGTGTTGAGCAGGTTGGGCAGCAGGTGGCGGCGGAAGATGGTGAGCGTGCCGCAGCCGGCCACGCGCGCCAGCGCCACGTAGTCGCGCTGCTTGAGCGACATCACCTCGCCGCGCACGATGCGCGCGTACCAGGTCCAGTAGGTCACCACGATCACCAGCACCACGGTGTTGAAGCCCGGGCCCAGCACCGCGGCCAGCACCAGCGCCAGCGCCAGCGCGGGGATCGACATCTGGATATCGACCAGCCGCATGATGAGCGCGTCCAGGCGCCCGCCGAAGTAGCCGGCCAGCATGCCGGCGGCGGTGCCGATGCCGCCCGAGATCAGGATGGCGTACAGCGCGACCACCAGCGAGATGCGCGTGCCGGCCATGATGCGCGAGAGCAGGTCGCGCCCCATGTTGTCGGTGCCCAGCGGATAGGCCCAGCTGCCGCCCGCCAGCCAGGCCGGTGGCTGGAAGGCCAGGCCGAGGTCGAGGCCATTGGGGTCGTGCGGCAGCAGCGCCTCGCCGCCGACGGCGCAGACCAGCAGCACCGGGAAGATTACCAGCGCAAACCAGGGCAGGCCACTCAGGTCACGCCGCTGGCGCTTGCGGGCCGGCGCCGCCGGGGCGCTGGCAGGAGGAACGGCGATCTCAGGCATGGCGGATCCTCGGGTCGATCAGGCCGTAGCTCAGGTCGACCATCAGGTTGGACAGCACGAACAGCACGGAGGTGAGCATCACGCCCGCCTGCACCACGGGAAAGTCGCGCGCGAACACGGCCTCGACCACGGTGCGGCCGACGCCTGGCCAGGCGAAGATGACTTCGACCACGAAGGCGCCGCCCAGCATCGCCGCGAAGTACACGCCGAGGATGGTCACCAGCGGAATGGCCGCGTTGCGCAGCGCGTACTTCCAGATCAGCACGCGCTCGGGCAGGCCCATGGCGCGGCCCATGCGGATGTAGTCGCTGTCGAGCACATCCAGCATGGCCGAGCGCACCACGCGGGTCTGCGCCGCCACCGGATACCAGCCCAGCGCAATCGCGGGCAGCACCAGGCTGTTCCACGAATCGCGCCCGAACGCCGGCAGCCAGTTCAGCTGCACCGCGAAGAACAGGATCAGCAGCAGCCCGACCCAGAAGTTGGGCATGGCCTGTCCAAGCATGGCGAAGACCTTGGCAAAGCGGTCGAACCAGGAGCCGCGGTAGACCGCCGATAGCACGCCGAACGGCACCGCCATCGCAATCGAGAAGCCCAGCGCGGCCAGCGCCAGTTCCACCGTGGCCGGCAGCCGCTCCAGGATCAGCCCCAGTGCCGGTTCCTGCCAGCGGTAGGAGTTGCCGAAGTCGCCGGTGACGGCATGGCCGAGGAAGACCAGGTACTGCGCCACCAGGGGCTGGTCCAGGCCGAGATGGCGGCGCGTTGCCTCGATCACCTGCGGCGGCGCGTCGGCCGGCAACAACAGGGCAAGCGGGTCGCCGGACAGGCGCGAGATCAGGAAGATGATCACGCTCGCGCCAAGGATGCTGATCAGGCCGTGCAGCAGGCGTTTTGCAATAGGCATGACAGGCTCCGTCGGAGAATTGTCAGCGGGAATGCCGCGCCCGGCTCGGGCGCCGGGCGCGGCGGCGGATCACTGCTTCCAGCTGACTTCCTGGAATGAGCGCCAGTAGTCGCGGATGGGCCAGGGCACGTAGTTGATCTTGTTGTCGCGCCAGGCAAAGGTCACCAGCGGCCGGTAGGTCGGCAGGCCGCCCAGCACGCGCTCCTGCTTGAGCCGCGCGATCTGGCGCAGCAGCGCGGTGCGCGCCGCGGGGTCCATGGTCTGGCGCTGCTTCTCCAGCAGCGCGTCGACCTCGGGGTCGCTGGTGTAGGAATAGGTGCCCCAGCCGCCGCCGCCCTGGTAGCTGTGCAAATGGCCGGACCAGGCCAGTCCCGGGTCGCCGGGCAGCCCCTGCGACCACATCCAGCTCAGCACGCCGTCCATCTCCGGCGGGCCCGAGCGGCCGCGCTTGCCCAGGCTGATCCAGGCCCCGTACTCTAGGTTGCGCACCTGGCAGCGGATGCCCACGGAACTCAGGTAGGCATACATGGCTTCGCCCACTTCCTTCACGCCCGGTTCGCGCGGCGTGGTGAGGTTGTAGCAGGGGGTCTCGAAGCCATTGGGATAGCCCGCCTGCCTGAGCAGCTCGCGCGCACGCTTCTGGTCGAAGGCGTAGGGCTTGAGCTCGGGGTCGTAGCCATTCGACTCCTTGCCCACCTGCGCATAGCGCTCGCCCTGGCCGAACAGCACGCGCTTGATGATGGCGTCGACATCGATGGCGTGCGCGGCCGCCTGCCGCACGCGCACATCGTTGAACGGCGACTTCGGCATCTGCGTGTTGAAATTGAGGAAGAGGTTGTTGCCGCTCACCAGCGTGACGGTCTTCACCCCCGGCATCTTCTTGAATTCCTCGACCATCGACGGCGGCACGTTGTCGATGAAATCGACCTTGCCGGTCTTGAAGGCCGCCACCCGGGTCAGGTCCTCCGGGATCACCTTGATGGTCAGGTCCTTGATGCCCGGGCGCTTTTCCTTGTTCCAGTAGCCGTCGAAGGCTTCCAGCTTCAGCTCGTCCTTGACCGTGCGCGAGACAAACTTCCACGGCCCGGTGCCGACCGGCTTGCGGGCGAACTCTTCTTCGCCGACCTTCTGGATGTACTTCTTGGGCATGGCCCACAGCTGCATGTTGCCGACGATGAACTGCGCATCCGGCTCCTTGAAATGCAGCTTGAAGCGGTGCGCGTCCACGATCTCGAAACGCTCGATTGACGAGACATAGTGCGAGAAGAAGCTGCTCTTGGGGTCGCGCTGGCGTTGCCAGGAGAACTCGAGGTCCTCGGACGTCAGCGGGTCGCCGTTGTGGAAGCGCACGCCCTTGCGCAGCTGCACGTCGAGCACGGGCTTGCCGTCCTTGCCGTTTTCCAGCTTCCAGTTCTCCGCCAGCCAGTTCTCGTCCTTGAGCGCGGCATTGCGGCGCACCAGCATCTCGAAGATCTGGCCGACAAAGTAGTGGTCGACGCCGGCCGAGATCTTGACCGGGTCGAGCGTGGTCGATTCCGCGCCGAAGGCGACGGTGAGGCTGCCGGTGGCCGGTGCGGCCGGTGCGGCGTGAGCCGCGGGGATGGCGGCGGCCAGCATGCCGGCCAGCAGGCGGCGCCGGGCGGCGCCGGTCAACTTCACTTGCATGGTGCTCCTCCTGTTGCGCCGTCTCGTGGCGGCGCTGTTGGTGAGAACAACGGATGCGCTCAGCGCGGGAAGCTGCCTTCCAGCTGGCGTACCACCTCCAGCAGGCGCGGGCGCACCTCGTCGAGCAGGAATGACGGGGACAGGCGGAACGACGGTCCGCCCACGTTGATGGCCATGGGCGGCATGCCATGGCCGGGCTCGAAGCCGCGCGCAATGCCGTTGACGTCCGGCTGCCAGTCGCCCATCGAGCAGGTCACGCCCAGGGTGAGGTGGTCCGCCAGGCCCTGCTCGATGCCCTGGCGCAGGCGCGGCCACGCCATGTCGTCGACGTCGCGCACCTGTTCCATGAAGGCCTGGCGCTCCTGGTCCGGCACCACCGCCAGCCAGGCGCGGCCGATGGCCGAGGTGGCGACGGGAATGCGCGAGCCGGTATCGAGCGTCAGCGCAATCGCTGCGCAGCTGCGGCAGTGCTCGACATAGATCATCGAGAAGCGGTCGCGCGTGCCCAGCGACACCGTGCCGCCGGAAAAGTCGGCCAGCTCCTGCATCAGCGGTCGCGCCACCTTGCGGATGTCCAGCCGCGACAGCATGGCGCTGCCCAGCCGCAGGCAGGCCGTGCCCAGGCTGTACTTGTGGCTGCCTTCGGCCTGCGCCAGGTAGCCCAGCCGCGTCAGGGTGGAGGTCAGGCGCGATACCGTCGACTTGGGCAGCCCGCAGCGCCGGGCGATTTCCTGGTTGCCCAGCACGCGGTCGCTGGTGCGGAAGCAGGCCAGCACTTCCAGCCCGCGCGCCAGCGCGGTGACGAAGTGGCGGTCTTCTTTGAAGGCATTGCCGGTGGATCGGTCCTGCATAACCGTTGGCTCCCTCGTTGTGCCGTTGCATGCCAGCCGCGCTTGTTCGACGCGCAGGCGTGCGGGACGCGCGCGCGGCGTCCTCGTCCGGTACGGCGGTACTACCCGACAGCGGTCCCGTTCAGCCGCCGGCCTCGGTATCCAGCAAGGCCTGCAGCTCGACCTTGCGCACCTTGCCGGTGGCGGTCAGCGGGAACTCGGGCAGGATGCGGATCTCGGGCACCTTGTAGACCGCCATCTGCTCGCGGCACCATGCATGCAGCGTGTCGGCAGTGATGCCGTCGGCATGCTCGGGGCGCAGGCGGATAAAGGCCACCGGGACCTGGCCCTTGTCCGGGTCGGGGCGGCCCACCACGGCCGAGCCCAGCACCGCCGGATGGCGTGACAGCAGCACCTCCAGCTCGGACGGGAACACGCTCATGCCGCGCACCTTGAGCATCTCCTTGCGTCGTCCCAGGAAATGCAGGTAGCCCGCCTCGTCATAGGCGCCGATATCGCCGGTGCGGAACCAGCCGTCGCGGAACACCTCAGCATCCACGTCGGGGCGGCCCCAGTAGCCCTTGAACAGCGACGGCGTGCTGACCACGATCTCGCCTTCCTCGCCGACCGGCAGCACCGCGCCGGTGTCGAAGTCGCAGATCTTGATGCGCGTGCCCGGCACCGGCAGGCCGACAAACACCGGGCGGCCGCGCAGGTCCATATCGTCGTCCTGCATGCCGGTGGTGAAGGTGTCGCTGGTATGGGTCTCGGTCATGCCCCAGGCGCCTTCGGCAATGATGCTGCCGGTCAGCGCGTGCCAGCGCTGGCGGATGTCGGGGGTGATCTTGCGGATGAACGAGGCGGCGCGCGTGTGCTGCAGCGAACGCAGGTCGTAGCGGCCGCATTCGGGGTGGTTCATCAGCTCGACCGCGTTGTCCACCACCACGAAGGTGCGGTTGACACGATAGCGCTCGATCGCGGCCATCACCGCGACCGGGTCCCAGCGCGCCAGCAGCACCACCGTCGCGCCGCTGAAGATCGGGTAGATCAGCCCGAGGTTCTCGCCCGCGATCCAGAACATCGGCAGGAAGTTCAGCATCACGTCGCCGGAGCCTTCTGCCAGCCGTTCCGCATCGACACCGCCGGTGAGCGCGTAGGAAGCCGCCGCGGTGTAGACCATGTCGCGCTGCGTGTGCATGCAGCCCTTGGGCAGGCCGGTGGTGCCGCCGGTGTAGTTCAGTGCGGCCAGCGTGTCCATGTCGGCCGGGGGTTGTGCGACCGGCTCGGTGTCGCGCAGCGCCTGCAGCAGGTCGATGGCGCCTTCCACGGCCAGCGGGGGCGCGTCGAGGCCCGCTGGCAGCGGCAGGTCCGGCTGTGCCGGCAGCATCGCGCCGGCACTGGTGGTGTAGACAGTATGCAGCAGCGTCTGCGCGCGCACTGACATCAGCAGCGGCGCCAGCTGGTCCTGCACGATGACGGTGGTGGCGCCGGCATCGTTCAGCTCATAGACCAGCTCCTGTTCCTTGAAGAGCGGGTTGACCGGCACATACACCGCGCCCAGCTTCAGGATGCCGTAGAAGACCACGTGGAACTGCGGGCAGTTGCCCATCATCACCGCCACCCGGTCGCCCGCGCCCACGCCGCGGCCCTTGAGCAGCGCGGCGCAGCGCTCGGACAGGTCGTCGAGCTCGGCGTAGGTCACGGTGGTGCCGTACCAGACCAGCGCGGGGTGGTCCGGGCGCTTGCGCGCCCACGCGCGCAGATAGTCGCCCAGCGGGGCCTCGCCATGGGGGTAGACCGGTGCGTCGGGCAGGCCGGCGGGCCAGATCTTGCGATGCCGGGCTTCCAGGTCCTCGAAGAACGCCTGTTCGTTCATCTGCTGTCTCCTGTTGCTTTCGCTCTGGTTCTGTCTGCCGCCGTGCCTACCAGGCGTCGACGAAGGTGCGTACCGGACGATGGGGATTGGCGGCGCCGGCCTCGAGCCCGCTGACCACCCACTGGCGGGTGGCGGCGGGGTCGATCACGGCGTCGAGTTCCAGTGCCGCCGCGGCGTTGATGGCATGGCCGCGCTCGTACATCTGCGCCACCAGCTGCTGGTACAGCGCATCGCGCTGCGGACCGGCCGGCAGCGCTTCCAGCTCCTTGCGGAAACCCAGCCGCACCGCGCCCTCGAGGCCCATGCCGCCGAATTCGCCGGTCGGCCACGAGACCGTGAAGGTCGGCGCGCGGAAGCCGCCCGCGGCCATCGCCATTGCGCCCAGGCCGTAGCCCTTGCGAAGCACTACCGCCAGGAACGGCACGCGCAGCTTGGCGCCGGCGACGAACATGCGCGACACATGGCGCACCTGGGCGCGGGCCTCGACCTCCGGGCCCACCATGAAGCCCGGGGTGTCGATCAGCGACACGATCGGCAGCCCGTGCGCATTGCACACCTGCATGAAGCGGGCGGCCTTGTCGGCGGCATCGGCATCGATGGCGCCGCCGAGGTGGCGCGGGTTGTTGGCGAGAATGCCCACGGACCGGCCTTCGATGCGCGCCAGTGCGGTGTGGATGCCGGTGCCAAAACCTGCGCGCAGTTCCAGCACGCTGCCCGCGTCGGCCAGGCCGGCGATGGCGGCGCGCGTGTCGTAGACGCGCAGGCGGTTCTCTGGCACCACCTGGCGCAGCGCCAGCGCGTCAGGCGCCTGCCAGTCGTCGACGCGGCCCTGGAACATCGACAGGTAATGCCTGGCCGCGGCCACGGCGTCGGCCTCATCGTCGACCAGCAGGTCAACCACGCCGTTGTGGTACTGCACCGTGGCCGGGCCGATATCCTCGGGGCGGAACACGCCCAGGCCGCCGCCTTCGATCATGGCGGGGCCGGCCATGCCGATATTGGCGTTGCGCGTGGCGATGATCAGGTCGCAACAGCCCAGCAGCGCGGCATTGCCGGCAAAGCAGCGCCCGGAGGCGATGCCCACCACCGGCACTTCGCCGCTCAACTCGGCGAAGGCGGCGAACGACGGCTGGTACAGGCCGGCCACGGTGGGGAAGTCGATGTCGCCCGGGCGGCCGCCGCCGCCTTCGGCAAAGATCACCGTCGGCAGCCGGTTCCGCAGGGCCACCTCCAGGATGCGGTCGGTCTTGATATGGTTGCGCTTGCCTTGGGTGCCGGCCAGCACTGTGGCGTCGTAGGCCAGCACCGCGCAGCGCGCGCACTCCGGTGCGAACAGGCTGCCGTTGACGGCGCCGGTGCCGGTGATCAGGCCGTCGGCAGGGGTGTTGGCGATCAGGTCGGCCTCGCTGCGCCGGCTGGCCTGTGCCGCCAGCGCCAGGCCGCCGTATTCGCGGAAGCTGCCGGCATCACACAGGTCGTCGACGTTCTCGCGCGCGGTGCGCTGGCCGCGCGCATGGCGGCGTGCCACCGCCTCGGGGCGGGCCGCGTCGTACAGGAAGGCATGGCGGTCGAGCACGCGCTGCAGGTCGGCGCGGATCGCCGCCGGGTCGGCGTGCTCGGCTTCGCCATCGGCATGGGCGCCGGCGTCGGCCGGCTCCAGCACCAGCATGACCTGGCCCTCGGCCACCTGCTCACCTGAGGCGGTGCGCAGGTCGATCACGCGGCCCGCGTGCTCGGCCACGATGGCATGTTCCATCTTCATCGCATCGAGCACGGCCACGGTCTGGCCGGCCTTGACCAGGTCGTTCTCGCGCGCCAGTTCGATCACGCGTCCGTTCATTGGCGCGCGCACCGCGCACAGGCCCTCGCCCAGTTGCTCCTCGAAGCTTGCCGTGCTGGAAGGTGCCGCCACCTTGGGGGCGCTGCCTCCTGCCAGGGCCTGTCGCGCCGCGTCTTGCGCAGCAATCTGCGCGGCGCGTTCCAGCAGGGCGGGCAGCGCGGCTTCCATATAGCGCGTATGCACGTGCTGGCTGGCAAAGTCCTCGCGCTCGGCCAGCGCCCGCAGCAGGTTGAGGTTGGTGGCGATGCCGCCGATATTGAATTCCCCCAGCGCGCGCTGCAGGCGCCGCACTGCGTCAGCGAAGTTGTCGCTGGCTGAGGTGACGATCAGCTTGGCCAGCAGCGTGTCGTAGTGCGCGGACGGTGCATAGCCGGTATAGCCGTGGGTGTCCACGCGCACGTCCGGACCGGTGGGCGGATCGAAACGCTCCAGCCGCCCCTGTGCCGGCCGTGCCAGCCCTTGCGCGTCGGTGGCCTCGGCATTCACACGCACCTGGATGGCATAGCCGCGCACGCGCGGCGGGTGTTGCGGGTCCAGCCCCAGCTCTGCCAGGCGCCGGCCTTCGGCCAGCCCCAGCTGCACGGCCACCAAGTCCACGCCGGTGACCTGCTCGGTGACGGTGTGCTCGACCTGCAGGCGCGGATTGGCTTCGATAAAGACAAAGGGCAAGGCCGCGCCATCGCGGCGCGCGCCGTCCTCGGGCTCTTCGACCAGGAATTCAAACGTGCCCAGGCTGTGGTAGCGCGCTTCGCGCGCGAGCGTGCAGGCGGCATCGACAATGCGCTGGCGCAGCGCCGGATCGAGCGCCGGGCTGGGCGCGATCTCGACCACTTTCTGGAAACGGCGTTGCAGCGTGCAGTCACGCTCGCCCAGTGCGATCACGTGGTGGCCGTCGCCGGCGATCTGCACTTCGATATGGCGCGCGCGGGCCACCAGCCGCTCGGCGTAGATGGCATCGATGCCGAAGGCCGAGCGCGCTTCGGAGCGGCAGCGCGCATAGGCTTCGGGCAGGGCGTCGCGCTCGCGCACCACGCGCATGCCGCGCCCGCCGCCGCCGCCCACCGCCTTGAGCACCACGCCGGCGCCGTCCTGCTCGTCGAAGAAGGCGGTCACTGCATCGAGCGTGGCGCCGCCCGCAGTGGCGGGCATCACCGGTATGCCGCAGCGTGCGGCCAGCGCCAGCGCGCGGCCCTTGTCGCCGAACAGGGCCAGCTGCTCGGGCTCGGGGCCGACAAAGACGATCTGCGCGGCTGCGCAAGCGCTAGCAAAGTCCGCGCGCTCGCTGAGAAAGCCATAGCCAGGGTGGATGGCGTCGCAGCCGGTGGCGCGCGCTGCGGCGATGATGGCGGGAATGTCGAGATAGGCGGCGGCCCCCTGGCCCTGCAGCGCGACAGCTTCGTCGGCCAGCAGGCGGTGCCGGCTGGCATCGTCGTCGGTGGCATAGACGGCCACGGTGGCGATGCCAAGGTCTCGTGCGGCGCGCTGCACGCGCAACGCGATCTCGCCACGATTGGCGATCAGGAGCTTCTTCACAAATGTCCCCTTCCATGCGAAGCGGCATCGCGCAAGCAGCGTTGCGTGGCTGGCTTCTGTTTTTTGGTTTGTGATTCTGCGAGGTGGAATCTACGCGGCTCGTCCAGGGGTCACAAGCGCGATGCGCCGGAACCATGTATGACATGCCGCGCGTGCATAGCGCGCGAGCGAGGGGGAGGGGAAGTGCTGCCCGTTCTGTTCTGCATTGCAGAATCTCGGGCGCTGTGGCGGGTTGATCCAAAGGCCTGGCTGGCCTTGGGTCGCTACCGATGGGACGCGCGGAACACGGTGTTGCCGCGGATTTGCCGCCCTCTCCCGCGAGCGGGAGAGGGGAACGGCGATGCGTGCTCTGCTTCAGCCGATGCGCATGCCCGGCACCGCGCCCTCGTGCGGTTCCAGGATATACAGGCCCGGCGCGGCCTTCTCATCCGCGGCCGATGCCGCCAGCACCATGCCTTCGGACACGCCGAACTTCATCTTACGCGGGGCCAGGTTGGCCACCACCACGGTCAGCTTGCCGACCAGCTGCTCCGGCGTGTAGGCCGACTGGATGCCGGAGAACACGTTGCGGGTGCGGCCTTCGCCCAGGTCCAGCGTCAGCTGCAGCAGCTTGTTCGAACCTTCCACCTTCTGGCATTCGACAATCTTGGCGACGCGCAGGTCCACCTTGGCGAAGTCGTCGATGGTGATGGTGTCGGCGATCGGCTCGATTGCCGCGCCTGCGGCGGCCGGCGCCGCGGTTGTCTGCAGCGATTCGCGGTTGGCAGCCAGCAGCGCATCGACCTGCTTGGCATCGACGCGCGTCATCAGGTGCTGGTAGGCCTGCACCGGGCTGGCAGCCGACAGCTGCTTGTCGATGGCACGCCAGTCCAGCGGCTCGACGTTCAGGAAGCGTTCCACGCCGGCAGCCACGTTCGGCACCACCGGCTTCAGGTACACCGTCAGCAGGCGGAAGGCTTCCAGCGAGACCGAGCACGCCGCATGCAGCGCCGCGCGCTTGTTTTCGTCCTTGGCCAGTTCCCACGGCTTCTCGGTGTCGACGAAGGCGTTGACCGTGTCGGTCAGCTCCATCACCAGGCGCAACGCCTTGCTGTACTCGCGGGCTTCATAGAGGTGGGCGACCTGCGGGGCGGCCTGGCGCAGCTGCTCGAGCAGCGGGTGGGCCAGCGCGGCTTCATCGACTTTGCCTTCGAAGCGCTTGACCAGGAAGCCCGCGGCGCGACTGGCGATATTGACGTACTTGCCGATCAGGTCGCTGTTCACGCGCGCAATGAAGTCATCGAGGTTCAGGTCGAGGTCTTCCATGCTCGCGTTGAGCTTGGCGGCGAAGTAGTAGCGCAGCCATTCCGGGTTCATGCCGGTGTCGACATAGCTCTGCGCGGTGATGAAGGTGCCGCGCGACTTGCTCATCTTGGCGCCGTCCACGGTCAGGAAGCCGTGGGCAAACACATTGGTCGGGGTGCGGTAGCCCGAGAAGCGCAGCATCGCCGGCCAGAACAGCGTGTGGAAGTACAGGATGTCCTTGCCGATGAAGTGGTACTGCTCGGCGGTGGAATGCGGGCCGACCCAGGCGTCGAAGTCGATGCCTTGCTTCGCGGCCAGGTTCTGGAAGCTGGCGTAGTAGCCAATCGGGGCGTCCAGCCACACGTAGAAGTACTTGCCGGGCGCGCCGGGGATCTCGAAGCCGAAGTAGGGCGCATCGCGCGAGATGTCCCAGTCGGACAGGGTCGAGGCCTCGCCTTCGGCGCCCAGCCATTCCTGCATCTTGTTGGCGGCTTCGGGCTGGGCCAGGTCGGCCACCCATTCGCGCAGGAAGGTCTCGCAGCGCGGATCGGACAGCTTGAAGAAGTAATGGGCCGACGACTTGCGCACCGGCGTGGCGCCGGACACCACCGAATACGGGTTCTTCAGGTCGGTCGGCACGTAGGTGGTGCCGCAGACCTCGCAGGAGTCGCCGTACTGGTCCTTGGCGCCGCACTTCGGGCACTCGCCCTTGATGAAGCGGTCCGGCAGGAACATGTTCTTGACCGGGTCGAAGAACTGCTCGACCTCGCGCTCGGCGATCAGGTCCTCGGCCTTCAGGGCCAGGTAGATCTTCTCGCACAGTTCGCGGTTTTCTTCCGCGTCGGTGCTGTAGTAGTTGTCAAACGACACCAGGAAGCTGTCGAAGTCGCGCTTGTGCTCGGTCCAGACGCGGTCGATCAGTGCCTTGGGTGTGATGCCTTCCTTCTCGGCGCGCAGCATGACCGGCGTGCCGTGGGTGTCGTCGGCGCCGACGTAGTAGACCTCGTTGCCCATCATGCGCTGGAAACGCACCCAGATATCGGTCTGGATGTATTCCACCAGGTGGCCGATATGGATCTGGCCGTTGGCATAAGGCAGGGCGGATGTGACGAGGATGCGACGTGCGGTCATAAACAGGAGCCGGTCAGGAGCGGGGAAATATCAGGGGGACGGCGCCAGCCAGGAGGGAAGGGCGCGTGCCGGGAAGGGGCTATTTTAGCAACTGGCCAGCGCCTGCGCGCCGGTTCCGCATGGCGGAATGGCGAAACCCACGGATCCCTTCGGCCAAAAAAAAAGCGCCGGTCAGAGCCGGCGCAGCTTTCCACAACGGAAAAGGAGGAGAAATCAGGTACCGCCCGGGAGGTCAGCCACCCATCGCGAGCCAGCAACGGTGGCAAGCGGCACCTGTTTCTATGACTAGGTCATCCTTGAATTGGTTTCAAAAAAATTTCGACGCGGCGATTTTGTGCCCGTCCGGCCTCACTGCCGTTGTCCGCAACCGGCTGGGATTGCCCGCGCCCTTCGGCGGTCAGGCGATTGCGTGCGACGCCGCGATCACCCAGGTAACCGGCCACGCTCTGGGCGCGGCGCTGCGACAGCTGCATGTTGTAGTTGGGGTTGCCGGTGCTGTCGGTATGGCCCACCACGTTGGCGCTCACGTCCTGGTGCTGGCCCAGGGTCTGCGCGACCTGGTCGAGCACCGAGCGGAACGACGGCTTGATCGTGGCGCTGTCGGTATCGAAAGTCACCTGGCTGGGGATGTTGACCTTCAGCGTGCCATCCGGCTGCTCGGTGATCTGGGTGCCCGTGCCCGCGGTGTCCTTGCTCAGCTTGCCGCGGATGGCGTTCCAGTTGTAGCCGGTTGCGCCGCCGATGGCACCGCCCACCGCCGCGCCCACCAGCGTGCCGGTGGTATTGCCGCCGATCAGGTTGCCAAGCCCGGCGCCGACCGCGGCGCCCACGCCGGTGCCGACTGCCGTATGGGTCTGCTGTTCAGTGGCGCAACCAGCGGCCAGCAGCGTGGCAGCGGCGAGCGAGACGGTAACGAGCTTGATCTTCATGCTTTCTCCTTCTGATGTTCCCGTAAATGTTCTTGGTACCGCATCGCGATGGTAACGCCAAGGCTAGCGGCAGGTAACCTTTTGTACGCGTCGGGCCCGGCCGGTCCTGGCACCGGCTGCGGTGCCGACGTACCGGACCGTCCAACCGCACTACAATATGGATATGGCGGCGCGCGCACAAGTGCAAGCTTGTGAGATTTGTAAATGTCTGTAATCCCACACCCCATGCAGGGTATTGCGCGTGGATTTCCGGCCTTCATGGCCGGTGCTGCATACTTTGATACATTAGGCGCAGGCCACCATGCGCCAGTCCCCCAATCATCGAAGCGGAGTATGTCTTGAGCGTCAGCACTGAGCAGGTCACCGAAGCCCTGCGCACCGTCATCGACCCCAATACGGGCAAGGACCTGGTGTCCACCCGATCGGCCAGGAATATCCGTGTCGACGGCGGCGATGTCTCGCTGGAAGTCGAACTCGGCTACCCCGCGAAGAGCCAGTTTGATCCGATCCGCAAGCTGGTGGTTGCTGCAGTGCGGCAAGTGCCGGGCGTGAGCAATGTCAGCGTGGCCGTCACCATGAAGATCGTCGCGCACGCGGTGCAGCGCGGGGTCAAGCTGCTGCCGGGCGTGAAGAATGTGATCGCGGTGGCGTCGGGCAAGGGCGGTGTGGGCAAGTCCACCACGGCCGTGAACCTGGCGCTGGCGCTGGCGGCAGAAGGCGCGCGCGTCGGCATGCTCGACGCAGACATCTACGGCCCGAGCCTGCCGATGATGCTGGGCATCGACGGCCGCCCGGAATCCGCCGACGGCCAGACCATGGAGCCGCTGGAAGGCCACGGCCTGCAGGCCAACTCGATCGGCTTCCTGATCGAGCAGGACAACCCCATGGTATGGCGCGGCCCGATGGTGACCTCGGCGCTGGAGCAGTTGCTGCGCCAGACCAACTGGCACGACCTGGACTACCTGATCGTCGACATGCCGCCGGGCACCGGCGACGTCCAGCTGACGCTGTCGCAGAAGGTGCCGGTCACCGGCGCGGTGATCGTCACCACGCCGCAGGACATCGCGCTGCTGGACGCCAAGAAGGGCCTGAAGATGTTCGAGAAGGTGGGCATTCCCATCCTGGGCATCGTCGAGAACATGGCGGTCTACTGCTGCCCGAACTGCGGCCACGTCGAGCATATCTTCGGACACGGCGGCGGCGAGAAGATGTGCGCCGACTACGGCGTGGACCTGCTCGGCAGCCTGCCGCTGAACCTGCAGATCCGCGAGCAGGCCGACTCCGGCCGTCCGACCGTGGTGGCCGAGCCCGACAGCCCGGTGGCCGAGATGTACCGCGCCATCGCGCGCAAGGTGGCGATTAAGGTCGCCGACAAGGCGCGCGACATGACCAGCAAGTTCCCGAGTATCGTGGTGCAAAACACCTGAGGGCGCGGCGCGCCGCGCGCAGCAACTATGGACAGCCAGCCTACCCCAGACCTGCCGGCACCCGGAGCCCGCCCCGCCGTCACCATGGCGGTGGTGATGCGCAAGGTCGCGCTGGCCAACCGCTGGCAGCCGTGGAAGTGGGAGCTGGACGCGGTGCTGCCGGATCTTGGCGAGTTCGGCACGCACCCCGTGTGCCTGGAGCATGACGCCCACGGCGCGCACTGGCTGTACCCGGGCTTTGAGGTGACGCTGTTCCGCGACCAGGGCGAAGGCTATTACCTGAACCTGACCTCGACCACGCCGTGCTGGTTCGTGCTGTGGCGCATGCCGGAGGATGACGGCGATGGCGAAGAAGCCCATCCGGTGCCGATGACCGTGACGCTGTCGTACAACGAGGCCGGCCGCTGGCTCGATGCCGGCGAGACCGTCGAGAACGTGCCGCTGGCGCCCGAGCAGCGCGAGTGGCTGCAGGCCTATGTCGACGAGCACTACCGGCCCGAGCCCAAGCAGCGGCGCCGGCCCGAATCCTTCAAGGCGCCGGAAGACCGCGCCCGCTACTGATCCTGACGACCTGAGCTTGCCCTGCCGATGAGCGATTCGTCCTTCCTGTCGCGCTGGTCGCGCCGCAAGGCCGCGGTGCGGGAGGGCATGCCCGTGCCGGCCGAACCGGCACCGCCGGCAGTTGTTGGCGACGCCGTCCCCGTGGCCACCGGAGCCGCGCCCGAAGGTCCGCAGGTACCGGCCCCGACGCTGGAGGACGTGGCGGCGCTGCGCCCCGGCGACGAGATCGCCCGGTTCGTGGCCCGCGGCGTGGATGAATCGGTCAAGCGCGCGGCGCTGAAGACACTGTTCGCCGATCCGCACTTCAATGTGATGGACGGGCTCGACATCTATATCGACGACTACAGCAAGCCCGACCCGATCCCGCCGGAGATCCTGCGCCAGCTGCGCCAGGCCGAGACGCTGGGCCTGTTCGAGCCGACCGACGAGGAACGCGCGGCGGCACAGGCCGCGGCCGCTGCTGCGGGGCCTGTGGATGTACCGCCGGCGACGCCCGCCGAGTTCGCCGAACCCGGCGAGAGCGCCGACACTACGGACATACCCGCACCAGTCGAAACGCCGCAGCAAACGGTAAGTCAAAGCGCAGAACAGGGCCCGCAAGACCCGCATAAATGCGCGTAGCCCCGCAGGTGCAGCGCAGCCTACAATAGGCATCCCCACAATCCGCCGGCCCGCAGACCCCTCGCGAAGAAGGACGTCCGGACCGGTCAGCCGCATTCGCCATGCCGACGCTGATCTGCAACTGCAACGACACCATGCCGCTTGACGGGGCGGCATTGTCCGAAGCAACCAAGGACGCCAACCAGGGCCCCTTGAAGGTCCATCACCTGCTGTGCCGGCGCGAGATCGGCGACTTCACCGCCGCGCTCGACGGCACCGACGACGTCATCGTCGCCTGCACGCAGGAACGCCAGCTATTTACTGAAGTTGCAGCGCAAGCCGCGCAGGGCAGCGATGGCCGCCCGGTGGTGACCGCGCCGGTGCGCTTCGTCAATATCCGCGAGACCGGCGGCTGGTCACAGGGCGCCCGGCGCGACCCGAAGACCGCCAATGCCAAGATCGCCGCGCTGCTGGCCGTGGCAGCGCTGCCGGAGCCCGACCCGGTGCCGGTGGTGGATTACCGTTCCGACGGCGCGGTGCTGGTGCTGGGCCCGGCCCAGCGGGCGCTGCCGTGGGCTGAGCGGCTGGCCGCGATGCAGTTGGAGGTCACGGTGCTGCTGACCGGCAGCGACAGGCGTGAAGGCGCCGCGGCGCAGCCGGCGGCGCGCGCTTATCCGGTCCACAGCGGCCGGCTGGCCTCGCTGACGGGCTGGCTCGGCGCATTCGAGGCCAGCTGGGAGACTGGCGCAGGCCGCAGCAACCCGATCGACCTGGACCTGTGCACCCGCTGCAACGCCTGCATCGACGCCTGTCCCGAAGACGCGATCGACTTCAGCTACCAGATCGACCTGTCGCGCTGCCGCTCGCACCGTGCTTGCGTGCGCGCCTGCGGCGCCGCCGCGGCGATCGACTTCGACCGCCCGCAGGGCACTGTGCAGGGGCGCTTCGACCTGGTCTTCGACCTGTGCGACACGCCCGCCTTCACCATGCACCAGCCGCCGCAGGGCTACCTGCACGCCGGCGCCGATGCCTCGCACCAGCAGGCCCAGGCGCTGATGCTGGCGGGGCTGGTGGGCGAGTTCGAGAAGCCGAAATTCTTCCGCTACAAGGAAAACCTGTGCGCGCATGGCCGCAACCAGACCACCGGCTGCACCGCCTGCATCGACATCTGCTCGACCGAGGCCATCGGCTCGCGCTGGCATGACGGCAAGGGACGCATCGAGGTCACGCCCAACCTGTGCATGGGCTGCGGTGCCTGCACTACCGTGTGCCCGAGCGGGGCCATCAGCTATGGCTACCCGGGGCCGGAGGTGACGGGCGCGCGCCTGAGGACGCTGCTGTCAGCGTACCGCCAGGCCGGCGCGCGCGATCCGGTGGTGCTGCTGCACGGCGAGGAATATGGCACGCCCGCGCTGCTGGCACTGGGCCGTTCCGCTCGTGGCGGCAAGGCCAAGGGCGTGCCCGCCAATGTGATGCCGTTGTCGCTGTTCCACCCGGCCTCGGCGGGGCTGGAGCTATGGCTCGCCGCGCTGTGCTGGGGCGCCAGCCGCGTAGCGGTGCTGCTGACCGGCGACGAGGCACCGCAGTACCGCACCGCGCTGCTGGAGCAGATCGCGGTCGGGCGCGCCATGCTGGCGGGCCTGGGTTATGACGGCGAGGTGCTGTCGCTGGTCGAGGCCGCCGATACCCTGGCGCTGGATGCCGGCCTGGCGGCGCTGCGCCCTGGCCGCAACGCATTGCCGCCGGCGCCGTTCGGCCCCGTCGCGGCCAAGCGCGAGATGCTGGACTTTGTGCTGGACCACCTAGCGCGGCACGCGCCAGTGTCCGCGCAAAGCGTGCCGCTGCCGGCCGGCGCGCCGATCGGCGCGATCGCGGTGGATACGGGCAAGTGCACCATGTGCATGGCCTGCGTCGGCGCGTGCCCGTCGCAGGCGCTGCGCGACAACCCCGAGCGCCCGGTGCTCAGCTTTATCGAGCGCAACTGCGTGCAGTGCGGGCTGTGCGAGAAGACTTGCCCGGAAGACGCCATCAGCCTGGTGCCGCGCCTGCTGGCCGGCGACGCGGCGCGCCGCCCGGTGACCCTCAACGAGACCCAGCCGTTCCATTGCGTCCGCTGCGCCAAGCCGTTCGGCACGGCGCAGATGGTGGAGTCGATGCTGGTGCGCCTGGCCGGCCATCCGGCCTTTGCTGGCGCCGCGGCCGAGCGCCTGAAGATGTGCCCTGACTGCCGCGTCATCGACATGATAGAGCGCGACACGGGAACCGCCACCGGCGCCACGCTGCGCTGACGGCGGCCGGCCACCCAGGACAAATCATCACGATATGACAGATTTCCAGCCGATCCAGCTCACCGCCACGCCGCCGGCCGACGATGCCGAGGACACCGCCCGCGCCGACCTCTATGGCCTGCTCGCCACGCTGTTCTACCACGCGCCCGATGCCGCGCTGCTGCACCACATCGCCGCCAACCGCGCCGTGGGCGAGGACGCGAACACCGTGCTGGGCAAGGCATGGAACGCGTTGTGCGATGCAGCATCTGAGACCACCGCGGCCGAGGCCGAGGAGGAGTACCGGCAGCTGTTCGTGGGCGTGGGCCGCCAGGATGTATTCCTGTACGGCTCCTTCTACATGACCGGCTTCCTGAACGAGCGCCCGCTGGTGGCGCTGCGCGAAGACCTGGCCCGCTACGGCCTGGAGCGCCATGAAGATGTCAGCGAGACCGAGGACCATATCGCCACGCTGTGCGAGGTGATGCGCTTCCTGGTGGCGGGCGACGACCTGTCGGTGTCCAACCTGGGCGAGCAGCAGCGTTTCTATGCGCAGCACCTGCAGCCCTGGGTGGAGCGATTGTGCGATGCAGTGACGACGCACCCGCAGGCGCGTTTCTATCGCGGCGTGGCCGGCTTGCTGGGCGCGTTTACCGGCGTGGAGGCTGTGGCGCTCGAGATGCATTGAGCGGGCGGCATTGAATATCGGCGCGCTTCGAGGCTTCTTTAGCGCCGCGGGCCCAAGGCAGCCGCTTACTCGAAAATGGGTTGGAAAGTAAGGAAAAACCCGTGCATATCATGGTCTTTCCTGCTAGTTGATTCTAGAATATGCATAAGAACGCATAACGGCTAAAACCATCGGGCTTGGACAGCCGAGGAGCCCCCACATGACAGAGAAGCAAACCAGGGTCGCGCGCCGCACGTTTCTCGCGGGCGCTGGAGTTGTGGCTGCCGCTACGGGTGCGGCAGCGCTGACCGCGCGCGGTCCGGCCATGCCGGGCCAGGCCGCAGCTCTGCCGGAACCCACCGATCCTCCGTCGGACAGCAAGGGTTACCGGGTCTCTGACCACATCCGCAAGTACTACCGGACCACGCTGGTGTAACTGCCAGGGCGGTGTGGTCTGCCGCGCCGCCTGCAACCGGACGCGACCAGCGTCCGCATCTGAGGTGAGACATGATCTTGACCCGCAAACGCGCGGCGCAGGGCGCATCCGCCCGCCTCGCTGACGGCCTGGCCAACCGGCCTGAACCTGCCGGCGCAGCCTCCGGCCGACTCTCGCAGCGGCTCGCGGCCAGCCTGGCCGGCGCGATGCCGACCATGGACCGCCGCAGCTTCCTCAAGCGCTCTGGCATCGGCGTCGGTGCCGGGCTGGCGGCTTCGCAGCTGACGCTGATCCGCAAGGCGGACGCCGCCGACGACAAGAAGGCGGCAGCCGACGGCAAGACCGGCATCGTGGTCAGGCGCACCGTGTGCGGCCACTGCTCGGTCGGCTGCGCGGTCGACGCGGTGGTGCAGAACGGCGTGTGGATCCGCCAGGAGCCGGTGTTCGATTCGCCCATCAACCTGGGCGCGCACTGCGCCAAGGGCGCGGCGCTGCGTGAGCACGGCCACGGCGAATACCGCCTCAAGTACCCGATGAAGCTGGTCAACGGCAAGTACCAGCGCATCAGCTGGGACCAGGCGCTGGATGAGATCACCGCCAAGATGAAGGAGATCCGCCAGCAGACCGGCCCGGACTCGATGTTCTTCGTCGGTTCGTCCAAGCACAGCAATGAGCAGTCCTATCTGCTGCGCAAGTGGGTGTCGTTCTTCGGCACCAACAACACCGACCACCAGGCGCGTATCTGCCACTCCACCACTGTGGCGGGCGTGGCGAATACCTGGGGCTACGGGGCGATGACCAACTCGTACAACGATATGCAGAACGCGAAGGCAGCGCTGTATATCGGCTCCAACGCGGCCGAGGCGCACCCGGTGTCGATGCTGCACCTGCTGCACGCCAAGGAGAACGGCTGCAAGGTGATCGTGGTCGACCCGCGCTACACGCGCACCGCGGCCAAGGCCCAGCACTATGTGCGGATCCGCTCGGGCACCGATATCGCGTTCCTGTTCGGCGTGCTGTACCACATCTTCCAGAACGGCTGGGAAGACCAGAAGTACCTGCATGACCGGGTCTATGGCATGGACAAGGTCAAGGAAGAGGTGCTGGCTAAGTGGACCCCCGACAAGGTCGAGGAAGTCTGCGGCGTGCCCGAGGCGCAGGTGAAGATGGTCGCCGAGATCATGGCCAAGAACCGCCCCAGCACGCTGGTGTGGTGCATGGGCCAGACCCAGCACACCATTGGCAACGCGATCGTGCGCGCCTCGTGCATCGTGCAGCTGGCGCTGGGCAATATCGGCGTGTCGGGCGGCGGCGCCAACATCTTCCGCGGCCATGACAACGTGCAGGGTGCCACCGACGTGGGCCCCAACCCGGACTCGCTGCCGGGCTACTACGGCCTGGCCACCGGCGCTTGGAAGCACTACGCCGCGGTGTGGGGCGTGGACTACGAATGGATCAAGAAGCAGTTTGCCTCGCAGGCGATGATGGAGAAGTCCGGCACCACGGTGTCGCGCTGGATCGATATCGTCACCGAGAAGAACGAGCTGATCGACCAGGACAACAACGTGCGCGGCGTGTTCTTCTGGGGCCATGCCCCGAACTCGCAGACGCGTGGCCTGGAGATGAAGAAGGCGCTGGACAAGCTCGACCTGCTGGTGGTGGTCGACCCCTATCCGTCGGCGACCGCGGCCATGGCCAACATGCCGCCGGCCGAGGGCGACAAGGTCAACCCGAACCGCGCGGTGTACCTGCTGCCGGCCTGCACGCAGTTCGAGACCTCGGGCACGTGCACGGCGTCGAACCGCTCGCTGCAATGGCGCGAAAAGGTCATCGAGCCGCTGTTCGAGTCGATGCCCGACCATACGCTGATGCAGGCGTTTGCCGATCGGCTCGGCTTCGGCAAGGAACTGTCGAAGAACATGAAGCTGATCGAGGTCAAGCGCGCCGGCCGCGCCTGGATGGAGCCTGAGCCGGAATCGATCCTGCGCGAGATCAACGCCAGCAACTGGACCATCGGCTACACCGGCCAGTCGCCGGAGCGGTTGAAGTCGCATATGCGCAATATGCAGATGTTCGACGTCAAGACGCTGCGCTGCAAGGCGGGCAAGGACCCGGTGACCGGCTACGACCTGACCGGCGACTTCTTCGGCCTGCCGTGGCCGTGCTACGGCACGCCGGAACTGAAGCACCCGGGCTCGCCCAACCTGTACGACACGAGCAAGCACGTGATGGACGGCGGCGGTAACTTCCGCGCCAACTTCGGCGTGGAGCGCGATGGCGTCAATCTGCTGGCCGAGGACGGCTCTTGCTCGCTGGGCGCGGAGATCACCACCGGCTATCCGGAGTTCGATCATGTGCTGCTGAAGAAGCTGGGCTGGTGGGACGACCTGACCGATGCCGAGAAGGCCAAGGCCGAAGGCAAGAACTGGAAGACCGACCTGTCGGGCGGCATCCAGCGCGTGGTGCTGAAGAACCATGGCTGCCATCCGTTTGGCAACGCCAAGGCGCGCGCGGTGGTATGGAACTTCCCTGACGCGATCCCGCAGCATCGCGAGCCGCTGTACTCCACGCGCCCCGACATGGTTGCCAAGTACCCGACCCACGACGACAAGATGGCGTTCTGGCGGCTGCCGACGCTGTACAAGTCGGTGCAGCAGCGCAATATCGAGAACAAGGTCTATGAGAAGTTCCCGATCATCTTGACCTCCGGGCGGCTGGTCGAGTACGAGGGCGGCGGCGAGGAAACCCGCTCCAACCCGTGGCTGGCCGAACTGCAGCAGGAGAACTTCGTCGAGATCAACCCGCGCGCGGCGTCCGACCGCGGCATCCGCAACGGTGACTTCTGCTGGGTGAAGACACCCACCGGGGCCCGCATCAAGGTGCGCGCGCTGGTGACCGAGCGGGTAGGGCCCGATACCGCGTTTATCCCGTTCCATTTCTCGGGCTGGTGGGAGGGCAAGGACCTGAAGGACTACTACCCGGAGGGCGCGATGCCGGTGGTGCGGGGCGAGGCGGTCAACACGGCCACCACCTACGGCTATGACGCGGTCACGATGATGCAGGAAACCAAGACCACCGTTTGCCAGATCGAGCGGTTTGCATAAGGGCAGAGGGACACCATGGCACGCATGAAATTTATCTGTGACGCCGAGCGCTGCATCGAGTGCAACAGCTGCGTCACTGCCTGCAAGAATGAGCACGAGGTGCCCTGGGGCGTGAACCGGCGCCGCGTGGTCACCGTCAACGACGGCATGGTCGGCGCCGAGAAATCGATCTCGGTGGCCTGCATGCACTGTTCGGACGCGCCCTGCATGGCGGTCTGCCCGGTCGACTGCTTCTACCGCACCGAGGACGGCGTGGTGCTGCACGACAAGGACGTCTGCATCGGCTGCGGCTACTGTTCCTACGCCTGCCCGTTCGGCGCGCCGCAGTTCCCGTCGACCGGCACCTTCGGCGTTCGCGGCAAGATGGACAAGTGCACCTTCTGCGCGGGCGGCCCGGAAAAGAACGGCTCGGAAGCCGAGTTCGAGAAGTACGGCCGCAACCGCCTGGCCGAAGGCAAGCTGCCGCTGTGCGCCGAGATGTGCTCGACCAAGGCGCTGCTGGGTGGCGACGGCGATGTGATCGCCGACATCCTGCGCAACCGCGTGATCAAGCGCGGCACTGGCGGCGACGTGTTCGGCTGGGGTACCGCCTACGGCACCGCCAAGGGCGGCGCGGCCCAGCCGGCCCAACCGGCACAGCCGGCGCCCGCTGCACCGGCCGCACCCGCGGCCTCGGGAGGGCAAGCGTCATGAACCGCGTCCGCGTTATTGCATTGCTGTCGCTGTGCGGCGTGCTGCTGGCGGCGTGCGGTGAGAAGCCGCAGACCATCGGTCCGTCGCACCGCAAGGCTGACGCCCAGGCCTACCAGGGCGCCCCGGACGATCCGTTCGTGGCCAAGGGCTGGACGCAGGGCGACAAGACCAGCTGGGGCAACCAGATTCGCCAGCGCAACCAGTTGCAGAACGAGTACAACCGCACGCAATGAAGGCGCTGCAGTTGGGCCGCCCCGGCAGCCGGGCGCTGGTCCTCGACGATCCGAAGGAGCGCACATGACGCCGTTGCAGAATGCATGCCGCTTAGGCTGGCGGCGCTGGCTCAGCGCCGGCGCCCTGGCACTGGCGGCCATTGCCGGGACCGCCGCCGCACAGGCGCCGGCCTCGGCACCGCCGGCACCGGCCGCCGCACAGGCCAGCGCCGACACCAACAACCCCGCCACGCACCCGGTCCAGCCGCTGGCCGGCATCGCGTCGGAAAACATCTTCAACGTGCCACGCCGCGACATCGCCGCCGAGGCGCAGTCGCAGAAGCGCCGCACCGACGAGCAGCCCGGCAACAATGCGCCGGTCTGGCGCGAGGTCAATTCCGACCAGCGCCACTACAGCAGCCTGCCCGACAAGGAAGCCGGCGTGCTGATCCAGCGCACCGGGCAGCAATGGCGCCTGTTCCGCAACGGCGTCATCACCGTCTGGGGCGGCTGGCTGCTGCTGGTGGTGCCGCTCGCCATCCTGGGTTTCTTCCTCTGGCGCGGCACCATCCCGCTGCGCACGCCGCGCACCGGCCGCATGATCGAGCGCTTCACGCCGCTTGAGCGCATCGTCCACTGGACCATGGCGATCTCATTCGTGGTGCTGGCGGTGTCGGGCATCGTGCTGCTGCTGGGCAAGCATTTTCTGCTGCCGCTGATGGGCCACATGCTGTTCGGCTGGCTGACTTACGTGCTGAAGAACCTGCACAACGTTATCGGCCCGATCTTTACGCTGTCGGTGATCGTGGGCTTCGTGGTGTTCGTGCGCGACAACCTGCCCAGCCGCGACGACGTGCACTGGGTGACCAGCCTTGGCGGCCTGGCATCCGGCAAGCATGTGCCGAGCGGGCGCTTCAATGCCGGCGAGAAGATGTGGTTCTGGATCGGCGTGTTCGTGTTCGGGCTGGTGCTGTCGGCCTCGGGCTGGGTGCTGGACATGATCGTGCCGGGCATGGACTACTACCGCGCGACCATGCAGATCGCCAACGTGATCCACGGGATCTCGGCCGTGCTGATGATCGCGATGGCGTGCGGCCATATCTACATGGGTACGGTCGGCATGGAAGGCGCCTACCGCGCCATGCGCGACGGCTGGGTGGACGAGGCCTGGGCCAAGGAGCACCACGAGCACTGGTACGACGACATCAAGTCGGGCAAGATCCCGGCCCAGCGTTCGGCCAGCCCGGAAGCCGCCGCGGGGCGCAACACCCGGCATACCCCGGGCGAAGCCTGAGGCCGGCGCCAACCAGACCATGCGGAACCCACCATGACGATGACACGCACCCTGACGCTGCTTGCCCTGTGTGCGGGCGCCACCTTTGCCACCGGCGCGCTGGCCAAGCTGCCGCCGCCGACCGAGGCCCAGCAGGCCAAGGCCGCCGAGACCAAGGCGCGCGCCGCCTGGGCCGACAAGGTCGCCGCCTACCAGTTGTGCCGCGCGCAGGACAAGACCGCGGCGCGTTACTTTGCCGAGCGCAAGACCCACGGCCAGGAAGCCCGCGCGCCGTCGCAGACCGCTGAATGTGCCGATCCGGGCCCGTTTGTGGCGCCGACCGCCGCTGCGCCTGCGCCCCCGGCACCAGCCGTGGCAAGCACCGCGGCCGAGGCCAAACCGGCCGCGGCCGGCGCGGTACAATCGCCTGCAAAGGCGCCGTAACCACAGCCCCACGCACGCCGTGCGCGGCGCGGGGCCCTCACCAGCAGTCCCGAGCCCCTCGTCATGACCCTGCGTCCCGAGCTTACCCAGGCAGCCGTTCCCCTGATCGAAGAGGTTGAAGTCGTCGACGAGCAGGGCCGCGTGCGCGCGGCCTACCTGCCGGGCGAGCGTCCGCTGACGGTCTACCTCGACAAGCGCGAGCTGGTCACGCTGATGACCCTGGGCGGCGCGCCCGAGCACCTAGTGCTGGGCTACCTGCGCAACCAGCGGCTGGTGGAATCGATCGAAGACATCGCCGCGGTGCAGGTCGACTGGGAAACCGAGTCGGCCGCCGTGACCACGCGCAACGGCGTGGACCGCATTGAGGAGCGCACCGCGCGCCGCGTGGTGACCACCGGCTGCGGACAAGGCACCGTGTTCGGCTCGCTGCTCGATGAAGTTGACAACATTCGCCTACCGGTTGGCGCCACGCTGGACCAGGACACCCTGTACGGCATTATCGACACCATCCGGCTGCAGCAGTCAGTCTACAAGCAGGCTGGCTCAGTGCACGGCTGCGCGCTGTTCCAGGGCACCGAGCTGCTGATGTTCATCGAGGACGTCGGCCGCCACAACGCCGTGGACGCCATCGCCGGACGCATGTGGCTGGAAGGCATGACGGGTAGCGACAAGATCTTCTACACTACCGGCCGCCTGACCTCCGAGATGGTGATCAAGGGCGCGCAGATGGGCATCCCGTTCCTGCTGTCGCGCTCGGGCGTGACGCAGATGGGCTACCAGATGGCCCGACGCGTCAACCTGACGCTGTTTGCGCGCTGCACCGGCAAGCACTTCCTGCTCTACACCGGGCGCGAGCGCTTCCACCACCGCCTGCCGGAAGACGCGGTGGCGTAAGCGGCACTTGGCTGCTTGCGTTTGCTTGCAGGGGCGGCCCCCGATTGGTTGTACAATGCGGCGCACTCCGAGCCAGTGTGTTTACCCTCCCAACCTTATGAGCATCAAATCCGACAAGTGGATCCGCCGCATGGCGGAGCAGCACGGCATGATCGAGCCGTTCGCGCCAGGCCAGGTCCGGGAGCAGGACGGGCGCAAGATCGTCTCGTACGGCACCTCGAGCTACGGCTACGACATCCGCTGCGCCGACGAATTCAAGATCTTCACCAATATCAACAGCACCATCGTCGATCCGAAGAATTTCGACGAGAAGTCGTTCGTGGATTTCAAGGGCGATGTCTGCATCATCCCGCCCAACTCGTTCGCGCTGGCGCGCACGATGGAGTACTTCCGGATCCCGCGCAGCGTGCTGACCATCTGCCTGGGCAAGAGCACCTATGCCCGCTGCGGCATCATCGTCAATGTGACGCCGTTCGAGCCCGAATGGGAAGGCTATGTGACGCTGGAGTTCTCCAACACCACGCCGCTGCCCGCCAAGATCTACGCCGGCGAGGGTTGCGCCCAGGTGCTGTTCTTCGAGAGCGACGAAGTCTGCGAGACCTCGTATCGCGACCGGGGCGGCAAGTACCAGGGTCAGCACGGTGTCACACTGCCGAAGACCTGAGCGCATTACAATGCCGGCGTCTGCCGGTGCGGCTGGCCCAGAGCGGCCGCCACAACTGACGTGAGAGCCACATGTCGCCGTCGCGGGGAACCTCCCGCCGGCCATGTGGCTCAAGTCCTTTATGTCCTGCTTTCCATCAAGGATGCCCGATGAAATTCCGTTTCCCCGTCATCATCATTGACGAAGACTTTCGCTCCGAGAACATCTCCGGCTCGGGCATCCGCGCGCTGGCCGAGGCGATCGAGAAAGAGGGCATGGAGGTCATGGGCCTGACCAGCTACGGCGACCTGACGTCGTTTGCCCAGCAGTCCAGCCGGGCATCGAGCTTTATCGTGTCGATCGACGACGACGAGTTCACGCGCGAAGGCGAGGACCAGCTCGAGGCCGCCGCGATCGAAAAGCTGCGCGCCTTCGTCGCCGAAGTGCGCCGCCGCAACTCGGACCTGCCGATCTTCCTGTACGGCGAGACCCGCACTTCGCGCCATATCCCCAACGATATCCTGCGCGAGCTGCATGGCTTCATCCACATGTTCGAGGACACGCCGGAATTCGTGGCACGCCACATCATCCGCGAAGCCAAGGTCTACCTCGACACGCTGGCGCCGCCGTTCTTCAAGGCGCTGATCGACTACGCGCAGGACAGCTCGTACTCGTGGCACTGCCCGGGGCACTCGGGCGGCGTGGCGTTCCTGAAGAGCCCGGTGGGCCAGGTGTTCCACCAGTTCTTCGGCGAGAACATGCTGCGCGCCGACGTCTGCAACGCGGTCGACGAGCTGGGCCAGCTGCTGGACCATACCGGCCCGGTGGCCGCGTCGGAGCGCAATGCCGCGCGCATCTTCAACTCCGACCACATGTACTTCGTCACCAACGGCACCTCCACCTCGAACAAGATGGTGTGGCATGCCAACGTGGCGCCGGGCGACATCGTGGTGGTGGACCGCAACTGCCACAAGTCGATCCTGCACGCGATCATGATGACGGGCGCGATCCCGGTCTTCCTGATGCCTACGCGCAACCACTACGGCATCATCGGCCCGATCCCGAAGAGCGAGTTCGACCCGGAAACGATCAGGAAGAAGATCGCCAACCACCCGTTCGCGAGCAAGGCCAAGAACCAGAAGCCGCGCATCCTGACTATCACGCAGGGTACGTACGATGGCGTGCTGTACAACGCCGAACAGATCAAGGAAATGCTGGCCGCCGAGATCGACACGCTTCACTTCGATGAAGCCTGGCTGCCGCACGCGGCCTTCCACGACTTCTATCGCAACATGCACGCGATCGGCAAGGACCGCCCGCGCAGCAAGGACGCGCTGGTGTTCGCCACGCAGTCCACGCACAAGCTGCTGGCCGGCCTGTCGCAGGCCTCGCAGATCCTGGTGCAGGATTCCGAGACGCGCAAGCTGGACCGCTACCGCTTCAACGAGGCGTACCTGATGCACACCTCGACCAGCCCGCAGTACTCGATCATCGCCTCGTGCGATGTGGCCGCGGCGATGATGGAAGCGCCGGGTGGCACCGCGCTGGTGGAAGAGAGCATCCAGGAGGCGATGGACTTCCGCCGCGCCATGCGCAAGGTCGAGGGCGATTATGACGACGGCAAGAACGGCGACTGGTGGTTCAAGGTGTGGGGCCCGGACGCGCTGATCGAAGACGGCATCGGCGACCGCGAAGAATGGATGCTCAAGGCCAACGAGCGCTGGCACGGCTTCGGCGACCTGGCCGACGGCTTCAACCTGCTCGACCCGATCAAGGCCACCATCATCACCCCGGGCCTGGACGTGGACGGCGAGTTCAGCGAACGCGGTATCCCGGCGGCCATCGTCACCAAGTACCTGGCCGAGCACGGCATCATCATCGAGAAGACCGGGCTGTACTCGTTCTTCATCATGTTCACCATCGGCATCACCAAGGGCCGCTGGAACTCGCTGGTGACCGAGCTGCAGCAGTTCAAGGACGACTACGACCAGAACCAGCCGCTGTGGCGTGTGCTGCCGGAATTCGTCGCCAAGCATCCGCAATATGAGCGCATGGGCCTGCGTGACCTGTGCGATGCGATCCACAGCGTGTACAAGGCCAATGACGTGGCCCGTGTGACGACGGAGATGTACCTGTCGGACATGGAGCCGGCGATGAAGCCGTCGGACGCCTGGGCCATGATGGCGCACCGCGAGATCGAGCGCGTGCCGGTCGACGACCTCGAAGGCCGCGTCACCGCCATCCTGCTGACGCCGTACCCGCCGGGCATTCCGCTGCTGATTCCGGGCGAGCGCTTTAACCGCACCATCGTGCAGTACCTGAAGTTCGCGCGCGAGTTCAACAAGCTGTTCCCGGGCTTCGAGACCGACATCCACGGCCTGGTCGAGGACGAAATCGACGGCAAGAAGGCGTACTTTGTCGACTGCGTGAAGCAGGACGGCTGAGCGCCAGTCCGCGTCCCGCTGATGAGATCAGGGCCCCGCTATGCGGGGCCCTTTCCTTTTCGCGCTAGGTGAACGGATTCAGCAGCATCGCGCCCGTGCAGCGGAGGTCTTCCACATTGCGCGTGACAATGGCCAGGTCGTGGATCAGCGCGGTGGCGGCAATGAACTTGTCCAGCGCATGCTCAGGCCGCGGCGCGCGCAGCTGGCCCCAGACCTGGGCGACGTCGGCATCGACCGGCAACACCTGCCGGCCAAAGTCACGTATCGATGGCAGGCGATGCATCGTTGCCGTGCCCGGTCGGTCGAAGGGTGTGGTGGTTTGTATGGCGGCTCTCCTGGGGGCGGTTCGCAGAACACAGGGCCAGTCTGGGCCACGCAAGCGCGCCGGTCGATGAGCCGATTCGCAATCGCACGCCGGCGCGGACCCGCGCCAATGAAAAGGCCCCGCATTGCTGCGGGGCCTTGGATCGACGATCCGATCAGTTCTTCTTTTCGAACTCGAACTGTGGTGCCGCGGGCTCAGGTGCCGGTGCCGCGCCTGGCAGTTCCAGCGAACCCGGCGGGGCGGCTGGTCCTGGCGCCGACGCCGGTTTCTCCGGCTCTCCGCCAAGCGGGATGCTGACCTCTGCCGCGTTGCTGTGCTTGAGCGATCCCTTGTCCAGCAGCCCCGTCACCATGCCTGGCCAGAACATCACCAGCAGCACCATCACCATCTGCAGCCCGACCCAGGGCAGAGCACCCCAGTAGATGTCGGAGCTTTTCACTTCCTTCGGGGCGATGCCGCGCAGGTAGAACAGCGCGAAGCCGAACGGCGGGTGCATGAACGAGGTCTGCATGTTCACGCACAGCATCACGCCGAACCACACCAGCGCCGCCGTCGCCGCGGCCTCCGGGTTGCCGCCCATGGAGTCGGCCACCACCGGCGCCAGCACCTTGACCGCCACCGGTGCCAGCATCGGTACCACGATGAAGGCGATTTCGAAGAAGTCCAGGAAGAAGGCCAGGAAGAAGATAAACAGGTTCACCACGATCAGGAAGCCGATCCAGCCGCCTGGCAGCGAGGTGAACAGATGCTCCACCCAGGCGCCGCCGTCCACGCCCTGGAACACCACCGAGAAGCAGGTGGAGCCGATCAGGATGAACACCACCATCGCGGTGATGCGCGCAGTGGACTGGTAGGCATCGACGATCAGCAGGCGCAGCTCGGTCATCTGGCCGGCACGCAGCAGCAGCCAGAGGATGACCAGGTACACCACCGCCAGCGGGATGCGGAACACGTGCGAGCCGAAGGCGAAGAAGCCCACCGCCGCGGCCACCAGCGTGGCGGCGATGCCGACGCGGTAGACTTGGCGGTCGATCCGGCTAAAGGCCTTGTCGCGGATCACGGCCAGCACCAGCGCACCGACCGCGCCCATGGCGCCGGATTCCGTCGGCGTGGCAATGCCCAGCATGATGGTGCCGAGCACCAGGAAGATCAGCACCGCGCAGGGGATGATGCCGCGCAGGCATTTGCGCCACAGCGCCCAGCCGCGCAGGGTGCGCGCTTCGGCGGGAACCGGCGGCAGCCAGTCGGGCTTGAAGCGCGCCAGGAAGAAGGTGTAGAGCGCAAACAGCGCGATCTGCACCACCGACGGGCCCCACGCGCCCAGGTACATGCTGCCCACGTCGGCGCTGCCCAGCGGGGTCTTGAGCTGGTCGGCCAGCACCACCAGCACCAGCGAGGGCGGCACCAGCTGCGTGATGGTGCCCGATGCGGCCAGCACGCCGGTGGCGTACTTCATGTTGTAGCGGTAGCGCATCATCACCGGCAGCGAGATCATCGCCATGGCGATCACCTGTGCCGCCACCGTGCCGGTGATCGCGCCCAGGATAAAGCCGACGATGATCACCGAATAGCCCAGGCCGCCGCGCACCGGGCCGAACAGCTGGCCCATGGAGTCCAGCATGTCCTCGGCCAGCCCGCACTTCTCCAGGATGGCGCCCATGAAGGTGAAGAACGGGATCGCCAGCAGCAGCTCGTTGGCCAGCACGCTGCCGAACACGCGGCTCGGCACGGCCTGCAGGAAGCTGATCGGGAAGTAACCCCATTCGATCGCCAGGAAGCCGAAGGCCAGGCCCACCGCCGACAGCGAGAACGCGACCGGGAAGCCGATCAGCATGAACAGCACCAGGCCGCCGAACATCATCGGCGGCATATATTCCAACGGAATCATTGAACCGGCCTCTCGTACTTGGATTCGATGCGCACCAGGCCCTTGAGGGCGGCGAAGCGCTTGATCAGTTCGGACACGCCCTGCAGCGTCAGCAGGGCAAAGCCGATGGGCACCACCAGCTTGATCGGGTAACGCGGCAGGCCGCCGGAATTGCCCGATTGCTCGAGGATGCGCCACGAGGGCAGGAACAACGAGTCCCACGACAGCCAGGTGAACAGCAGGCACGACGGCAGCAGGAACACGACGATGCCGAAGATGTCGATCCAGTGCTGCGCGCGTTCCGAGACGTTGCCGTAGATCAGGTCTACGCGCACGTGCTCATTGCGCTGGAAGGTGTAGGAGGCGCCGAACATCACGGCAATGGCAAACATGTACCACTGCAGTTCGAGTGGCCAGTTGTCGCTCAAGTTGAAGCCATAGCGCAGAAGGGCGTTGCCTGCGCTGATCAGGCACGACAGCAGGATCATGATGTTTGCAAGCCTGCCAGTGTGCTGATTCAACCTGTCGATCTGTCGTGACAGACCAAGCAAGTAATACATGGGTTGTCTCCCCGGTTTTTGCGGCGATTAGTTTATCTGTAACAAAATCTACAGGCGCTAGGGGCTACTACCTACGGGGGCGACGAGATTGCGCCAGAATGGGGAACATCAACAAAAAAAGCCACCGGGCTCGCGCCGCGGTGGCTTCTTCTTGCGTAAAACTTACGTGAAACTTACAGCACGGCCCGGTATTACAGCGCCGCGCGTGCGGCCGCGATGGCGGCGCGTACTTGCGCCGGCGCCGTGCCGCCGATATGGTCGCGCGCGGCGACCGAGCCTTCCAGCGTCAGCACCGAGTGCACGTCTTCGCCGATCAGCGCGGCCTTGTCGCCCAGGCCCGAGACCTCGCGCAGCTCGGCCACGGTCAGGTCGGCCAGGTCGCACTGGCGGCTGTCGCAGGCGCGCACCGCGTGGGCCACGGCTTCGTGGGCGTCGCGGAAGGGCAGGCCCTTCTTGACCAGGTAGTCGGCCAGGTCGGTGGCGGTGGCGTAGCCCTGCAGCGCGGCGGCGCGCATCGCTTCGGGCTTGACGGTGATGCCCGGCACCATGTCGGCGAAGATGCGCAGCGTGTCCACGACGGTATCGACCGTGTCGAACAGCGGCTCCTTGTCTTCCTGGTTGTCCTTGTTGTACGCCAGCGGCTGGCCCTTCATCAGCGTCAGCAGGCCGATCAGGTGGCCGTTGACGCGGCCGGTCTTGCCACGCGCCAGTTCGGGCACGTCCGGGTTCTTCTTCTGCGGCATGATCGAGCTGCCGGTGCAGAAGCGGTCGGCGATGTCGATAAAGCCCACGCGCGGGCTCATCCACAGCACCAGCTCCTCCGAGAAGCGCGACACATGCGTCATCACCAGCGCGGCGGCTGCGCAGAATTCAATGGCGAAGTCGCGGTCCGACACGGCGTCGAGCGAGTTGCGGCACACGCCGTCAAAGCCCAGCTGCTGCGCCACGAACTCACGATCGATCGGATAGCTGGTGCCGGCCAGCGCGGCCGCGCCCAGCGGCAGGCGGTTGACGCGCTTGCGGCAGTCGGCCATGCGCTCGGCGTCGCGCGTGAACATCTCGTTGTAGGCCAGCAGGTGGTGACCGAAGGTCACCGGCTGCGCCACCTGCAGGTGGGTGAAGCCGGGCAGGATGGTGTCGGCATTCTGTTCGGCCAGGTCCAGCAGCGCGGCGCGCAGCGCGCCCAGCAGCACGATGATGTTGTCGATCTCGCTTCGCAGCCACAGGCGGATGTCGGTGGCGACCTGGTCATTGCGCGAGCGGCCGGTGTGCAGGCGCTTGCCGGCATCGCCCACCAGCGCGGTCAGGCGCGCCTCGATGTTCAGGTGGACGTCTTCCAGGTCCAGCTTCCACTCGAAGCCGCCGGCCTCGATTTCGGCCTTGATTTGCGCCATGCCGCGCTCGATCTCGGCGCGGTCGGCCTCGGCGATGATACCCTGCTTTGCCAGCATGGCCGCATGGGCCAGCGAGCCCTGGATGTCGAACAGGGCCAAGCGCTTGTCGAAGAACACCGAGGCGGTGTAGCGCTTCACCAGGTCGGACATCGGTTCGGAGAAGCGGGCGGACCAGGCTTCGCCTTTCTTGGCAAGTTGGGAGGTGGACATGGACGTCGGCTGCAGTGGCTCGCGCGGGCAGGCGCCGGCGTATGGACGGCGGCGGGCGCGAGAAATTGGGAAACGGCGATTATATCGCCCGCCGGCCCGCTGGCGGCGCTGGCCGGCACGGCAGCGCCGATCATCAGAGCCGGCTGTGGATCACCGGCCCCTTGAACACCACCGGGCCGCTTGGCCCATCGGCATTGGGCGAGCCGCCCGGCGGCTCGATGCTGACCGCCAGCGCGGGCACCGCCGCGGGCAACCGCGCCAGCGCCAGCCGGGCTTCGGGTGCTCGGCCGATCACGCCCAGCGACTGCGGCTTGCTGCCCGCAGGCAGCGCCCACAGCTGCAATACCTGCTGGTCGCTCAGGGCCAGGTGATCCAGGCGGCGCACGATCAGGCTGCGTGCGCCGGCATCCCACGACACCAGCATCGCAGGCTGGGCACGGTCGTCGTTCAGCACGGCGACGACCTCGGCCGGCGCCGTCTGATCCTGCCGGGCAAGCTGGATGCCGATGCCGACGGCCAGCACCGCCACCATGGCCATTGCCGCCGCGGCGCCACGCCAGAAGACCGGGGCCGACCACAGGCGCTGCCACCAGCCGTCCGCGGGACGGGTGTCACGGGCCGAGCGCATCGGCCGACTGGCAGGATCAGCCACCTTCCAGCCGAGGCGATCCTCGATCCCGCACCACACCTTGTCGACCGGCTCGGCGGCCGCCTGCAACTCAGCCACGCCCGCGAGCCGCGCCTGCCAGCGGTGGATCGCGGCGCGCACCGCGGGCTCTTCGCGCGCGAGTTGTTCCAGGCGGCGCCGTGCGCCGCCGCGCAGCACCCCCAGCGCGTACTGCGCGGCGATGCGGTCGAGCAGGTCGGGATGGCTGGCCAGCTTCATGCCGCGCCCTCCATGCAGCTGCGCAGTCGTTCCAGGCCGCGCCGGATCCAGGACTTGACCGTCCCCAGCGGCGTGCGCAGCCGGGCGGCCAGCTCGGCGTGGCTCAGGTCCTGCAGGTAGGCCAGCATGATGGCCTGGCGCTGCGGCTGCTCGAGGCGCTGCAGGCAGCGGTTGAGCGCGCGTGCCTGCTGGCTGGCATCGGCCAGTTCCGCGGGGCCGGCCGCGTCGTCGGCCAGCCATTCGCCCAGGTCTTCGTCAAGCTCGACCGTCTGCCCGACGCGTGCCGCGGTTGCCCGGCGCAGGCAGTCCAGCGCGCGGTTGCGCACGATCGCGGTCATCCAGGTCATCGGCGCGGCCAGGTGCGGCCGGTAGTCGCCGGCGTGGTGCCAGATGCTGACAAAGCTTTCCTGCACGACATCCTCCGCCCAATCGCGCCTGCCAGTGATACGCAGCGCAAGGCCAAACAGTTTCGTCGCGGTGAGGTCATAGAGGCCGCGCAGCGCCTGCCGCTCGCCGATGGCCACGGCCTGGAGCAGGGCCGCAAGGCGCTCGGCGCCGGGCGGCGCGGCGTAGGTTTCGGTGGAAGGGGACACCGGAGAAGTGGGCACCGGGGCGTCTCGCGAAAGGGTGTTGCCGGATTATAGGCACGACCTTGCATCCGATTGGCTCCGGCGTGCGTATCAGGTGGCAGGCGCACGATGGCGGCCCCGGGCTGCGGGCCGCGGCGCCGTTGATCCCACACAGGAGAACACCATGGAACGCATGCGCACGACTGCCGCCACGGCAGATCCGACCGATTCCCGTGACCGCATTGTGACCGCGCCCGATGCGCGCCGCCGCGGGCTGCTCAAGGCGCCGGGGCTGTTCGCACTGGGCTCGCTGGCCGTCATCAGCCTTGGCGAGTCCATGCCGGCCTGGGCGCAGACCCAGTCGGGCAGCACCAGGGACGATATCAATATCCTGAACACCGCGCTGGGGCTGGAATACCAGGCGATCGCCGCCTACCAGGTCGGCGCGGAAAGCGGCCTGCTGCAAAAGCCGGTGCTTGCCACCGCGGTCAAGTTCCAGGACCACCACAAGGCGCACGCGCAGGTGCTGGCCGGGACAGTGTCGAAACTGGGCGGCACGCCGGTGGTGGCGAAGAAGGCGTCGGAATACACCTTCCCGACTGAAAAGCTGAAGACCCAGGCCGATGTGCTGCGCTTTGCAGCGGGGCTGGAGAAGGGCGCCACCGCCGCCTACCTGGGCGTGCTGCCGAACTTCTACAACCGCGAACTGACCCGTGCCGCCGGCAGCATCCTCGGGGACGAGGCGATGCACTGGGCGGTGCTGCTGCACGCGCTGGGTGAAGATCCGGTGCCGGGGGCGTTTGTGGGGTGAGGGGTCAGACTGGCGCCATTTGAAAAAGCTGTCGCCCGATGTGGACGCGCCCCTCTCCCGCACGCGGGAGAGGGGCGCAAATCGGCAGCACTCTGACGCCAATCAGCCCGTATTGCGCAGGCCCGCCGCGACCCCGTTGATGGTCAGGTGGATGCCGCGCCGCACCCGGATGTCATCGCCATCCTTGCCCGAGCGGAAGCGCTTGAGCAGCTCGACCTGCAAGTGGTTCAGCGGGTCGAGGTAGGCAAAGCGGTTCTTGATCGAGCGCGCCAACAGCGGGTTGTCCGCCAGCCGTTCCTGGTGGCCGGTGACCAGTGTCAGCATCTCGCAGGTCAGGTGCCATTCCTTGCTGATGCGGTTGAACACGGTGCGGCGCAGGGCCGCGTCGTCGCACAGCTGGGCGTAGCGCGAGGCCACGGCCAGGTCGGTCTTGGCCAGCACCATGTCCATGTTGGACAGCAGCGTCGAGAAGAACGGCCAGGTCTTGACCATGCGGCGCAGCGTGGTCACGGCCAGCTTGCGCGCCTTGTCGTCCGGGGCAGTGTCCAGCAGCGACTTGACCGCGCTGCCGAAGCCGTACCAGCCCGGCAGCAGCAGCCGGCACTGGCCCCACGAGAAGCCCCACGGGATTGCGCGCAGGTCTTCGATGCGGCGGTTCTTCTTGTCCATCAGCTTGCGCGAGGCCGGGCGCGAACCCAGGTTCAGGTCGGCGATCTCGGTGATCGGCGTGGTGGCGAAGAAGTAGTCCTTGAAGCCCGGGGTCTCGTAGACCAGGTCGCGATAGGCGGTGAAGGCGCGGTCCGACAATTGCTGCATGACGGCCTCGAAGGTGTCCAGCTCCCTGGGCGCATTCTGCTGCGGCAGCAGCGAGGCTTCCAGCGTGGCCGCGACCACCGTCTCCAGGTTGCGCCGGCCGATCTCGGCGTTGGCGAACTTGCTGTTGATGATTTCGCCCTGCTCGGTCAGCCGGATCTGGCCGTTCACCGTGCCCGGCGGCTGCGACAGGATGGCCTGGTAGGTCGGGCCGCCGCCGCGGCCGACGGTGCCGCCGCGGCCGTGGAACAGGCGCAGCTTGACCTGGCGCTGCTCGAACAGCTGCACCAGCGCCAGCTCGGCCTTGTACAGCTCCCAGGTGGAGGTCAGGAAGCCGCCGTCCTTGTTCGAGTCCGAGTAGCCCAGCATCACTTCCTGCTCGACGCCATGGTGCGCGATCACCGAATCGAAGCCCGGCAGGTCCAGCAGCGATTGCATGATGCCGGCGGCGTTGCGCAAGTCCTCGATGGTCTCGAACAGCGGGATCACCATCAGCTCCATGCGCGCCGGGTCGGTCTTGCTGCCCAGCGTGCCCTGCAGCATGCCGGATTCCTTCTGCAGCAGCATCACTTCGACCAGGTCCGACAGCGTCTCGGTATGCGAGATGATGTAGTTGCGCGCAATGCGCTTGCCATAGCGCGCACGCAGCTCGCGCGCGGCGGCGAAGATCGCCAGTTCCTTGCGGGTCTGCTCAGAGTACTCATGCCACGGCAGCGTCAGCAGGCGCGGCTGGCGCAGCTCGGCCAGTAGCAGTTCCAGCTTGCGCGCCTCGGGCAGGGCGGCGTAGTCGGGGGCGATGCCGGCGGCGGCGAACAGCTCGGCGATGACCGCCTCGTGCACGTCCGAGACCTGGCGCATGTCGACCGATGCCAGGTGGAAGCCGAACACGCCGATGGCGCGCGCCAGCGCGTCGATGCGGCCATTGGCCAGCGCCTGGCCATGGTTGGCGCGCAGCGAGTCGACCACCACCTGCACGTCGGCGGCAAAGGCCTCGGCACTGTCATAGGGCTCGGCCGGCGCCACCGGGCGGCGCGGCACGGCGTGGCCGGTCAGCGCCTTGCTGGTTGCGGCCAGGCGCGCGTAGATGCCGATCAGCGCACGGCGGTAGGGCTCGTCGGCGCGATGCTCGGAGTGGTCGGGCGAGCACTCGGCCAGCGCCAGCAGTTCCGGGCTGGCGTCGACCATCAGCGTGGACATCGACAGCTCCGCGCCCAGCGCATGGACTTCGTCCAGGTACCAGTCGATGATCATCTGCCCCTGCTGGCTGGCGGCGTGCTCCAGCGTCTCGGCGGTGACGTTGGGATTGCCGTCGCGGTCGCCGCCGATCCAGGAGCCCATCTGCAGGAACGGCGCCAGCGGCGCCGGCTGTGCGCCGGGGGTGCCCTTGCGCTTGCGCGTGGCCGGGAACACCGCGGCGATGTCTTCTTCCAGTTCGCTCATCAGCTGCGGAATGCCGCGCAGGAAGCAGGTGCGGTAGTACGACAGCGCATTTTCGATTTCGTCGGCCACCGTCAGGCGCGAATCGCGCAGCATGCGGGTCTGCCACAGCGTGGTGACCTTGGCGCGCAGCTGCGCGGTGTTGTGCTCGCGCTCGCGCGCGGTCATGGGCAGGTCGCGCTCGGCCAGCAGGCGGGCGATCTCGCGCTCGGCGTCGAGAATACTCTTGCGCTGGACTTCGGTCGGGTGCGCGGTCAGCACCGGCACGATCAGGGCCTCGTCCAGGAACTTGCGCAGCTGCTTGCCGGTCACGCCGGCGGCGTCGATCGCCTCCAGCGCGTGGGCCAGGCTGCCCGCCTGCGGCGGCGAGCCGGCCAGCGCGTGCACGCGGCGGCGGCGGTTGTGGTGCTGGTCCTCGGCGATATTGGCCAGGTGCGAGAAATAGCTGAACGCGCGCACGACCTGGTTGGTCTGGTCGCGCGACAGGCGCTTGAGCAGGCGGTCCAGCTCCGCGCCGGCGGCGCGGTCGTTCTCGCGGCGGAAGCGCACCGCGGTCTGGCGGATGGTTTCGACCACCTCGAAGGCTGCGTCGCCTTCCTGTTCGCGCAGGCATTCGCCCAGCAGGCGGCCCAGGAAGCGGATGTCCTCGCGCAGCGGCACGTCCTTGTCGGCGGTGCGGCGGGCGGTGGGGGCGATGGCGGTTCCGTTGCTCGACACGATGGAAAGCTTGGGCTTGGGGGAACGTTTGGTCCCGCTGCTGGTGGCGGGGCGTTTCGATTCGGTGGTGGATGCGCCGTTTGCGTCACCTTGGCCGGCGCCGAGGGCAGGGCTTTGGTCTTTCGCAGCCGGGGCGGTCCGCCGGCCGTTGGGGCGCGCAGCATGCTGCGTCATGCAATCTCCTCGTTCTGCTTCTCTAAGCTTATCTATTGGTGCGGAGGGGCTATTGGGGCGCGTGCTACCATTGGCGCATGTCGTCTGCCACCCTGTCTTCCTCTACCGCTGTCGTGTCTCGCAATCTTCCGCAAAAGCTCGTCATTGCCTCCCGAGAGAGCCGTCTGGCCCTGTGGCAGGCAGAACATGTGCGTGCTGCGTTGCAACAATACTATCCCGCGTGCGACGTGTCCATTCTTGGCATGACGACGCGCGGAGACCAGATTCTAGACCGTACGCTGTCCAAAGTCGGCGGCAAGGGTTTGTTTGTCAAAGAACTGGAGTTCGCGATGGACGAAGGCCGGGCGGACCTGGCGGTGCATTCGCTCAAGGATGTGCCGATGGAGTTGCCCGAAGGCTTCGCCCTGACCGCGGTGATGGAACGCGAGGATCCGCGCGACGCGCTGGTGTCTTCCGCCTACGCGTCGCTGGACGAGATGCCGGCCGGCACCGTGGTCGGCACCTCCAGCCTGCGCCGTGAAGCCGCGCTGCGCAGTCGCTACCCGCAACTGGTGATCAAGCCGCTGCGCGGGAACCTGGACACGCGGCTGGGCAAGCTGGATCGCGGCGAATACGGCGCCATCATCCTGGCCGCCGCCGGCCTCAAGCGCCTGGGCCTGGGCGAGCGCATCCGCGCGCTGATCCCGATCGAGGTGTCGCTGCCGGCCGCAGGCCAGGGCGCCCTCGGCATCGAGATCCCGGCGAACCGCCCTGAACTGGCGCAATGGCTGGCAACCCTGAACCACCAGCCGACGGCGCTGGCCGTGACCGCCGAGCGCGCCGTGTCGCGCATGCTGGGCGGCTCGTGCCAGGTGCCGCTGGCCGCCCATGCGCGCTGGGAAGGCGATCAGCTGAAGCTGGACGCCTTTGTCGCCTTGCCGGATGGCACGCGCGCCATCCGCGCAGCCGCGTCCGGACCGGCTGCTGACCTGGCCGCCGCCGAAGCGCTGGGCCAGGCCTGCGCGCGCGACCTGCTGGCGCAGGGTGCCGAAGCCATCCTTGCGGCACTGGCCGATTCTGGCGATCCCGCCGGCTCCCAAGCTCCTGCCTGAGGCTGCCCCATGCCCAGCCCGACCGTCGTTGTCACACGACCCGCCGGGCAGTCCCGGCAACTGACCGAGGCGCTGCAGGCCGCGGGCCTGGACGTACTCAGCTTTCCCTTGCTGGCCATCGGCCCGGCCGCTGACGACGCGCCGCTGCGCGCGGCACTGGCGCGGCTGGACACCTTTGCGCTGGTGGTCTTTGTCAGTCCCAATGCCATTACCTACGCGCTCGACGCGCTGGCCGGCGTGCAGGGCGCGCCCGTGGCCCAATGGCCGGCGCAGGTGCCGGTGGCGGTGGTCGGGCCGGCCAGCGTCGCCGCTCTGGCCGAGCGCGGCATCGCACCGCCCGCGTGCAGGGTGATCGCGCCCGCGGGCGCTGCCGCGAACGGGCAGGGCGCCGATGACGCCGCGCCGGAGGCCGAAGCGCTGCGCTTTGACTCCGAGGCCCTGTGGGCCCGGCTCGATCCCGCCGCGCTGGCGGGCAAGCCGGTCCTGATCATCCGCGGCAACGGCGGGCGCGACTGGCTGGGCGACCGCCTGCGCGAGGCCGGTGCCCAGGTCGAGGCCGTCGAGGCCTACCAGCGCACGATGCCCGAACCCAGCGCCATGCAGTGGCAGGCCGTGCGCGACAACCTGCGTCCCGGCGCGGCGCCGCACGCGTGGCTCATAACCAGTTCTGAAGCGGTGCGCAACCTTGACGCGCTGGCACGCCAGCATCTGTCGCCTGAGGAAGACGCTGCCCTGCGGCAGGTGCAGTGCATCGCGCCGCATGCGAGAATCGCCGAACAGGCGCTGGCGCTGGGTTTCCCCCATGTCCTGCGCGCCGCCCCGGGCGATGCCGGCCTGCTTGCGGCGTGCCTGCAGTGGGCCGATGCCCATGCCGGTCCGGCGCCGGCAAGCATGGCCAGCGCGGCAATCGAAGCCAGCCCGCCCAGCGCCAAAGCCGAAGCGCCGCCGGCACCCGTGCCGGACGCAGCAGTTCCCGCAACGTCAACGAAGGTCGAACGCGTGACGCAAGAAACCACGTCCTCCTCCGCTACGCCGCCGCCCACGACGGCCTCCGCAACATCGGCGCAAGCCGCGCCCGCGCCGGGCCCCGCTACCCCCGCTGCTCCCAGTGCAGCCTCACGGCGGTCCGCTGCGTTGTGGGCGCTGGTCGCCGTGCTGGTGGTGGCAACGGCTGGCGGTTTCTGGTGGCTACAGCAGCGCGTTGACCACCTGACCGGAGAGCTGGCGCGCCGCCAGCAAAGCAACGATGCGCTGGTGCAGGAGTCGCGCGTGCTGACCCGCAACGCGCAGGACACGGTCAAGGAACTGCAGGCCAAGGTCGGTGCGCTGGAGAACCAGGTCAGCGAGACCCGCGACAAGCAGGTGGCGCTGGAACAGGTCTACCAGGACCTGATGCGCAACCGCGACGACTGGGAAATCGCCGAGATCCAGCAGCTGCTGACCAGTGCCGGCCAGCAATTGCAGCTGACCGGCAACGTGCAGGTGGCGCTGGCCGCGCTGCAAAGCGCCGACGCCCGCCTGGCGCGCGCCGACAAGCCGCAATACAACCTGCTGCGCCGCGCGATCGCGCGCGACGTTGCGCGCATGAAGGCGGTGCCCGACACCGACCTGACCGGCGCCGCAATCAAGCTGGACGAGGCCATCAACCAGGTCGACGCACTGCCGCTGCTGTCCAGCGAACGCATGCTGGAGCGCAGCGAGGCCGACGCCCGCAAGGGTGCCGCCGCCAACGGTGCCAGCGCACCGGCCGCCGCCAACGGTGCCAGCGCACCGGCCGCCGCCAACGGCGCGGGCCCGGGCTGGTTCACGCGCCTGTGGGACTACCTGCGCGAGGAACTGGCGCAGGTGGTCCGCATCCGCAAGGTCGACGACGCCGAGGCGCTGCTGCTGTCTGGCGACCAGGGCTGGTTCCTGCGCGAGAACGTCAAGCTGCGCCTGCTCAATGCGCGCCTGGCATTGCTGTCGCGCAACGAACCCGTGTTCCGCAATGACCTGGCCGCCGCGCAGGCGATGATCAGCCGCTATTTCGATACCAAGTCGCGCCGGGTGCAGGGGGTGCTGACGCTGCTGCGGCAGGCGCAGGCGGGGGCGGTCACGGTGCAGCTGCCGACCATGTCCGAAAGCCTGGGCGCGCTGCATGCCCTGAAGAAGGAGTAAGCCCATGCGCCTTCTGTTCTGGGTTGCGGTCCTGTTTGGCGGCGCCGTCGGGCTGGCCCTGTTCACGCAGTTCAACCACAGCAATGTGGTGCTGTTCTATCCGCCGTACCGCGTCGAGTTGTCGCTGAACCTGGCGCTGGCCTTGCTGCTGCTGCTGTTCTTCGTGGTGTGGACGGTGATGTCCACCGTCCGCCATCTGGCCGACATGCCGCGCCGCGCCGCCGCCTACCGCGAGCGCAGCCGCATGAGCAAGGCACAGGCGGCGCTGCGCGAGTCGATCGAAAATCTGTTTGCCGGCCGCTTCGCCCGCGCCGAGCGCGCCGCGCGCGAGGCGCAGTCCTGGGACGACCAGGCCCAGACCGCCGCGCTGATCGGCGCCCGCGCCGCGCACCGGATGCAGGAAACCGAGCGGCGCGACGCCTGGATGTCGCAGGTCACCGACCCCGAGCGCGAGCAGGCACGGCTGGTGTCGATGGCCGAGTTGCTGGTCGATGCCCGTGACGCCGACGGCGCGCTGGAAACCATCGCCCAGCTGCAATCGCAGGGCGCGCGCCAGATTCACGTGCAGCGCATCGCGTTACGTGCGCACCAGCACCTGAAGAATTGGACCGAGGTGCTGCGCCTGGCGCGCTCGCTGGAAAAGCGCAACGCGCTGCATCCGGTGCTGGCGCTGCGGCTCAAGCAGATGGCCGTCGAAGCCATGCTGGACGAGCGCCGTCACGACGCCGACGCGCTGTCTGAGTTCTGGCGCTCGCTGTCCGCCGACGAGCGCCGCGCCACCCGCATCGCCGAACCCGCGGCGCGTTACTTCGCAGCGCTGGGCCGGCAGAACGAGGCCCGCCGCATCATCGAAGACGCGCTCAAGGTCAACTGGGACAGCCGCCTGGTGCTGCGCTATGCCGATTGCGCAGTTCCCGGCCACGCGCTGCCGCAGATCCAGCAGGCCGAGAAATGGCTGGCGGCGCATCCCGCCGACGCCGACCTCTACTACACGCTGGGCGTGCTGTGCCTGGGCGAGAAGCTGTGGGGCAAGGCCCAGTCCAGCTTCGAGCGCGCGCTCAAATACGCCGAGCCCGACCAGCAGCGCCGCCTGCGCGTGCGCACGCACCTGGCGCTGGCGCGGCTCTTCGAGGAAACCGAGCGCTTCGACGACGCGCAGCGGCATTATCGCGAGAGCGCGATGCTGGCGGCGTGAGGATTTCAGGCTGCACGTGAACTAACCGATCGTGTGCTCCCTCTCTCCCGCAAGCGGGAGTGGGGCGCACCGACCGCAGGCAAACTGCGGCAGCAATCCGGACTGCCACACAGCATCCGCGTCACCATCCATCCCTATCACCATCCATTACATGACACTCGACCGCATCCTCCAATCCCAGGGCTTTGGCACGCGCCGGTACTGCGGCGACCTGATCGCCGCCGGGCTGGTCGAAGTCAACGGCGAACTGTGCGAAAACCCGCGCGCGCAGTTTGAAGTCGACGGCCTGCGGCTCACCGTCGACGGCGAGGAATGGCTGGCCTGCACCAAGGCCTACCTGATGCTGAACAAGCCCACCGGCTACGAGTGCTCGCAGCGTCCGCGCCATCATCCCAGCGTCTACAACCTGCTGCCGGTGCCGCTGCGCCAGCGCGAGGTGCAGGCCGTGGGGCGGCTGGACCACGACACCACCGGGTTGCTGCTGCTGACCGACGATGGCCAGTTCATCCACGCCCAGACCTCGCCCAAGCGCAAGGTACCCAAGATCTATGAAGTGACGACTGCCGAGCCGGTCACGCCGGAACAGGCCGAAGCGCTGTGCAGTGGCGTGCAGCTGCTCGACGAACCGGCACCGATCGCGGCAGAAGCGTGTGAGATCACCGGCGAACGCAGTCTGCGGCTGACCCTGGTGCAAGGCAAGTACCATCAGGTCAAGCGCATGGTGGCGGCGGCCGGCAACCATGTCAGCGCGCTGCATCGCAGCGCCATTGGCGGCCTGCAGCTTGATCCGGCCCTGGCCGAAGGCGGGTGGCGCTGGCTGACGGCGCAAGAGCTGGCGGCGCTGACCGGCAAGGATTGAGCCAAACGACAGTTCCAGAGCGTGGCGGGGCGCTCATTGCTGCACTGCAGCGCCCGCCAATCTTTTCCGGAAGACCCCCGGCGATTTGATAAAATGCAAGGCATGGCGAAGCCCGAAGCACCTATCAATCTGACCAATCAGTTCCTGATTGCCATGCCTGGCATGGCTGATCCGACTTTTTCGGGTTCCGTCGTCTATATCTGCGAACACAATGATCGTGGCGCGCTCGGGCTGGTGATCAACCGGCCCATCGACATCGACATGGCCACGTTGTTCGACAAGATCGACCTCAAGCTTGAAATCCAGCCAGTCGCGCACCAGCCGGTCTACTTCGGCGGCCCGGTGCAGACCGAGCGCGGCTTCGTGCTGCACGACCCGGTGGGCGTCTATGTCTCGTCGCTGGCCGTGCCCGGCGGGCTGGAAATGACCACCTCCAAGGACGTGCTGGAGGCCGTGGCCAACGGCAGCGGCCCGCACCGCTTCCTGCTGACGCTGGGTTACTCCGGCTGGGGTGCCGGCCAGCTGGAGGAAGAGCTCAGCCGCAACGGCTGGCTGACGGTCCAGGCCGACCCCGAAATCATCTTCAGCGTGCCGCCCGACGAGCGCTTCGCCGCCGCCATCCGGCTGCTGGGCATCGACTTCACCATGCTGTCGGGCGAGGCCGGGCATGCCTGATGCCGTGGGGCGTGAACTGCCCCGCGACGGCACGGTCCTGGCATTCGACTACGGCGAAAAAAAAATCGGCGTCGCGCTGGGCAACTTCATCACGCGCGAGGCGCGTGCGCTGACCATCCTCCCCAATATCACCGTGGAAGGCCGCTTTGAGGCCGTGGCGGCGCTCATCCAGGAGTGGAACCCGGTGCAGCTGATCGTCGGCATGCCGGTCAACCCTGAAGGGGGCGAGCAGCCCTCGATGAAGCTGGCGCGGCGTTTCGGCAACCAGCTCAATGGCCGCTTCGGCCTGCCGGTGGAGTGGGTGGACGAGCGCTATACGTCGCGCGCCGCGTCGATGGCCGGGGCCCGCCGCGGCGAGCTTGATGCCGAGGCCGCCCGCATCATCCTGCAACAGTATTTCGACCAATTCCCGCTATGACGCAGATTCCCGTTCCCGACGCCGAGTCGCTGTACCGCAAGCTGCTGGACCAGGCCCAGGCGTTGATCCCCGAGGCCGAGCGCGCGCGCTGGTCGGTGGCCGGCATCTACTCAGGCGGCGCATGGATCGCCGCGCGGCTGGCTGCCGACCTGAAGCTGCCCGAGTATGGCGTGATCAACGTTGCCTTCCATCGCGACGACTATGCCAAGAAGGGCCTGCACAGCCAAGCCCAGCCGACCACGCTGCCGTTTTCGGTGGATGACCGCAATATCCTGCTGATCGATGATGTGCTGGCTACGGGCCGCACCATCCGTGCCGCCGTCAACGAGCTGTTCGACTACGGCCGTCCCGCGCGCGTGGCGCTGGGCGTGCTGGTCGACCGCGGCGGGCGCCAGCTGCCCATTGCCGCCGACCTGACTGCCGCCGAGATGGCGCTGCCGCCCGGCACCACGCTGGTGCTTTCGCGCCAGGGCGAGGGCGCCGGCGCGCAATTCGCCTTTGCGACCGAACCTACCGATTCCGCCACCGGCTGAACCGGCCCGAATGCCCCAGGCGCGCAGTGCGCGCCTGACCCCCAGCTCCGAGACCAGACCACCCCCGTTTTTTGCCCGCGCCCGACCAGCCATGACCAAGACGTTCCGCAACCCGCAGCTCACCAAGAACGGCGAACTGAAGCACCTGCTGTCGATCGAGGGGTTGTCGCGTGACATGATCACGCACATCCTCGACACCGCCAGCCAGTTCGTATCGCTGTCCGACTCAGACCGCGATGTCAAGAAGGTGCCGCTGCTGCGCGGCAAGAGCGTGTTCAACCTGTTCTTCGAGAACTCCACCCGCACCCGCACCACCTTCGAGATCGCCGCCAAGCGGCTGTCGGCGGACGTGCTGAACCTGAACATCAACGCCTCGTCGACCAGCAAGGGTGAGTCGCTGCTGGACACCATCAACAACCTGTCGGCGATGTCCGCCGACATGTTCGTGGTGCGCCATGCCAGCTCGGGCGCACCTTACCTGATCGCCGAGCACGTCGCGCCGCACGTGCACGTGATCAACGCCGGCGACGGCCGCCACGCGCACCCGACGCAAGGCCTGCTGGACATGTACACGATCCGGCACTTCAAGAAGGACTTCACCAACCTGACAGTGGCCATCGTCGGCGACATCCTGCACTCGCGCGTGGCACGCTCCGACATCCACGCGCTGACCACGCTGGGCGTGCCCGAAGTGCGCGCGATTGGCCCGCGCACGCTGCTGCCGTCGGGGCTGGAGCAGATGGGTGTGCGCGTCTTCCACAACATGGAAGCGGGCCTGAAGGGCGTCGACGTGGTCATCATGCTGCGGCTGCAGAACGAGCGCATGAGCGGCGCGCTGCTGCCGTCGGCGCAGGAATACTTCAAGGCCTACGGCCTCACGCCGGAGCGCCTGGCACTGGCCAATCGCGACGCCATCGTGATGCACCCGGGCCCCATGAACCGCGGCGTCGAAATCGACTCCGCCGTGGCCGACGGCCCGCAGTCCGTGATCCTGAACCAGGTGACCTTCGGCATTGCCGTGCGCATGGCCGTGATGGGCATCGTAGCGGGAAATAGCGACGAATGACGCGGTCGAGCGACACGAGCCAGAACACACCGAAACAGCCAAGCGACACGACAAGCCACGCTATGAAGATTCACATCAAGGGCGGCCGCCTGATCGATCCGGCCAGCAACACCGACGCCGCGCAGGACCTCTACATCGCCGCCGGCAAGATCGTCGGCGTGGGCAGCGCCCCGGCGGACTTCACCGCCAACAAGACCATCGACGCCAGCGGCCTGATTGTGTGCCCCGGCCTGGTCGACCTCTCCGCGCGCCTGCGCGAGCCCGGCTACGAATACAAGGCCACGCTGGAATCCGAAGTGGCCGCCGCCACTGCCGGCGGCGTGACCAGCCTGGTCTGCCCGCCCGATACCGATCCGGTGCTCGATGAGCCCGGCCTGGTGGAAATGCTGAAATTCCGCGCCCGCACCCTGAACCAGACCCACGTGTACCCGCTGGGCGCGCTCACGCTGGGCCTGAAGGGCGAGACCCTGACCGAGATGAACCAGCTGACCGAAGCCGGCTGCGTCGGCTTCAGCCAGGCCGAGGCCCCGGTGCATAACACCCAGGTGCTGCTGCGCGCGCTGCAATACGCACAGACCTTCGGCTTCACCGTCTGGCTGCGCCCGGAAGACCCCTTCCTTGGCGGCGGCGTGGCCGCCAGCGGCGCGGTGGCGTCGCGCCTGGGCCTGTCCGGCGTGTCAGTGATCGCCGAAACCGTGCGCCTGCACACCATCTTCGAACTGATGCGCAGCACCGGCGCGCGCGTGCACCTGTGCCGCCTGTCGTCCGCGGCCGGGCTGGAGCTGGTGCGCCAGGCCAAGCGCGAAGGCCTGGCCGTGACCTGCGACGTCAATATCCACCACGTCGCGCTGACCGATATGGATATCGGCTACTTCAATTCGCAGATGCGCTTCTCGCCGCCGCTGCGCAGCCCGCGCGACCGCGACGCCATCGTCACCGCGTTGGCCGACGGCACCATCGACGCGCTGTGCTCCGATCACACCCCGGTCGACGACGACGAGAAGCTGCTGCCGTTCGCCGAGGCATCGCCGGGCGCAACCGGCCTGGAATTGCTGCTGCCGCTGACCCTGCGCTGGGCCGCCGAACACAAGGTCCCGCTGGCCCAGGCACTGGCCCGCATCACTGCCGAGCCCGCCCGCGTGATCGGCCTGAAGGCCGGCACCCTGGCCGTAGGCAGCGCCGCCGATGTGTGCGTGTTCGATCCCAAGCACGTCTGGAAGGTCGACCGCCGCTCCATCAGGAGCCAGGGCAAGAACTCGCCGTGGCTCGGCTACGAGATGGAAGGCAAGGTCCGCATGACCCTGGTCGGCGGGCAGGTTGTGTACGGAAACCACGCCCACGCATGATCTGGCTGCGCAAGACCGCGCTGGTGCTGCACCTGCTGCGCGGGCTGGTGACCTGCGCCTTGCTGTTCCCGTGGCTGGGTGTGCGCACGCGCGAGTGGCATATCCGCCGCTGGTCGCGGCGGTTGCTGCGGATTTGCGGGGTGGAGGTCGAGGTGGTGGATGCGACCGGCACAGCGTCGCACGGTGCCGGCCGCCAGGGCGCGATGGTGATTTCCAACCACATTTCGTGGCTGGATATCTACGTCATCCACAGTTGGCAGCCGGTGCGCTTCGTCGCCAAGTCGGAGATACGCGACTGGCCGCTGATTGGGTGGCTGTGCGGCAAGACGGGAACGATCTTCATCGAACGGGCGCGCAAACGCGATGCTCACCGCGTGCTGCACGACATCACCGACGTGATGCTGCAGGGCGACCTCGTCGGCGTGTTCCCCGAAGGCACCACGACCGACGGCACCGAGGTGCTGCCGTTCCACGCCAACCTGATGCAGGCGCCGATTTCTGGCGGGTTACCGGTGCAGCCCCTGGGGCTGAACTACCTCGATGCCGCTACGGGTCAACCGACGCTTGCCGCCGCCTACATCGGCGAGACCACACTGCTGCAGTCGCTGGAAGCGGTCTTGCGCGCGCCCAGGATCAAGGCCAGATTGGTAATCGGGCCTGCGCTGATGCCGGCCTCCGGAGACCGCCGCGAGCTTGCGAACTCCGCCAGGGAGGTGGTCGCCCACCTCAGCCAGGGCGCGCCGGAACACGCTGCCGCCGCGGCCCGACGGCTGAATCACCCCGTCGCGCCCGGCGGCGTACCCCAGCCAAGCTCCGCTGCCATCAGCTAGCCGTCCTGTCGTCCCCGCCAACGCGGGATTGCCAGTCAGGCCAGCGGGTCACAATATTGCGGGCAATCAACCTGAACGACGGTCCGTTCGGCAGGATCCTGTGCCAACCGGGCCGCCGTCAGCTTGCCACCCCAGACGCAGCCCGTATCCAGCGCCATCAGGTTCGGCCGCATGACCAGGCCCAGCGTCGACCAATGGCCGCATACCACCGTCACTTCCCCGGTACGCCGCCCCGGCACGTTGAACCACGGCATGAACCCGTCCGGCGCCTTGCCCAGGCCTTCCTTGGTCTTGAAGTCCATCACGCCATCGACAGTGCAGTAGCGCAGCCGGGTGAGGGCATTGATCACCACGCGATGGCGTTCGCTGCCGCGCAGGCCGTCGTGCCAGCGGTCGGCGGCGTTGCCGAAGATGTCGGCGAGGAAGCCTTGCCAGTTGGGGCCTTGGAGTTGCTCTTCGACTTCGTGGGCGAGGTCGATGACTTGGGTGGCGGTCCATTGGGGGAGGACGCCGGCGTGGACCAGGAGGAAGTTGTTTTCCAGCAGGGCCAGGGGACGGTGGCGGAGCCAGGTGAGTAGGTCCTCACAATCGGGGGCGGTGAGGATGTCGTCCAGGGTGTCGGATTTGCCCTTCTTGCGCACGCCTGCGGCGACGGCGAGGAGGTGGATGTCGTGGTTGCCGAGGACGGTTTCAGTGCGGCTGCCCATGGCACGGATAGTGCGGAGGGTTTGGAGGGAGGCTGGGCCGCGGTTTACAAGGTCGCCGACGAAGCGGAGGGGGGTGTCCGTGGGCAATTGGTCCAGCAGGGCGATCAAGGAGGCGGCACAGCCTTGGAGATCGCCGATGGCATGGGGTGTCGAAAAATACACTTTAACGTTGACCATCAAGAGAAGGAAAAACTATTTCGCTTCTATTTGTAGTTTTGTGACCGATATACCGTGGCATGGTTACATGAGGCTACAAAAAGAGGGGGAGGGGATGTAGATTAGGGCATTCCGTCGGATAGAATACCGCCACTTCTGCAGGCACTTAACGCCCCGCCGTCCAGGAAGAGGACAAGGTGGGCGCTCGGCTTTTGTCGGGCCATCGAAACATATCGAGGCAAGGAGCAGTTTTGTCGCATATTTTGGTCACAGGCGGCGCTGGGTTCATTGGCGCCAATTTCGTTCTGGCATGGTTGGGCGACAAGTCGGCGGATGGGGTCGTGAACGTCGACAAGCTCACCTATGCGGGCAATCGGAAGACGCTGGCGTTGGTCGAGGACGATCCACGGCACGTGTTCTCGCAAACGGATATTTGTGACCGTGATGCCCTGGACAAGCTCTTCACCACTTACAAGCCGCGTGCAGTCGTGCACTTCGCGGCGGAAAGCCATGTAGACCGGTCCATTTATGGTCCGGGCGAATTCATCCGGACTAATATCGTTGGTACCTTCACGCTCCTGGAAGCGGCTCGCGCTTACTGGGGCAGCCTCGAGGGGCAGGCCAAGTCGGACTTCCGCTTCCTGCATGTCTCGACGGACGAGGTGTTCGGCTCGCTGAGCGAGACCGATCCCCAGTTCTCGGAAGCTACACCGTACGCGCCCAATAGTCCGTACTCGGCATCCAAGGCGGCCTCGGATCACTTGGTGCGCGCGTATCACCATACGTACGGCTTGCCGGTCATTACGACGAACTGCTCCAATAACTATGGTCCTTACCATTTCCCGGAAAAGCTGATCCCGCTGATCATCGCCAATGCACTGGCCGGCAAGCCGCTGCCGATCTATGGCGACGGCCTGAATGTGCGCGACTGGCTTTATGTGCGCGATCACTGCTCGGCGATACGTGAGGTGCTTGCCAAGGGGCGACTTGGTGAGACCTACAACGTCGGCGGTTGGAATGAGAAGACCAACCTCGATGTGGTGCACACGCTGTGCGACCTGCTGGATGAACTGCGTCCCAAAGCCTCTGGTTCGTATCGCGACCAGATTACCTTCGTGAAGGATCGTCCGGGGCATGACCGCCGCTATGCCATCGACGCTCGCAAGCTGGAGCGCGAGTTGGGGTGGAAGCCGGCAGAGACGTTTGAGTCAGGCCTGCGCAAGACCGTGCAGTGGTTCCTGGACAACCAGAGCTGGGTGCGGGATGTGATGTCCGGCGAGTATCGGAACTGGGTGGCGAAGCAATATGCTGCCTGAGGCGAAGTCCGTTCCCACCTTCCTGGTGACCGGCAGCAACGGCCAGGTCGGTTTCGAACTGCGGCGCAGTCTCGCGCCGCTGGGCCGCGTGGTTGCGCTGGACCGCGCCGGCTGCGATCTTGCCAGCCCGGACGCCGTTCGCCGCGTGGTGCGCGACCTGCGCCCGGACGTGATCGTCAATCCGGCCGCATATACGGCGGTGGACAAGGCGGAGACCGAGGCCGAGCTCGCGTTTGCCATCAACGGCGCCGCGGTGGGCATCCTGGCGGAGGAAGCGAAGGCGCTGGGCAGCCTGTTGGTCCATTACTCGACCGACTACGTCTTCGACGGCACCAAACACGGCGCCTACACGGAGAGCGATCCGGTCAATCCGGGCTCGGTTTACGGCAAGAGCAAGCTCGCTGGGGAACAGGCCATTGCGGCAAGTGGCGCGCAGGCGCTGGTGTTCCGGATCTGCTGGGTGGCCGGCGCCCACGGTGGCAACTTTGCCAAGACGATGCTGCGGCTTGGCCAGGAGCGCGACAGCCTGCGCGTGATAGCCGACCAGTTCGGCGCGCCGACGACAGCCGCGCTGATTGCCGACGTCACCGCGCAGATCGTGGCACGCCATTGGCTGACCCCGGCCCGCGATGTGCTGGCAGTGGGCATCTATCACCTTGCCGCGGCAGGCGAAGCGACCTGGCATGCCTATGCGACGGAAGTGCTCCGGTACGCAAAGGCGCGCGGCGTGGCGCTGAAGGCCGATCCCGAAAACATCGAAGCGATCCCCGCCACGGCTTACCCGCTGCCCGCGCCGCGTCCGTCCAATTCACGACTCGATACTACGCGCCTGCGGGAAACCTTCGGCATCCATCTTCCAGACTGGCAGCAGGGCATTCATTTACTGCTGGACCAGATTCTCTCCTGACAAATTTATGTGTAAGAGACTGTTCCCCCTCGAGAGGTCCGCGGACACAAACCGGTTTGCGATGAGGCTCCGTTATCACAGTCCATTGAAGAGCTGAGGTAACGCTGATTTGACGGGTCGCCAGGAATAGTTGTGAACGGTCACTGGTGCCGGTTTTTGCGGAATGCAGGGCGGCGAGTATTTGCGCCGAGCACGCGAGCACATTCCATACCCGTGTCCCGATAAATTGTGCCCGTATGCGATTCTGCGATGAGCCGTCCTAGTGTCGGTCACCACAGATTGAATTGCTAGCGATTCCTTATCAACCGAATGGGCCGGTGGCTGCCGGATGACCAATCTGACCGTTATGAGGTTGTAGTTACCAGTATCTATGATCACTATTACGATAGCATTTCTCGTCTCATCGTTGCTTACCTTTCTGGTGGTGCGATACTCGCGATTCCACGAGCATTTCACCGCGGATTGGGATCTCCGAGGCGTGCAGAAGCACCACGCGAAGCCCGTGCCACGTATCGGGGGATTCGGGATCGCGGTGAGCCTGCTTTTCGTATCGCTCATTACGTGGTATCGGGCGGATGCAGCGACGGGCACTGCAATGCTGAAGCTGGTGGCCTGCGCCGTGTTCGCGTTTGGCGCGGGCTTCTGGGAAGACCTGACGAAGCGGGTGTCGCCGCGGGAGAGACTGATCGCGACAATGATCTCGGCGCTGGCCGCCGCGTGGATTCTCGATGCGAGAATCGAGCGGGTCGACGTGGCGTTGATCGATCAGTTCCTTGCTATCACTGTCATTTCCGTTTCCATTACCGCGCTCGCGGTTTCCGGACTCGCGAATGCCATCAATATCATCGATGGCTTCAATGGCCTGGCGTCCATGGTTTCGATGATCATGTTCCTGTCGCTGGCCTATGTCGCATTCCAGGTTGGTGATGCATTCGTGCTGACAGTGGCTTTTGCGATGATCGGCGCCATTTTCGGTTTCTTCATCTGGAATTTCCCTGCAGGAGCGATTTTTCTCGGAGACGGCGGCGCATACCTGATTGGATTCGTGCTAGCGGAACTGGCCGTGCTGCTGATCTTGCGGCATCCGCAGGTTTCCGCCTGGTATCCGTTTCTGATGGTGATCTATCCGATTTTCGAGACCCTATTTAGCATTTATCGCCGCAAGGTGGTCCGGGGCGTGCCGGCTGGCCATCCCGACGGCGTGCACTTGCACACGCTGATCTATAAGCGGCTGATGCGCTGGGCCGTCGGCAGCGCGGATCATCGTCACAAGCTGCGCCGCAACTCGATGACCTCCCCGTACCTGTGGCTGCTGAGCTTGTTTGCCGTGGTACCCGCGACGCTGTTCTGGAACAAGGGGCTGGTCCTCGCGAGCTTCTCCGCGGTGTTCATGGTGTTTTACGTGTGGATTTACTGGCGCATCGTGCGCTTCCAGGTCCCGCGCTGGATGATTTTTCGGAAGTAAGTATGACGATACCCTACACAAATCCCGCGGCAACGACTGAGGAGCAAGACGCCATGCTGGGCCGGATGACGCTCGAGTTCTTGAACAAGGCCAAGTACTGGCTGGTGCTTGGCGCGTTCTTGGGTGGCTCCATCGGCTATGGTTTGGCGTTCCTCGTCCGCCCGCAGTGGGAGGCCACGCTGTTGCTGCAGGTCGGCCAGATCGCCGGAGACGAGGGGACGAACAGCATGGTGCTGGAGCCGCCCGGACGCGCGGTGGACAGGATGCGGTCCGGGCCGTTCCTGGAGGCGGTGCTCGCCCGGCTCCAGCTTCCGAATGTGCCAGATCAGCCGAGTCCCGAAGCAGACCTGATCCTGAAGTCTGCCAACGTGATCCAGATGCGGGGTTCCGATCTGCTGCAGCTTTCCGTCAGGGGCTATAGCCGGAAGCAGGCTGCCCAGTTCGCTCAGGGGTTCGAGAGCGAACTGACCCAGGTCCATTTGGCCATTGCCAATCCGGCCATCGAAAGGATGAAGGAGGAGCAGGCCTCGGTCGACCACTCACTGACCGCAGAGCAGGAGCGCCGGGCCGATCTGCTTAAGCTGGCGCAGGAGCAACTCCGCGGCGACCTGGGGCGAAAGTTCTCGGAAAGCGTAGTGGTGACGCAGATGCTTGCCCAGAACGACCTGGCCTTGCGGCAACTGGAGCGCAGGAAGCGTGTGGTGAAGGAGCAGCTCGATCCTGCGCGCACCTTCAATACGCATGCCCTAGGCGTGCCGGACGTTAGCCGGCGCCCGGTCTTCCCGCGGAAGTCCGCATTTGCCGCAGCAGGGTTGCTGGCGGGCGCGATCATTTCGCTGGTGCTGCTGTTGATCCGCTGGTCGAAGCGGAAGTAAGACTGGACTGCAGCTGATATGGCAAAGATCGTTCATTTTGGGAAGTACTATCCCCCCGACGCTGGCGGCATCGAGAGCGTGACGTCGAGTCTCGCGCAGGGCGCGGCCAATGCCGGCCACGACGTTTCCGTTGTCTGCTTCCGGAAGGCGCCGGCCGACGCGAACAGCGTGATGAGCGGTGTCCGGGTGGTTCGCCTGCCGATCGCCAGGCTGGTCGCCTCGCAGCCTCTCGGCTTCAGGTACCTGCTGGCGTGCCTGAAGGCGGCACGCCATGCCGATGTAGTTCATCTGCACGTGCCCAATATGCTCGGCGCGTTGTGCGCGCTGCTGATTGGCGGGAAGCCACGCCTGCTGGTGCACTGGCATGCCGACGTGATCAACAAGGGCGTATTGGGCAAGCTGCTGAAGCCGCTGGAGGTAGGCATGCTAAAGCGGGCCGATTGCATCGTCGGCACCTCGCAGGTCTACGCCGAGGCCTCGCCGCTGCTCAGCCGTTTCGGCGACAAGGTCGCCGTCGTGCCGATCGGCGTGACGGATGCAAGGAAAGCGAGTGCCGCGCATGGCGCATCGCCGCTGCCGTGGGAACTGGAAGACAGGCTGGCCGGCAGGAAGCTGATCCTCGCGGTCGGACGGCTCGTGCCGTACAAAGGCTTCGATGTGCTGATTGAAGCCGCCCGGCAGCTTCAGAACGATGCCGTAGTGGTGATCGTGGGCGGCGGCCCGTTGCGGGAATCGCTGCAGGCGGCGATCCGCGACGCCGGTGTGGAAGGCCGCGTTCATCTCGCCGGCCGGTTGAGCGACGACGCGCTGCACGCGCTCTTTGCGCGAGCCGCGCTGTACTGCCTGCCGTCAGTCACCCGGGCGGAGGCATTCGGCGTGGTGTTGCTGGAAGCGATGGCCTACGGCCTGCCGGTTGTGGCGACGAATATTCCCGGATCCGGAGTGCCGTGGGTCAACCAGCACGGCGTCAGCGGCATTAACGTCCCGGTCAACGATCCCGTGGCGTTGGCGCAGGCGTGCAACCGGATCCTGGATTCGGATGAGGAGCGCGCCCGTTTCTCCGAGGGAGCACGCCAGCGGTTTATGACCGAGTTCACCGAGGAGGTCTCGGTGAAGCGGATGATGGCAATGTATGATCGCCTGGTGGCGTAGCCGGCAGCTTGTGCGAATTTAACGGCCTGGGCCGATGTGCCGGGCCTGAGCCAGCCGATGACTTCGATGTCGGTGTGGTAAGGGAAAGAAAAATGATCTCAGTAACTCCAGTTATTCTTTGCGGCGGTTCTGGTACCCGGCTGTGGCCTCTCTCGCGGGCAGGGTTTCCCAAGCAGTTCCTTTGCCTGACGGGCAACGAGAGCCTGTTCCAGCAGGCCATCGCGAGGATCACCGCGGTGGGGGCGGACAACATCGCCGTCGCCGCACCGGTCGTCGTCAGCAATGAGGAGCACCGCTTCCTAGCCCTCGAGCAACTGCGCGAGACCGGGGTCGCTCTCGGGGCAGCGCTACTGGAGCCTGTCGGGCGCGGCACAGCGCCGGCGCTGACTATTGCGGCGCTGGCGGCGATGGAAGCGGGCGGCGACCCCGTGCTTGCCGTGACCCCGGCCGACCAGGCGATCACCAACGAGGCGGCATACAACGCGGCGCTGCAGGCGGCGATCGGCGAGGCGGCCAAGGGCGCGATCGTCGTTCTCGGGGTTCCGACGCAAAGCCCGGAGACCGGCTACGGCTACATCCGGACCAGCAAGCGGTCAGATTCGGCGGCGGCCTTCGATGTCGAGGCGTTCGTCGAGAAGCCCGATCTCGCCACCGCTCAGCGTTATATCGCGGAGGGCGGCTATTGTTGGAACAGCGGCATGTTTGTGCTACGGGCCTCGGTGTGGCTCGCCGCGCTCGAGCAGTTCCGCCCAGACATCCTGCAGATCACGCGGCGCGCATGGGAACAGCGCAGCCGGGACGGACAGAACACGCGCCCAGGCAAGGCCGAGTTCGCGGAGATTCCGTCCGATTCGATCGACTGCGCCGTGGCCGAACGCTGCCCGGGCAGCGGCTTCCCGATCCGGATGGTGCCGCTCGATGCCGGCTGGAGCGATCTGGGCGCGTGGGACGCGGTCTGGAATGTGCTGCCGAAGGACGACGACGGCAACGCCCACATGGGCGACGTGATCACCAGGGATAGCCGCAATACGCTGGTGCATGCCACCAGCCGGCTGGTCAGCCTGGTCGGCGTGGAAGGCCTCGTCGTCGTCGAGACGCCGGATGCGGTGCTGGTCGCCGACAAGTCCCGCAGCCAGGACGTGAAGCATATCGTCAACGCGCTCGGCCAGCAGCAGCGTGGCGAGCAGACCCTGCATCGCAAGGTGCATCGCCCATGGGGTTGGTATGACAGTGTCGACGAAAGCGACCGCTTCAAGGTCAAGCGCATCCAGGTCAAGCCAAAGGCCAGCCTGAGCCTGCAGAAGCACTACCATCGGGCCGAGCACTGGATCGTGGTCAAGGGCACCGCGGAAATCACCTGCGGCGACAAGACCATCCTGCTCACCGAGAACCAGTCGACCTACATCCCACTGGGCGAGGTTCACCGCCTGGCGAATCCGGGCAGCATCCCGCTCGAGATCATCGAGGTGCAGTCCGGCAGCTATCTCAACGAGGACGACATCGTGCGCATCGAGGACAGCTACGGTCGCCACTAACAGGGCCGTGTCCGTGGGGGCGGGACGCCCGGCGTGTCTACCCCGCCCGTGACTCTACGCCCGATTCATCGTCGTATGTCGAAATCCGTTCTCTGTCCTCAGCGTCAATGACCAGTCACCCACAATCAGCATCTCGTCATCAGCAAGGCATGCGAGTTGCGATCATTGGGGCGTGTTACTACACGTCGCCGTCGCAGTTCTCGAAAGTGACGTCGGAATTCGTGGACAATCTACTGCTGGATCACGCCGCCGCCAGCAAGTGCTTCGTCAGCATGCGTCCGTCGGTCCCGTTGCCCGTAGAGCCGGGCGACAAGGCCTCGTGGATCCCCAGCACGGGGAAGTACCTCGATATTTCCGCGTATGCGTCAGCGGCCTCGGTCGTCGGGGACCATGACCTGTACCTGATCTTGAACGATACCCTGTTCGGTAAGCATCCCTGGCGCATGATGGCGAGGCGGCTCGGGGCCCTGGTCCCGAGCCTAACGGCGATACGAGAGCCCGCCGCCGCTGGCGAGGTCCATCCTTCGACGGACTTGCTGCTGCTGGATGTGCGCAACCCAACCCGACGCCACCTGTCGACCTTCTGTTTCCTGCTGAACCGGGCGGGCTTCGACGTCTTCCAACAACTTGCCCGGACGCTGCCGGGCGATGATTCGAACCCGTCCGTCCGCCGCTGGCTGGACGACCATGCCGACCAGCATGTCGCACTGAAGCACATGCTGCACGTACACCTGACCGGCCCCGTTAGCCCATGGTCCTGGAAGGGCAGGTTGAACGGCAACGTCGCGGAAGACCTGCTGCTGCGCAAGGCGGTGACGGTGGCGTTCGAGTACCTGTTCAGCGAGCAGATACTGCGCCGTGGCGGCCTGGTCATGCCAATGAACATCGGGTTGAAATACCGCGTCTGCGCGAAGGCGGCTGCCTTGTATTCACGAATCGGACGTCCATGATACAGATTAAGATACTCGCCCTCGGGCCACAGGAAGTCATCCCCCCGGTTGACGGCGGCAAGGAGAGCATCCACGGCGCCCTAGCTTCCCTCGGCGAGCAGTTCGACGTCACCTACGCGTATCCACGCGCGGAAAACAGCGCGGAGGCGGCCGCAGGCTACGCGGCTATCGGCGTTCGCCAGGTTGCTGTGCCGTTCAGGCCGGTGGAGTCCCTCGGCGTCGTCCTCGGCGCCACGCTGCAGGGCAGGCCATACAAGTTCGAGAAATACTCGACGACGGCGGCCGCGCGTGCCTTTGCCGACGCCATCGGTCCCATCCGGCCCGATGCCTTGATCTGCTTCCATCCGCACACGGTGGGGTTGGCGGAGAAGATCCGCCGTGCCGCTGGCTGGCGCGTGCCAATCCTGCTGCGTGAGCACAACGTCGAATACGAGCTGGTGCGCAGCTATCGCGATTCGCTGCGCGGACCGCTGCGGCTGGCGGCCAGCCTGTTCGCCAGTTTCACGCAGCGCGAGGAGATGCGGATCTGGAAGCGCGTGGATGCCGTGGCATTCATCACCGACCAGGACCTCGCGATTGCACGCCGGCAGGATGGCCACAGCAACCTTTTCCTTGCGCCCGAAGGCATTCCGCTCCCCCCGCGTCGCGACCTGAGCGAAAGCGCCGCATCCTCGCAACTGCTCGTGTTGCTCAATCCCCGCGCTACGCAGAGTGTCGACAGCCTGAAGCGCTTCCTGCATACCGTGTGGGCGCAGGCGGCGCAGCACCCGCGCCTGCAGTCGCTGACGCTGGCCATCACCGGAGTGCAGCTCGAGCAGCTCGCCGGGCTCGTCGACATAAAGCCGGAGACGCTCACGGGTCTGCGTGTCAAGGCGCTCGGCTTTGTGCCGTCGTTGACGGCCGTCTTCGCCAGTTCCCTGGCCCTGATCTCCCCGACCTACGTCGGTGGGGGCATCCGCAAGAAGATCCTCGAAGGGATGGCCAACCAGTTGCCGGTGATTACTACGCGACTCGACGTCGAGAGCTGCGGATATTTCCAGGCAAGCCGAAACCTGATTGCCTTCGATTCCCCGGCCGACTTCATCGAGGGAGTCGGGCGCCTGCGGGAAGACAAGGCTTACTGGGCGAGCATTTCCGAGGCCGGGCGCAGTACCGTCGAGACGCATGCCAACTGGAGGCTCTTCGCGGACAGGATTCGCGCGGAGATGCTCCAACTGGTGGGCAACGAGACGGGGCAGTCGGGCCGGAGCTAGCTAGCATGGTGATTTCCTGGCTACTGTCGATCGCTTTCTCGACAGCCATTGCATGCATGGCATTCGGTGCCGTTTACCGGCCCGAGGCGCTCGGCTACCTGGCGGCCTCGCCGGGCACGCTGCTGATCAGCTGCTGCCTGCCCTTGGTATTGCTCGTGCGTCTGGTCGAAGGGCGCGCCCATTCGGCTACCAGCCTGAATGCCTGGTGGCTGCTGGCCTACGGTATCCTGGCCTCAGTGCTGTCCGCACTGTTCTTCGGGCTCTCGCCGTTGTTCGCGGCGAAGTCGCTGACGTTGCTCGTGCTTTCGGCCGTCTGGCTGTCGCCGCTGCTGTTCTTCGATCATCTGCGCGTCCCGCACCTGCGCATGGGGCTGATCACCGCGCTCGTCATCTGCGCGATCGGCTATCTCTTTCACGACCTCTTTCCCGGCAGCCTGCCGGGTGCAATCCGGGGCCTGGTGTTCGCACCGGGCTACCTGGAGACGGAGGACCTGCGCACGCGCGGCTTCATGCAGGAGAACTCGCATTTCGCCACGCTGGTCGGGCGATACGCGATGATGGTCTATCTGCTCAGCGAGATGTCGCGCCCATATTCGGCCAAGCGGCAGGCCGTGTTCATGCTGCTGATGATGGTGCTGCTAGGCGTCGTCGGCTCCAAGGGGGCGGCGATTAGCATCCTGGCGGCGTTCCTATTCGTCAGCCTGACGCGCCGCCTGATTCCCTACCTGCTCGTCTTCGCGCCGGTTGTCATTGCCGTGGGCCTGCAGCAGGCGGAGGCCGTCGCCCACGACCTCAGCAATTTTACGTCGGGATCGACGCGAATGACTTTGTGGCTGGCCGGGCTAGCTGGGCAGGTTGTCGATCCGCTTGGTTACGGCTACTACGGTTTCTATTGGGCCGTGCAGAACCTCGGCGGGTGGGCCATGGACTGGCTCGGGGCGCAGCTTCCCCTCAATTTCTCGGAGGTGGCCGAGATCGTCGCGAGCCTGACCAACGTGTCGACCAAATCCACGCTGTTCGATTTCATGCTCGTGTACGGCGTATTCTTCCTGTGGATGATGGTCGCGCTGTGCCGGCGCATCAACCTGGCCGATCCGCGCGCCAGGGCCGCCGTTCTCTATTTTGTGCTGACGTCCCTGGCGAGCGCGGGTCACGAGTCGATCTCTTTCTTCCTCGGCTTCACCGTACTCCTCATCGCCTTTCCGCGGTTGGCACGGGAGCACAAACCGGCGGTCGCGGGTGGCTTGAACGTTGCAGTAGCAGGACGCCAAGCGGGGCGTCAGATGGAAGGAACATGATGAATACACGCAAAGGCATCATCCTCGCCGGCGGCTCCGGCACCCGGCTCTATCCGGTGACGCAGGCCGTTTCCAAGCAGCTCATGCCGGTGTACGACAAGCCGATGATCTACTATCCGCTCAGCACGCTGATGCTGGCGGGCATCCGGGACGTCCTAGTGATCTCCACGCCGTCCGATACGCCGCGTTTCTCCGATCTGCTCGGCGATGGCGGTCAGTGGGGCATGAATATCCGCTACGCGGTGCAGCCCTCGCCCGATGGCCTGGCGCAGGCGTTCCTGATCGGCCGGGACTTCCTGGGCGGCGGCCCCAGCGCGCTGGTCCTGGGCGACAACATCTTCCACGGCCACGACCTGCCGAAGCTGCTACGCAATGCCGACTCCCACCAGGGCGGCGCCAGCGTGTTCGCCTATCACGTCCACGATCCCGAGCGCTATGGCGTGGTGGAATTCGATGCCAATCAGAACGCGGTCAGCATCGAGGAAAAACCGGCGCAGCCGAAGAGCAGCTACGCGGTGACCGGCCTGTACTTCTACGACCAGCAGGTCTGCGACATCGCTTCGCAGATCCAGCCGTCCGCGCGCGGGGAGTTGGAGATCACGGATGTGAATCGCCACTACTTGGAGCGTGGCAAGCTCAACGTCGAGATCATGGGGCGGGGCTATGCCTGGCTCGATACTGGCACGCATGACAGCCTTCTCGATGCGTCGAGCTTCATCGCGACGCTGCAGAAGCGCCAGGGCCAGATGGTGGCCTGTCCGGAGGAGATTGCCTACGGCCAGGGTTGGATCGGCGCGGACAAAGTCCAGGCGCTTGCCGCGCCGTTGGCGAAGAACGGCTATGGCAAGTACCTGCTCAGCCTGTTGAACTAGGGAGGAAAGCGATGCCTTTTGTTGCGACCCCGACGGCGCTGCCGGAGGTCATGATCCTGGAGCCGAAGGTGTTCGGTGATGACCGGGGTTTCTTTTTTGAGAGCTTCAACCAGCAGGACTTCCAGCAGGCCACCGGGGTGGATACGCCCTTCGTGCAGGATAACCACAGCCGCTCGTCCAAGGGCGTGCTGCGCGGCCTGCATTACCAGATTAGGCAGCCGCAGGGCAAACTGGTGCGCGTGGCGCGAGGCGAGATCTTCGATGTGGCGGTCGACCTACGCCGCAGTTCACCGAACTTCGGCAAGTGGGTGGGCGTGGTGCTCTCCGAGCAAAACAAGCTCCAGCTCTGGGTGCCGCCCGGCTTCGCACACGGTTTCCTGGCGATCACTGAAATTGCCGAGGTGCTCTACAAGACCACCGACTACTGGTATCCGGAGCACGAGCGCAGCCTGCTGTGGAACGACCCCACCGTGGGCATCCAATGGTCGCTCGAGGGCGAGCCGATGCTTGCCGCAAAGGACGCCGCAGGCAAGCCGTTCCACGACGCCGAAGTGTTCGACTGACGATCGGCCGGCTAATTTTGCCAGCGAGGCCCGCGGGCGGGCCGCCAGCCGTTCAGGCCGGCGCATCCTGCCCCGGCTGCGCGGCGAGGGCACGCTTCCTCTCGCGGAAGTAGAGCCATGCAAACGCCGCTGCGCCGAAGAGCTCCGTCAGGATGACGGAGACGATCGTGCCTTCCGCGCCCCAACGGAGGGTGAGCGGCACCACGTAGGCCAGGTGGAGGGCCGTGGCGACGGCGTACACGTTCTTCAGCAGCCGCGTGTTGCCCATCGCCATCAGCCCGAGATTGCCATAGACCAGCGCGACGCCGATGATCGGCAACAGCACCGCCTCCAGTTTCAGTAGCCCGATCGACGAGTGGAACTGTTCGCCCAGCCAGAAGGTGACGGCCCAGTCCGCAAAAAGCTGAATCACGGCGAACATGCCGATGGCGGAGCCCGAGATCAGCAGCATCGCGGTGCGCAGCAGCTTGCGCGCCGCTGGCGGATCGATCGTGTTGTACTGGCTGATGCGCGGGTAGAACGCCTGCCCGACGACCACGAATACCGCTTGCGCCGCCAGGCGAATCTTATCCGCCATTGCGAACTGGCCGACGGCGACCGGGCCGTAGTAATGGTTCAGCAGGATCGAGTTGAAGTTCACGTAGAAGCTCACCAGCACGACCGACAGGAAGACCGGGAAGCCCTCGGTAAGCGTGTGATACACGTCGCGCGCCTTGACGGCGACGAGCGCCGCGAATTTCTCCCGCGCCACGATCCACATGGCGGCTCCGGCCAGCACGACGTTGCCGATGCTGATGCCTAGCGCGGCGAGCGCCGCATCGCCTTCACCCCTGACCAAGACCACCACGCAGAGCACGCTGACCGCCTTGGAAACGAAGGTCGGCAGCACCAGCGATTTCATGCGCTCCAATCCTTGGAACAGCCACAGCGGCGTCAGCGCATTGGCGATCATGCCCAGGCTCAAGCCTGCAAAGACGGCCCAGTGCGAGCGAATGTCCGGGACAAATGCAAAGCCGGCGAGCAGCAGCACCAGCGCACCGAGCATCAGCGCGAAGCGGCCGGCCGTCGTGCACGCGTACACGTCGTTCAGCTTGCCCGGATCGTCTCGGTGCAGCGACACCAGCCGGGTCGCTGTCAGATTGTAGCCGTAGTCGGTTAGGAGCATCAGGTACTGCATGATCGCCTGGCAATAGGCGAGCACGCCAAACTCCTTGACCCCGAGCACGCCGCCAAGATATGGCAGTAGTAGAAGCGGAAACAGGTAGTTGCCGCCTTGAATCAGGATCAGATACAGTACGGTCTTCTTGATCGAAGTGGTCATCGGTGTTCAGTGATGGTGTGCCCGGAACCCGAGGGCGGCTGTCGTCCTGTGCCGATTCGTTCCGCTGGGCACCGGCGCGCGTCGAGGGCCGGCGTCTGCTACGCGGAGCGGAAAACCCAGTGCTTGCCGAGCAGGAAGCCATTGAGCGTGACGATCGGATAGGACAAGATCTTGCCGATCATGGCATTGTCTATAATGGCGTGTGCCGCCTGCACACAGACGATCGTGATCACGTAGTTGAGGCTAACGATCACTAGAAACCTCAGAAATGAAGGCAGCGAAGACGGCGCGTCAAACGTGAGCTTTGAGTGTGCGGTGTAGTTGACCACCACGCAGACGATGAAAGCGACACTCGCCGCGACCCAGGCAACGGCGCCGTTCCACAGAAGGGCTTGCATGATCCCCAGGTCGAGCGCGGCGCAGACCACGCCGATGGCGACATACAAGAGAATCTGGGGTGATAGGGTGCGCAAAATAGGGCTGTCTGAGGGATTGGGCGGCTAGCATTTTACCATCCGGCCCTGATGCGAACCCAGTGCGCATATGCCGCAGGCGCCGCCGACACGCGGCCGTTGGCATTTCCCAGCAAGGATTTTCATGACCGCAACCAGCATCCAGTCGTTATGCGTAGTGTGTTCGAGTCTCACCCAGCCAGGCATCGCCCGGTGGCATTTTGTCTGCCCGGCGTGCGGCTACGAGGGCAGCTGGCTGGAACCCGTGATAAATGACCCGACGGCGCATCTCGCGCTGGACGAGGGCTTGCGCGAGGCAGGGCTGAAGGCCCTGCGGATGGAGAATTTCCGCGAGATCGTGAAGCTCATTCTCGATCTCACCAAGTCGGGGCGGCCATCGCTGCTCGATGTCGGGGCGGCGCACGGCTGGTTTCTCGACGTGGCCCAGGCACACTTCCGGTCGCTCGGCATCGAACCGGACATCGCGGTCGTGGAAAAGGCCGTAGCACGCGGCGTGCATGTCCGAGCCGGCTATTTCCCGGATGCGCTGGAACAGCACGAAGCGTTCGATGTCATTGTCTTCAACGACGTCATCGAGCATCTTCCCGCAATCGGCGACGCGCTTGCGGCCTGCGCCGCCAGGCTCAATTCGGATGGCCTGCTGGTGCTGAACCTGCCTAACAGCAACGGGCTGTTCTACCGCCTGTCGCGCGTGCTGGCGCGCGTCGGCTGGCAGGGGCCGTTCGCGCGGCTCTGGCAGAAGGACCTGCCGTCGCCGCACGTGCATTACTTCAACCGCGAAAACCTGAACGGGCTTTTGTCGCGGTTCGGCTTCTCGCTGGTGCGCGATGCCGAACTGCCATCGGTGCGGCTCAAGGGCCTGGCCGCGCGGCTGCGCTGCGCCGATCCCAGCCTCGTGCGTTTCGTCGTACTGTACCTGGGCACGCTCGCCGTCTTCCCGCTGACCAGGATGTTCCCGAGCGATGCAGTCGTCTGCGTGTACCGCAAGGGCGCCTGACAGGGCCGGCGGCCCGCTACTTCCCGGCCGGCGGCTTCAGCCTGCGGGCCGCGCGCTTGTGGATGGCCCGGCGCGGCACGGACGAGATGTCGTGTGCAATGAAGGCCAGTACGAACTGCAGGCCGATCAGCAGCAGGATGGCGGCCAGCATCACGGTGCCCGCTGGCGTGGTCACGCCCTTGCGCAACGAACCCACCCAGTGATAGCCGCCGAAGATGACCCCGGACACCATCATCAAGCCGCCGATTGGCAACTCGAGGGAGGCGAGCGACATGTCCCGCAGGTAGTAATTGTAGAAGATGCGCTTGCCGAAGTTGCGGACGTGCTTGAAGACGAATTCGCCGACGATCTTCCGGATCTTCAGGTTGCTCACTTCGTTTCCATACCTGGCATTCATCGGCACGTCGACGACCACCGCGCGCAGTGTGTTGAGGCGAAACAGCATGTCCGTCTCGAAGAAGTACCGGCGGCTGATCTTGTGGAGCGGCAGTTGCCGGGCCACATCGCGATGGATCGCGGTGTAGCCGTTGGTCGGATCGAACAGGTCCCAGTAGCCGGAGGAAATCTTGGTCATGAAGGAGAGCGTGGCATTGCCGAAGAGCCGGGCTTTCGGCATCGCACGGATCTCCTCCAGGTTGAAGAAGCGGTTGCCCTTCGTGTAGTCAGCCTCGCCGGCCAGGATCGGCGCCACGAAATCCGGGATCAGCGTGGGATCCATCTGACCGTCGCCATCGACCTTGACGATGACGTTCATCTCGTCCGCGATCGCGGCCTGGTAGCCGGTCATCACGGCACCGCCGACGCCCAAGTTCGCGCCGTTGTGCAGCACAACGACGCGCGGGTCACAGCAATGCTCCCGCACGTGGTTCCCGCTGCCATCGGGACAGCAATCGTCGACGACGTAGATCCTCGCGCATTCCGGCCCGATATTCGCGATCAAGCCGAGGATATGCGCCTTCACCTTGTAGCAGGGGATGACCACGGCAACCGCCTGCTCCTGTTGCGTTGGGTCCATTGTCACCATTGTCAGTTCGTCTCCAGTCGAATGTCTGTCAGCTCGGCCTCGGCAGTGTCTTGCCGGGTAAACTGCATCTGCGCGCGTGAGGCGCCGTTGGGCACGGGCAGCGATTCCGAGAACGAGAGTGGTGTCTCGCTGCAAGGCATGAGGCGGTAATACGGCGATCCGGTGCCCCACTGGATCAGGGCCACAAGGCGACCCGTCGCTGACTGGCAGCGATAAGTCACGTGATACCGGAGCCTGGTCGCGCCGCTGGTCGGCACGGTGACTGGCATGGCGGCCGAGGGGGCATCTTTTGCGATCTTCACTTCGCCTGAAATCTGCTTGCGCAGGTCGAACGCCTCACGATAGGTCAAGTCGTGGCCGACGACCCGGTACAGCGTGAAGTTGCCGATGCGTAGTTCCGGATATCCAACCTGGCTCAGGTATTCCCGCAGGAACCATTCCGGATGCTCGGGCGTGGGCGCGTCATACGTGCTCCAGATCACGAAGCCGACCTTCTCGTCTTTCACGAAGTTCGCCACGTGCGCGAGGCTCGTGGCAGCGGCAAAGCGTGCCTGGTGCGACGGGGAATACCAGTTGACGAGGACGGGATCGCCCTTGAGGTTCGCGCCGAACGGCGTGGAGGCAGGGTAGAGGACCGTGGCGCCAGGATAGCGTTCGTTGACGTAGGCGGTGAGCAGCTTCGCCGGATTGATCCGTTCCGCGATGGCGCGCCGTCCCGCCGCCGTGTAGGCCTGCTGTGGAGGGCCTTCGAAGACCCAGGAAACGCCGGGGAAGAAGTACAGATTGATGGCGACGCAGGCGAGGATCGCCACGCGCGCGACTGCCCGCTGCCATTCCTGGCCACCATGCTTTTCCCAAAGCGGCGCGCTGATGATGACCGTTGCCAGCGGCAGTGCCGGAAACAGGTAGCGCCAGTACTGGATCATCGCGAACATTATGACGCCGAAGCCGGCGAGCGGAATCAGGACGATCCCCAGCTTCCTGAGGTCCGTCCTGCCGACGGCGAGGAGGGCGATGAAAGGCAGGAACAGGTACTGGAAGCCCGCGACGAAGTCCTTCGACTCCTGGAAGCCGGAAGTCTTGAAGAACAGTCCCCAATAGCTCTCCAGGCTGAAGCCCTTGAGCCATCGGGTGTCCGCGAAGTTTGCCGCCTCGAAATAAGGGGACTTGAAGATGCCGTTGTAAAGGGGGAAGAACGGATTGCCGGTGATGCCCCAGGCGGTGACATACGCATGCAGCGCCACCGAGATCAACAGCAGGAGGAACAGGATCAGCAGAGCCGGGCTTCGCAGGCGCTGCGGGGGGGGCAAACTGCGCGACAACGAGACCTGCAGCGCAGCCGCACCCACCAGCAGGATGCCGATCAACGCGCCAGGCAGCTTGGCCGCGACGCACATCGCGGCAATGGTGAGCACGACAAGCATCCGGCTGCCGAGCCAGCCGTCCCTGGCCTCCAGCGCAAAGCGGACGCCGCCCGCCATCATCAGCGCCAGGAACAACTCAGCCTGCAGCGCCCCGAGCAGGCTGCCGAGCATCGGAGTGCTGCCGAACAGCACGAGCATCAGCAGCCGGTCATGCCGCTTCAGCGAGAAGTGCGCGAGAATGGCCCAGACTTGCGCGCACAGCAGCAGTGTCAGCGCCAGGGTCAGCGCGCCGCGCGCGTCGTCGCCGGCGACTAGCGAGACGATGGCGTGCAGCAGCGCGACTGCGAACGGCGCCACCTCCCACACTTGCGTCACGACGTCGAACTCATAGACGTGACGATAGGTGAGCTGCGTCCACATCCGCAGATGCAGCGCGTTCTCGTCGTAGCCGACGGTCGGATAGAGCGCGTAGCGCGCGACAGCGCCCAGCAAAATCATCAGCAGGACGAAGTACCAGTACGGAATCTCGTCGAATGTACGCGTGCGGATCGCGACGCCGTTGACGAAGCCGCGCCAGCCGCGCTGCAGGCCTCCCGAGAGCAGGACGGCCAGGATCGGTGCAGACAGGATCGCGACGTAGAACGCACGGAAATTGAGCGGGAAATGAATCAGCACCCCGAAGATGGCAAGCTGGACGGCCAGGCCCAGGAACACGCACAGCGACCAGTTGGCCGCGTCGTTCCCACCCTCGAAGATTAGGCGAAGCGAGCCGCGTCCCCACAGGAACGACGAGACAAGAAGCAGCGCGACTGCCGCGGTGGCGTCGAGGCCCACGCCGATGGCCAGATACACCGAAATAGCGACAGCAAAGAGCCGGCGCGCCTGCGTGGGCGCGTTCCGCCGCAGCAGCCACGCGATGCCTAGGCAGGCTGCGGTCCAGATTAGGAAATCATGCAGGACGCCGGCCGTCCAGTAGACCGGGAGTGCCGGGGCGTAGTAGCGCAGGCCCGCGAGAACCCCCAGTACGGGTGCGATGGCGAGGACGACCGTTAGACGATTTCTTGTTTCCCGCAGTCGGAGCATTGTCTTGTTCAGTAGAAGCAACATGATAGTGTCTGGTGCGCTACCAGCCGGGCGATTCCCCCGCTGCCAGGGTATTTCCAGCGCGCGATGATCTTCTCTGGGGCAAACGCACTCGTGTCGTGCCGGGCCGCAGTTGCCATCCTGGCCGATGCCTCCCCGTCTTGCCCCCAGGCAATCTGCTCGACGCCAAAGCCTGCCGTCGGCGGCAGCGTGAACAGCAATATCATGGTGTCGACCTGCACCAGCACATCGACCTGCCGGCTCCTGCAGAAGCGGCGGATGCCGGCCACGGTCGCGACATAGGCGAGCTTGAGCCACGGCCACTGCGCGACCAGGGCTTCATGATGCACCCGCGGATGCAGTGGGAAGCAGCTCGCCGGATCGAAGAGGCTGAGGATGCTTACCGCGTGCTCATGTTCCGCCAGAGCGTTGGCGACGACGGCCGTCATGTGCTCGGTGCCGCCCATGACGTTCAGGGTCTCGCTCTGGAAGCAGAGATTGCGGTCCGTTTTCATGCGTTGGCCTCGCGGGCGGCGGGCAGGCGGCGGCCCTCGCACAGCCAGATGCCGAGACCGAACAGCGCGGCCAGTAGGTTGGCGATCGCGTATCCGAGGATCGCGCCACGCGCCCCGAACGCCGGGATGGCGACGACATCGATGCCGACAGTGACGGCAAACACCAGCCCCCACTTGATCGCCACCAGCCGCGGACGGCGCATGTGGATGGGTAGCAGAGTCAGCGCCACGTCCGCGAAGATCAGTGTCGAGGCGATGGCCGAGAGTTGCAGCAGGTCCGCCGCGGAGGCATACGCCGAACCGTAGAGCAGCTGGACAATCCAGGGTGCGCAGGCCGTGATCGTTAGGCCGCCCGCCAGCCCGACGGCCAGCATGCCGCCCGCGATCCTGAGGACGTTGCGCCGCGCCTGGGCGAGCGTCGGCTGGGCATAGACATAGATTGGGGCGATGCCCGCGGCAAGGATCGTGGCGAGCAGCACGAAGTTGTCGAGCACCTGCATCGACGCGGCATAGGCGCCGAACTCGGTCAGCGGCACAAGCGGCTTCAGCAGTAGCTGGTCGATGCGCCGCGCGCTCATCATCAAAATGAAGCTCAGCCAGAAGAGGGCGCCGTCGGCGATCAACTCGCGGATCAGCGCCGGCTCTGCGGTCACGCGGACGCGCGGCGCGCGCGCCAGGTAGAAATGGGTCCACAGCACGGCCGCAACGGCCGCTTCGAGCACGAAGACCAGTGCGTAGGCCGGCACGCTGCGGACGCTGAACCAGAATAGCAGCGTCACACAGACTGCCTTTACGGCGAGCGCGGACACATTGATCACTGTATTGGGTCGGGTGCGCGTACAGGCCTGCATCCACGCCGTGACGATGCCGAACGGCTCGCGCAACAGCACGGGCACGCCGAGCACCAGCGCCGGCACCCAGGACTCCGACCCCTGGCGCGTGACCAGCAGGAATCCGCACATCAGCAGATAGGCGAGCACGCCGGCCGACAGGCGCAGACCGAATGCGTGGGCCAGCAGCCGGTGCTGGGCCGCTGGATCGCCGTTGGCGACCAGCCGGGGAATGATGACCTCGCTGCCACAGATCAGCGCGATCGACGCGGTCACATAGACGACGGCCTGCGCATACTGGAAACGTGCGAAGCCTTCGGGCCCGAGTCCGCGCGCCAGCATCGCCAGGATGCCGATGCCGCAGCCCATCTGCAGGCCACGCTCGATCAGCATCCATGCTAGGTTGCTGGCGACCTTGCGTCTCATCGGGCGGGCTCCGCGCGGGTGCGGCGGCCGGCGGCGCCAGCCAGTGGGGCGTAGCAGGCGATCCATTGGCGAGCCACAGCCTGCAGGCTGAACGCCGCCAGCACGCGGTCGCGGCGCGCAGCCTGGTCAGCTGCGTTGCCGATGCCGTGTGCCAACGCCCGCGCCATCGCGTGCGACAGCGCGGCCACGTCGCCCCGGGGAACGATCTCGCCCGCGTTGCCCAACAGCTCCGCCACGCCCGCCGCATCCGTTGCCACCACCGGGCATCCGCTAGCCAGCGCCTCTCCGACGACCAGCGGCATGCCCTCGATCTCCGAGGACAGCACGAACAGGTCGGCGGCATTGAGCAGCGCTGGCACGTCGCGGCGCATGCCGAGAAGCGTGACGAGACCATCGAGCCCGTTGCGGCGGACGGACGCCCCCAGCTCGCCGCGCAGCGGCCCGTCACCGGCCAGCATCAGTCGCATCTCCGCTTGCGCAGCCGCAGGGGGCGTCCACACGAGCGCGGCGAAGGCATCGATCAGCGTCTGCTGAGCTTTCTCCGGAACGAGCCGGCCGACGTTGACGATCAGCCGGGTGTCGGGCGTGACTCCCAGCGCGGCGCGGGTCTCCTGCCGCCGTGCCGCGTCGGGACTGAAGCGGCTAGTGTCGATACCATTCGGCATCACGCGGATACGCGCGGCCGGGACCGCGCCGGCGTCGATCATCGCCTGCCTGCCCGTGGCGCTGACGTGCGTGGTCAGGGCCGCCCAGCGGTCGGTCAACCGATAGGCGAGCATTCGCAGGCGGCCGCCTTCGCGCGCACTGTGGGCGGTGCACAGCACCGGCGGCGCGGCGGTCAGCGCGGCGAGCACCCGGGCCAGCAGATTTGCATGCACCATGTGCGCGTGGATGACATCCGGATGCCATTGCCTGACGAATGCGTGTAGCTGCCACAGCGCCCGCGCGAACGATGCCGGCGATTTGCGCATATCGAGAGGAAGAACCATGACGCTTGCGGGCAGCGTCACGTCGCAGCCCGGCGTTAGGCTGACCACGGCGACGGCATGACCGTCGTCGGCGAACTGGCGCGCGAGCCCGGCCACCTGCTGCTCGGCGCCGCCCATTCTGAGGCCAGTGCAAAGCAGCAAAATCCGCATCGGCGGCGAGGCGCTCGTCAACGTTGGGACCGTTGTCACCGGGCACCGTAGCCGGTCAGGATCGTCTGCAACGTCTTGACTGAGATCAGCAGGTCCAGCGCCAGCGAGCAGTGCTTGACGTAGTACAGGTCATAGCTGAGCTTGGTCACGGTCTCTTCGTGGCTGCTGGCATACCCCTGCTGCACCTGGGCCCAGCCCGACAGACCGGGCCGCACCAGATGCCGGTACGGATAGTAGGCGATGGTCTCCGAGAACTCCTCGACCATCGGCGCCTGCTCCGGTCGCGGGCCAATAAGGCTCATGTGGCCTAGCAACACATTCCACAACTGCGGTATCTCATCCAGACGGTACTTGCGGATGATGCGCCCGACGCGGGTAATGCGCGGGTCGCGGCGTGCGGCGAACATGGCAGGCGCGCTGCCATCGACGCTCATGCTGCGGAACTTGAGCACTATGAAAGGCTTGCCGAACAGGCCTACGCGTTGCTGCCGGAACATGGCACCGCCGGGCGTTTCGAGCCGGATCGCGAGCGCGACCGCGGCCCCCAAAGGCACGGCAAGCGGAGCCAGGCACAAGACGGTCACGATATCCACCGCGCGTTTAAGGTAGCCGTAGAGGTAGTGGGCGGCGTAGTCATCCAGGAAGTTCTCGTCGATGTGCGCCAGGCCAACGCGACCGGTCAGCATTTCCCCGACGCGCTCCACCGAATACATCCGAACGTGACTCATTTTGTAGTGTGCGAGCAGCCGCGTGCGTTCGGGGTCGCCGGTGGCGCTGCGCTCGACCATCAGGCCGTCGAAATGCCTGGCGTCCTCCAGTGATCCCACTGGCTCGAAGCGGATACGGGCCGGCGGTGCGGCGCCCGGCATGGCGAGGATGGATCCGAGCTGCGCCAGGGTATTCGGATCGGTATAGCCGAACAGCGGCACGTAGTTTTGCACGAAGCGCCGGTAGCCGGCCCAGATCCACGCCAGCGTGATGCAGTAAGACAACAGCAGTGCGCCGCGTGAATACTCGATATGGAAGGCGGCAAAAGTAAAGAGCAGGCCGCAGAAGGGCAGCGTCGCTGCCAGTCCCGCGAGGCTGTTGCCCTCCATGGCTGGCAGGTGCAACGAGCGGTGAAGCAGCATGAACGCAAACAAGTATGGCACCACTGACCATAGCAGCGTGCGCGTGAACACGTGGGTAACAATGCCGGCGCGATGTGCCATCTCGGCGCACGCCGCGCTGAGCGCGAATAGCGCCAGGCCGATCACCGCCCAGGCCACCATCCTGCTGACCCGTCGCATGGTCTCGGATCCGCCGGTACGGCTGCGCAAGGCGCCGTGGCGCACGCTGTCGGTCTTGATGTTCATCATGTTGGCACCCGCGCAGCGCGGGGCGTTTGCGCCCGGGCGTCGCAATATACGGACCACGTCGCTTCGGTCATGCGTTCCAGTCCATAGAGTTGCTCCCACCGGCGGCGCGCTTGGCTGCCAAGCGCAGCGCGCAGCGCACCGTCGCTGGCAAGGCGTCGCAGTGCAGCTGAGAACGCGCTCTCGTCGCCATGATCCACCAGCTGCCCGCGCCGGTAGTCTTCTAGCTGTTCGCGGATGCCTGGCAGATCCGAGGCGATGACGGGCAGGCCGGCCCGCATCGCTTCAAGCACCGACAGCGGAAAGCCTTCATGGTCCGAGGCCAGCACAAAGGCCTGGGCGGATGCCAACAGGGCGGGAATGTCGGTCACATTCCCGGGAAACCGCACGCGGCCGGGCACAAGCTGTTGCGCCAGCTGCTGCATGGCAGACCGCTGCGGACCGTCGCCGGCCAGTACGAGTTCGCACTCTCCCAGGCCAGCGCGCGCAAAGGCGCGAATGGCCGCATCCGGGCGTTTGGGCGCGGCGAAGCGCGCGACCATCACGATTTTCCGCAGGGGTGCTTGTGGTGCGGCGCGATGGTTGGTGTCGGCGATGCCGTTTGGGATCACCGTGATGCGCTCTTCCGGAATGGGCAGTGCATGTGCCAGCTGCCGCTCCGCTTCCGCCACGCAAATGACGCGCGCCGTCAGCGGCGCCAACATCCATTCCGCCACGCGCGCAGCGATGCGCTGGCGCACCGGGGCTTCAGGCTTGAAGGCGAAGCCATGGACTGTATAGATGACAGGTATGCCGAGCAGGAATCCGGCGATGCGGCCCAGCGCGCCGGCCTTGGCGCTATGGGCGTGGATCAGGTCGGGCGCGGCCTGTTTGAGCGCCTTGACCAGCTCGCGCAGGGCAGCGATCGCACGCCACGGAGACAGCGCATTGTCTAGCCGCGCCAGCCGGATGGTCTGGGCGCCCGCCTGTTTCGCGATATCGAACAGGGGGCCGTCGCCGCCGGCCAGGAGGACGGTATCGGCTTTGCCCGCCATCGACTGCAACAGGTCAGCGACATGCGACTGCGCGCCGCCGATCTCCGAATTGGTGATCAGATAGGCGATGCGAGGGCGTGGCGAAGGCTGGGCAGTTGGTCTCAAGGGTCTGTACGTCTGTAGCCGGGTCGCGGCCGCCATATGTCACAGGGCAATGCAAGCTGAGAGGGAGGTTGCCGGGTACCCGGGCAGATTGCTGCCGGCTACCATGGCGCCCCAAACGGGGAGCGGCCCAAGAGCGGCGGACAGGGCACCGTTCAATGTAGGACAGACTCCGAAAATTGTGTCCATCCGTGATAATGCGGCGATTATACCGCCCGGGGCTGCCGCAATCCGGCAAAATAGCACCCTTTGGTGCGTCGCATTTTCTGTTTTGAAAGTGCGGTGCGGCCGGAACGCGATACAGGAAGCCACATGCAAATCGATCCCACCATTTTTAAAGCCTACGACATTCGCGGAATCGTGGGTAAGACTCTCACGCGCGACGTTGCGCGCCAGATCGGGCTGTCGTTCGGTTCGGCGGCGACTGAACTGGGCGAAAAAACCATCGCCGTAGGCCGCGACGGCCGCCTCTCCGGCCCCGACCTCATCTCCGGCCTGGTCGAAGGCCTGCGCGCCGCCGGCCTGGACGTGATCGACATCGGCCTGGTCGCCACCCCGATGGTCTACTTCGCCACCAACATCGAGATCGACGGCGTTCGCCCGACCTCCGGCATCATGGTCACCGGCAGCCACAACCCGCCGGACTACAACGGTTTCAAGATGGTGCTGGCCGGCAAGGCGATCTATGGCGAGCAGATCCAGGCGCTGCGCCAGCGGATCGAAGCCGGCAATTTCACCAGCGGTGCCGGCACCTACAAGCAAGTCGATGTGCGCCAAAAGTACCTCGACCGCATCATCAGCGACGTCAAGCTGGCCCGTCCGATGAAGGTTGCCCTGGATGCCGGCAACGGCGTGGCCGGTGCCTTCGTGGGTGACCTGTTCCGTGGACTGGGCTGTGAGGTGACTGAGCTGTTCTGCGACGTGGACGGCAACTTCCCGAACCACCACCCTGATCCCGCACATATCGAGAATCTGCAGGATCTAATGAAGGCCCTGCGCGAGACTGACTGCGAGCTTGGCCTGGCCTTCGACGGCGATGGCGACCGCCTTGGTGTGGTGACCAAGGACGGTCAGGTGATTTTCCCGGACAGGCAACTGATGCTGTTCGCTGAAGAGATCCTGGCGCGCAACCCGGGTGCCCAGGTTATTTACGACGTGAAATGCACCGGCAAACTGGCCCCCTGGATCCGAGAACACGGCGGTGAGCCGCTGATGTGGAAGACCGGCCATTCGCTGGTCAAGGCCAAGCTGAAGGAAACGGGCGCGCCGATCGCGGGCGAGATGAGCGGCCACGTGTTCTTCAAGGACCGCTGGTATGGCTTTGACGATGGCCTGTACACGGGCGCGCGCCTGTTGGAGATCCTGTCGCGCCACGCGGATCCGAGCGCGGTGCTGAATGCGCTGCCGAATGCCAACAACACGCCGGAACTGCAGCTCAAGTGTGCCGAGGGCGAGCCGTTCACGCTGCTGGACCGGATCAAGGCGAACGCGAAGTTCGAAGGGGCGCGCGAGGTGATCACCATCGACGGCGTGCGCGTGGAATATGCCGATGGCTTCGGCCTGGCGCGCCCGTCCAACACCACCCCTGTGGTGGTGATGCGTTTCGAGGCGGACAACGACGCCGCACTGGCGCGTATCCAGGCGGAGTTCAAGCGCGTGATCCTGGCAGAGAAGCCGGATGCTCAGCTCCCGTTCTGAGCGCGCGACGGTGCCGGCGGCATCGTCGGACGCGGTCGGTGTGGCGCAGCCCACGCCGGCCGCGGTGCCTTTCACACTGCCGGAACGGCCGCGCATCCTGCTGGTCAAGGTGTCGTCGCTCGGTGACGTGGTGCACAACATGCCGCTGGTGCATGATCTGCGCGCGCGCTGGCCTGGCGCTGAGATCGACTGGGTGGTGGAAGAGGGCTATGTCGAACTTGTCCGGCTGTTGCCGGAGGTGCGCCGGGTAATTCCGTTTGCGCTGCGGCGCTGGCGCAAGCGCATCCTGCGGGGCAGCACCTGGCGCGAGGTGGGCACGGTGCGTGACGCGCTGCGCCAGGAGCGCTATGACGCGGTGATCGAGAGCCAGGGCTTGCTCAAGACCGCGGTGGTCGCGCGCGTGGCCGCGCGGGCGCCCGGTGCGCCGATTATCGGGCTGGGCAATGCCACGCAGGGCTCGGGCTATGAGCCGGCGGCGCGGCTGCTATACACCGATCCGGTGCGCGTGCCGCGCCAGACGCATTCGGTGCGGCGCTCGCGCTTGCTGGGGGCTGCGCTGACCGGGCTTGAGCCGGCGGAGCCGCCGCAGTTTTTCGGGCCTGCCGCGCAATCGCTGCATGTTGACGATCCGCTGTGGGGCGACCTGCCTGCACGCTATGCCGTGTGCTTCCATGCGACTGCTGGCGCGCGCAAGAAATGGGCGGTGCAGAACTGGCATGCGCTGGGCAGGCGGCTGGCGGATGAGGGCCTGGTGATGTTGCTGCCGTGGGGCAATGACAAGGAACGCCAGGCTGCCGAAGAGGTCGCTGCCGGTGTGCCGCAGGCGAGGGTGTTGCCGCGTTTCTCGGTGATGCAGGGCTTCGGGCTGATCAACCGGGCCGAGGTGGTGATCGGGGTCGATACGGGCCTGGTCCATATTGCCGCGGCGTTGTGCCGGCCGACGGTAGAGATCTATACGGCCACGTGGCGCTGGAAGACTGAGGGCTACTGGTCCGCGCGCATCGCCAATGTCGGTGACGACGGCGTGGTGCCGTCGGTCGATGAGGTCTACGACGCGGCTTGCCGCGTGCGCGGAGTGGCTGCCTGATGCTGCGTTTGCTCTATAGCATGTTGTGGGTGGTGGTGCTGCCGCTGGCGCTGCTGCGCCTGGCCTGGCGCGCGCGCAAGGAGCCTGGCTATGTGCAGCACGTCGGCGAACGCCTGGGTGTTTACGGCAGCCTGCCACGGAAAGGTCCGTGGCTTTGGGTTCACGCCGTGTCGGTCGGCGAGACCCGCGCGGCGCAGCCGCTGATCGACGCGCTGCTCGGCGCCTATCCGCACCACCGCCTGCTGCTGACGCACATGACGCCGACCGGCCGCCAGACCGGTGCCCAGCTGTTCGGCAAGGAGCCGCGCATCCTGCAGTGCTACCTGCCGTATGACCTGCCATGGCTGGTGGGGCGGTTCATGCGATATTTCCGGCCGCAGGCGGGCATGCTGATGGAGACGGAGGTGTGGCCCAACCTCGTGCGCGGCGCGCGCAAGGCCGGAGTGCCGCTGTTCCTGGTCAATGCGCGCCTGTCGCCGCGCAGCTTCCGGCGCACGGCGCGGTTTGGGCGCGCGGCGGCGGTCATGTATGGGGATTTTGCGGGCGTGCTGGCGCAGACGGCGGGTGATGCCGATCGCTTTCAGGCGTTGGGCGTGCCGGCGGTGCAGATCACCGGCAACCTGAAGTTCGATATGCAGCCTGCGCCGGCAGGCGTTGCGCTGGGTGAGCGGCTGCGCAAGGTCTTTGGCGCGCGTGCGGTGCTGGCAGCCGCCAGCACGCGCGAGGGAGAGGAGCCGATGTTGCTCGATGCCTTCTCCCGCTGGCAATCACTGGCGGGCGATGTCCCGCGTCCCGCTCTGCTGCTGATCCCCCGTCACCCGCAGCGCTTCGATGAAGTCGCCGCGATGGTGGCGCGTGCGGGGTTTTCGGTCGAGCGCCGGAGTGCACTGGATCTTGACGGCATCCAGTCGCCGCTGACTGCCGATATCGTGCTGGGCGATTCGATGGGCGAGATGGCAATGTACTTTGCTGCGTCGGATCTCGCCTTCATCGGTGGCAGCCTGTTGCCTCTGGGGGGGCAGAACCTGATCGAGGCCTGCGCGGTCGGCACGCCGGTGCTGGTTGGCCCGCATACGTTCAACTTTGCACAGGCGACGGAAGACGCGATTGCCGCGGGCGCTTGTCTGCGCGTCGACAATGCCGATGCGCTGATGCGCACCGCGGCAAGCGTGCTGGCCGATCCAGCGCGGCTGGCGGATATGCGCGCGCATGCGCAGACCTTTGCGGGCCTGCATCGCGGCGCCACCGTCCGCACCCTCGCTGCGCTGGCCCCGGCGCTGGAGGGCTGATCCGGTGCTTACCCTGGTGCCTTGACCAGGGCGTCCCACTGCAGGGCAAGCCGCTCCAGCGTGAAATGGCTTGCCTTGTGGCGGCCACCGGCGCCAAGGTGGTTCGCCAGTTCCGGTTGGCGGATCACCGTCAGCAGCGCCTTGGCCAGCGCATCGGCATCATCCGCGGCAACCATCAGCGCATCCTGCCCCGGTGTGAGCAGTTCGCGTGGTCCGGTCTCGCAATCGGTCGATACGATCGGCAGGCCAAAAGCCATCGCTTCGATCAGCACCAGCCCGAATCCCTCATAGCGCGAACTCAGGCAGAAGACCGATGCATGCCCGTAGGCCTGCGCCGGATCCTGGCAAATACCCGGCAGGCTGGCCCGGTCTTGCAGTTGCAGCTGGCCGATCAGTGAAGTGAGGGCAGGGCGTTCTTCGCCTTCGCCGTGGATGACCAGTTGCCATTCCGGCTCCGCTTCCACTACCTTCTGCCAGGCGCGCAGCAAGACATCAAAGCCTTTCGCCGGAACCAGCCGGCCCATGGCCAGCACGGTCTTCTGCATGCGTGGCGCGGGTTCGGCCGGCATCGGAAATGGCAGCGGATTCGGCAGGCAGACGACCTTGCTGCGCGGCCGCAGTGCCTCAAGCCAGCGGCGGCGGTCCCGCTCTGTCAGCACGACTACCTGCCGGCAGAACTGCGCGGCCAGTCGCCGTGCCACCTTGCGCGCCGGCCTGCCGAGATCCTCGTCGAAATGGCAATGCTCCCACGCGATATGGTGCAGGCCCAGGCCGAGGGTGGCAGGCAGCACGAACAGTTCGAGCATGGTGTCGACCTGTACCAGCACATCGATGCGATGCGCGGTGCAGTGCCTGCGGATGCCGGAAACGGTGCCGAAATAGGCACGTTTGAAAGAGGGCCGTTGCGCGTACAGCGCTTCATGGCGCAAGCGTGGATGCAACGGAAACTGGCTGGCAGCGTCCCAGAGGCTCAGGATGGTGACATGATGGCCAAGGTCGGCCAGCGCATTGGCGATCGTTGCGGTCATCCGTTCCGCGCCGGCCATCGCATTCAAGGTACCGGTCAGGAAGCAGATGTGCCGTCGTGAGTCCTGGCTCAACTGGCCGCCTGCGCGGGCAAGGCGTCCTTGCGCGCAACCACGTAGGCGAAGCACACGGCCATGATCAGGCTGTAGAAGGCATTGACCAGGGTCGTGGCGAACATGACCTCGGTCAGGCCGAACACCATGAAGCCGCAGCACAGGGCCAGGCCCATGGCGCTGGCGACTTGTGTATCCCGATCGTCATTGCGCAGGTGGCGCAGGAAGAAGGCGGCTGGCACAAGATACAGCATGAGCACTGCCAGCAGCCCTGGTATGCCGAGTGTGGCCGCCGCGTGCAGGATGTCATTGTGGGTGTGCGGCATGGTGGCGGCCTCAGCGGTAATCTCGTGCTGTGCCGCCAGGGCCTGCAGAGCCTGTTCGTAGTTGTCCGGCCCCACGCCGGTCCAGGGATGGGCCTGCACCATCTGGAGCGATGTTCGCCACAGCTGTAGCCGTATCCCGATCGAGGTGTCCAGTGTTACATGGTGATCAAATTGAGACAGTTCGGATACAACGTCTGTCGTGCGCTGCTGCACCAAGGGGCTGCCGAACCACGTGAGGACCATGAGACCAGCCAGTCCAGCCAGTGCGGCCGCCTTGTGTACGCGGGTCAATCTGCGTGATGCAGCCAACGCAATCAGCGCCAGCACGGGGATTGCGAGCCAGCCGCCACGCGTGCCGCTGGTGTATGAGGCGTACAGGCCAGCAGAGCCGGCCAGCAGCTTCAGGCCCGATTGCAGATAGCCCCTGGGGCGATCCCATCCAATTGAAATAAGGGAGAGTATTCCCATCAGCATGGAAAGATTGCTAAGGGGAATGATATTGGAGAACCCTACGTGAGCTGGTCGACCGGCAGCTGTCGCCTCATGGATCCAAGCGGCGGAAAGGAGTGCGCAGACCACGAAACCCCACTGAACACTCCGCATCCCGCCCCTGCCAAGCCGTACCATCCCAAAAACCAACGGAATGAACAAAGCAAAGCGCAGGTACAGGTAAGAAACATGCGGCTCCTCCGCCCCCGACAGCAGTTGCTGCAACAGCACTGCCAGCGGCAACGCCGCCATGGCCAGCATGAAGAACCAGTACCTGCGCAGCAGCGCGCCACATTCCGTCCGGCCCGCGCGCCCGCCGGCAACGAGAGTGATGGCGCTCCAGCCGAGCAGGAGTCCGTAGCAGAGGTTGCTAACCGTCGGCTTGACAAACATCAGCGCAGGGAACGCAGCCAGGACGGCACAGGCGGCCAGGTACAGAGCTTTGTCGACCCCATACGATTGGGATCTCTGCAATCTCGTCATCAAGAGCATGGAGAGAGGTTTCCGGAGGAAGGGTTGTGCACTCGGGATGCGGGCCGATCCATCCTTCTTATTATTGTTGCCGCCTGTTGAGCAGCGGAGCCTGTCGGTCACATTGCTGCGCCGGGCGAGGCAATTATATCGGATGGTCAGGGTGGGATTTCTTGACGTTCCGCATCCTAGCCCGCCGACGCGGTTGGGACGTTACAGGATGTATGTGATTTAATCGGTGCTTGACCGGGCTTTGGCGCAACCGCCTTGCTAAACTGATGTATCAGTAGGGGTGCACTTTTCGGCATGCCCTTTGTCAGATCTGTCGATTGCATCCATGCGGCCGTCTTGAGCGGCCTGTTACAGGAGCCCTTCATGCACAGCCGTACCAGCCTGTTCCCCTTCGCCCTGGCTGCCCGCAGCGCGGCCGCCTTGCTGGTGGCAACCGCGCTAGGTGCCTGCACGACCGCGACAGCACCGGACCTCCCCTCCGCTGGCACCAACCTCAACCAGACCCAACCCTCCGGCCCCAGCCGCTGGGAACTGGTGCGCTGGCAGCAGCCCGACGGCGCGCTGCGCGATATCCCGCACGGCGACAACGGCCAGCCCATCATTTTTGAGTTCAATGAGGGCATCGATGCCGCGCAGGGTACGGTCAGCGGCACCAGTGGGTGCAACCGCTTTACCGGCAGCTATGGCAAGACCGATACCGGCATCCGCTTCGACCGCATTGCCGGCACGCGCATGGCTTGCCCGCCGCCGCGTATGGAACTGGAATCGGCCCTGCTCAAGGCGATGCAGACGCCGTTTGCCACGGTCGGCACACAGCCGTCGGCGGGCAGCACGGGTCGGCAGATCATCTGGAAGACTGCCGGCGGTGACCTGCTGCAGTTTGTTGAGCGCGAAGGCCTGGGCAAGCGCGGTGCGAGCGTGGAAGCCGGGGGCGTGGATAAGGTGGTCTACATCGATTCGCAGCGCGTGGAGTGCTCGGGCGTGGGCAAGATGACGTGCTATCGCTGGCGCGAATCGCCGGAGGCGCCGTGGCAGCTCTGGTATGGCCCGATCGAGGGGCTGGACTTTGAGCCGGGCGTGGCCTACAAGCTGCGCGTGCGTGAGTACCAGGTGCCGAACCCTCCGGCGGATGCGTCGTCGATCCGCTGGCAGCTGCTGAAGGTGGAGTCGCGTACGCGGGCGAACTAGGGCGCGACGTCGTTCATGCAAATGGGCCGCAATTGCGGCCCATTTGCGTTGCGGCGCGCTGCGGAGGATCAGGTGCGCGGTGCGCCGGCAGGCGTGGCTTCGCGCCGCGTGCCGCGGCGCTCGACCGAGGCGCGCGGGGTTGCCGGGGCCCTGGCGCCGGCCTGGGCGGGCGCGGGCAGCTTGTACAGCGCACCGGGCGACGAGGTCAGCAGGGTGTTGATCTGCACCACGTCGGCTTCCTGCAGCACGCCAGTGGAGGCCTTCAGCCTCAGGCCGTTCATGATGGTGTCGTAGCGGGCTTTGGCGAGGTCGCGCCGGGTGGAGAACAGTTGCGCTTCGGCGTTCAGCACGTCGATATTGATGCGCACGCCCACTTCATAGCCGAGCTGGTTGGATTCCACCGCGCTGGTGGCCGAGCGTTCGGCGGCTTCCAGGGCCTTGACCTGGGCCAGGCCGTTGGACACGCCGGAGTAGGTCTGGCGTGCCGTCTGCGCGGCGGTGCGGCGCGCGAATTCCAGGTCGCTGGCGGCCTTGTCGGCCAGGGCCAGGGTCTCGCGCACGCGCGACTGGATCTGGCCGCCGGCGAAGATCGGCATGGTCAGTTGCACGCCGATCTGCGAGGCGTTGTAATGGGTGGAGATCGCCTGCGTGGCGCTGCCGGTCTGGTTGGTGAAGCCGTATGACGCCACCAGATCGACCGAGGGCAGGTGGCCGGCCTTGGCCTTGTTGGTCTCGCGCTGGGCGGTTTCCAGGTTGTAGCTGGCCAGGTTCACCTGCAGGTTGCTGGTCTCTGCCTGCGCGGCCCAGGCGTTGACGTCGGGCGGCTGCGGGCCAGGGATGGGCGCCTCGGGGCGCAGGCCCAGCACTTCGTCGACCGGCTTGCCGGTGATCTGCTGCAGCGTGGCGCGCTTGATCTCCAGGTCGCTCTGCGAGGCGATCTCGGTCGAGGTGGCCAGATCGTAGCGGGCCTGGGCGTCGTTGGTGTCGGTGATGGTGGCGGTGCCGACTTCGAAATTGCGCTTGGCCTGCTCCAGCTGCTCGGAGATGGCCTTTTTCTGCGCGCGTGCCAGGTAGAGGTTGTCCTGTGCCGCCAGCACGTCGAAGTAGGCCTGCGCGCTGCGGGTGATCAGGTCGAGCTCAGCCTGGTGGAAGCTGACTTCACCGGCGAGCGACGCCAGTTCGCCCTGCTTGTAGGTTTCCCAGCGGTCCCAGCGGAACAGCGGCTGGCTCAGTTGCAGCTGCCAGTTGTTGTTGTTGAAGAAGCGCGTGCCGGAGGCGCTGGCCCCGGCGCCGACCGGCAGCGAAGCCGTCTGGTCGAGCTTGGTGCGGTTGGCGCCCGCGGTGCCAACCACCTGCGGCAGCAGCCCGGCGCGGCCCTGGGGCAGCCGCTCGCGTGTGGCCAGCAGCTGCGAGCGCGCGCTGGCAAACTGCGCGTCATTGGCTTGCGCATCGCGATAGACCTGCAGCAGGTCGGCCGCGCTTGCCGGTGCCGCCGGCAGCATGGCCAGCAGCGGGGCAAGCACGGAAACCGCGATCGCCAGGCGTGTCCGGATCACTCCGGGCAGGGCGTTGGGCGCAAACGTCATGAAAGCTCCAGGTTGCCGGGCGCGGGCCGCGGCTACAGTCATTTCTTCTTGGTGTTGCTGTGCTGGACTGCCGCTTCAGTACTTCGGCATGGCCGGGTCGACATCGCTGGCCCAGGCGTCGACGCCGCCGGTCAGGTTGTAGACCCTTGCGTAGCCCTGGCGCTCCAGGTAGGCCGCCACCTGCATGCTGCGTGCGCCGTGGTGGCAGATGCAGACGATGTCGGCGTCTTCGTCCAGTTCGGCCGCGCGCGCGGGGATGTCCCGCATCGGGATGTGGGTGATGCCGGGCATGGCGCAGGTCTGCACCTCCCAGCCTTCACGCACGTCGAGCAGGACCGGTTTGGCGCGGCTGGCATCGGCCAGCCACTGGGCCAGTTCGGCCGCTTTGATGACCTGCATGGTGGTTACGTCCTCAGAACTGGAATTGCGACGGCCGGGCCGCGCCCTGCAGGGGCTTGACCGCAGTTTCGAACAGGTTGACGACCTGGTATTCGGTCTCGGACACGCGCGTGACCAGGCGCGCTTCCATCACCGGCAGCTCGCCGATGAAGGCGGCGATGCGGCCGCCCACCTTGACCTGCGACAGGATCGACTGCGGAATCGCCGGCAGCGAGCCCGAGATGCAGATCACGTCGTAGGGCGCGGCGGCGCTCCAGCCGTCGGCGGCGTTGCCTTCGGCCACGTCGACGTTGGTGACGCCGGCGTTGGCCAGGTTGGTGCGGGCCAGCTCAACCAGCTCGGGCACGATGTCCACGGTCAGCACGTGGCGCGCGCGGTTGGCCAGCAGGGCGGCCATGTAGCCGGAGCCGGCGCCGATTTCCAGCACGTTCTCATGCTTGCGCACGGCCAGGTCCTGCAGGATGCGGGCTTCCACGCGCGGGGCCAGCATGTTCTGCCCGGCGGGCAGCGGAATCTCCATGTCGACGAACGCCAGCGAGGCGTACGCGGCCGGGACGAACTGCTCCCGCTTGACCACCGCCAGCAGGTCCAGGATTTCCTGGTCCAGCACGTCCCACGGGCGGATTTGCTGTTCGATCATGTTGAATCGGGCTTTTTCGAGATCCATCTTGCCATTCCTTACCAATGCCAACCGCTGTCGGTCTGTGCGCCGGCCGCGCGGTGCCACGGCCGGACAGTCTTATCAAACCCTTTATTTTAACCTTGCAGACGCCGCCGGGCTCATTCCGCGCTGGCGTCCGCCGGGGCCGGCCGGTCCGGAGCCGCTTGCCGGCCGGGTGCGGGCGGGGCGTGCGCTGCGGGCCCGCTGGCCGCCTTGCCTTGCCACAGCCGGCGCAGCCAGGCCCCGAAATCATCAAGATACGTATAGATCACCGGCACCACCACCAGCGTCAGGATCGACGAGGTAATGATCCCGCCGATCACGGTCTGGCCCATCGGCGCGCGCTGCTCGGCACCTTCGCCCAGGCTGAAGGCCAGCGGCACCATGCCGAAGATCATCGCCAGCGTGGTCATCAGGATGGGGCGCAGCCGCACGCGCGCGGCCTCCACCAGCGCCGCCTCGCGCGACAGCGGCTGGCGGCCGTCGGCGCCGTCGACATGGCCCTGGCGCGCCTGGTTGGCGAAGTCCACCAGCAGGATCGCGTTCTTGGTCACCAGCCCCATCAGCATGATGAAGCCGATGATCGAGAACATGTTCAGCGTCGAGCGGAACAGCAGCAGCGCCGCGAACACCCCGACCAGCGTCAGCGGCAGCGAGGTCATGATGGCGATCGGCTGGAAGAAGCTGGCGAACTGCGAGGCCAGGATCATGTAGATGAAGATCACCGCCAGCGCCAGCGCCGACACGGCGTAGCCGAAGGACTCGTTCATCGACTTGGTCGAGCCGCCAAAGCGGTACTTGTAGCCGGCCGGCCAGTTCATGCCGTCCAGCGCGGCCTTGACGTCGCGTGCGACTTCGCCCGCCGAGCGCCCGGCCACGTTGGCGGTCAGCTCGACCTCGCGGTTCAGGTCGCGCCGGCTGATCTGGTTGGCGCCGGTGGTCGGCACCAGCTCGGCGATCTGGCGCAGCGGCACCATCCTGGGCGAGCCGTCGGCGTTGGTCTGGCTGCTCGCGATCATCAGCGCGCTCAGGTCGGCCATGCCGGTGCGCGCGTCCTTGGGCAGACGCACGCGCACGTCGTAGTTCTCGTCATCCGGCGCGCGCCATGAGCTGATGGCGTCGCCGGCCAGCAGCGGGCGCAGGGCGTTGCCGATCTGCGCCACGCCCACGCCCAGGTCCGAGGCCAGCTCGCGCCGGATGCGCACCTCGATGGTGGGGCGGTCGTCCTTCATGCTCGAGTCCAGGTCGGCCAGGCCGCGGATCGCTTTCATGCGCGTGCCCGCTTCCCTGGACAGGCGCCGCAGTTCGTCCAGGTCATCGCCCTGGATCGATACCTGGATCGCCTTCTGGCCGCCGGCGCCGTCGGGCATGCCCACCATCGTCAGCGTGATGCCGGCAATGGCCGCCAGGCGCTGCCGGATCAGCGGGTTGAGCTGCGCGGTGGACAGCTGGCGCGAGCGCCGCTCGGTCAGGCGCACCGACACCAGCGCATTGTTGCGGCCCGAGGCATTGCCCGAGTTGATGGTGGCGTAGGTGTAGGCCACTTCGGGGAAGGATTTCAGCGCGGCTTCCACCTGCCGCACCTTGGCTTCGGTGACTTCGATCGAGGTGCCCACCGGCGTGGTGAAGCCCACCTGGGTCTCGCCCAGGTCGGCATTAGGCACGAATTCCGTGCCGATCAGCGGCACCAGCGCAAAGCTGCCGAAGAAGGTCACCGCGGCGATGATGGCAGTGGCCAGCCGGTGCTTCAGCGCCCAGCCCAGCATGCCGGCATAGCCGTTGCCAAGCTTGTCCATCTTTGCCGAGAACCAGTCCAGCAACCGCCCCACCGTGCGCCCGTACCAGCTCTTCTTGTTGCCGGTGCCGTGCAGGTCCGGGTCGTGCCAGACCGACGACAGCATCGGGTCCAGCGTGAACGAGACGAACATCGAGATCAGCACCGCTGCCACCACGGTGATGCCGAACTGGTGGAAGAAGCGCCCGATGATGCCGCCCATGAAGCCCACCGGCAGGAACACCGCCACGATCGAGAAGGTGGTGGCCAGCACCGCCAGCCCGATCTCGTTGGTGCCGTCCAGCGCCGCAGTGCGGTGGTCCTTGCCCATCAGGTTGTGGCGCACGATGTTCTCGCGCACCACGATGGCATCGTCGATCAGCAGGCCCACGCACAGCGACAGCGCCATCAGCGTGATCACGTTGAGCGTGAAGCCGCACATATACATCACGCCGAAGGTGCCGATCAGCGCAATCGGCAGCGTCAGCCCGGTGATCACGGTGCTGCGCCACGAACCCAGAAACAGGAACACGATCGCCACCGTCAGGAAGGCTCCTTCCAGCAGCGTCGATCGCACCTCCTTGACGCTGCTGCGGATGCCGCGCGCGGTGTCGTTGACCACGTTCAGCTGCACGCCAGCCGGCACCAGCTTGCGTGTTTCTTCGGTCATGCGCACCAGGCCGTCGACGGTATCGACGGTGTTCTGGCCCTGTGCCTTCACCACCGACAGGAACAGCGCGCGCTTGCCGTCCAGCAGCGCCAGGCTTTCCTGCTCTTCCTGGCCGTCGCGCACGTCGGCAATCTCGCCCAGCGTCACCGGCTGGCCGGCGCGGCGCGCCACGATGATCTGGCGGAACGCCTCCGGCGTGGGCACGCGGCCCTTGATCTGCACCACCGTTTCCGTGGCCGAGGAACGCAGCTCGCCCGCGGGCAGTTCCTGGTTCTCGTTGCGGATGGCGTTCATCACCTGGTCCACGCCGATCCCCAGCGCCTCGAGCTGCGCGGGCCGGATGCGAATCTCGACCTCGCGCTTGGTGCCGCCCACGATATTGATGGCGCCCACGCCGCGCACGGTCTCCAGTCGCTTGCGCACGATCTGGTCGGCGATGGTGGTCAGCTCGCGCTGGCTGCGGGTGGCGCCCGGTGCGTTCGAGACCGAGAGATAGAAAATCGGTGCGTCGGACGGGTCATAGCGCAGCACGCGCGGTTCCTTCACCTCGTCGCGGAACTGCGGGCGGATCAGCGCAATCTTGTCGCGCACGTCCTGCGCGGCCTGGCCGACGTCGACGCTCAGGTCGAACTTGATGACGACGACCGAAGTGCCCTGGTAGGAGTGCGAAAAGATCTCGTCGATGCCCGAGATGGTGTTGACGATCTCCTCGACCTTGCGCGTGACGTCGGACTCCACCGACTCGGGCGCGGCGCCCGGGTATTCGGTCTGCACCACCACCACCGGGAAGGTGATGTCGGGGAACTGGTCGACCGGCAGCCGCTGGTAAGAGAACAGCCCCACCACGATGAAGGCCATCATCATCATGGTGGCCAGCACCGGGTTGCGGATCGACAGGCGGGTGAACCACATGGCGCGGGTCCCTACGCCTTGACGCGCTTTACCTGGCTGCCGCTGCGCAGCGTGCCAAGGTTGTTGCGGACGATCTCGGTGCCGGCGTCCAGCCCCGAGACGATTTCCACCATGCCGCTGGCCTCGTCGCGGATGCCAAGCTGCACCGGGCGCTCGGCCAGCGTGTCCTTGTCGATGGCATAGACGAAGGCGCGCTCGCCTTCCGTGCGCACCGCCGAGGACGGCACTGCCACTACGCCGGCCCGCTCGCCCAGCACCAGCGCGCCGCGCGCGAACATGCCGGCGCGCAGCGTCTGGTCTGCATTCTCGACGCGGATATAGACCATGATGCTGCGCGTGCCCTGGCTGACGGCCGGGTTGATGCGTACCAGCTTGCCGGTAAAGCGGCCGGCGCCTTCCACGTCCAGCGCCACCGGCTGGCCGACCGCGGCGCGCGCCACGTCCGCCATCGGGATCGGTGCTTCCAGTTCCAGCACGCGCAGGTCGACCACGTCGACCAGGCGCGTATCCGGCGAGACCTTCTCGCCCGGCTGGACCGCGCGCGCGGCCACCATGCCGTCGAGCGGCGCCTTGACTACGGTGTCGGCCAGCGCCTTCTGCGCCACCGCCAGGCCGCCCTGGGCGGCGTCAAGGTTGGCGCGGGCGACGTCCAGGTCGGCCTGGTACTTGTCGAACGCGGTCCTGGAGATAAAGCCCTTGCCGACCAGTTCGCGGTTGCGCTCCCAGGTCTGGCGCGAGTTCTCGAACTGTCCGCGCGTGGCCAGCATCTGGCCGCGCGCCTGCGCGACCTTGGCCTCGTACTCGGTGGGATCGATGCGCACGATCACCTGGCCGGCGCGCACCGGCTCGCCTTCGCGCACCAGCACCGTCTTGACCTCGCCGGAGACCTTGGCCTTGACCGAGGCCTGGTTTAGCGCACGCAGGCTGCCCGACAGCGGCAGCGACACCCGGAGGTCCTGGCGCGCAACGCTGACCAGGTCGGTCTGCAGGAATTCCACCACGTTGACGGCGGCCTGTGCCGGCGTCTGCGGCTGGCGCGCGCTGCCGGCCTTGCGCACGGCGACCGTGGCGGTCAGCGCAAGGGCGACGCAGGCGGCGGTGATCAGCAGGGTCTTTCGCTTCATGTTCAGGGGCCGGGTCGCGGCGCGGGGGGATCGGGGTCGGCGTCGGCTTCCATGGCGGCGGCGCGCTGCGCCAGCATGTCGTCGCGGATGCGTTCCCAGATGTAGGGGCCGGTCTGCGGCGGCAGCGGGCGATTGCGGGCGTCGCCGCTGGTGAGCCCGAACAGCAGCGTGTCCAGCAGGCCGTCCAGGAAGGCCTCGGGGTCGATGTCCTTCTCGGCGGTGGCACGCAGCGCGCGCTGCCACAGCATCAGGAACACCAGCGGCGCACAGACCAGCGTCGTGGTGGGGTTGGCCGGCATGGCGCGGAATTCGCCGCGCGCTACACCACGGGCCAGCACCTTGGCGAACAACTCGTCGCCCGGCACCATCACTTCCTGGTTATAGAAACGGGCGATGTCCGGGAAATTGGCCGACTCGGCCATGATCAGCTTGGTCAGTCCCGCCACCGGCGTGGCGCCGATCAGGCCCCACCAGCCGCGCAGCAGCTCGCGCAACAACTCGGGCGTGCTGCCGTCGTAGGCGTCGACCAGGTCGGAGCCGCGCGCCAGTGCCGGCACCAGGTTCGCGCGTACCACCGACTTGAACAGCTCTTCCTTATTGGCGAAGTAAAGATAGACCGTGCCCTTGGACACGCCGGCCGCGGCGGCCACGTCTTCCAGCCGCGTGGCCGCATACCCGCGCTCCACGAAGAGGTCGAGTGCCGCGGCCACCAGCTCTTGCGGGCGGGCGGCCTTGCGCCGGCTCCAGCGCGGCGTGTCGGCGTCCTTGTGAGGATCGGCGGGCGTTTTCACGGATGTCTTGCGGGTCCTGCGGGGCACGGGGGCGGGTCGGAAAGTTAATAACTTGTCGGTCAGTAATGTAGATGAGCGCCATGGGAGGGTCAAGCACAGGCCGGCGACCCTCGGGAACACACCGAGACGGCACTGAGGCTATATTACGATTTGTGGCTTATGGTGCGCTTTTTCCGGCGGTGCGCGGGCGCGGCTTACTGCGTTTTCCTTTTCTTACAGGACGGCAGCGGCCCTTCGGGCACAATGTCCTCTTTGCGCTGGCCGCCTGGCGGCCGCCCATCCTGAACCATCGTCATGAGTTGCCGGTCAGACCTTTCCTGCCGCGCGGGCTGCGGCGCCTGCTGCATCGCCCCGTCGATCGCCTCGCCGCTGCCCGGCATGCCTGGCGGCAAGCCGGCGGGCGAGCCGTGCGCGCAGCTATTGCCGGATATGCGCTGCGCGGTGTTCGGCAGGCCGGACCGGCCTGCGTTCTGCGGCGGCCTGAAGCCGTCGGCCGAGATGTGCGGCGATTCGCGCGAAGCCGCGCTGCACTGGCTGACACGGCTGGAAATCCTGACCGCGCCGCAGACCACGCCCGGGCGGCCCGGTGCGCGCGCATGACGCCTGGTACGCGACCCGACTATCCCGCAATCGGAGGCAATATGATCCGGACTTCCCGACGGCGCTGGCTTGCCGCGGCTGGCGCGGCCACGCTGGCCGTGGTCCTGGCCGCCTGCGGCGCCTTCCGCAACGAATACACCTTCTCGCAAAGCCAGCTGCAGGCGGCGCTGGAGCGCAAGTTTCCGTTCAACAAGCGCTATATGGAGCTGTTCGACATCCAGCTGGCCAACCCGCAGCTGACGCTGGACCCGGCGCGCAACCGCGTCAACGTGCAGTTCGACGCCATGATCGACAACAAGCTGTTCTTCAACCGGGCCCTGTCAGGGCGTTTTGCGCTGGACAGCGGCCTGCGCTATGACGAGCCCACGCGCTCGGTGGTGCTGCAGGACCCCGAGGTGCAGCGCTTCGACGTCCAGGGCATGCCCGCGCAGTTCTCGCGCCAGCTCAACGCCCTGGGCGGCATCCTGGCCGAGCAGCTGCTGCAGGGCTATCCGCTCTATACCTTCCGCGAAGACCAGCTGCGGGTTGCCGGCATGAATGTGGCACCCGGTACAATCACCGTTTTGCCCGACGGCATCAACGTCAAGATCAACCGCCCCTGACCGGGGCGCTCAAACAACAATCCAGGGCGGTCCCGGCGCGCATGCCGGGCAACGCCCATGACAACGTTTCTCCGTTCCGCATGGAAATCGCACTTGCCCTGAAAGCCGTGATACTCGGTATCGTCGAAGGACTGACCGAGTTTCTGCCCATCTCCAGCACCGGCCACCTGATCCTGGCCGGCCAGCTGCTTGATTTCAACGACGAGAAGGGCAAGATCTTCGAGATCGTGATCCAGTTCGGCGCGATCCTGGCGGTCTGCTGGGAATTCCGTACGCGCATCGGCAACGTGGTGCGCGGGCTGCGCGCCGACCCGCTGGCGCAACGCTTTGCCGCCAACGTGGTGATCGCCTCGGTGCCGGCCATCGTGCTGGCCTTTATCTTCGGCAAATGGATCAAGGCCCACCTGTTCAACCCGATCTCGGTGGCGCTGGCCTTTATCGTTGGCGGCGTGGTGATCCTGCTGGCCGAATGGCGCGACGCGCGCCGCGGCACGGTCTCGCATCCGCAGGGCAATGCACTGCTGGAGGCCGCCAAGGCCGGCGCGCCGCGGATTGAATCGGTCGATGACCTGAACTGGCGCGACGCCCTCAAGGTCGGCCTGGCGCAATGCTTCGCGCTGGTGCCGGGCACCTCGCGCTCCGGTGCCACCATCATCGGCGGCATGCTGTTCGGGCTGTCGCGGCAGGTGGCCACCGAGTTCTCGTTCTTCCTCGCGATCCCGGTGATCTTCGGTGCCACCGTCTACGAACTGTACAAGGCGCGCGCGCTGCTCAACGCCGACGACCTCGGCATCTTTGCAGTGGGTTTCGTCTTTGCCTTCCTGTCCGCCTTCCTGTGCGTGCGCTGGCTGCTGCGTTTCGTCGCCACGCATGATTTCAAGCCGTTTGCCTGGTACCGCATCGCCTTCGGCATCGTGGTGCTGGTGACCGCATACTCCGGCCTGGTGTCCTGGCACGCCTGAGCGGGTTTGCCGCGGGCAACAAAAAAGCGTGGCATCTGCCACGCTTTTTTGTTGGTCGGCTGCGAGCGCTCAGGCGCGCTTGCGGAAGACCACGTCCCACACGCCGTGCCCGAGGCGCACGCCGCGCCGCTCGAACTTGGTCACGGGCCGGTAATCCGGCCGCTCGGCAAATCCGTCCGCAGCGGTCGAGGTGTTCTCCAGCAACGGCTCGCCCGACAGTACTTCCAGCATCTGGTGCGCATACTCTTCCCAGTCGGTCGCGCAGTGGATATAGCCGCCCGGCTTCAGGCGCGCGGCCAGCACCTTCACCAGCGGCGGCTGCACCAGCCGGCGCTTGTTGTGGCGCTTCTTGTGCCAGGGGTCGGGGAAGTAGATATGCACGCCGTCCAGGCAGTCGTCGGTCAGCATATGCGCAATCACTTCCACCGCATCGTGCTGGAGGATCCGCACATTGCCCAGGCCGCGCTCGTCGATCAGCTTGAGCAGCGCGCCCACGCCGGGCTCATGTACCTCGCAGCCCAGGAAGTTGTCTTGCGGCCGTAGGCCGGCGATATGCGCGGTGGTCTCGCCCATGCCGAAGCCGATCTCCAGGATCGACGGTGCCTTGCGGCCAAATACAGCTTCCCAGTCCAGTGGCTGTGGCGCATACGGCACCATCATGCGCGGCCCGACTTCGTCGATGGCACGCTGCTGCCCGGTCGAGGTCCGCCCCGCGCGGCGCACGAACGAACGGATCCGGCGCGGATGCGCAACGCCTTCAGGATCGGCAGGAGAGGGAGCGGACGCTTGTCCGGCGCTGTCTACCGGCGCGGCGTCGTCAGCCGGCGTCGGATCGGTGCTGGGGTCTTGGGGAAGCATGGCAACAAAAAAGCCGCCGGGCAGATCACCGTAATGGTGGCAAAGGCGGCTTGTCTCGACTGGAAGTGGAGCGGGCGATGGGAATCGAACCCACGTCTTTAGCTTGGGAAGCTAAGGTAATAGCCATTATACGACGCCCGCGAACCCGCGATTTTATGCGGATTTCTGGCGAGGACGCAAGCAGCCATCTGCGGTGCTGGCAAAATAAGTGCCTGTGCCAGCACTAACGTCCTGATCCGCTACCACGTCGAAATCGCCTGCGGCGTAAACACCGGCATGCCGATACCAGCCGCCGCATCCGTCAACGGCTCGATTTCCACCGCGGGCCGCTCCGACCTTACCTGGCCGAAGATGGCCGCAAACGGTATGTCCGCGGCATCCCGGCCGGTGCCGATGCGAAGCAGGCCGGTGGGGATCGAGATGCCCGAAGGATCCAGCAGGTACCAGCGGTGCGACAGGTAGACCTCCACCACCGCGTGGAAATCCGGCGCGCCCGTGCTTGGGTCCGCACCATAGTCGAGGCTGCTGGACATGCGTGCCGGGATGCTAAGCGCGCGGCACAGGGCGATCATCAGGTGGGCGAAATCCCTGCAGACACCGGTGCGCTCCACGATGGTGTCGGCAGCCGAGGTGCGTTCGTTGGTGGACCGCGACAGGAAGCGCACGTGATTGCGCACCCACTCGCGGATGGCGTAGACGCGCACATAGCCCCGCAGCATGCCGCCGAACTCGCGGCTGGCGAATTCCATCAGGCGGTCAGACTCGCAGTAGCGGCTTGGTGCCAGGTAGGGCAGGACATCGAAGGGCAGCTCGGCAACGGGCACTTCCGACAACCTGTCGCCGTCTTCCAGGTAGTGATCGATGTCGATGATCGCCTCATAGCGGATGCCGAGGCGGCCCCGGGGCGCGCGCAGCCTGAGCAGCCGGTTGGCCAGCACGGGATCGGTGTAGCGGGCGGTCTCGAGGCCGGGCGGCAGCGTCAGCTGCTCCGAGACGACGGACTGCCGGGGCGTGCGGGCGGCTTCGATATTGAGCAGGAAGTCTGCCATGGGATCCATGACCTCATAGGACAGGCTTACTGCGTACCTGAGGCGGTTCATCGGGTGGTCAGCACTGGCTGGGGCCGGGAAAAGGCGGCCGGTTCCCTTGCGCCGGAAATGGCGGTACATCCATTTCCAGTGTAGTGCGGGCCGCCGGCCCTGCCTGCGCCACGGATGCCGCGGCAGGTTCCTGCTGTGCTAGTTCGCAAAGTTCACCAGCGAACTGACAAATCCTGTCCCGCCTGTGCCTTTGTCCTCCACTTCTATGTAGTACGCCAGCCGATACCCATCGCGCAGCGGCAGTCCGGCGGCATACATCTCGCCATCGGTGCGCATCGGCACCGACTCCCACCTGGCCTTGCGCCAGTCGGCGGTGACCGGGTTGTAGGCGTAATAGAGCAGCACGCGGGCAGGCGCCGCTTCGGCCCTGACGCTCGCCCGCACCGCGAACTGCCCGCCCTGCGCCACCCCGCTGGCTTCGATCGTGGGCAGCTTCCGGCCCAGGAAGGTATGCGCCAGCCACATGCGCCATGCAGCCAGGTGTTTGGCCGAGACCCACGAGTGAGGCAGGTTGTCCACCGCCAGGAAGGCCTTGTCGCCGGACATCTCGGTCAGCATGCTGTTGGGAGTGCCCAGCGCGAAGAACTCGTCGTTGGTGCCGAGCGCGACCAGGAAGCTGGATCGCATTTGCTTGCGCCACATATACGGGTCAAAGTGCGTCAGCATGCGAAAGCCCGTGGGGTTGTTGATCGTGCGCAGCACGGTGTCGGCGGGCTGGAAGCCGGGGCCGGTGCGCTGCTGCGCGGGGCCGCCGACGCCGGGGCCGAACTCGGCGTACTTGCGCGCAAGGAAGTACAGGCTGTTGCCGCCGTAATAGCAGGTGGCCATCACCCCCGCGACGCGGTCAGGGTCGACGCCGGTGGCGATGCTGACGGCGAAGCCGCGCTTGGAGCAGCCCATCAGCACGGCGCGCTCGGTGCGTACGCCGGGCAGGTTGTGCATCAGGGTGATCGCGCGCAGGTAGGCCATTGCGATCGGGTAATAGCCGTTCCAGGTCAGGTCGCCGGTTTCCATCACCTGCTTCAGCGAATAGCCGGTCAGGTCGGATTCGTTCATGCCCCAGTAGTCTTCGGCCGGGTTGGAGAACAGCATGACGGGCATGCCCAGGTCGATGGCGGTGCCTTCGGCGTATTCGGCTTCGGTGTTCAGGCCAGTGCCGGGGATGGTGTGGCGCGGCCAGGCAGGCTCGTCAAAGAACTGCCGTTCGGTGCCGATGATGCCCGCGTTGCCGCCGCCCTGGTAGCCGTCGGGCACGTAGATGCGCGCCGGGTGCGTCCATGGCAGGCCCTTCCAGTCCTGGCTGGTGAAGCGCAGTTCGATCACGCGCACGCGCTTGCCGGGGCGCGCGCGGCTGGGCACCACGGCATCGCGGGAAATCACCGGTGCCAGCGTGCTTTCGTCGCGTACGGCCTGCATGTCGAAGAACGCCGCCGGGCCGGCCGGCTGCGCTTGCGCTGCGGCGATGCCGGGCAGCAGCAGCGACGCAAGCAGCCAGGCCGCTTGCCGCGCAATGCCCATGATCCGTGTTGTCACGATGTCTCCTTCCTGTGATGGGAAGAGGCATTGTCGTGAGCGTGGCCATTACCGGCAATTCGCCAGTTTGCATAGCGCCATCACGAATTGATATGACCCGTCAGCGTTGCCGCGCGCGTGCCGGCGGTGCACCGGTGTCCTGCCTTGTCACCGCTTCGAGGGCTTCGCGCAACCGGATCATGGCGGGCGGCGCCTCGATCTCCGCCGGGGTGATGAAGACCAGCCGGCCCGAGGCAAACGGGGTGCGCAGCCGCACTTCCCGCACCATCGACATGGCCTGGTAGTGGGCCAGCGCCGTGGCCGGCGCCACCGTCAGGAAGCCACCGGAGGCGGTCATGGCCAGGTTGCTGTGGAACGAGGCCGATTCGATATGCGGCACGGGCGGCAGCTGGCCGGCGTCGAGGAATGGCTGCTCGAACACGTCGCGCGTGTGGGTGCCGCGCGGCGGCAGGATCCAGGGGCCTTCATGCAGGTCCGCCAGCGCAACCTCGCGGCGCCGCGCCAGCGCGTGGCCGGGGGCGCAGACCACGGCCAGGTATTCGTCGCGCAGCGGGGTGATGTGGACCCTGGCCTTGAGCTGGTCGGTGTCGCCTTTCTGCAGCCGGCCCACGATGCAGTCGAGTTCGCCTTCGCAGAGCATTGCGGTCAGGCCGCCGACGGTATGTTCGCGTACTGCCAAGCGCGGCAGCGCGTCCTGGGCCCGCAGCAGCGCGACCGCCTGCGGCAGCACGTCCACGCCCACCAGCGGCAGCATGCCCAGCCGGACCAGTGGCACCTCCGGGCGCGCCTGCAGCGCCTCGCCGGTGGCGTCGATCACGCCCAGCACTACGCGCAGCCGCTCCAGCGCGCGTTCGCCCGCGGCGCTCAGCCGCCCGCCGCGCGTGGTGCGTTCGATCAGCTTGCAGCCGAAGGCGTGCTCCAGTTCCTGCAGCATCTTGGTGACGGCGGGCTGGCTGATATGCAGCGCTTCGCCGGCCGCGGTCAGCGAGCCGCTGCGCGCCACCAGGTCAAGCAGGCGCAGGTGCCGGATGCGCAGCCGGTCGATCCGGTTGGGAGAAGGGGTGGCGGCGGGGGCGGCGGCGCTGGCGCGCGTTGGGGAGGCGGGACTCATAACAAAGCGTGATGGCTCCATCAAGACTGGATAATTGTTTCGAATGGCCCGGCGCCGGACAATCGGGGCAAACCATGGAGGAGACATGCGATGGATGCCAACGTCGGGCGCCGCCTGCTGCTGAAGTCCCTGCTGGCGCTGCCGGCCGCTGCCGCGCTGGGCAGGGCCGGTGCGGCCAGTCCCTATCCCAGCCGCCCGATCCGGCTGGTGGTGCCCTACGCCGCCGGCGGCGGTCCGGATATCCAGACCCGCAAGCTGGCTGAGTTGCTGGCGCGCGAGCTTGGCCAGCCGGTGGTGGTCGAGAACAAGGTCGGTGCAGGCGGCATCCTGGCCGCGGAGTTTGTCGCGCAGCAGCCGGCGGATGGCTACACGCTGATGCTGGGTGCCTCGACCCATGTCACGCAGAAGCTGCTGCAGCCCGGCGCAAAGTTCGACCCGATGGCGTTCACCCACATCATCCGCGTCGGCGTCAGCCCGGCGGTGCTGGTGGTCAGCGCCAGCTCGCCGTACCGGAACGTGGCCGACCTGGTCGCCGCGGCGCGCCGCGCGCCCGGCACGCTGAACTATGCCTCGGGCGGGATCGGCTCGGCCGCGCATGTGTCGGGTGCGGCGTTTGCGTCGGCCACCGGCATCGACGTGGTGCATGTGCCATACAAGGGCTCGGTCGAGATCGTGCCATCGCTGATCAAGGGCGACACGCAGTTCGGCTTCCCGGTGGCGGCGACGGCGATTCCGCAGATCGCCAGCGGCAAGGCGCGGGCCCTGGCGGTGACCTCGGCCAGCCGCGCCGCGGTGCTGCCGCAGGTGCCCACGCTGAATGAGGCGCTGGGCCGCAAGGATCTCGATCTCGACGCATGGAGCGGCATCTGGGCGCCGTCGCATCTGCCCGCGCCGATCGTGGCGCGGCTGCATGCCGCGGTGCTGCAGGCGCTGGGCGATCCCGGCCTGCGCCGGCTCTATGCCGAGATGGGCGCGGTGCTTGCGCCGACGCCCACGCCTGAAGCCTTTTCGCGGCTGGTGGCCGATGAGACCACCCGCATCCGCCAGGTTATCGACAAGAACCGCATCACCATCGAATAGACCATCCCATGACCCTCACTCCACAACCAGACTTTGCCCCGCTGGCCGGCATCAGCGTGCTGGATTTTTCGCACGTGATCGCCGGGCCGTTTGCCACCTTCCTGCTGGCGCAGCTGGGGGCGCAGGTCACCAAGGTCGAGAGCGCCGGCGGCGGCGACGTGATGCGCCGCGCGGGCAAGGGGCATGCCGCCTTTGTCGCGCTCAATGCGGGCAAGTCGTCGCTGGCGCTCGACCTGTCGGATGAAGCCGGGCGCGAACACGCGCTGGAACTGGCCGGCCGCTGCGACGTCTTCGTCGACAACCTGCGGCCGGGCGTGCTCGAGCGCTTCGGGCTGGGCTATGAGGCGGTGCGGGCGGTCAATCCGCGCGTGGTCTATTGCAGCATTTCGGGCTTTGGCCGCGGCGCAGCGCAGTGGCATGGACGGCCTGCCTACGACCACGTGGTGCAGGCCGCCACCGGCATGGCCTGGATGGCCGGCACCGAGGGCGATCCGCCGATGAAGACCGGCTTCCCGGTGATCGACTCGGCCACCGGCATGCTGGCCGCCTTTGCCATCCTGGCCGGCGTGCGCGAAAGTGAGCGCACGGGGCGGGGCATGCTGCTCGATGTCTCGATGGCCACGGCCGGCCTGCAGCTGATGTATCCGATGACGTGCGATGCCATGACCGCCGGCGGCGTGCCGGCGCGGCAGGGCAACCAGGGGTATTCGGGCAGCCCGTCGGCCGATTTCTTCCGCACGCAGGATGGCTGGCTGGCGATCGGCGCGAATACGCCGAAGCAGTTGCTCGCGCTGCTAAAGGTGCTCGGGCTGGGCGAGCTTGCGCAGGATCCGGCCTTGTTCGAGATGCCGCTGGATGCCGGCGCCTTGCCTGCCTTCGTGCGCTCGCTCGATCCGGCCGCGCTCAAGCGGGCGATTGCGGGCGCGGTGGCGGCGGGCACCGCAGAGGACCTGGAATTGCGCCTCAACGCGCTGGGGATCCCGGCGGCCCGCCTGCGCAATATCGCTGAGTTTGCGGGGGAGTCGATGGCCAATGGCAGCCTGCGGCCGGTGGCGCTGCAGGAAGGAAAGACTGAGGTGCTGTCGCCGGGGCTGGGCTTCCAGGTCTACCGCCCGGTATGACACCCGGCGGCGTATAGTTGCTGGCACGGTGGCGCACGGCAGTGTGCCGCCATCGCCCTTCGCAACGTCAGGACGCCCCCACCTTGACCACCGATTTCTTCGCCCGCTTTGAAGCCGAATGCCTGCCGCGCATTGTTGCCGCGATCGGCCAGCACGACCGGCGCGTGCAACTCCACACCCTGCCTGCCGATGCCCCTGGCTGGCCGCCGCGCCTGCGCGTGACGGGCGATGGGCCGCCGGACCTGCGGCGCCATCAGTATGCGCTCGATATCACGCTCGCGTGGGACGGGCTGGAGGTGCAGCGGCTGTTCGCGGATGGTGGCGAGGCGCGCTTTGCCGGCTACCTGGCGGCGCTGCCATCCAAGCTGCGTGCCTGGCAGGAGCCGCGCGGGATCGATTTCCGTTCTCTATCGCAGGTTGACCCGCAGATCCTGATCGGCGGGCTGGATTTCGAGCACTGAGCGCGTGCGCTGATTCAGGCCGTCACCCGCAGCCGGCACACCGCACTTTCAGATTGCCCTGGTTGATCCAGCGCAGCCCCTGCCCGTGGTGGATGGCATCGGGCAGGCCCACCCACGGCTCCACGCAATAGAAATCGGAACTCGCGGACTGCGACCACATGGTCACGGCATGCCAGGGCGCGCTGCCGGGCAGGTCGAGTTCGAACCTGATGCGGCGACCCGGCATCGCCAGCGCCGCAGGCGGGCTGTCGCGGAAGACGTGGAAGGTGTCCTGCAGCCGTGGATCGTCGAGCTGGTATGTCGTCTCCCCGGGCTCCGCAGGCCCGGGGCTGCCATCAGGCGCTCTGATTATGCCTCCAGGCGCAACAATTCATACAAAATCGGTCTTTGCCAAGTGCTTGCAGAGCAGGTCTAATCACGCAGGTACGCCCCGCCGCATATGTCGATATGACGGTTGCGCATCGCCTGCAGACGGAAGAGACCCAGTATCCGTCATTGCATATAAGCGGTCCTTGGGAGTGGTCCTTGGGAGTTGTTGCGTACGCCCGGTTCGCGAAGCCGAAGGCAACAGGTTTGCCGAAGAGGAAACTCGCGAGATCGCATGCAGGGATTCCAGACTGGAGACTTGGGTGCACGCCTTATTGCCCACTGGCAATAAGCCGGGAACCTACGTTGTCTGCGTAGCGGTTCGAGCGACTGGCAATTTCACTATCCAACGCGGCAGAGATGTGGTCCAAGGCATTGCGCATCGACATTGACCCGGCTCCAACGGAGTGACGGATACCGATACACAAGGATAGCTTAAGACCAAGGAGTCGCGGGAGAAGGCCGAGTTACACACGGCGCGCTATCCCTTCCCGGCCTGAAGGCCGAGGTTTCCCGCGCATTCGGATGAATCTTCGGGACAAGGACGAAAAATTGATCGCGGCCAAGGCTCAGAGGGCCGTCCCTTCGGCGACAGCTGGGAGCGATCCCATCGCTGACACACCGATGATTGTGACGCTGGACCAATTGCGCTCGTATGACCACGATCCGCGCGTTATGCGCAATCCGGCTTATGAGGAAATCAAAGCCTCCATCCGAGAGCGCGGCTTGGACGCGCCACCGGCGATAACCAGGCGCCCAGGTGAAGCACATTTAATCATTCGCAACGGTGGCAATACGCGACTGGCAATACTTCGCGAGTTGTGGGCAGAGACCAAGCAGGAACGGTTCTTTCGCATCTTCTGCCTATTCCGTCCGTGGCCGGAACGGGGCGAGATCGTCGCCTTAACGGGCCACTTGGCAGAAAACGAACTGCGCGGCGGATTGACTTTCATCGAGCGCGCCCTGGGAGTCGAGAAGGCGCGCAGACTCTACGAGCAGCAGGCAGGTAGCAAACTGAGCCAGTCCGAACTCGCCCGGCGCCTGACGGCCGATGGCTATCCGGTGCAGCAATCACACATCAGCCGCATGCAAGATGCGGTGTGTTATTTGCTGTCGGCGATACCTACCGTGCTGTACCAAGGGCTCGGCCGGCATCAGGTGGACAGGCTCGTGGTGCTGCGCAAGGCGTGCGAGCGAACCTGGGAACGAAGGGCTCAGGAGAGTCACCTCGTGGTGGACTTCGCCTCGCTGTTCCAGGATGTGCTGTCGCAGTTCGACGCGCTACCGGATGGCTTTTCGCTCCAGCGGGTGAAGGATGAACTAGTGGGCCAGATGGCCGAGCTGCTGGGCACAGGCTATGATGCGCTGAGCCTCGAAATCGACGGCAGCGAAAGCCGGCAGCGCGCGTTGAGCAGCGAGCCGGCGCCGGCGAAATCGACGGCCTCTACCATATTCTGGACGCCAAAGCCGGCATCCCTTCCTCAGGCGGCGGCGACAGCCCAGCCGGCCGGCCTATCGACTGAACTGGCGTTCAAAGAGGCCTCAACACGGGCTGCAATGGTGTCTGCGGCTGGCAGCGGGCTAGTTGAGGAAGAAGCTGCCGCGCCAGTACGGGCTGACCGTGATGGGCAGCCCGTGCAGGGGCATATCGTGTCTCCGGCGCCGACCACCGAACGCATGCAGTGCGTTCAGGGCCAGGTATCGAGCCAGTTGGGCGACAGGCTACTCGACTTTGACACCAATGCTTCTTGCGCGATTCCGGTTCTGGTCGGTGGCCTCTACCCGATCTCGGATGTCTGGCATATCGAGCCAGGATTGGACGAGCCAAGCCGACTTCGGGTGCATATTGCACAGTTTGCCCGTGAAATTGCCGAAGAGGCGGCGGTTGCCAATCAGATCGTGCCAAGTGACAGTGGTATCGGCTTCGTTTGCATGATCCCCCGCGTTGGGCAGGTGAGCGCTTTGCCTGATTTCCCTCGCGCGCTTCTGGCGCTGTTGCATGCGTTGAGCATGCCCGAGTCAATCGCGACAGGATTGAATCGTGCGCGACTGGATAACGACCTGGCGCCGCTGCTGCATGGCGCTGGGGCAGCGTCCACGCGACTGAGCGACACTGGCCTGATGAAGTTGTTCCGGCTGCTGCGTCTGGCGCGACGGCTGCGAGACCTGGAGCACGGTACGGGGTTCGCCGATCAGGGCCGCGATTCCTGAGGGCCACCATGTCGTCATCTCACCCGCTCAACCAGGCTGTCATCGCCCAAGCGTTGCACGATCTGCGCAATGGCCAATTGCGTCGGTGCAAAGCGATGGGATTCGGCGAAGAGGAACTGGAGGCGCTCAAGCATCCGGCGCTAGTCAGTGTGCTGGTCAACGCCACGGTGTCGTGGTGTTCGGTATCGGTCAATCGTGAGGTCCTGAAGCGGCTGCTAAGCCAAGTGCATGACGTGGAGCAGGAAATTGCCACGGTGGATCGCATGCTGCGCCTGGGCGCGAGCACGGAGATGGTGAGCCGCTTCTACGGCCTCACGCATCAAGAAATCGCACTGCGGCGCGACATTCTCGGCTTGCCCAAACGCAAGGGCCGGCACCCGGTGCTAGACGAGACACAGGGCATCGCACTGTGGAAACACTGGAAGGCCGGAGTCGGCGAGCGTAATCTTGCGCTGGACGACGATCCGCCCATGCTGGGCCTGTCGATGGACCTGGCCGAGACCCTGACGTTACCGATGTCGGTGGTCTGGGCGTCGATCCGAAATTGGATCGACGAGGGGCTGGTGTAGACCATTGGGAAGGGCAGTGCGCCCTGGCGTGATGGCCCCATAGCACTGTCGGCATGGTTCCTCGATACACAAGAGAGCTGGCATCGGCCCCATCGTGCTCTCCATGAAAATGGCTGACTGCCAGCTATCCCCAGGGGATAGCTGGCACACCCGGCCTTCTGCATCGAACAAAGCGGGCAATCCCGGTCTGCGGTTTTTTGACTGACGCCCTTCCGGGCGACGCGGATGCTAGCGACTCATTCCTCCTTCTTGAGTCGTCGCTATGGCTAATGAACCCTTGCAACTAAATCTCGGATCGTTGCGCAGCGCGATATCGCTGACGCTGCACACTCACCACGCTTCCCGTATCTGGCATGGCCGCCCCGCGGCAGAGGGGCGGCCCGGCATCATCGGCCTCAACGGCTACATCAGCATGATGGGCAAGATGAAACGCGGCGCCGAGCAGGACGATCCCTACTCCGACTGGTGGATGCTTCGCATCGAAGACAAGCTGGACGAAACTAAGAGGTGCCTGCAGACGCTGCGCGAACAGGTGGAGCAGGCGCTGGCCAGCGTACCCCCTGCGCTCAGCCTTGGTGAGAACCTGAATCTTCAACCGGTGAAACTTCCGCTGTTCGTCAACGCCCAGCTCGGCTTTGCGGCCATTTACTTGCTGGCCGATTACGACGACCTCGCGCGCAAGCTGATGCTCGCCCACCATACGGCGCTGATCGACCGAAGCACGCTGGAGCGCTGGCTCAACGATGGCGCGCACGCAATGCGCAGCCTGTTTTCGCTCGCCCAAGAGTATTGCTTCTCTGGCGCAACCCGCGCTGACTTTGCGGAGAACAATGCGGCGGCGCAGGCGGCAGTGCAGAAGCTCGGCCAGCTGCCACAGGAGGTGCTCGAAGGCACGCGCCGTTCACGCTTTGCACCGCCTATTGTGCGCCGAGGCGATAGTCGCGAATCCGCGGCTGCGCCCACCGCGGTGGGGCCAACTTTCGCCTCCATCGATGACCCAACCGGCACTGCCGCACGCGACGAGGATGCGACGGAATGACGGTACATACCATGCCTGTCCAGCCGAGGCGCTTCACGGCGCTGGAACAGGCGGACTTCCAGCGGCTGGAACACGCAGGCTACCTAAAAGGCCTTTTACAACCTTTTAAAGGTAAGGGGAGTTTGGAGGCTTGGGCCGGTCAATGCCTGGCGCTGCGCGACAGCGTGATCGTGCAGGCACAGCGGCGTGTGCTGGCCCAAGCCAGAGCCTATCCCTTCAACCTGCTAAATGTGCAGCTGGCCCAGCAAACGACTGGCGCAGGGACGACCTTCCTACGCTGGCGCAATGTCGACCGCTCATCCATGGGCGTCGCCTTGTGGGAATCCCTGATCGGCAGCCCTGCGATACCGGCCTCGCTGATTGACGACCTGTATGCGATGGAGATGCAGCGCATTGCGCTGAACATGCAGATCAGCCTGACCCACAGCATCGCCCGCAACGCTTTGGAATGCGCCAACAAGATGGCCCAGGCTGAGGCCGCTTACCTGCGGCGCACCCATAGCCATTCCACGTCCACTGTCACCATTCCCAAGGAGTCACCATGAGCACATCGTTTGTCGGCGAAGACAACATCGGTCTTGCGCCGGACTACCGCGAGTTTGTCAATGGCAATCGCAAGCCGGGCCGGCTGCCGCGCCACACTGTTCCAGCTCGGCGCGCGGGTCTGCGGCGAAGAGCGGGTGCCGACGAGAACGCTGTCGTATACAAGCGCCGGGCAGCTGTAGCATGCCCGCCGTGCGCCGTGTGCTATCGCCCGGGACAGATTCCCAGCGGTCGACTCGCTCCCATCCGCTCTCCTGAGGCAAGCTTGGGGTCCCCTTGCTGGTTGCGAACAATCGACGCATGCTGCGGCAATTGTCCCTTCGACGGTCATTAATCGGCGTCCATGCAGTCCGGCTTTTTTGTGGCCCGTCTCATTCGGCGCAGTCATGCTGTCACCCATCCGGCGAGCCGCCCATCGACAAGGAGCCTTCATTGTCGGATCCAGAAACCGAGGATGAAGATCTCACCGGCAGGGCAGCGCATCTCGCAGTGGCGTACATCAGCCAGGTCGCCATGACAGGTGGCGCTGGCCTCGCGAACCCTGCGTCATGCCGGCTGCATTAGCCGGCGTGGCCAATTGCCCGCATCCCGCGGGAAATCCCAGCGCATGTCACCTTCTGCAACGTTGCGCGCGTCTCACGGTGCCGTTATGCACATGCGAGGCGAGAAGGTCGTTCCTTGATAGACCGCGCTCGGCGCGGTTGCGTTGATCCAGTTGATTCCGTCGATGGCGAAGGGTCTCCTGGCGGCTTGCGGGCCTGTGCCGCAGCGAGCCTCGAGGAGACCCGTCGGGTCGTCGGTATTCGTTGCCGGTGCCCGCCGGTGGAACAACGGGCTCCCTTTGTGCACGGATGTGTGCCCAAGGATGTCGACCCCAGCCACGATACGGGTCGAGTGCGACTGCTGGCGCAGCAAATGCCGTTGACAGGGCTGCAGCAGCCACAGGTGGCGCCTTTGTCCAAGGCTGAAAGCCTAGTGCTTTCAGCCGATTGTTCTTTGCCTGGTCAGAAAGTGGCGCGGCCCCGGGCATGGAGGCTGCCGCCCGGTCGGCGCGAGGCGAGGCCGCTAGGATTTTCAAGTCTGTAAGACGTGATCGCCGCATGCATCGCAACAGTCCGCTTCGCATTGTCTCCCTGCGGCGGCGCGTCTTCCCGACGCCGATGCGCTTCTTCTGTAAGCCTTTGGGACGATTCCGTTTCCGTCATGGTGTGGGGCTTTCCGTCCCAACGGCCATCTGGCCAAGGCCTACACGGGCAAACACCTATCCTTGCAGGTGCTTTCCAGCGCCGCCGGCCACTACATCTGCACTGCCCACCGTGAAGGATCGGTATCACGTGAGGCAGTGGAGTATTTCCCCTCACGGGAGGCGGCAGAGGCGGCCCTGCCGACGGGGCACTGGCAACAGCGGTGCCAGGCATGAGCCCAGCCTGCAGGAGTGTCTTGGGGAGTCTTTATCCCAAGGCGTGATTGATCACACTGTGGCGGAAGAGCGGCCCCGCGGCGCTAACTGGCTCTCCTCGATCCCGGGGCTGCATCGCCAAACCGGTGAGGATGCGATTCCCATTTGGTGCTGCCGTTTGCATCGAATGCGGCGAAGGTAATGGCTGCGTGTTTCGGAAGCCAATATAAATGCGACTGTCCGCCTATTCTCTCCCGCTCGCCGGTCTTGCCGGGGCCGTCCTTATCACGGGTTGTGCTACCACCGTACCACCGGCCGATCTGACACAGACGCCCGGGCCACCCCAGCAATCCCAAGCGCTGATATCCGGGACGAATACGCCAGGCAGCCCTGTGCCCGTCGTCCGCTACGGCCGCTACACCTTGACGGAACTGGTGGCGGAGCCGGGGCAGCGGGACCTAATGAAGCAGGTCGTGGACATCACCATCCCGCCCTCGCTCGACTCCACGGTCGGCGACGCCATGCGCCATGTCCTCCAGCGGTCGGGATATCGACTGTGCGAGGGCTCGCAGGCCGTAATGCTGTATGCGCTGCCGTTGCCGGCGGCTCATCTACGGTTGGGGCCGATGGTTCTGCGCGATGCGTTGCTGACGCTCGCCGGTCCGGCGTGGGACATGGCCGTTGATGAAACCTCGCGCCAGGTTTGCTTCAAGCACGCGGTGGCGCCCGCTACCACCACTGCCGAAGCAACGGCTGTGGATTCCCTCGAAGGCATTGACCGCGTTGATAATCCGGAGGTGCAACAATGAATGCACCGAACAAACCGGCCTCGTCCAAACGCGATCGACGCGTACGCTGGCCGTGGGTTGTCGCCTGCATCTGGCAGCTGCTTGTCAGCGCACTGACGATCCTCAATAGCGTTGGCTTGTCGCGTCTGACCGAGCATAGCCGCGCCAGCGCTCAGAATGCCCATGTCCAGGCGCTGGCGACGCGTGTCGACGGTCTGGAAAAGCAGGCCGAGGCCGTTAAGCTGCAGCCAACGCCCGTCATCCGGGCCGATCTCGATGCCACGCGCCAAGAGCTGGATGAGCGCCTGTCGCGGGTTGAGCAGGCTCAGACCGCCGATGATAGTGCCAGCGGGTTGCAGGCGTTGCAAGCGCGCGTCGGCGCCATTGAGGATCGCCTAAAGAGGACAGCGCCGGCCATGGCCATGGTACCGCGGCGCAAAGCCGAACCTCCCAAGCCAACGGTACCCGAGCCGCCCTTCAATGTCATCGGTCTGGAGCTGCGCGGTGGAGAGCGCCTTGTATCCGTCGCGGCGCGGGGCGCAGCTTCGGTGCGCGAAGTGCGGCTGCTTCGTGAGGGCGACACCATGGGCGCCTGGCGGCTCCAAGCCATCGAAGCGCATGGCGCGGTATTCCGCATCGACGGCCACACGCTGCGCATCGCAATCCCGTAGGGGTGAACTATGACGCAAGTACCTGTGGCCGTCCTTGCCGTGTTCCTGGTAGTCGGCTTACGCGGTGCATACGCACAGACAGCGCCGCTGGTGACCCCGCGCGTAGCTCAGAGCCAGGTGATGAAAAACATTGACGCCGCGCTCGACGAGCGCCAGGCCAGGGATTGGGGCTTGCGTCCTGAAGAATGGACGCGATACCGGCAACTGATGCAAGGGCCGCTGGGCGTTTATTCCCCCAACCTCGATCCTCTCACGACCTTGGGCATCGAGGCACGCAGTGACGAGGAGCGTAACCACTACGCCGAGCTGCAGGTGCAGGTTGAGGCAAGGCGCGTGAACAAAACCCTCGCCTACCAGAGGGCCTACGACGCGGCTTGGAAGCGCCTCTATCCGGGCCAGCAGCGTGTCAATCTCCCGGGTGCACAGACACTGAGCGCTGGTAACAGCGGTTCTGGTCGCCTGGCCGTTTTCGTCAGGGCTGACTGCGCGCCGTGCGACCAGCGCGTGCGCCAGTTGCAGACGGCGGGCACGGAGTTCGATGTCTATATGGTCGGCAGCCGCCTGGACGATGCATATATCCGCCAGTGGGCGACTCGGGCCGGCATCGACCCGGCCCGAGTCCGCGCACGCACGATCACGCTCAACCATGATGCCGGACGTTGGCTGTCCCTCGGCGTGTCGGGCGAGCTGCCGGCCGTGGTACGTGAGCTGAACGGCAGATGGCAGCGGCAGTAAATCCGCAATCCGCGTTGCGTGTCGCGCTCCTGCTAGTCGCCTGCGTCTGGGCATCAGTTGCGCCCGCGCAAGAGGAGCCGCCGCCGGCCTACCAGATTGCTGCGAAGCACGCAGGTGTGCCATCGCCAGTACTGTACGCGGTGGCCTTGCAGGAGAGCGGCACCAGACTGCGTGGACGGTTGATCCCTTGGCCGTGGACACTCAATGTTGCGGGGAGGGGCGAGCGTTATGCCACGCGGGCTCAGACCTGCGCGCGCTTGCGCCAAGCGCTCACCCGCATCCCAGCCAACCGGATCGACGCCGGCCTCGGGCAGGTCAATCTCGGTTACCAAGCGCATCGCTACAGTCATCCCTGCGAGCTCCTCGACCCTTACAGGAATCTCGCGATCGTCGCGGAAATTCTCAAGGAGCAGTACATAGAGGGCGAGGACTGGCTAGCCGCCATCGGTCGCTACCACCGTCCAGCCGGCGGCGCACCGGCCGCTCGTTACCGCCGCAGTGTTCATCAGCACCTCGTTCGCGTGCTGGGGCCGCGCACAACGCCTTCCACTATCAAGTGACCTGGCCATGAACCGGATGCTCTGTACTTCCGCCCTGGGGCTGCTCATTGCCACCACCGCCTTGGCGAAATCGACCGCCCAGCCCCTGATCGTTGTCGAGGACCGCGGCGGGGCCCCGACGCTGCCGTATTACCAGGCACTGAATGCCGAGGGTGAGGGGGCGCACGGGCCGGCCGCACCGAAGCAGACACCCCGCAACGGAGATCGGGGAGAAGCCGAGGCGGTCATGCTGCCGGTGCGCTCGACACGGCTGTCGCCGGGTAATGAGCCGCGGCGCGTCATCCGCGCGCCGGGCCTCACACCATTGTTCCTGATCGGCGACGATGATCGCTCCCGCGCTTGGCTGCTGCAGCGCCGGGGAGCGCTGAAAGCGCTGCACGCGGTGGGACTGGTGGTCAACGTGGTGTCGCCCGATGCACTGGCCACACTGCGCCGCCTAGCGCCGGGCCTGATGCTGTCGCCCGTCTCCGGGGACGACCTGGCTCAGCGGCTGGGCATCCGTCACTATCCAGTGCTGATCACCTCCACCGGCATTGAGCCGTGATGTGAGACGCCGGTTATGGCCAAGTCCCGGAACATCGAGGTTCTGCTGCGCCCCGCGGTGGAGCTGTACACCGTCGCGGCCTGTGCGGGCGCCGCGCTGCTGTGCCTGACGGCACCGTGGTCGCTCGCGCTGAGCCCTCTGTTGGGCCTGGGTAGCGCGCTTGCGTTCCTCTTCTTCGGCGCCATCCGGCTGCGGGACGCCTGGGCCATCCTCCGCTACCGACGCAACATCCGCAGGCTACCGCGCTACGTGATGACCAGCCGGGACGTGCCCGTCAGCCAACAGCGGCTATTCGTTGGCCGTGGCTTTCGATGGGACCAGCGCCACACGCAGCGGCTTATGCAGACCTACCGGCCGGAGTTCCGCCACTACGTGGAACCGACAACGCTCTACCGAGCGGCGCGGAGGATTGAGGCGCGGCTGGAGTTCGCGCCATTCCCTGTGTCCAGGTTGGCGAAGGCTCTGGCCTGGGACAGTCGGCTCAATCCAGCGCGCCCGCTGCCGCCAGTCGGCGGCTTGCCACGTCTGCACGGCATCGAGCCGCACGAGGTCGACGTCACGCTGCCGTTGGGCGAGCGGGTCGGCCACACGCTGGTGCTGGGTACCACGCGCGTGGGCAAGACCCGCCTGGCCGAGCTGTTCATCACCCAGGACATCCGCCGCAAGGTGGGCGGCCAGCACGAGGTGGTGATCGTCTTCGACCCGAAGGGGGACGCCGACCTGCTCAAGCGCATGTACGTGGAGGCCAAGCGCGCCGGCAGAGAAGGGGAGTTCTACACCTTCCACCTGGGCTGGCCGGACATCTCGGCACGATACAACGCCGTGGGCCGTTTCGACCGGATATCGGAGGTTGCCACGCGCATTGCGGGCCAGCTTTCGGCCGAGGGCAACAGCGCAGCGTTCCGCGAGTTCGCCTGGCGCTTTGTCAATATCATCGCGCGCGCGCTGGTCGAGCTGGGGCAGCGTCCCGACTACCTGCTGATCCAGCGCCACGTCATCAATATCGACACGTTATTCATCGAGTACGCCCAGCACTTCTTCGCCAAGAGCGAGCCGAAAGCCTGGGAGGTCATCGTCCAGCTCGAGGCGCGGCTAAACGACAGGAACACGCCGCGCAACATGATCGGCCGCGAGAAGCGGGTCGTGGCACTGGAGCAATACCTTTCGCAAGTGCACATCTATGACCCCGTGCTCGATGGCCTGCGTAGTGCCGTGCGCTACGACCGCACCTATTTCGACAAGATCGTTGCTAGCCTGCTGCCGCTCTTGGAGAAGCTGACCACCGGAAAGATCGCGCCACTGCTCGCTCCGAACTACTCGGACTTGAACGACCTGCGGCCCATCTTTGATTGGATGCAGATCATCCGCAAACGCGCCGTGGTCTACGTCGGGCTGGACGCGCTATCGGACGCCGAAGTCGCGGCCGCCGTGGGCAACTCAATGTTTAGCGACCTGGTATCAGTCGCCGGCCACATCTACAAGTTTGGCATCGAGGAAGGTCTGCCGGGCCCATCGACCGGCGTGAAGGTGCCCATCAACGTCCACGCCGACGAGTTCAACGAACTGATGGGGGACGAATTCATACCGATGGTCAACAAGGGCGGCGGCGCCGGGATCCAAGTGACAGCCTACACGCAGACCCTTTCTGACATCGAGGCGCGCATGGGCAGCCGCGCCAAGGCCGGGCAGCTGATCGGCAACTTCAATAACCTGTTTATGCTGCGCGTGCGCGAGACCGCCACGGCCGAACTGCTGACGCGGCAACTGCCGAAGGTCGACGTGTATGCCGCCACGGTGACGAGCGGCGCGATCGACAGCTCGGACCCGAGCGGCAACACCGCCTTTACCTCCAACACCCAGGATCGCATCAGCAGCACCAGCGTGCCGTTGATCGAGCCCGCGCACGTGGTCGCGTTGCCCAAGGGGCAATGCTTCGCGCTGATCGAAGGCGGAAATCTATGGAAGATCCGCATGCCGCTCCCCGCCGCCGACCCCGATGAGGTCATGCCAAAGGATCTCCAGGAACTCGCCGCCTACATGCGGCAGCACTATGGCGAGGCGGGCGACTGGTGGGCGAGTCAAGGCGTCCCTGTCTCGCAGAAACAAGCGTTTCCAGACGATCTGCAAGCGAACTCTCAGCAGACTACCGCGGCCAATGAGGCTGGTGGCGAAGACGTCGAAACATGAGCGATCCGGTCGTCGCAGCGCAGCGCCAGCAGCTCTACCAACAGGGGCTGGTCGCGAGTGTCATCACTTTGCCGTTCCGCATCTTTGGTGTGCTGTGCGGCTCATTGCTTTTGTGCATCGTGATCGAATGCATCGGGTTGCACTTCTTCTGGCCTCAACAGGGCTGGCGTCACGCGCAGAGCATGCTCAATCACGAGTTGGCCCTGGTATCGGAGAGCTTTACGCGCAGCGTGATGGTGCAGGAACCAGGCCGCACCGCTCGGCATCTTGTCGAGCTGGCCTACGACTGGCTTTTCGTCAAAAGCGGCCTGCTCGACGTGATACGCGATGCCGCTACGCAGGCAAGCGCCGGTGTCCGCAGCCAGGCACATGATTTGCGCAACTACCTTGGCGTGGTCTATGTGCATGTTGAGAGCTACTTGATCGCCTCCGCCTTCACCGCTCTCGTGTTTCTCGTGCGGCTGCTGGTGCTGACGCTGACCTTGCCGCTGTTTTTGATCGCCGCCTTCGTTGGCCTGGTGGATGGGCTAGTTCGGCGTGACGTGCGCAGCTTCGCAGCCGGCCGCGAATCGGGATTCGTCTACCACCGAGCGAAGGCGAGCCTGATGCCGCTGGCCATTCTGCCGTGGGTCATTTACCTGGCGCTGCCGGTGAGCGTTCATCCGCTGCTAATCCTGTTGCCCAGCGCGTCAATGCTGGGCGTAGCCGTATGTATTTCCGCCGCGACGTTCAAGAAGTATCTCTAGGCGATTTTGGAAGGTGAACGTGTCCGACTGCGCCTTGCCCGCAGGAAGGAACGTGCACAAGTCCCCCCGCTTGCGGGCTGGCACTTTGTACCCGCTTTCCTAATGGCCGCGGCGGTCATCCCGACGTGTAGGTTCGGCGCACTCATGCCATATGTGCTCAGCAGCTTCTGGGAAGGGAAAAGCTTGCGCGCTGAAATGCCGCCGTTGGCGCAACATGACGCCATCAATCTGGTTGTGCAGGAATCCTCTTTCTCTACGGTGCATGACTGCGGCGCGCTGCAGTATTGACACCATCCACTTCACCAGGGGATGGCAACATGAAACAAACATGCCGACGCACTGGCGCGTGGCCACGCCGGATGGTCATCTTGCTCCTGTTGCTTTCGTTCTCAAGTTTGCGTGCGGCCATGGCTTCCAATGGCGCCATGGAGCGTGAGCAACTCGGCGCCTTGGCGCGTCAGATTGAACTGGCGGACAGCATCGCAGCGCACGCCGCCAACACCGCAATGGATGAACGTGCCCGCTACCACTTCGATTATGCCCGGCTGCATGCTGACCTTGAGCGCGTCCGTGCAGGCGTGCAGGACTACCTCGCCCCCGAGCGTGCCCAGCCGCGCGATCCCGTTCCCATCGCCGGCGACTACGTACGAAGCCATGAACCGCAGGAGTCATCGCCATGACGCTTGCCGCTGATCAAGTCGCCGCTTTCCAGGCCAACAGTGGCTTCACGCCTGCGACCGTCTCCACCGTTGTCCTCGGCTTCGTCTTCGCCGTTCTGCTGCTCTGGGGTGTTTGGGCGCTGCGTACCGCCTATGTCGGTTGGGCCGAGAACCGGACAACCGAGCGCCAGTTCGTCGGCGTGGCCGTACGATTCGTCGCGATGTACCTGACGCTGAGCTTCTTTCTCCTGTCCTGACCACCACGAAAGTTTGAATCGCTATGAAAACCTGTTCGATTTTCCATCGCGCCACATGTGTTGCCACCGCACTCGTTGCGCTAGGCATTACGGGCATGCCAAGCGCTTCGTTCGCTGCCGGCCTGCCGACTATGGAAGACCCATCGCGCGGCGCGGGTAAAGGCATCCTCCAAACGCTGCAGAACTACGGCTACGACATCGTGCTGCTGATTGCGCTGCTTGTGGTTTCCTCGATGTTCATCGGGGTCTGCTACCACGCTTATACGCGTTATGCCGAGATCCACACCGGCCGCGCTACCTGGGGCCAGTTCGGCCTCACGGTGGCGGTGGGCGCCATTCTGTTGGTCGTTGGCATCTGGCTGATGACCAAGGCCACCGGTGTGCTCTGAGGGCGTGCAGCGATGACCGGCTACCGCCAGAATCCGAGGCTGGCTGCGCAGGATGGTCTCAATGATGGGCTCGTCGTCTTCCTGCCGCATCGCTTGAACCGCCATCCGGTGGTGATACGCGGATTGACTGCCGACGAGCTGTGGGCCTGCGCCGGCCTGTCCGGTGTGGCCGGCTTCCTGACAGGCTTGGCGGCGGCCTGGCTGACCCAGAGTATTGCCATGGTGCCGACCCTGGTCGTCGTTGGCATCGGGATCGGCGTGTTCGGGGGTGGCGGCTTCCTGCGCCGAAAGAAGCGCGGTCGGCCTGACACCTGGCTATACCGCCAGCTCCAGTGGCGGCTCGCGCTGCGCTACCCCTCGCTGGCTGCTCAAGTAGGCGGACGGCAGATCATCACTTACTCTGGCTGGTGGACCACACGGCGCGAGTGGCCTTCCACATCCATTCGTCGGGGCGCCGCATGAGCCGGTTCAAGAACGAGGTCATGCACCTCGAGGCGCATGTCAAGACCTTGCGCCTAGCCGTGGCAGCGCTGTTCGCCCTGGCCCTGGTGCTGGGGTTCGGCTGGTGGAGCGCGCCGAAGACCCTGACCATCCACGTGCCCCCTGATCTGCGTTCGGGTAGCACCCGAAAGTGGTGGGACGTGCCTCCGGAAAACGTCTACGCCTTTACCTTCTACATCTGGCAGCAGACCCAGCGCTGGCCGGCCAATGGCGAGGAGGACTACCCGCGCAATCTCAAGGCGCTGTCCGCTTACTTCACGCCTGGGTGCCGGTCCTTCCTGCAACAGGACTACGAATTGCGGCGAAACAACGGCGAACTGCGCCAACGGGTGCGCGGCATCTATGAGATCCCCGGCCGAGGCTACGGCGATGATCCCACGTCGCGCGTGCAAGTCGTGTCAGCAGCGGATTGGATCGTCACGCTCGAGGTAAGTGCCGACGAGTACCTCGGCTCCGAACAGGTCAAGCGCGCACTGGTGCGCTATGCCTTGAAGGTCGTTCGCTCGGATGTGGACCCAGAGCATAACCCCTTCGGCCTGGCGCTGGACTGCTATGCGAGGGCGCCGCAGCGCATTGAATCGGCGCCGGCAACTGTATCCGGCCGCCAACCTGCCGCTGTCAACCCTCTGCAAGGAGAAGCGCCATGAAGCGGCGTATCCTTTCGGCCTTGGCTGGCCTTCTGCTCGGCATGGCGCAAGTCTCCATCAGCCACGCTGTGGAGCTCCTGCGCTGGCAACGTTTGCCCCTGGCTGTGGCGCTAGTGGTTGGTCAGGAGCGCGTGATCTTCATCGATCGTAACGTGCGCGTCGGCCTGCCGGAGAACATCGCATCGCACCTGCGCGTGCAGAGCGCCGGCGGCGCGATCTATCTGCGCGCGAGCGAGCCGATTCCGCCCTCGCGGCTGCAACTGCAAGACGTGGATTCCGGGGCGCTGATCCTGCTCGACATCGCTGCCGAGCCAGCCAAGGCAGGCCAGCCTGCGCTCGAGCCTGTGCGCATCATCGTGGGCGATGCGGCATCATCGCCGGCGAACGCTCTGGCCGGTACCGTCACAAGCGAGCACCAGCCGCGCGAGACGGCAGGCGCGGCGACGCGGCGCGCGAGCCCGGTGCCTGCGGTGCTGACACGCTATGCGGCACAAAACCTCTATGCACCGCTGCGCACGGTGGAGCCGGTGGCTGGCGTCCGCCGCGTGAATCTACGCCGCGATCTGGCTCTACACACATTGCTACCTGTGCTCCCGTTGCGCGCGCAGGCGCTGGCCGCGTGGCGGCTCGATGACCAGTGGGTGACGGCAGTGAAGCTCACTAACACGTCCGCACGGCGCTTGGTACTCGACCCGCGCGCACTGCAAGGCGATTTCGTCGCGGCAACCTTCCAGCATGCGACCTTGGGGCCGGCTGGCGCTTCGACCGACACCACCGTGGTCTATCTTGTTACCCGTGGCCATGGCCTGGCCGAGTCACTGCTGCCAAAGGTGGCAACCTTCGACGCCACCGCTAGCATGCCGGTGGCAGCCGCGCCCGGCCCGGCCGAAGGAGGAGGTCCCCATAATGAAAAGTAATCCCCTCCTCAAGTGGTTGCTGATCCCGATGGTGCTGTTGATGGTCTTCGCTGGCATCAGGCTCTTCTCAAATGATCATGGTGCCGAACCCGCCAGGCCCGATCGTGCCAATCCGCTCTCGCCTGAAGAGAGGAAAGCCTTGGGTATCGAGGGCGATACTCCGCGCGATACCGTTGCCACGCTGGTCGCCCAGGTCAAGCAACTGCGCAACGAACTACAGGCAGCGCTCAACGACAACAAGGACCAGAAGGCCGAGAACGAGCGCATGCGTGTCCGTGAGAGTGCGATTGACCAAAGCATCCAGACCGCATTGGAGGGCGAGCGCGGCCGCCTGCAACAGGAGCGTGATCAGATCGCAAACGATCGTCAGCAGACGCAGGACCGGTTACAAGACTTGCAGCGGCGCCTCGACGGGCTTTCTGGCGAGGGCGGGCAGCCCGACCTGCCCATCGGGCTGGGCCTGGAGGAGGGCGATGGCAAGCACAGGGGCGGCGCGCGCAAGAGTGGCGGCCTGCACTGGGTGGAACCAGATGACGCAACGCCAGTTAAGAGTGGCGATGTACGTAGCGGCCCGAATCAGCCCACCAGCTTCGGACCCGCGCAGAGAACTCTGACGGATATGGCTGAAAGCACTGCGAGCGCCGCCGCTGAGGCCGTCAGCAGCGCCGCAGAGACCTACGCCAAGCCGATCTACACGGTGCCGTCCAACTCGACACTCATTGGGTCGATTGCCATGACAGCGTTGATCGGACGTGTGCCGATCGACGGTACGGTCAACGACCCGTATCCCTTCAAGGTGTTGATCGGTCCGGACAACCTTACCGCCAACGGCATCGATATTCCCGACGTAGCCGGTGCAGTGGTGAGCGGCACCGCCTCGGGCGACTGGACACTTTCATGCGTGCGCGGCCAGGTCCGCAGCGTGACGTTCGTTTTCCAAGACGGAACTATCCAAAACGTGCCGCAGAAGAGTTCGCGCAGCCAGGGCGCCACCGGTGACCAGGCTAGCAGCACCGGCATGGACGGCAGCGCGGTGCGGGGTAGCTTGGGCTGGATCAGCGATCCCCACGGCGTCCCCTGCGTCTCCGGCGAGCGTCGCAGTAACGCGCAACAGTACCTCGGTTCGCAGGCGTTGATTACCGCGGCCGGCGCAGGCGCGGCCTCGCTCATCAAGTCGGACACCGGCAGTGTAGCCGTGGTCTCCAACAGCAACGGCTCGCTTGGTACGGTCGGCATTTCAGGCAACGAGGCCATGGGCCGCATTCTCGCCGGGGGTGTGCGCGACATGGCCGACTGGGTCAACAAGCTTTACGGGCAGGCCTTTGCCGCAATCTACGTGCAGCCCGGGGCCAAAGTCGCTGTCCATCTGGAGCAGCCCCTTAACATCGACTACGACGTCAAGGGGCGGCGGGTCAATCACCGCATCGGAGAAGCTCATGCGTCAGATCTGGACTGAAGCCGCCGCGATGCTGATTGCAGCCCTGGTGCTGGGAGGGTGTGCCACCAGCAAGGACAAGCTACTACCACAAGGCGATCACACAATGCTCGATGTCTGGCAACAGGAGACCGGCGGCAGTGCGGGCGGTGGTCAGCCCGCGAGACAACTGATCGATGTGCGTCAGGGCTTGCGCCGGCCGCTGACTGAGCCAGATGTAAAGAGCATGCCCGCGGCCAATGCAGCCTACACCCGCACCGCCGCCAACGAGATCTACCGCCAGTTCCACCGACTGCCCAACCCGGACCTCGTGATGTACGTCTTCCCGCATCTGTCCGGAAGCGATCCAGTGCCGGTGCCCGGCTACACCACGGTGTTTCCGCTTTACCAGCGGGTGCAGTACGCGATGCCGGGCGAACGTTTGGAGGATTACTAATGATCCGCTCATTCTTTAGGACGCGCCGGGCCGAAAGGGCAACCGGTGCCAGTGAACCGGCTGACGAGGCCTGGACTCGGCATGTGTCGTTACTGGCCGCGCATGGCATTACCGAGCCCGGCAGCGCGTTGGCCGCCGGCCGCCGCAACCCGGCCACCGAGGCGCACGCCCAGGCGCTCTATGATGTGGCCCCGTCCTTCGCCGATCTGCTGCCCTGGGTCGAATATCTTCCCGAATCGATGAGCATGCTGCTGGAGGACGGCGATTCGGTCGCGGCCTTCTTCGAGTTGGCCCCTGTCGGCACTGAAGGGCGCGAATTGGCCTGGCTGTGGCAGGCGCGCGACGCGCTGGAGAACGCGCTGCAGGATTCCTTCGATGAACTGGAAGAGCATCCCTGGGTGGTCCAGCTCTATGCTCAGGACGAGGCGAATTGGGACGGCTATCTGCGCACGCTGGCAGACTACGTCCGGCCACGTGCTCAGGGCATCGCCTTCAGCGAGTTCTATCTGCGCTTCTTCGCGCACCATCTGCGCGCGATCGCCAAGCCAGGCGGGCTCTTTGAGGACACCATGGTCACACGCTTGCCGTGGCGCGGCCAGGTCCGGCGCGTGCGCATGGTAGTCTACCGGCGCGCACCCGCGACAGCGGTTTCCCGACGCGGCCAGTCGCCCGAGCAGTCTCTCTGCACGATCTGTGATCGACTCGTGGGCGGGCTCGCCAATGCGGGCGTGAAGGCCCGCCGCATGCATGCGGCCGACATCCATGACTGGCTGCTGCGCTGGTTCAACCCGCATCCGACGCTGCTGGGGCCGAGTGCTGAAGATTGCGAGCGCTTCTACGCGCTGACCCGCTACCCCGAGGAGGGGGAAACAGGCGAGATCGAACTGGCTAGCGGCGACTTTGCCCAGCGCTTGTTCTTCGGGCAGCCGTGCTCGGACGTGGCCAACGGCGTCTGGCTCTTCGACGGGATGCCGCATCGGGTCATTGTGATGGACCGCCTGCGCATGCCTCCGGCGACGGGACACATAACCGGTGAGACTCGCAAGGGAAGCGATGCAGTCAATGCGCTATTCGACCAGATGCCGGAAGATACGGTGATGTGTCTTACCCTGGTCGCTACGCCTCAGGACGTGCTAGAGGCGCACCTGAACCACCTGAGCAAGAAATCGGTGGGCGAGACACTAGCTTCGGAGCAGACTCGCCAGGACGTGCAGCAGGCGCGCAGCATGATTGGCAGCGCGCACAAGCTCTACCGCGGCGCGCTGGTCTTCTACCTGCGGGGGCGCGACCTGCAGCAGCTTGACGCCCGCGGCCTGCAACTGGTCAACGTCATGCTCAACGCTGGTCTACAGTTGGTGCGCGAGGAAGACGAGGTGGCGCCGCTCAACAGCTACCTGCGTTGGTTGCCCTGCGTCTTCGACCCGGCCCTGGACAAGCGGCAGTGGTACACCCAGCTCATGTTCGCGCAGCACGCCGCGAACTTGGCGCCGGTGTGGGGCCGCAGCCAGGGCACGGGGCATCCGGGCATCACCTTTTTCAACCGTGGCGGCGGGCCGATCACCTTCGATCCGCTTAACCGGCTGGACAGGCAGATGAACGCGCATCTGTTTCTTTTCGGTCCCACCGGCTCGGGCAAGAGCGCCACGCTCAACAACATTCTGAATCAGATCACGGCGATCTACCGGCCGCGCCTGTTTATCGTCGAGGCGGGCAATAGCTTCGGTCTTTTCGGCGACTTTGCCTCGCGCCTGGGCCTGTCGGTCCACCGTGTCAAGCTCGCTCCCGGCGCTGGCGTGAGCTTGGCCCCTTTCGCCGACGCCTGGCGCCTGGTAGATACGCCTGGTGAAGTGCAAACGCTGGATGCCGATGACCTGGATGAGGACCGCGCCGAGACAACGCGGGTCGCAGACGCTGACGAGCAGCGCGATGTGCTCGGCGAGCTGGAGATCACGGCGCGGCTGATGATCACCGGCGGCGAAGACAAGGAAGAGACGCGGATGACGCGAGCAGACCGCAGCCTCATTCGTCAGTGCATCCTCGACGCGGCTCAGCGTTGTGTGGCCGATAAGCGAATGGTACTCACGCGCGATGTGCGCGACGCACTGCGCGGGCGCGCTCACGATTCGACACTGCCGGAGATCCGTCGCGCCCGACTGGCGGAAATGGCCGACGCAATGGACATGTTCTGCCAGGGCGTGGATGGCGAAATGTTCGATCGGCCCGGTACGCCTTGGCCCGAAGCCGACATCACCGTCGTAGATCTGGCGACCTTCGCGCGCGAGGGCTACAACGCCCAGCTCTCCATCGCTTACATCAGCCTCATCAACACGGTGAACAACATCGCCGAGCGCGACCAGTTTCTCGGGCGGCCGATTATCAACGTGACCGATGAGGGGCACATTATCACCAAGAACCCGCTGCTTGCGCCCTACGTCGTCAAGATCACCAAGATGTGGCGCAAGCTCGGCGCCTGGTACTGGCTTGCGACTCAGAACCTTGATGATTTGCCCAAGGCGGCCGAACCAATGCTCAACATGATTGAGTGGTGGATTTGCCTGTCGATGCCGCCGGATGAGGTAGAGAAAATCGCACGCTTCCGCGAGCTGAGCCCGGCACAGAAGGCGCTGATGGCGTCGGCACGCAAGGAGACGGGCAAGTATAGTGAGGGCGTGATCCTCTCCAAATCGATGGAAGTGTTGTTTCGTGCTGTCCCACCCAGCCTCTACTTGGCCCTGGCTCAGACGGAACCGGAGGAGAAAGCCGAGCGCTTCCAGTTGATGCAGCAGTACGGCATTGGCGAACTGGATGCTGCATTGAAGATCGCTCAGAGGATCGACTGCGCCCGCGGCATCGCATCGCTTCCGCTCGATGGATTGACGCCGTAAGGAGCGCATGATGCAACGTTCCGGCGCTACCCAATCCCGGCCCCTTCTTGCCGTACTGCTGGTGGCCGCCTCGCTGATAGGCGGAGGCGCCTGGCTGGTACTGCGTCCGCAGGCCATGGCGCCTGCTACTGTTCAGGTTGAGCCCCATGCCGAGGCGAAGACTGGGGGCACGACCGTACCCGGACCGCCTTGGCGCCGCGGCCGTTCTGACGCGCGCTTCACGGTGATCGAGTATGCCGACCTGGAATGCCAGTTCTGCCGAGCCTACTTCCCAGTTCTCAAGCGCTGGATCGATGAACACCCAGACGTAGCCTTGCAATGGCACCATCTGCCGCTCGCGATGCACGAGCCGGCCGCATCCGCCGAAGCCCGCCTCGTCGAATGCGTCGGTGCTGCCGGCGGCGATGCTGCGTTTTGGCAGGCGGTCGAATGGGTCTATACCCATACCCGCGGTAATGGCCAGGGCCTGCCGGAGGAACTGCGCTATCCCGACCTGTCGCCTGCCACGCAGCAGTGCTTGGCGTCCGAGCGGCCCAATGCAGTCATTCGCGCCCAAGCCGAGGAGGCGGCCAAGACCGGTGTCACGGCCACACCGGCCCTGCTTCTACTGGACCGTGAGACGGGTAAGACGCTGCTGCTGCACGGGCCAGTCGAGGGCGATGCCTTGCTTTCGGCGCTCGATTTGCTCGCCGCTGGCGGCCACACCGCTGCCGATCCGTACAGTACGACAGATATGCCCGCCGCAATCGTCGGCGACATGCCCAGGTAGCCTCGATCTTCAAGGCTACGGCGCGGCGCGACCGCGTTGATCGAAACCCCGTTCGCATCGCATCCCTGGCGCGAACAGCCATCGCCACCGCGGTGGTGGATGCCTGTTTGTCCGATGCCTCATGCCGTCATCCATTGGAGGGTTTTGCCCTCCCGGGGCATGCGCCTCCGACTTTAACCATTGGAGGTTTTGCAATGTCTTTCGTGTCTGATTCCACCTCGCAGTCGCTCGCTCTGCTTGCCGCGCAGCACGAGGATTGGATCATCCAGCAGGCCATCACCGTGCTGGAAAAGCGTGTCTTCAAGTCTGGTCCGGTGCTGAACGGTCTCGCGGCCGTGTGCGACTTCCTGCGCCTCAAACTGGTTGCGGAGCCCAACGAGGTGTTTGCAGCGGTGTTCCTCGACGCTCAGGACCGGGTACTCGCCTACGAGCCGCTGTTCAAGGGCTCGCGTAGCGAGGTCGCGGTGTATCCACGAGTCGTTGTTCAGCGCGCCTTGGCCCTCAACGCCTCGGCGCTCATCCTTGCGCATCAACATCCGTCCGGGATAACCGAGCCGTCGATGGCCGATCGAGTGCTCACGGACCAACTCAGTGTCGCCTTGGCGCTGGTGGATGTTCGTCTGCTGGAGCACGTCATCATCGGCAAGGGCACACCGTACTCGTTCGCCGAATCGGGGCTGCTGTAACCCGGTCACGGCGACGTTGCGGACGCGCATATTCCACCCTGCGGGAGCTTCGGCTCCCGCTTTTCTTGTCGCCAATGCAACGCGCTTCTTGCTGAGCCAACAAACGGAACGCGCGCAGTGCGGCTTGTTTGTCGAGGCGATGCCGCCTTCAGCGCTTGACTATGGCTCTGATCAGCTTCCAAGGATCCCGTGCATGTCAGCCCTTCTACTCAAGTTCTTGCCGGGGTGGCCGGCCCCAAGCTTCGCTGCTGTATTGCCAACGATGCTGATCACATTCTGCACGCCCGCCTTCGCCGCCGACGTGCTTGTCATCACCGACAGCCGCCATCCAGTACGAGCCATGGGCGGTGAGCGAATCATCGAACTGGACCTTCCCTCGCGGATCGAGGGCGAGCTGTCTGCGGGCCTGCCCGCAGATGCGATCCTCGCCGCCGACCTCGTGCGCAAGCGCCTACGCGAGGGCAAACTTCAGCGCCGGATAGGCCAGGCCTACCAAGGGTTCGCCGATGCTCGGGCCCTGGGCATCACCAAGGTGCCTGCCGTAGTGGTCGACGGCCGCTATGTGGTCTATGGCGAGCCGGACGTTGCGCGCGCCGTGGCGCGCATTGAAAACCATCGGAGGGAACAGCCATGAATCGCCTGCTCTTGCCACTCTCTCGCCGGTTTCGGCTGGCTATGGCTTTAGCGCTCCTGAGCGGTGCCGCGTCGGCATTCGCTTTGACCACGGCCACCATCGTGGCCTCTATTGCGTCGCCCGGCTGTCTGGAATACCGCGTCGTCGGCATCTGCTACTGGCTGTATTGCTCGTGGTCGGGGTGCAGTGTGCGTACGTCGTTGAAAGTACGTCATTACGTGCCGGATGCCGTGGTATCGAGCTATTCGAATACTGGCGAGAACCCATGGATGGAAGTGCGTGCGATGAGCATGCCGAATGACACCGCCCAAGCCGGTGGCGACGGCACCGTGAACCATGGCAATGATTACAACGTGGCGAAGTTCAAGAACACCGACGTGATTGGGCACCCTGCGGGTTCGGTATTCAGCGAGTTCGCCAGGACCTTTGGTTACACCTGTCAGGGCGCGGGTACGGCTTTCATGCCGTACTTTCTGAGCACGCTCGACACGGCGGCCTGGCGCTACAACGTGCCCGAGATGGTGTATCCGGAGGCGCTGACCTCTGGTATGCGAGAGATCGGTAGCCGCGTGACGGGGGATCTGTGGGGCAATGTCTATCCGCGCGGCGGATTCTTGCATCAGACCGATGACTACAAGAGCGCTGCCGTGGTCGCGCAGCGCGCGGGCGACGTCGTTACACGGCGCGCCCAGCCCCACGTCTATCAACCGCTGCTGGCGAATACCCGGGATGGTTACTGGCCGGCTGGTGCACTGATGGAAGGCAACGCTTCCACCGGAAAGTGGCAAGAGCTGAGCCCGACGCTCTCGAACTCCTGTGCCGTTTTTCCGCACAGCAGCCCGCGTGTGCAGGCCACGCAGGGCGACTACGCCTGGGCGCTGTGGCGGCCCTATGCCTGTTGCCAGCGTCGGGGACAGGTCTTCCTTGGTAGCGTTGATTTAACATGAGGATTCCCGATGAAGGTGTTCTATTCTTGTATGACAGGGCGTGCTAGGCCCTACGCGTTGATTATCGCGCTCGCTTGCGCCGTCACGGCGGCAGCAGGCGTCACGTGGGCGCAGACCCATATCGACCGCAATGGCGCAAGCGCGAGCGGCAGCGTCATTGGCAATGACGTGCTCTACAGTGTGGGCGGTGGCCGGGCCGTGTCCATGAGCGGGGCTGGGAACATGAAAAGCATCGGCGTCGGTGTCGGCTGGAACAGCAACCTTATCTGCGGGGACATGAGTCTAACGACGACGCTGCAGAACCAGCTGAACGGCGCCACTAACGGCTTCCAGTCCATCATGTCCTCAGTGATCCAGAACGCCACCAGCGCCGTGGCGTCGCTGCCGGCGCTGATCATCCAGCGCGCGGATCCGGCGCTCTACAACCTGCTAGCCAACGGCGTGCTACAGGCGCGCCTGGACTTCGACCGCTCCAAGATGACCTGCCGGGCCATCGCCAACCGGATGGCGGATTTGGCCGGCGGCCAGGCGGGCTGGGACCAACTCGCCGAGGGTATGGCGCTGCGCAATGCGGTGAGTAGTACCGATGCCGTGTCAGCTGTCGCTCGGGCCGAATCGAACAAGGGCAACAACGGCGTGCCATGGGTAGGCGGCCGCAATGCGGGCGGCTCTAGCCAGAGTCCAATCAAGGTGGTGAGCGACGTAACGCGTGCGGGCTACAATTTGCTCAACGGGCGCAACGTCACGGAGACGTCATCGATTTCGCCTGCGTCCTGCGGCAATAGGCTGACGTGCCTCACGTGGTCCTCGCCACAGGCTGCTATCAACTTCGCTACCCGTGTGTTGGGCGAGCGCGAGCAGCGTACCTGCGACAACTGCACCAAGACGCAGACCACGCCGGGCGTCGGCCTCACGCCGGTGATTCATGAAGAGTACGAAGCCAAACTGCAGGCACTGCAGGAGCTGGTGACGGGTGTGAAGCCGACGACAGTAGCGAACCTCGAGGCGGCCGGCAGCAATTCGCTGCCGATCACCCGCGGCGTGATCGAAGCCCTGCGAGACGAGCCCGACCAGGATTTGCTGGGCAAGCGGCTGGCTTCCGAGGTGGCGCTGTCAAGTGTGCTGGAGAAGGCCTTGCTGCTGCAGCGCACGCTGCTGACCGGCAGGAAGGAGCCGAACGTCGCAGCCAATGAGTTGGCCGTGAAGGAGGTCGACCGGGAGAACGGCACGTTGGCGCAGGAGATCAACAACCTCAAGACCGAGCTGGAGTTGCGGCGCACACTGGCCGGGAACTCCGCCTTGGCGATCGTGCAGCGCCACGACACCCGCGCCGGCGGATCGCGCGGCATCTTCGAGGGCGACACCACGCGCGATCGGCTCAAGGAAGTGCAGAAGCCGCGGAGCACGCCGTGACTGCCCGGACCTGGCTGCGGCCGGCCTGGCTGCTCAGCCGCCGCGTGGGCATTGTGCTGCTGTGGATACTGGTGGCAGCCGGCATCTTCGTGGTTGTGAGTGTGGCCGGCATCCACGTCATCGGCAGCATCGACGGCTGGGAGCACTGGCTGCGTGCTCACGCGACCCATTTCCTCGTCTGGCGGCTGCTTCTCTACGCAGCGACGGCTTATGGCTGGTGGTGGATGCGCGGGCGCCTGCGGCAGCGCGAGCCATCGGGCGAAGCGCATCAACGCCTGCTGCGAGTCGAGATCGCGGCCGTGATCACCATCGTGCTGCTCGAAGGCAGCCAACTGCTGCGCCATGCCTGAAGCTGGGATGACCTCATGACCCTCTACACGACCGACTACCTGGAGTATTACCTGACCCTGGTGGGGTGGGTGGTCAACAACGGCATCTGGAACATCCTCGTGGAAAGCGGCCTGTTCGCGCTGCCGTTCGTTGCCATCGTGATCCACGAGTGGCTGCGCGCGAGGACAGAAGGCGCGGACGAGGGCAACAAGGGCGTGTTGTCCTCGATGCGCATCGAGAACCGCGTGTGGGTTGCGATCGTAGTGATCCTGTTCGCCGGCATCCCCTTGATTCCGGTTGATCTCAGCACGATCAAATTCGACACGAGCCGTTCCCGGCAGTGCCAAGTCAATGTCCCCCAGCCGGCCGATACAGGTTGGTCCAGCTCCTATACGATGCTCAATGACCAGAGCGCACTGGTGCCGGTGTGGTGGTTCTTCATGCACGCCATCTCGAAGGCAGTCACGGGCGCCGCGGTGGCGGCGATTCCTTGTGGAACTGACCTGCGGCAGATGCGCATGGATGTTGACGCCACGCGCATCGATAGCCCGGTGCTGGCCCAGGAAGTTGGCGATTTCGTGCGTGACTGCTATGGCCCTTCGCGCGCCAAGCTGTTCATGAGCCGGCCGACGCTCTCCGACGAACAGATGAACGACGTCACCTGGATCGGTTCGGGCTACTTCCTCAACACCGCCGGCTTCTACGACACCTACCATTCGAGCACACCGCGCACGGCTTGGCCTTATGACGCGGCCCGCGATGCGGGGCTGGCCCAGGTGGACAGTGGCGGCGGCTATCCGACCTGCCGGCAATGGTGGTCCGATGGCAGCAGTGGGCTGCGCGCACGCCTGTTGGGCCAGGTCGATCCCGATCTGCTCTCTCGTATCGGGCGATGGGCGGGGTTCCTCTCGCAGAATGAGGTCAACGACTCGGTGGTCCGCGCCGTCGTCTCGCCCCGGCATCAGAAGATGAACCAGGGGGCCGTTTATACCGACTACGGCGGTCAGATCGAGAAGACGCTGCCCAACATTGTGGCGCGCGGCACTGGCGATCTCGGCCTAGCCGCCGGGTCGCCTGGTTTCTTCCCAGCCATGGACGTGGTGCGCCAGGCACTGCCGATGGTGCTGTCGCTGCTCAAGATGGCACTCGTCATCTGCATCCCACTGGTGCTGCTGTTCGGCACCTACGAGCTGAAGGCCGTGGTCGCTGTGAGCTGCGCCGAGTTCGCGCTGTTCTTCGTGGACTTCTGGTTCCAACTTGCGCGCTGGCTGGACAGCACGATCCTCGATGCACTCTACGGCTGGGGATTTGGTGCGAACCGGCCGCACTCAAACTTCGATCCCTTGATCGGCCTGAACAATGCCTTCGGCGACATGCTGCTGAACTTCGTCATGGCGACGATGTTTATTGTGCTGCCTACGTTTTGGGTGGCGGCTCTGTCCTTGGCGGGAGTACGTGCCGGCGGCATGCTCCAAGGTCTTTCGGATGTCACGCGGCCAGCGGGTCAAGCCGGAGGAAAGGGGGCGGGGGTCGTGTCGAACAAGCTCAGGTGAATACCAGCCTCTCCGCTTGCCGGTCTTCAGTCTTTGTCAATCCGGGGGGTCGTAAAACCCGGGGTCTGGAGTGTCGTTATAAAGAATGGGGTCGTATCCTGGATTTTTCTTGTGCTTAGCTTGCTCCCCGATCGCCCATTCCTCTGGTTCGCCATATTCGGTGTTCCGAGCCACCCGAGCCGCCGCCACAGCGAACGTGAGCAGTGACGCCCAGAAAGCGGTGTAGAGCAGCAGTCCGAGTGCAACGAGCTTGGTGACCAGGACCACCACCTTGGCAACGCCAGGTGCCAGCCCATGCGCCGTCAGCCAGCCAGTTGCCTTCCTACCCAAGCGCATGACACGCCGCGACAGCCGGCCCAGGGTCCGGCCCACACCCTCCGCGAAAGTGGTTTGTGCAACGTGTTTCATCGTGGCTACCTCATGCTCGTCCTGCCCTGTCCCTCGATACTCGTTCTTGAATCCTGCACGGTTTTTCAACCGAGAGGCTGATTTCCCTGCAACATCCAATCAGACTGCGTGGCGTGCCCAAAATTCCGCGGGCGTGAGGACGGGGTACTGGCGGCCAGCAGCCCCTTGTCGCCGGTTATCAGGTGGTCGACCTTCGGCGCCAACAACGTGACAAGCCCTAACCTGGTCAGTGGGGTCTCGCAGGAACCGACGGTCAATCCGACTTTGGCGAAGCCCGCATTGGCTGTGGCCTGGGAAGAACTGTTGACGCTATATCCAAGGATCCAAAGTTTGCCCGTCATCCGAAATTCGCCATGCTTTCGTTGTTCCTACGCAGGAGAGTGCCGCCCAACACCGACACCCGGTCTACGGCCACCATGGAGCCTCCTAATGGGCTGACGCGGCCAGAATCGGCCGCGTCACTGCTGGCGACACCGCGCCGACAGAAGCTGCTGGAGCACATTTGGCAGCGCACTTCCGTCTCCCGCAACCAGTTCGCCACGTTGTACGGCGCGCCGTTGGAACGCTACGCCGAGCTGGTCCAACTGTTTCCGGCCTCGGAATGCCACCACCATGCCTACCCCGGCGGCATGTTGGATCACGGACTGGAAACCGTCGCCTACGCGCTGAAGTTGCGACAAGCCCATCTCCTTCCGGCTGGCTCGACGCCGGAAGCTCAAGCTGCCCAAGCGGAAGCCTGGACCGCGGGCACGGCCTACGCGGCACTGCTGCACGATGTCGGCAAGGTGGCTGTGGATCTGCAGGTCGAGTATGGCGACGGCACTGTCTGGCATCCCTGGCATGGGCCACTTCGACTGCCGTACCGCTTTCGTTACCCCAAGAATCGCGAGTACCGGCTTCACGGCGCAGCAACGGGGCTGCTGTACGCTCGCCTGCTCGATACAGACATTCTCGACTGGCTGAGTGGGTATCCTGACTTGTGGGCCGCCTTGCTTTATGTCCTGGCGGGCCAGAACGAGCACGCCGGCACGCTAGGCGAGCTGGTGGTTCAGGCCGATCAGGCCTCGGTCGCTCAGGAGCTCGGCGGTGATCCGAGTAAGGCGCTGGCTGTATCCCGCAACGCGTTGCAGCGCAAGCTGCTGGAGGGCCTGCGTTATCTGCTCAAGGAGGAGTTCAAGTTGAACCAGCCTCAGGCTTCCGATGGCTGGTTGACTCAGGATGCGCTCTGGTTAGTGAGCAAGACCGTTTCCGATAAGCTGCGGGCACACCTGTTGTCGCAGGGCATCGACGGGATTCCGGCGAGCAATACGGCCGTGTTCAACGTGCTGCAGGATCACGGCATCGCCTTACCCACTCTGGACGGCAAGGCGATCTGGAAAGGTACGGTGACAAGCGATGTCGGTTGGTCCCATACCTTCACGCTTCTGCGCCTCGCACCCTCGCTGATCTGGGAAGGAGATCAGCGGCCCCCATCGTTCACCGGTACGGTGACGGTAGTCCAGGAAGCAGGAGAGGCAGCGACTCTCGCATCTCTGCCAAGCATTGCGGGTTCGCCCGCGCCTCGGCCTTCGTCTGCTAGCCAGCCAACGGGCGATAGCGGCGAAGCGTTGGATCTGCTAGTCGCTCCCGGCGCAGCGTCGGCAGCTACCTTATCACTCACGGAAATCGACCCATCAGTTATAGAGGACCGGACCGTCGAGTCCGCAGAGTCGAGGGCGCCTATCGACTCGGTTTCCCTGGCACCCGCCTTAACTTCGGGACAGGAGCAAACGCCGTCAGGCGAGCATTTTGTTGCTTGGCTGCGCCGGCACATCGAAGCACGCACGCTCATCATCAATGACGCCAAGGCATTGGTGCATACGGTCGCCGATACCGTCTATCTAGTCAGCCCCGGTGTGTTCCAGCGCTATGCCCAAGAACATCCCAAAACCGCTTTCCTTGCCAAGCAAGCTCGAGTGCCCGATTGGCAATGGGTGCAGAAACGGTTCGAGAAACTGCACTTGCACTGCAAACAGCAGGACGGCGCGAATATCTGGACCTGCACCGTGGTGGGGCCGCGGAAGTCGCGGAGACTTCATGGCTACCTGTTGGAAGACCCACGAGTCCTGTTCTCCGATATGCCGCCGAACAACCCTTACCTGTCGCTATCCCCGTCCGCCAGTTCTGGGCAGGAGTCACCGCGTGTAGTCCCGGCCTAAATAGCATAAGGTTGCGCAGCGGGCGTCTTCCATGGAGCTGCAGGAGGGGCTGCGACGCAAGTGGGGACGTAAATTCAATTTTGATCGGCGTTCCGTCTGACTTTGACGCCCCTGAGCGAGCGCGAGGGAGCCGGCAATATGTGCGATTCCTAACTCCTGGGGGGCGGTACCGCATTGCCGATGCGCTCGCGTCAATTTTGCAATAGTTTGCAATAGGTATTGGCGCGGCTCGGTAAGCTACTGGAAGCCAAGATGACCAGGGTAGTCGACGTATGGCAATCTGTCACATTGTTGTTATGGCGTGCGTCTTGATCTTTGTAGCTTACATAGCGCTGTTCTGGTTCTGCGCTTCCTCGCTCTATGGTGATGAGCTCAGTCCCGGTCGCGGCGGTCGTCACGGTCACTCACGGGACTTGGACGGTGAGGTTGCAGATCAGCGGCGTCGATGTCAAGCAGGAACGGGTCGCGGATCATGCCTGCTCTTTGCCTGGGTGCGTCGTCGAATTTCAGGGTCCCTAGGTTGGTCCCAAGCAGGGGAGGGCCGCTAGTCAAAGGCCGCTGCGCCGCTTTGTGACTATGTCAGTCTAATTCAAGACGACGGCGGTCCAGATCGACATATCTCGGCGCGGCGTGGAAAGAAGTCAGCCAGTCGAGCGACCCTAGGTGTCCATGACCATCTCTTACACGCCTGACTGAGTGAGAAGCTCACCGGCAGACGTGCCTAGCACGCTCGCGATCCTAGCCAAGTTGAGCACTGTCAGATTGTGTTCGCCCCGCTCAATACCGCCGATGTAAGAGCGGTCCATATCTGTCGCAAGCGCCAAATCTTCTTGTGAAAACCCTTGGACCTTCCGAATAGCACGGACCGTCTTGCCAATGGATGCAAGTGCGGGGTTGCCAGAGTGTTTCGGTGAGGGTCTCGCCATGCGTCAATGGTCGCAATTTGACGGACGCGATACCACGGGATAGGATACCCAGAAAGTGATCTTTTGCTGCTGCGGGCGTGGCCCGCGCGGTCCCTATGCGCGAGCTTCGGCGCGCAAAGTTCGGGGGGACGTCAGGCCGGCCCCGCTATCGCCTTGCCCTCCGTCGGTGGAGTGAATTTTTAGGAGAAACATCGATGTACCCAACCCTAATCACCGAGGAGCAACGTGCACAGCTACTCGCAAACGGCCACGCGTACGCAACCGGCCACGCCAGCGACCCGCTGCCTGTGGTGCGGCTGTTTACGCCTGATGCGCATGCGACCTGGCTACTGGCCGCGCTCGACCCCGCCGATGGTGACACCGCATACGGTTTGTGCGACGTGGGTATCGGCATGCCCGAACTGGGCCATGTGAAGCTGTCCGACCTGGCATCCATCGTTGGACCGCTCAAAAAGCCGATTCTTCGCGACCTGTACTTCCGGCCAAACCGATCGCTATCGGTGTATGCGCAGCTGGCGCAGGTAGACGGTTCGATCCCCGACTGACCGAACCCGCCGGCCGTTCCGCTAGCCGGACCGGCCGCCCTCTGCTGCACCTCATTGGTTGCAGCAGTCGGTTCCGCACAAAGACCAGCATGGAAAGACGGTGCGCACGACTTGATGTCCGCGCACCAACTGTGCATTTCCATGCAGCGTGGCACATGCCTGATCGGCATCGCTCACGCGCAACCAATGGGGTCTTGGTCTCAAAAGGACCAGCCCTGACCGAAGTCCATTGATCACTACCTGACGAGGACCGAACGTGAATCCACAACAAGAACCGCATGTGAATCTCCTGAGCGTACCGGGCGGCGTCTTACCCGCACCGGCGCGCACGCTGGCTGCTCGCGACTACAAGACCTTGGGTCTTGCCGCCCTCGGCGGCACGCTCGAATTCTATGACTTCGTCATCTACGTCTTCTTCGTCACGGTGCTGGGCGCGCTATTCTTCCCGGCCAACATGCCAGATTGGCTGCGACAACTGCAGACGTTCGGCATTTTCGCCGCCGGCTACCTGGCACGCCCGCTGGGCGGCATCGTGATCGCCCACTTTGGTGACCGGCTTGGCCGCAAGCGCATGTTCACGCTGTCGATCTTGCTGATGGCAGCGCCCACGCTGATGATCGGCCTGCTGCCCACCTACGCCAGCATCGGCGTCGCGGCACCGCTGCTGCTGCTGGCGATGCGCGTGCTGCAGGGCGCGGCCATCGGTGGCGAGATGCCTGGTGCCTGGGTGTTTGTCGGCGAACACGTGCCGAGCCGGCACTACGGTTTCGGCATCGGGACCCTGACCTCGGGCATCACGGGTGGCATCCTGCTGGGTTCGCTCGTGGCGGTCGCCATCAATCGCCACTACACGCCTGAGCAGGTGAGCGATTTCGCCTGGCGCATCCCTTTTATCCTGGGCGGCGTCTTCGGACTTGTGTCGGTGTACCTGCGCCGTTTTCTGCACGAGACCCCCGTGTTCCGCGAGCTGGCTGACCGCAGCAATCTGGCGCGCGAACTGCCGATCCGCACTGTGCTGCGCGAGCACCGCCCGGCTAGCCTGTTCGTCGCATTGCTGACCTGGGTACTTTCGACCTCCATCGTCGTGGTGGTCCTGTACACGCCCGCCTACCTGCAGAAGATCCACCACATACCCGCCGCGCTCGCGCTCGAGACCAATGCGTTCGCCACCCTCACGCTGACCATCGGCTGCGTAATCGTCGGCTGGGCATGCGACCGCATCGGCACCCGCGCCGTCATGCTGATCGGCTGGGGCGGACTTCTCATGACCGCTTACCTCTTCTACGGCAGCCTGCCCGGCACGCCTGGCACGCTGTTCTGGCACTACGGACTGCTGGGTCTGTTCGTCGGCACCATCGCCACCGTGCCGATTGCCGGCGTGCGTGCCTTTCCGACACCAGTGCGGTTCACCGGTCTCTCGTTTGCCTACAACATGTCTTACGCAGTCTTTGGCGGCCTCACGCCGATGATTCTCACGCTGTGGCTGCAGCACGACGCAATGGCGCCGGCTCACTATGTGGCAGTGCTGGCCGCTGTCGGATTCTTGCTTGCGTTCTGGCCCCTCGCCAGGTGCGGCCATGCCATGCGCAATGACGTGGCCAGCACGGCTGGCCACGTCAGTCGATAACGAAGGAGCAACGAAATGAATGCGACGGAAAACACGCCACCAGTACGCCTACTGACTCCGGCCGAGCTGGCTGTCTGCATCAAGGTGTTCCGCGACGCCCGGCAATGGACGCAAGAGCAGCTAGCCGTGATCGCTGGACTCAACGTGCGAACCGTCCAGCGCGTCGAACAAGGCTGGCCCGCTGGCCCCGACATCTGCCGGGCGCTGGCCAGCGCGTTCGATTTCCTGGACATCGACGCGCTTAACAAGCCATTCGCGATTCCACCAGAAGACGAACTCAAGGCAGCGCAGGAACAGTTCGACCGGGAGCACGTCACCTTCGCGGCGATTCGGCTGACCACGGGTAAGCAGTTGGCGGAGCTGGCGCAGACCAGCACGATGGACATGTCGGAGCTGGCCTTCGAAATGGGCGGCGAAGCGGACAAACGCTTCGCCGCACTGATGGAATATTTCCGTAACTACCGCGATGCCCTGGACGCCTATACCGAAGCAGAGAAGCGCGAGGCGTCGGACACGATGCAAGCCAACATCGATGTGCTCAAGACCCTTGGCGTTTCGCTCTGCTATGCCGAGCGCCAAGTGCTGCTGAAGGGAAGCTCGGACCCGGACAGGCCAATGCCAGCTAACGTCCTGTACGTGATCGGATTTCCGCTCGGCAAGGAACCCAAGCTATTCGCCACGCCAGCTTCCATTGATATCCGTCTGTAGAAGGCTGAAGGGTCAAGATTCGCGCTTGCAAGCGCCGCTCCAAGCCTAACCATCCGAATCGCCCCAGGCATGGGGCTTGAGGAAGAAGGCAGACGCGCACTGACAAACAGGTCGCCTGGTATTGAGCACGAGAGGTACAGCGTGCACAGCCCATGAACTAGCCGAACACTGCCAGCTATCCCCAGGGGATAGCTGGCACAGCCGGCCTTCCAACGGCTGGAACACGTAGCCTACCTAAAAGGCCTTTTATAACCTTTTAAAGGTAAGGGGAATATGGAGCCCTGGGTCACCAGTGCTACTAGGGCTTCTGGGTGTACCGGCCAGCCTGACGCCGGCTGGCATGTAGCGGCTGGCACGATGGGGCACAGCTGTGTGCCGCCATCGTTCCAACTCGCAACGTCAGGACGCCGCCACCTTGACCACCGATTTCTTCGCCCGCTTTGAAGCGGAATGCGTGCCGCGCATCGCCACCGCGATTGGCCAGCATGACCGGCGCTTGCAACTCCACTCCCTGCCCGCCGAGGCCCCCGGCCGGCCGCCGCGCCTGCGCGTGACCGGGGAGGGTCCGCCGGACCTGCGGCGCCACCCTTATGCGCTGGATATCACGCTGGCGTGGGATGGGCTGGAGGTGCAGCGCTTGTTCGCGGGGGGGGCGAGGTGCGCCTTGCCGGTTACCTGGCGGCGTTGCCGGCCAAACTGCGCGCCTGGCAGGAACCGCGCGGGATCGACTCCCGCTCGCTATCGCAGGCTGACCCGGCGATCCTGATCGGTGGGCTGGATTTCGAGCACTGAGCCTGGTGCACTGGCTCAGCCAGCCACCCGCAGCCGGCATACCGCGCTTTCCGTTTGCCCCCGCGCGATCCAGCGCAGCCCCTGGCCGTGGTGGATCGCGTCGGGCAGGCCTGCCCACGGTTCCACGCAATAGAAGTCAGAGGTTTCGTTTTCGGACCAGGTCGTCACGGCATGCCATGGCGCGCTGCCGGCGAGGTCGAGTTCGAACGTGACGCGGCGGTCTGGCATCGCCAGCGTGGCGGACGGGCTGTCGCGGAAGACGTGGAACGTGTCCTGCAGGCGTGGATCGTCCAGCTGGTAAGTCGTCTCGCCTGGCTCTGCGGGCCCGGGGCTGCCATCGGGTAGCTGGCGCATGCGGTCCGTGCCCGGCAATGCCAGCGATGCGGTGGCACGTTGCGCGTGCGGCAGCGCGAAATAGAAATGGTGGCCGGGATAGCAGGGCAGGCGCTGCGTGCCGGTATTGGTGGTGCGCAGCGTGACTTCAAGGCCGTCGGGCAGCAAGCGGTAGATGGCGTCGAAGGCGAATGCAAAGGGGTAGCCGGCGCGCGTTGCATCGCTGTCGCGCAGCGTCATCGTGATCGCGCCTTGTGCGTCGATGGCGCTCACGTCGAAGGGCAGGTCGCGCGCAAAGCCGTGCTGCGCCAGCGTGTGCACCGTCCCTTGTCCGTCGCGCCACTGCCCGGGATTGCCTTCGGCAAAATGCCGGCCGATAAACGGAAACAGCAGCGGGTTGCCGCCGCGGACCTTGGCCGGGCGGGACCAGTCGGCAGCATCCGGCCAGTAGAGGAGGTCCTGTCCGCGGTGCACCCAGCGGACCAGCCGGCCGCCGTGTTGCGGGGCGAGCAGCAGGAACGTGTCGGCAGCGCCGATCCGGACCAGTGGCTGGCCCTGGAAGTCTTGTGTCGGAAGCAATGGCATGTTGATCGTTGGTGCCGCGCCGTTCGCGTGCCGCCCGGCGCAGCTGCCATGATAAGCCAGGCCAGCGCGCTGCCGTCCTAGCTGCTGGTGTAGATGGTGTTGCGCACCAGCGGGTACACCTGCGTCTCCCATCGCCTGCCGTTGAACACGCCATAGTGCCCGACTCCGGTCTGCACATGATGCATGCGCATGTAGGGGCTCAGGCTGGCGCACAGGTCTTGCGCCGCCACGGTCTGGCCGATGGCGCAGATGTCGTCGCGCTCGCCCTCCACGGTCAGCAGGGCGGTGCGGTGGATGGCGCGCGTGCACACACGGCGACCGCTCACGTCAAGCAGGCCCTGGGCCAGCAGGAAGCGCTGGAATACCAGGCTGACGGTTTCCAGGTAGAACTCCGCGGTCAGGTCCATGGTGGCGAAGTACTCGATGTAGAAGTCGCGGATGGCGTCGGCCTTGTCGTGCTCGCCGCGCTCGCGCAGGGCGTAAAGCTCGCGCAGCGCCTGTTCGTGCCGCTCCGGGTTCATGCTCATGAAGGCCAGCAGCTGCACGTGGCCCGGGTAGACGCGCCGCATCGCGCCGGCAAAGCGCAGGGGCACCATGCCAATCAAGGTGCGCTCAAACCATTCGAGGGATTGGCTCATGGCCAGCACGTTGACCTTGGTCGGATTGACGCGCGCGTCGATGGGGCCGGCCATCAGCGTCAGGCTGGGCGGCTGGGCAGGGTCTTCGTCCTCGGCCATGAGTGCGGCCGCCGCCAGCGCTGCCACGGTTGGCTGGCAAATCGCCACCAGATGCGTGCCGCCGCCCAGCGTCTGCAGGAAGCCGATCAGGTGCTGCACGAATTCATCGAAGCCGAAGCGCCCGGCCAGCAGCGGAATGTCGCGGGGGTTGTGCCAGTCAGTGAGATAGACGTCGTGGTCGGCCAGCATGGTCTGGACCGTGCCGCGCAGCAGCGTGGCGAAGTGGCCGGACATCGGCGCCACCAGCAGCACGCGCGGCTGGCCGACGATGCCGTGGCGGCGGAAGTGCAGCAGCGAGCAGAACGGCGTGCGCGCGACGACTTCCTCGGTGACCGGCACCGGCTGTCCGCCGACGGTGGCGTGGTCGATGCCGAAGGCCGGCCGGTGGTGTGTGAGCCGCACCAGCGCGATGAGCTCGCAGGCGGCGCGCAGGCGGGGCACCGCATCGAAACCGCCGGACCTGGGATTCGCCGCCAGCGTCGCGGCAGCCAACTCCGCCAGCGTGCAGGCCGGCAGTATCATGTCCGCGTAGATCTGGTAGGCGTGGTACAGCATGGCTCGGCTCCCCGCTATTCTGGTACTTGCCAGCCGCAATATGTATGCCATCAGTTTAGACCTGGCACGCGCCTTGCGCTTTGTGCGGTGAGCGGGGCGGACGATGCCGCGCAAGTAGCGAGGCATGCGCCTGGCGCATGGGCGTGGCGCCGCTTCGCGGCGCATTGCGCGCAGCGGCTTCAGACTGGTGCCTGCCGGATGCACTGCATAGGTGCGCGGCCATGAGCGGCAACAAGCAGTAAAGGAGGCGCGATGTCCAAGACCACACTCACCATCAGCAGCAAGACCTATTCCTCATGGTCGCTGCGCGGCTGGCTGCTGGCGCGCTTTGCCGGCCTGGAATTCGAAGAAGTGGTGGTGCCGCCGGACGATGCCGCGGCGCGTGCGGAAATCCTGCTGCTGTCCCCGTCGATCCTGGTGCCGTGCCTGCGCCACCACGGCGTCACGGTGTGGGACACGCTGGCTATCGCCGAATACCTGAACGAAATCCACCCCAAGGCCGGCCTGCTGCCGGAAGACCGCGCCGCGCGTGCCCACTGCCGCGCCATCTGCGGCGAGATGCATTCCGGGTTTGCCGCGATGCGTTCGGCGCTGCCGATGAACCTGAAGGGGCATTTCCCCGGGATGAAGGTGTGGTCGCGTGCGCAGGCGGACATCGACCGCATCACGGCGATCTGGACCGAATGCCTGACGCGCTATGGCGGGCCTTACCTGTTCGGCACGCGCACCATGGCCGACGCCATGTACGCGCCGGTGGTGACGCGCTTTGTCACCTATGGCGTGATGCTCGATCCCGTGCCGGTTGCCTACTGCAAGCAGATCCTGTCGATGCCGGAACTTCAGGAGTGGATCGCGGCGGCGCGCGAGGAACCCGACGAAATCAGCGAACTGGATGTGGAGTTCTGATGTCCTCGCTGGCAACCGCCGCGGCCGCCGGCGTTACGCCGTGGCGGGGTCGGCCTGCCGTGCCTTCAGGAAGCGCTCGGCATAGTCGAAGTACCAGTCGAGCGTGTCCGGGTTGGCCATGGCATCGCGGTTGGCGATGCCCTGAGGCGCATGGCCGAGCAGCAGCTTCTTGATCGGCACCTCCATCTTCTTGCCCGACAGCGTGCGCGGCACGCCGGGTGCCTGCACGATCTCGTTGGGCACGTGGCGCGAGGACAGCGCTTCGCGGATGCGCAGGCGCAGGGTGTCGCGCAGCGCATCATCCAGCACCAGGCCTTCGCGCAGCACCACAAACAGCGGCATATAGGATTCGCGGCCCAGGTATTCCAGGTCGACCACCATGCTGTCGAGCACTTCCGGCAGGTCTTCCACCACGCGGTACAGCTCGCTGGTGCCCATGCGGATGCCGTGGCGGTTGATGGTGGCGTCCGAGCGCCCGTAGATCACCGCGCCGCCGCGCTTTGTGATCTTGATCCAGTCGCCATGCCGCCAGACGCCGGGATAGGTGTCGAAATAGCTGTCGCGATAGCGCTTGCCGTCGGCGTCGCCCCACAGGTAGAGCGGCATCGACGGCATCGGCTCGGTGCAGACCAGTTCGCCCACCGCGTCGAGCAGCGGCTGGCCGTTGTCGTCGAAGGCCTCCACTTTGGCGCCCAGGCAGCGGCATTGCATCTCGCCGGAATAGACCGGCAGCAGCGGGCAGCCGGCGACGAAGGAGCCGGCAAAGTCGGTGCCGCCCGACATCGGCACCAGCCAGATGTCTTCGCGCACATGGCGGTAGATCCAGTCGTAGGCCTCCACCGGCAGCGGCGAACCGGTCGAGCCGAGCCCGCGCAGGCGCGACACGTCGGCGATGCGTGCCGGTTCGATGCCGGCCTTCATGCAGTTGATGAAGAAGGCCGCGCCGGCGCCGAACAGCGTCACACCGGCGTCGTCGACAAAGCGCCACAGCACGCCCGCGTCGGGCCAGGCCGGGTTGCCGTCATACAGCGCGATGGTGGTGCCCAGCAGCAGCCCGGCCACCTGCGCGTTCCACATGATCCAGCCGCTGCTGCTGTACCAGTGGAAGACATCGTCCGGGCCCAGGTTGTTATGGAAGGCCATCAGCTTGAGCTGCTCGATGACGATGCCGCCATGGCCATGCACGATCGGCTTGGGCATGCCGGTGGTGCCGGACGAATAGACGATCCACAGCGGATGGTCGAACGGCACCGGCTCGATCGCCAGCGGCACGTCGTGCGCCAGCACCTCCTGCCAGGCATGCGCGCGCACGCCGGCAGGCGGCGCTGCAGGGCTGCCGATCTGCGGCACCAGCACCAGGTCGGTCAGCGAGGGCAGGGCGGCGATCAGGTCGGCAAGCACCGGGGTGCGGTCGTAGACCTTGCCGCCATAGCGGTAGCCGTCGACGGCGATCAGCACCTTGGGCCCGATCTGGCGGAAGCGGTCGATTACCGCCACCTGGCCCATGTCCGGCGCGCAGCCCGACCAGACCGCACCCAGGCTGGCCGTGGCCAGGAAGGCGACGATGGTGGCGGGGATATTGGGCAGGTAGCCGGCAACGCGGTCGCCGCGCTGCACGCCCATCTGGCGCAGCGCATGCGCCAGCGACGCCACCTGCGCTTGCAGCGTGTCCCAGCTGAGATCGGCCAGCGGCTGGGCCTCGCCGGCATGGCGGATCGCGGCGCGCTGGCGGGCGCTGCCCGTACCGGCGTGGCGGAATACCTGCTGCACGTAGTTCAGAGTGGCACCCTCGAACCAGCGCGCGCCCGGCATGGTGCGGCGGTCCAGCACCTGCGTGGCGGGCGTGTCGAAGCGTACGTCGAAATAGGCGCGCACGGCGTCCCAGAAGGCTTCCAGCTCGGTGACCGACCACTGCCAGAGGCTGTCGTAGTCGTCAAAGGCCAGGCCGCGCTCGGCCCGCAGCCAGTGCATGAAGCGCGCGACCTGGCTGCTGTCGCGGAACGCCGCGGAGGGCGTCCACATCAGGTTCCCTTCGGTCAGAGGGGCGGGGGTGCTCATGTCTCCTCCTCGGGCCCGTCTGTCGCGGGCATCGGATGGTGGCGATGGGTATGCCAGGTGCCTGTGGCGGCAGCTGGCATCAGCCTGCCATGATAACGGCCCTTAGGTTCAGTTGCCGGCCGGACGCTCGAACAGGCTTTCCCACATGGTGTCGACCTTCGCCTTGACCGCGGCATCCATGGAGATCGGCGTGCCCCATTCCCGCGTGGTCTCGCCCGCCCACTTGTCGGTCGCGTCGATGCCCATTTTGGAGCCCAGGCCCGACACCGGCGAGGCGAAGTCCAGATAATCGATCGGGGTGTTGTCGACCAGCACCGTGTCGCGGCTGGGATCGACCCGGGTGGTGATGGCCCAGATCACTTCCTTCCAGTCGCGCACGTCGACATCGTCATCGACCACCACGATGAACTTCGTATACATGAACTGCCGCAGGAAGCTCCACACGCCGAACATCACGCGCTTGGCATGGCCGGCGTACTGCTTCTTCATGCGCACCAGCGCCATGCGGTAGCTGCAGCCCTCGGGCGGCAGGTAGAAGTCGGTGATCTCCGGGAACTGCTTCTGCAGCAGCGGCACGAACACTTCGTTCAGCGCCACGCCCAGCACCGCCGGCTCGTCGGGCGGCTTGCCGGTGTAGGTGGAGTGGTAGATCGGGTCGCGCCGCATGGTGATGCGGTCGATGGTGAACACCGGGAACCAGTCCTGCTCGTTGTAATAGCCGGTGTGGTCGCCGAACGGGCCTTCCAGCGCATGCTGGTAGCCGGAGGGGTGGTTCGGGTCGGGCTGGATATGGCCTTCCAGCACGATCTCGGCCGAGGCCGGCACGCTCAGCTCGGACAGCGTCGGCGTGAGGCAGCCGGCCAGCGCCGTGCGGCTGCCGCGCAGCAGGCCGGCGAACTGGTACTCGGACAGCGTATCGGGCACCGGCGTCACCGCGCCCAGGATGGTGGCGGGGTCGGCGCCCAGCGCTACCGCGATCGGGAACGGCTTGCCGGGGTTGGCCAGCGCATGCTCGCGGAAATCGAGCGCGCCGCCGCGGTGTGCCAGCCAGCGCATGATGACCTGGTTGCGGCCGATCACCTGCTGGCGGTAGATGCCCAGGTTCTGGCGCTTCTTGTGCGGGCCCTTGGTCACCACCAGGCCCCAGGTGATCAGCGGCGCAGCGTCGCCGGGCCAGCAGGTCTGGATCGGCAGGCGCGCCAGGTCGACGTCGTTGCCCTCCCACACCACCTCCTGGCAGGCCGGGCTGCTGACGCGCTTTGGTGCCATATCCCACACAGATTTGGCCAGCGTGAACAGCTTGCCGGCCTCGCGCAAACCGCGCGGCGGCTCCGGTTCCTTCAGTGCTGACAAGACCCGGCCGATGTCGCGCAGGTCTTCCATCGATTCGGCGCCCATGCCAAGTGCGACTCTGTGTGTCGTGCCGAACAGATTGGCCAGTACGGGGACGCTATAGATACCGCCATCGGTGCTGGCTCCGGAAGGTTTCTCAAAAAGGACCGCGGGGCCTCCAGCGCGCAGCAGCCGGTCGCAGACTTCGGTCATTTCCAGGTTGGGCGCGACCGGCCGGGCGATGCGCCGTAGCTCGCCCATGCCTTCGAGTTGGCCGATGAAATCGCGCAAGTCTTTGTATTGCATAGTGAATTCTGTTGTGGTGCGGGGCGGGGGAAAGCGTCCGCAAGGCGGCGTCCAAGTCGGTGACGATACACATTCACCGGCGCCGCGGCAAAAAAATCATCAAAACCAAGCCGCGCAAATTGTAAGTTTTTTGTCGCTGACAGCGTACTTTTCCGAGCGACCAGCCAAGGCCAGGCCTGCGTTTGCGGGCAATCGGGTGCTCCGATGCCGACATGGCAACCATTGTTACAAATAACTATAAGTAGTAGAAATCGAAGTTATTATTCTTGACGGGATATAACACCGTTCCTACAATCCGGTCTTGCTCCATGGAGTGTTGCGTCGCAACATGGAATTTCCCCCTGTGTCAAGGGGTGCACATCAAGTAAATGTGCCAGAAAGTCCCTCCAGCAAAGACCGATGGTCAGGCCCGAATGCAAGCGGGCCGGCCGGTCGCCTCCGGCGACTTGCCGGAGCGTAGTGAGTTTAGTCGTGGCAGGATGCGCTCCCCCAGAGCGTAGCCTGTTTCCAGTTGGGCGCACGGGGAGCGCCTGCCAACAGATGCTTGGTCGTCACTGCTAGACGGCGCGGCATCCTTACTTGAGTACGTTGAGATCGGGCGCGTGCCGCAGTCGGGCGCGCGAAGCGGGCAACGGATGGAGGTAAGCATGAGCGGTTGGAAAACCCTTCATCTTCCCGGCATCGGGCGGGCCTTGCAGGTCCGTCTCCGACAGCCGGTACCCGGAGTGAGTCGGGCATTGCAGGTCCGTCTCGCGCATCCGGTCGCGGGCCGCGCGTTGCGCGGTGGCCGCACAACGCTGAAGTACGCCCTGAACAGCCTGGGCGTGGTCGCGGTCGTTTCGGCCGTGTCGCTGTCGCTGAGCCAGGAATGGCGCACCACGCTGGCCGCGCTGCTGGCGGGTGACGAAGCACCCGCAGTGCTGGTTGGCGCCGCCATGTCGGCCGCGCCTGCCGTGGCCAGCACTGCCGTGCCGCCGCATTCGGCGGACGTCGCTGCGGCCAAGCTTGCCTTTGGCAAGGGTGGCCTGCCGACCGTGTCGGGCGTGGACGAATGGAGCCTGGCGGCTGCCGCCAAGGTGCCGTCGGTCGCGCACCTGGCCGCGCAGATCCCGGTGACGCGCGTGGCGATGGATGCCCGCAGCACCAGCACGCTGGGCACCGCCCGCGAACAGGCGGCCGTGGCCGACTACATCGCCCGCAAGTACCGCGTGGCGGCCCAGGCCACCGCGCAACTGGTGAAGGCGGCCTACCTGACCGGCCGCGAGGTCGGTATCGACCCGCTGCTGATCCTGGGCGTGATCGCGATCGAGTCCAGCTTCAACCCGTACGCTGAAAGCGGCGTGGGTGCGCAGGGCCTGATGCAGGTCATGACCAAGGTCCACCAGGACAAGTACGAGGCCGTCGGCGGTGTCGCCGCGGCGCTCAATCCGTACGCCAATATCAAGATCGGCGCGCTGGTGCTCAAGGACTGCATCGCCCGCGCTGGCTCGATCGAAGGCGGCCTGAAGTACTACGTCGGTGCCACCACGGCCACCGATGGCGGCTACGGCGCCAAGGTGCTGGCCGAGCGCGCCCGCCTGCGCCAGCTGCTGGGCGTGCGCAACGCGCCCGCCAACGCCGAAAAGCCGGTCGAGGTCAAGGCCCCTGCCGAGCACCTGGCTCCGAGCGAGAAGCTGGAAGCGAACAACGGTCCGCACAACGCCTGAGCGCGGATCGCCAATCAGAAAAGCACCCCGCGGGGTGCTTTTCTTTTGCCTGCTTCAGCCGCGGCAGAGGCCGGTCAGCGGAACAGCTTGCCGAGGCGCGCCATCGCCTCCTCGATGTTCTCGCGCGAGGTCGCGTACGAGATCCGGATGTAGTCCTTCGCCGTATGCGGGCCGAAATCCTGCCCCGGCACCATGACCACGCCCGCATCGTGCAGCATCGCCTGCGTCAGCCGGTCGGCATCGCCGGCGGCGGGGTGGTTGACGCCGCGGCAGTCGGCATAGACATAGAAGGCGCCGTCCGGGCGCACCGGCACGCGCAGGCCAAGTGTCTCCAGCGCTGGCACGATCAGGTCGCGGCGGCGGCGGAACTCGGCCTTGCGTTCGTCGTAGATCGCCAGGGCCTCGGGGGTGAAGCAGGCCAGCGCGGCGTACTGCGCCACGGCCGACGCGCAGATAAACAGGTTCTGCGCGACCTTCTCGAAGGCGTCCACCAGCGCCTCCGGCACCACCAGCCAGCCCAGGCGCCAGCCCGTCATGTTGAAGTACTTGGAGAAGCTGTTCACCGTGACCACGTTCTCGTCCAGGCTCAGTGCCGAGACCGGCGGGGCGTCATAGGACAGCCCCTGGTAGATCTCGTCGAGGATGGCAAAGCCGTTGCGCGCGCGCACGGCCTGCAGGATGCGGGCGAGCTCGTCGGGCAGGATCGAGGTGCCGGTCGGGTTGGAGGGCGATGCCAGCAGCACGCCGCGCGTTTGCTCGCCCCAGTTGGCCTCGACCTGCGCGGCGGTCAGTTGGAAGCGCTCGGCCGGGCCGCTCGGGATCATGCGCGCGGCGCCGTCGAAGGCGGCGACGAAGTGCCGGTTGCACGGGTAGCTGGGGTCGGGCATCAGCACCTCGGCACCGATCTCGACCAGCACCGCGCACGCCAGCAGCAGCGCGCCCGAGGCGCCGGCCGTGACGATCACGCGCCGGGCCGGGATATCCAGCCCGTAGGCCGTCTTGTAATAGCCGGCGATGGCCTCGCGCAGCGGCTGGATGCCGAGCGCACCGGTGTACTGCGTGACGCCGCGGCGCATGGCGGCTTCGGCCGCGCGCACCACCGGCTCGGCGGCGGTGAAGTCCGGCTCGCCGATGCCCATGTGCACAATGTGGCGGCCGGCGCGCTCCAGCGCGGCGGCCTGCTTGGCCAGCTCCATCACGTGGAAGGCGTCGATATTGGCGAGGCGGGAGGCGGTGGCCAGGTGCTGCATGTCCATGGTGGTCCGGGACGGGCCTGGGGCCCGTTCAGCAAGAGGGTGGGTAGGAATGAAAACACCCGCCGGGGCGGGTGTTGTCTGCATCATTGCCGGCGCAAGCCAGCCGTGATGGCGTGGGCCGGCCCGCGGGCGGCTCGGTTGGCAACTCAGCGGCGCGCCGCGACCTCGGCCGCGCGCACCTGGGCGGCAAGCTTGTCCAGCACGCCATTCACGTACTTGTAGCCCTCGACGCCACCAAAGGTCTTGGTCAGCTCGACGGCTTCATTGATCACGACCTTGTACGGGATGTCGAGGCAGTGCACCAGCTCATAGCTGCCGACCAGCAGGGCGGCACGCTCCACCGGCGACAGCTCGTTCACGGTGCGGTCCAGGAAGGGCTCGAACGCGGCGGTCAGGCGGGCTTCTTCGCGCACCGCGCCATTGAGCAGCGCGTCGAAGTGCTCGCGGTCGGCCTTGTTGAAGCCTTGCGCATCATGCAGGTGGGCCTGGATTGCGCCGATGTCGTTGCGGTTCAGCAGCCACTGGTACAGGCCCTGCAGCGCCAGCTCGCGCGAGCGGCGGCGCGCGCTCTTGGGCGGCGCCTTGGCCTCGGTGCGGGCCGCGGCGGGCTTGCCGCCGGCTGCCTTGCCGCCGTCGTTGTCGGGGGTGTTCGACGTATCACTCATCGTCGTCCTCGTCTTCATCTTCCTGGCCACGCAGCGAATCGAGCGCGACGACCAGGTTGGCCATCTCCACCGCGGCGCGGGCGCAGTCGCGGCCTTTCTCGCGGGTGCGGGCGTGGGCCTGCTCGTCGGTATCCACGGTCAGGATGCCATTGGCGATCGGCACATTGAAGTCCAGGCCGACGCGGGTGATGCCGGCGCCCGACTCGTTCGAGACCAGCTCGAAGTGGTAGGTCTCGCCGCGCACCACGGCGCCCAGTGCGACCAGGGCGTCGAACTGGCCGCTCTCGCACATCTTCTGCAGCGCCAGCGGGATTTCCAGCGCGCCGGGGACGGTCACCACCAGGGTGTCTTCGCCCTCGACGCCGAGCTTTTCCAGCTCGGCCACGCAGGCTTCGAGCAGCTCGGCGCAGACCGGCTCGTTGAAGCGGGCCTGCACGATGCCGATACGCAGGCCTTCACCGTCGAGGTTGCTGGGGTAGAAGCCGTGATCCATTGTTCAGTTCTCCAGTTTTCGGGGCGGCAACGGCGCTGGTGCGCGCTGCCGGGGTGTTCGGGTGGCGCAGGCTCAGTCGGCCTGGCCGTTCATGGGTTGGTAGCCGGTGACTTCGAGGTCGAAGCCGGTCATGCTGGGCATGCGCTGCGGCGACGCCAGCACGCGCATCCTGCCCACCCCGACGTCCTTCAGGATCTGCGCGCCCATGCCGTAGGTGCGCAGGTCCGGCTTGCGGCGCGGGCGCGACTGCGGCGCGTCCAGCGCGCTGAACTGCGTGAACAGCTGGTCGGCCGAGTCGCCGCAGTTCAGCAGCACCACCACGCCATTATCGGCGCCGGCGATGGCTTCCAGCGCGGCGGGGATGCTCCACGAGTGCGTGGTGCGCTTCACTTCCAGCAGGTCCAGCACCGAGAAGGGCTCGTGCACGCGCACCAGCGTTTCCTGGTCCGGCGCGGGCGAACCCTTGACCAGCGCCAGGTGCGCCTGGCCGGTGGGCTTGTCGCGGTAGGCGATGCTGCGGAAGGTGCCGTAGGGGGTCTGCATGTCGCGCTCGCCCACACGCTCGATAATGCTCTCAGTGCGGCTGCGGTAGTGGATCAGGTCGGCAATGGTGCCGATCTTCAGGTCATGTTCCTGCGCGAACTCGATCAGGTCCGGCAGGCGCGCCATGGTGCCGTCGTCCTTCATGATCTCGCAGATCACGGCCGCTGGCGTCAGGCCTGCCAGCGCGCCCAGGTCGCAGCCGGCCTCGGTATGGCCGGCGCGGATCAGCACACCGCCGGGCTGGGCCGTCAGCGGGAAGATATGGCCGGGCTGGACCAGGTCGGCCGACTTGGCGTCGCGGGCGACGGCGGCCTGCACGGTGCGGGCGCGGTCGGCGGCGGAAATGCCAGTGGTCACGCCTTCGGCGGCCTCGATCGACACGGTGAAGTTGGTGCCGTGCTGGGTGCCGTTGCGGCTGACCATCGGGTGCAGGTCCAGCTGGCGGCAGCGCTCGGCGGTCAGGGTCAGGCAGATCAGCCCGCGGCCGTGCTTGGCCATGAAATTGATCGCTTCCGGTGTGACGAAATCGGCAGCCAGCACCAGGTCGCCTTCATTCTCGCGGTCTTCCTCATCGACGAGGATGACCATGCGGCCGGCGCGGATGTCGGCAATGATGTCTTCGGTACGGGCGATTTTCATGGCGTGCTGAACGGCAAATTGGGGCGAATCGAGCGAAAAACCGGCGAATAGCTGGGGCAGGAACCATGGCCGCGGTTGAAAGCGGCCGGACTGAGGCGGGGCGTCGGGCCGGGCCGGCCAGGCCATATACGCCCGGCAGGTCGCCCAGTCAAGCCGGGTATTGTACGCCAAGGCAGGCAATGCGGGAGGCGACGGCACCGGAAAGTACGGCGCCTGCCTGAAGCGGGTGAGGAGTGCGGTGCTGCATGAGCCGCCCCGTTGCCGGCAGGGCGCCGGCGCCAAGCTCGGCCGGGGCCTATGCGGCGACGGCCAGCGGTGTGGCCTCGTGGCCTGCGGTGCGCAGCCGCGAGGTCCTGGCGATGCGCGCCCTGGCCGCGCGGGTCGCGTCAGCCAGCGCGAGCTCGCGCGTGAGGAAGCCGGCGTTGGGCTTGGTGAACCTGGCATGCGCGTCCAGCGCATAGGCCCATTCCCACTTGCCGAAGGTGACCTCGGCCAGTGTCACGACGACGTGGCAATGCTGATAGAAAAAACTTTCGCTCATGCTTGTTTCCTTTGTGGGACAGCACGCTGGCCATGGCCTGAAAGCCATGCGGGCCAGTGGCGGTCCGTCAGCCAGCCGCGCAGGTGCAGCCGGCTATGCTGTGTGTCGATGGCGGCGGCGCCGGCATCCTGGGCGATCTCGCAGAGCCGCCCCTTTGCGTGCGGGTCGCACGCGCAGATCATCATCAGCTGGCCTGCCGTCATTTGCCGCTTCTGCCGCCTCAGGCCGGCGCGCATGACCCCGGCACCGATCACGCTGCCCAGCCACCGGCCGATCACGGCGCCAAGCGCCATGCCGCCGAGGTAGGCCATGAAGCCCGCGGCCGCGTTGGCCGGCGTGCCGTAGCGGAACACGATCCAGGCCACCAGCAGTGCGCCGGCGACCAGGCCGGCCGCCGCGACTTCATTGCGATAGGTGATCTGCGCCGCGTGGGGCGAGGGCAGGCCTTCGGCCGGCTGGTCGTCGCGCAGGAAGAACCAAGGGCCGTCGATGCGTGCGAGAGTCGCGGCCAGCTCGCCAAGCTGCGCGTGCGCGCGCCTTGCCGCGGCAATGTCGTTCAGCCGGAAATACAGTAGGGTGAGCATGGTGATGCCTCGCTTGATGTCAGGTCCATTTGCCGCTGGACCACGGAAAGCCTGCGAAACGCCGGGCGCCGGGGCGCCGGAATGTCTTCGCCAGGGGTGAGGACGGTGGCTGCAGCCGCGGCCATCCGTCGCCCACGGCCTGGTCCCAGTCGATCAGCAGCGTGGCGGCACGGTGCAGGTGGGTCGCGGCCAGGCGCACAAAGCCCAGGCGCGCGCGCATCGGCGCAGTGGGGTGCCGGTCACGCAGCAGGCGCGTGGCCGGAAGTCGCTGATACAGGATTCTGGCGGTGGGATCGGGCACGGTGGTTTCCTTCATGGGTGCCGGGCAGCAATCCGGCCGGCAATCGAAAGCAACGGCAGGAGCGCCAGCTCGCGGACGAGCGCGCGGCGCGGCGGGCAGGGGGCATGAAGGTCCAGGTGGTCCCCGTGAGTGACTTCAGCAGTCACCGGTGCTAGACGTTGTCGAGGGGGGAGGCCCGGGAACGAGTGGCGAGCGCCTGTGGGCATACATGGACTGCAAGCGCTGCCTAATAGGCCTCTGGCGTTGCAGGAACCAGATGACTTACAACAAAGCTGCCGGGCCCCGTGCGGCGCACCTTCCACGGGGGCCGGCGGCGCAAGCAAATTGCCACAGAAGGGGGTTGTCAGCGTATGCTCGGGACAAAAGGGCACGCCCCGCCCTGAATGCCGCCGCGCTGGCAGGCGGCGGTTCGGACCTCAAATCAGGGCGCCAGCCCGATCGCGCCCGCGGACTTTGCACAACAAAGGAGACAAAGATGTCGAGGCAGATCAAGAACAAGGCCGAACTGCGTGCCCTGGTACGCGCCGAGCAGTCGAAGTTTGCCGCTTGCGAGGGCGCCTGCTTTGGCGATGTGGTCTGGCACGCGCCGGACGCCGGCGGCTGCAACTGGAGCCTGTCCACGATGGAAGGCGGCAACAGCAGCGCCTGCGTGGAAGCGCTGCGTCCCTTCACCGACAAGCTGCGCGAGACCTATAACGTGCCCGACGAGGACAGGTAGCCCGCGGTATTACGCGGGGGCCTGCGCGGTCGAAAGCATCCGCTCCACATAGCGGGCGATCAGGTCGATCTCCAGGTTGACGCGCGCGCCCGGCTTGAGTTCCTGCAGCGTGGTGACTTCCACGGTGTGCGGGATCAGGTTGATGGAGAACACGCAGCCGTCGGCTTCGTCATTGACGCGGTTGACGGTCAGCGACACGCCGTTGACCACGACCGAGCCCTTGTATGCCAGGTAGCGTGCCAGCTCGCGCGGGGCGCGGATGCGCAGTTCATGCGATTCGCCCACCGGCGCGAAGTGCACGACTTCGCCCAGGCCGTCGACGTGCCCGGACACCAGGTGGCCGCCCAGGCGGTCGGCCAGGCGCAAGGCCTTTTCCAGGTTGACACGGCCGGTGCTCTCCAGCCCCACGGTCTTGTCCAGCGACTCGCGCGAGACTTCGACGTCGAAACTGTCGGGCGCCATGGCGATCACGGTCATGCAGGCGCCCTGGATGGCGATGCTGTCGCCGATGATGACGTCCGACAGGTCCAGCCCGCCCGCGGCGATGCGCAAGCGCACGCCGGCATCGGCGGCGCCCAGCGGGGTAATGGATTCAATGCGGCCGACTGCCGCGACAATGCCTGTAAACATGGTGGTGTCTTCTGCTTAGGGTATTTGGAATCTGGATACGCGGTGCCGGTGTGTGTCGCACTACGCGTCGTTGCGCCGGGCGATCAGCCGCAGGTCGTCGCCGATCTGCCGGACCTCATGCCAGCGGAACTGCGCGGCGTCCTGCAGCCGCGCCAGCGGCGGCAGGTTGAACATGCCCTGGGCATCGCCCAGGAGCTTGGGCGCGAGGTAGATCAGCAGCTCGTCGGCGCAGTGCTCGCGCACCAGCGAACCGTTGAGCTTGAAGCCGGCCTCCACGTGCAGCTCGTTGATGCCGCGCCGGCCGAGTTCTTCCAACATGCGGCGCAACTCGACCTTGCCGTGCGGGTTGGGCAGGACCACGACTTCGGCGCCACGGCTTTCCAGTGCGCGCTGGCGCTGCCGGTCCTCCACCGCGCAGAACACCAGCACCGGCTTGGCGAACTCGCTAGTGTCCGGCGTTAGGATCCGCGCGTCCAGCGGGACCTCCAGCCGCGAATCGACCAGCACCCGCTGCGGCTGGCGCAGCGTGGCGATGGCCCGCACCGTCAGCGCGGGGTTGTCGTCGCGCACGGTGCCGATGCCGGTCAGGATCGCGCACGCACGTGCGCGCCAGGCATGGCCGTCGTCGCGCGCGGCCTGGCCGGTGATCCACTGGCTGGTGCCGTCATGCAGCGCGGTGCCGCCGTCCATCGATGCCGCCACCTTGACGCGCACCCACGGCAGCCCGCGCGTCATGCGTGAGACAAAGCCGATATTCAGGTCGCGCGCTTCCTTTTCCAGCAGGCCGCAGCGCACGTCGACGCCGGCCTCGCGCAACCGCTGCAGGCCGCGCCCGGACACCGAAGGGTTGGGGTCTTCCATGGCCGCCACCACGCGCGCCACGCCCGCGCGCACCAGCGCATCGGCGCACGGCGGCGTGCGCCCGAAATGGCTGCACGGCTCCAGCGTGACATAGGCGGTGGCGCCGGCCGGGTCCAGCCCGCGCGCCAGCGCGTCCTTCATCGCCTGGATCTCGGCATGATCCTGCCCGGCCGGCTGGGTGAACCCCTGGCCGATGACCTGGCCATCCTTGACGAGCACGCAGCCGACGCGCGGGTTGGGCGTGGTGTTGAACATGCCCCGCGCGGCGAGCGCAAGGGCCTGTTGCATGGCGGCGTGGTCGGTATCGGAAAACATTCGGCGGTTGCGTTTGCCTTGGCGCAGCGATCTGGAATACAGGGCTGCCGGGTTATGGTGGTCCGGAGGACTCCGTCGCATCGCAGTCAGCGTCGCGGCCGGGTGTGCAGAGTCGGATACGTCCCTGCGCGCCCAGCCTGACTTGCCGCTGCTCGCCACGGCAGCCGAGCGTGAAAGTGGCGGCCTGGAAACCGCCCTGCTCAGATCGAGAGTATCCCACAGGCAGGAATTTCAGCACATTCGTGCCGCGGGCGGTCTGGCGCCGTCACCCACAGGCAGGGCATGCCCGGTTCGACCACGGACAGCACCGCGCGTCGCTCCGGGTCGCCGTCTGCCGTGACCAGTTGCCAGCCGGGGCCCAGCGTCGCCTCGCCCGGCAGCGGCTGCAGCGTCACCTCGAGGCGGCGCGCCAGTGCGGTGGCCCGCGCCAGCGCCAGCGAGGCCGCCAGCCGGTCGGCCGCAGGTGTGACCTGTTGCCGGGCGAGCAGGCCGCTGAACACCGGATAGGATGCCGCCGCCAGCAGTGCCAGGATGGCCAGGCCGGCGAGCAGCTCGGGCAGGGTCAGGCCATGGCGGAGGCGGAGTGCGTGGCGGGCCATCGCGCCTTCAGCAATGGACGGAAGCGGCCGCGGCACGGCTTCACCTTCGGGCAGCGCCAGCCACTGTCCGGTGCTGCGCAGGATCAGCACGCCGCACTCCGGGTCGGGCCGCTGCGGGACGGCATGTAATTCAACACAAGTATCCAGGGCGGCCTGCGGGCATGCCGCGGCTGTCACGATATGACGCACGATGCCGGCGGCGGGTACGGGAAGTGGCCATTCCCCGGCGGCCACTTCGGCACCGGGCTCGGCGGCAAAAAACGTCATGGCGCCGACGGCGTGGCGCTCCAGTTGCAGCATTCCCTCGGTCAGCGCGGTACGCGCCTGCGCCGGCCATCCCCGCATCAGGTGGCCGTGCCACGCGGGAATCGCGATGGCAGCGCCTGCGACGGCGGCGCCGGCGCCGGGTGTTGGGGTCGGCGCCTTATGGGCGGTCACCGAGACTGGCAGGGACCGTCAGACTAGCTGTCGCGAGCAGGCGAATACGTGCCTAAGCGTGAAGGATTTGCAGAATGTTGTTTCGGTCTTCCTGGGAACAGCTACCAAGCAGCCTCGCTTACTGACACACCGAGGTTTGTGTCGTCACGGGCGCGCATACGCGGACCCTGCCCAACTGGCTGATATCGATGAGTTTCTGGTTGCCGGTGCCCAGTCCCATCAGCACCTGGGCAGACTGCATCGCATCCGCCAGCGTGCGTGTATAGCCTACGGGCGAATAGGAGAGGACCGCCGACTGCGGCGTGCTGGAGAACGCTACAGTCAATCCCTGGGCGGAGGGGACATGCTGAACCAGCGCGGTTTGGCCAGTGCAGTCCGCGTTTCGATTGGGGTTCAGGCAGACAGTCCAGCCGTTGTGCCAGTCATTGCTGACGGGCGCCACGGTGACCCAGCTATTGCGCGATAGCGCACTGGCCCGTGCCAGGGAAAGCGACGAAGCCAGCGCGTCCGCTTCAGTGGCAAGCGTGTTGCGCTGAATGAACGAAGTGTAGGCGGGTGCCGCCATGCCGGCGAGGATGGCCAGCACGACCAGTGTGACCAGCAGTTCGATCAGCGTGAACCCGGTCTGAGGTTGGGGGGATTGATCGCGCATCACCAGCATCCCTGGGGCAGGTTCGCGAAGGCGGTGACATTGTTGATCAGCACGCCACGCTCGCCGGTGCTGCGTAGCAGCAGCGTGCCGCACCGGTTGTCGGCGATGACGGGCGTGGCGCTGACCTGCACGCATTCGTTGAATGCCAGGCCCGTGCACGCGCCGGATGCGATCGTGTAGTTGCCGCTTTCCGAGGTTTGCGGGAAGCCGCGCCAGGCGCGCGTGCTGTCGGCGGGGTCGACGTAGGAGTTGGCCTGTGCGTAACGACGCTCCAGTGCCTGCATGGCCGTCATCAGTGCGGCCTTGGCTTCGGTGCGGCGCCCGCGGGCAACATGTTCAGCGTAGTTGGGATACGCAATGCCGGCGAGGATGCCAAGGATGGCGATGGCAATCAGCATCTCCATCAGCGTGAAGCCGCTGGCGTGGTGACGCCAGTGACGGTGGCAGCGTTTCATTTTGCGGCTCCGAAATTGCGAATCTCGCGCCAGCCAAGGCGCCCGGTGGTGGGATGCCCCCCGTCGGTGGCCGTCTTGCCGGACACAAGCGGCCTGCTGGACAACGACGCGCCTGCGCTGCGGCCGCCACCCGATGCGCCGAACGAAAACACGTCGATGAACTTCAGCGTAGTGATCTGGCCGACAGCATTGCGTTGCGGATCCACCGTGGTCCTGGTCTGGATCAGCACCGGCGCACCCAGGATGCCGAAGGTGGAGGGATCGCCGGTCGATGTCCCCGTGGCGGGCATGCCGGTCAGCGCATTGATCTGGTAGCGGCCGCTGTTGCTGGAGGCACCGCAAAGGTCATCACCGGTCATCAGCGAATTGAACCAGATCTTTCCGTAAGCCGGCACGAGCGCGGTGACCTGGCGTTCTCCGTTGCCCGGGAAATCAAAGTACCACCCCGCCTTCTGTCCCGTCTTTGAGCCGAGGCTATAGCTGCGTGACGAATATTCGTAAGCGCCCTTGCTGTTGCGGGTCAAGGTGACCGGGTTCAGCATGCTGCGGTCTGCAATCGACTGGGAGCCTCCGGCATCGTAGATGCCGTACATGGCGTTCCGGGTCAGCGTGCCGGTGGTGATGGTGTCGGCAGGCTCCAGGTACTTCCCGGTGCCGAACACCACCATATAGCCTCCGGGCGCGTAGACCCATTTGGGCTGGACCGTGATCGGCTGCGGTTTTCCGCTGGTATCGCGGGCCTGGAACAGCGGCCGGCCGTAGTTGCCGCCGCCGTAGTAGGGTAGTGCCCCGGCAGCGTTCCAGGTGGATGGGCCGCCATTCAGGATGAACTTCCAGAGGCGGCCCTGGAGGTCGCCGGCGTAGGCGGCGACGGTCTGCCCGTCGGTCAGCCGCACCAGCGCCGGCGAGCTCAGCCCGTTGGCAATGCTGGCGGTGGCGTCCGCTGCCATCGAGATCTTCCAGTAATTGACGCCCAGTTGCCACGGCGTCCCGGCCGGCTTGTCCAGTGCCACGATGAACAGCACCGAAGGCGCAGCCGGATTGCTCGTGCCATCCGCATCGTTGGCATTCAGGCCGTTGCCCGTCATGGCAAACCACTTGTACACAGGCTTGTTGTCGGAGTCCTTGCCGGCAAACAGCTTGACGATCTGGGGCGGCGACATGACGTTGCCCATGTCGGCATCATCCTTATCCGTGAACTCCCACAATACATTGCCGGTTCCGACGCTGGCAGGATCGCTGACATTCAGCGCAAAGAGGCCTTGCGCGCCGCCACCCATGCCAGAGACCAGCACGGTCTGCCAGGCGTTGCCCACCCTGGCTTCCGCCACGGCAGGCGTGGCGTCCACGTACGGCCGATGGATATAGCTCGGCGAGGTCAGCTGGGCCAGGTTGGCGAACACTGCGTTTGGCACGTAGGCAAACAGTTCAGAGCCATTGGCCGCATGGAAGGCGTGGAGCATGCCATCGTTGGCGCCGATAAATACGGCGGCAGTACGCCGGCTGTGGGCCTTGTAGAACGTGGTGTAGTCGCTTTCCGCGATGGTCCCGGACGGGGCCGCCATATAGACGGGGCCCGAATTGACGATGTCGCCCAGCAGTGAGTCGCGCAAGCGCATGGTCCCCGTGCTGCCGGTGGCTTGTTCCTGGCTGCGCTCGCCACGCAGGTAGCTGAGCCGGCTCTGGGCTACGGTGTCAGTCTCTGTCGGCACGATCTTCAGTGCGGCCTTCTGCGCGGCGTTGAGAGATTTCCATTCGAAGGTGGCGCCCGCACCCGCGCCGGTTCCTGCATTGTCGGCCGTGCCCGACGGGACCCAGGTCAGCAGATTGCGGGCAGCGGTGCGCGCAGTCAGCACCTTGCCGGCCTCCCAGGTTTCGGTGTTGGAGATCTGAACGCCGGTGTTGGGATCATTGGTCACCGCCAGTGCCGACAGGCGCCCGTTCCAGCGCTGGTCGAATCCGGGGGTGAACAGGAGGGTGTCGCTCGCGACCTGGGAAGAGGTCAGTGCCACGCCAGACAATGTGCCGGCCGCATTGACGATTTGCGCGAAGACCTTCTTGATGGAAGCAATCATGGCGGCCGGCTGCCCGGCCAAGAACCAGTTGGCGGGGACATTCGATCCGCCCGACGATTCCCATTCGGCATTGCTGGTGACGGTGGTGCCGCTGGCCCCCTTGGTGCGGAACGGATTGCCATCACCGTTCTGGTCGTCAAAGCCGCCGTACTTTGCCGCCAGGTACATCTGGCTGCGGCGCTGTTCATCGCCCACGCTGCCGTTCCCGTTCTCATTGACGTCGATGCTGAACGTGGTGACGCGCAATTCCGGCATATCCGGGCGGAAGCCATAGGTATGGGCCCAATACGCGACGCCGGCCATATAGTAGGTGCCGTGGCCGCTGGAGCCGGTGTCGGCGCCAGCCAGGTTGGCGAGCGAGGCGTCGGGGCGGCTGTTGCCGGATGTTCCCGAACTCTCAAGATCGGCCACCGCCTGCGTCCAGGTCATGACATCGAAGCTGTACTTGCTGAATTTCGACATCGCGTCTGCCGGCCTTGCCGGGTCGTTGGCAGAGACCGGCTTGCCACCGGAGAGGTAGGTCGTCCTGCCGTTGCCAGGGATGTATCGGTCCCAGTGCGTGTTGATATCGGCAATGGCAAGGACGTAGTTCTTCTGGCAACTGGCAAGGATGGGGTCTGTCCATTGCGTGTAGACCGGAAATCCATCCTTGTACGCGCTGGCGTTGTCGATGGCTTCGGGCGTTGGTTGTCGGCCTTGCAGGTAGCGGATGCTCTCGTAGTAGAGTTCGCCGACGGGATCCAATGACTTGTAGGCGCCGGAACGCCCGAACTGATTCAGGTAATTGATGACACCGCTGATGTTCTCTGACGCGCTCTCGGGGTTCTGGATGAATACGCCGTCGTCATCCCATTCCCGGCGCAGGTTGCTGGCTTGATTGAAATTGCTGTCGACAGTGTTTGGCCCCACATACTTCAGGGGCGCGCGCAAGACACCGCCATAACGGGTATTGGCACTGTCGTTCAGATAGCCAAACGCGCCAAAGCGGACCTTGTCGGCGTTGCGCTGCATTTCACCAGCCGGCTTGTACCCGGTGCGATACAGCTTGCAGAGATCGGTGCGGGACTTGGCTTCGCTTGCATCGCAGACTTGCACCCGTACCAGGTAGGTGCCCTGGTTCTTGTACTTGCCGGGGCTCGCGCAGCTGGCGCCGGATTCGGTGCTGTCCCCGAAGAACACCTTGTTGCCGCATGAAGTGATGTAAAGGGTCCGGCTGGTGAAAGGCGTGACCGAGGACGCCTTGTCGTAAGTCTTGCGGGGGAAGTAGGAGCTGCTGTTGAAAAAACTGTCCTGCAGCACGGCACGTTGCAGGATGGTCTGCGTGGCGGTGTCAACCACGCGGTCGCCCCCGGTCAGCGCGTATCGCAGCATATCGATGGCCGAGGCCGTGGCCCAGTTCATGAAGTTGCCGCTGAACTGGCCCGCGCATGTGTGATCGGCCGTGTTGGCATCGCCAGCAATGACAAAATAGCCGTTGCTGTCGCCCCCGCTGTAGTTGTAGCACTTGAGCGGATTGAAGTAGCCGATGTATTCGGTGGCCGGTGAATACGTGCCGGAGCGATAGGCTGCCCCAACCGTGGGGAATTCTACCGAGAGCGTCAGCAGCAGGTTGGGGTGGATATTCTGATTGCGGCCGTACAGCGGTGCCTGCGCGATCTTGACGGTCGCGAGGCTGCTCTGTTCTGTCGCGGCAAGCAACGCGCCGGCGGGCAGGCTGAGAAGCGCAGCCATGGCCGCGAACAGGAATTTCCGGATGCGGCTCATTTGCCGTGCTCCGCGACAGTCATGGGCGTTGCCATTCATTCCCCCTTTCGGTAGTACGACTGCAACATGACCCGGGTCGCCGGGTTTGCGCCAAAGCCGACGGCCGTGACGCGGAAGATGTATGCGCCCTCGCTCGCGCCTGGCGACATGTCGTTGATCGGCTCGATGATGTAGCGCGGCAGCGCGGCAGGCAGCAGCCCGCCGGTCGCGGTCGGGAACCTGCGGCCGGTGAAGGTGCCATAGGCGGTGGTGCGTGCGTTGGCGCCAGTCTGGCTGAAGTCAACGGTGAGCCAGTTCGGCGTACCGTCGAGCACCGGGTCGCACAGTCCCTGGAAGGGTGAGGCGCCTGTCACGCCCGTATTGCAGCCCGCCACGAACGGCAGGACATTCATCGTGGTGCCGGAGAAGATGGCCGACCGGCTGGTTGGCGCGGCGACACCCTGGATGTCGATTTCTGCATCCAGCAAGGCTGCCTCGGCCGCTTGCTGAGCCAGGTCCCGGTCGCGCTGGTTCGATGCCATGCGCTTGCTGCCAATGGCCAGCCGGGCGCCGGCGATGGCGATGACGCTGATGATCAGCAGCATCACCAGGGCGGTGATCAGCGCGATGCCACGCGGGTTGGGTTGCGCGGTGCGGGCGTTCATGTCGGCGAGCACGTGGTGCAGGTTGCCATGTTCCGGAGCTGTACTGTGACGGTGTACAGTCGTCGCATCCGCTGCAGTTGCGTGGCTGGTGTGAAGGACATGTCGTTGCCCGGCGAGCCCGGGAACAGGCGCCCAAACAGGCGGAAGGTTGGCGGATCCTGGGGCGATGCGCTGGCGGTATCGCCCATCAGCACCATGGCAATCTTGATGGCGACGACGTTCTGCCAGGTGGTGGGCAGGGCCAGCACCTCGGTGGCTGACAGGAAGCGGTCCGGGGTCTGGTCGAAATTCGTATCCACGCCGTAGAGCACCTGGAAGACTTCGACGCCTGAGATCAGCGAAACAGCCTGGTACGCCGTGCCGGCCGTGAGGATTTCCTTGTTGGCGGTGTCCCGTGGACGATAGCCACACATCAGCTGAGGCATGCCGCTGGCATCGTTGCTGACATAGAAGACCGCCATGCCGCGCGCGAGGTCTGCGTCTTCCCAGGCCTGCGGCTCGGCGACGCCGTTGCCGGAGCAGTCGATCATGCTGTTGTCCGGAACGGTGCGGTCCTGCTGCGTGCCCGAACCGAAGAAGCGGACCTGCAGCACATCGCTCTTGTTCACGGCGCCCGCCTGGGCAGGACACGCGAGGTTCTGCGCCGGATTGCCGAGGTCTTGCGTGGGGGCGCTGCAGTTGTCGAGGCCGCTGATGGTCGGCGACAGGCTCGTGGTCGTGAGCATGACGCCTCCAGGGCTGGGCGCGGGTGGCCCGCTGGCGCCGGGCGAGGCCGCGGCGCTGTTGCCCGCATAATTGCTCCAGGCGGCCTGGCGCACGATCCGCACCACGGTATCCACCGCAAAGCGGCCTTTCTCATCCAGCGCCGTGGTGTCGTCGATGCTGTTGTAGTTGGCTCGCCCGGTCAGGTAGAGCGCCGCGGCAGCCATGATCAGGAGCAGGCTCAGCGTCATCGCTACCATCAGCTCCACCAGCGACAGCCCCAGCTGACGATGCCGGCCGGGGTTGAGATACGTCCTGGCGTTCCGCATGTCAGTTCACCGTACCCTGCGTGGCCACGATGACCACCTGGGGGCGCGTGCCCATGTCGGACATGTCGACCCGTGCCGCGACGGTTTTGGCGGCAAGCCGCGAGATCCAGCCGATCTTGATGACAATCGGTGCGTCGTCCGGGCGGCCAGTGGCCGATGGCGTGCATCCCCATGAGAAGCCGGTGGTCTGGTCGTACGCAACCATGTCCCGGCAAATCACGGCGCGTCCGCCAGGCAGGCCTGTGCTGACACGCTCCCAGAACTCGGCGACATCGAAATCCGCCAGTTGCTGCGCGCACCCGGCCGCCGTGCCCGAGCAGGCGATCGCGTACGGGCTGTTTGCTGCCGTGAGCGCGGGTGGCTGCCCGGTGGCGGTGTCGATGAAGTAGCGGTTCGGGGTGATGGCTTCCGCCGCCGCGCCGGTTTGCGAGACGGCAGGATTGGCACGCATGCGCTCGGCCATCTCGGTGGCCAGCTGCATGGCAGTGGTGTCGTAGGAAGCTTGTTGCGTGAAGCGGGATGAATTCAGCAGCAGGCTGGCGACGCCGAGCACGCCAACCGCCAGAACGACAATTGCCACCAATGCTTCGAGCATGGCAAAGCCGGCTGCCCCGCGGCAGCGTTGACCCATTCTGACCCCCGTCAAAAGACGTCCGACTTCGTTAACTTCTTTTTTTGGTCTGCAATCCGGGCCCTTTTAATATGCGACAGCGGGCCTTGCGGAAATGCAACGGGGATTAAACAACGATTTTGTTACTTTTACTACCCCTTCCGGGGGGTGGACGCCGCAAATTCATCCAGCACGTCGCGGAATTCCGACACGTCCTCAAAGCTCCGGTACACCGAAGCAAAGCGGATATACGCAATCTTGTCGAGCTTGCGCAATTCGCGCATCACCAGCTCGCCGACCTGGCTGCTGGGGATTTCCTTTTCGCCCAGGGCCAGCAGTTTTTCTTCGATGCGGGTGATGGCTTCGTCGATGGCTTCGGCGGAGACCGGGCGCTTGCGCAGCGCCAGGCGCATGGAATCCTTCAGCTTGGCGCGGGTGTAGTCCACGCGCGAGCCGTTTTTCTTGACGATGGCGGGGAAGAACAGCTCGATCCGCTCATAGGTGGTGAAGCGGCGGTCGCAGGCTTCGCAGCGGCGGCGCCGGCGCACGGCATCGCCGTCTTCCGACATGCGCGTGTCGAGTACCTGGGTATTGGAATGACCGCAAAAGGGGCATTTCATGCCGGACCACCTTCAGTTGAACCCCGTCGCCTTGTCCGTGTTGTCGTTCTGCGGTGGCGGGGCGGGTTGGCGAGGCCCGCAAGCCGGTGCCCCGGGGCGCCGGCTTGCGGAGCTGCCGGCCGCTCATGCGAACCCGCATGGGCGGCCTCGATGCATCAGCCGTAGACCGGGAAACGCTTGGTCAGGGCTGCCGCCTGCTCGCGCACGCTGGCGATGTTGGCGGCGTCGTGCGGGTTGTCCAGCACATCGGCGATCAGGTTGCCGACGATGCGGGCTTCTTCTTCCTTGAAGCCGCGCGTGGTCATGGCCGGCGAGCCCAGGCGGATGCCCGAGGTCACGAACGGCTTTTCCGGATCGTTGGGGATGGCGTTCTTGTTGACGGTGATATGCGCCTCGCCCAGGATGCGCTCGGCTTCCTTGCCGGTGATGTTCTTGGCGCGCAGGTCGACCAGCATCACGTGGCTTTCGGTACGGCCCGAGACAATGCGCAGGCCGCGCGCGATCAGGGTCTCGGCCAGCACGGCGGCGTTCTTCACCACTTGCTGCTGGTAGGCCTTGAACTCAGGCGTCAGCGCTTCCTTGAACGCGACCGCCTTGCCGGCGATCACGTGCATCAGCGGGCCGCCCTGGATGCCGGGGAAGATCGCCGAGTTGATGGCCTTCTCGTGCTCGGCCTTCATCAGGATCACGCCGCCGCGCGGGCCGCGCAGGCTCTTGTGCGTGGTGGTGGTGACGAAGTCGGCGTGCGGCACCGGGTTCGGGTAGACGCCCGCGGCGATCAGGCCGGCGTAGTGGGCCATGTCGACCATGAAGTAGGCGCCGATCGACTTGGCCACCTTGCTGATGCGCTCGAAGTCGATGCGCAGCGCGAAGGCCGAGGCGCCGGCGATGATCAGCTTGGGCTTCTTCTCTTGCGCCAGCTTTTCCAGCGCATCGTAGTCGATGTCTTCCTGGGCGTTCAGGCCGTAGCTGACCACGTTGAACCACTTGCCGCTCATGTTCAGGGCCATGCCGTGGGTCAGGTGGCCGCCTTCGGCCAGGCTCATGCCCATGATGGTGTCGCCCGGCTTGAGCACGGCGAAGTACACACCCTGGTTGGCCTGCGAGCCCGAGTTGGGCTGCACGTTGGCGGCTTCGGCGCCGAACAGCTGCTTGACGCGGTCAATGGCCAGCTGCTCGACCACGTCGACGTACTCGCAACCGCCGTAGTAGCGCTTGCCGGGATAGCCCTCGGCGTACTTGTTGGTCAGCTGCGAACCCTGGGCGGCCATCACGGCCGGCGAGGTGTAGTTCTCGGAGGCGATCAGCTCGATGTGGTCTTCCTGGCGCTGGTTTTCCTGCTGGATGGCGGCAAAGACCTCGGGGTCGATCTGGTCGATCGTAAAACGGCTGCGTTCGAACATGGCGAAACTCGTCTGAAAAATAGGGAATCCGATTCACGCATCGGGGGTAGGGCGCGCGGGGAAGGCTAGCGGCGACCAGCACCGGCGGCACGTTGTAACCGTCGGTGCAGGGCGCACCCTGCTTCCCATTCGCTGCCCAGGCGAGCGGCAGGCGCAAGCAACTTCACGCCTAGGCGTGCTGAACGTTACGCGAACGCGCAATGAACGTCACGCCAGAGAACTTGCGCTTCCTCGTGGTAGTGCCCACTGACTTCGCCAGTCGCGCAAGATGGAATGGTTGCGCGCAGTGTAGCGCGAGGCGGGCGCCCGCCGCAAGCCGTCGGCCCCGCCAGGCAAGGACTGGCAAGGGCTGGCCAGCAACTTGCTGTTGCAAAGTCGTCATGCGGGTTTACACGAAACCGCTATCGCTCTCCGTTACAATCGCGGCCATGACAAACTTTGTCTGGACCCTGCGGGTGTACTGGGAAGACACCGACGCGGGTGGCGTAGTGTTCTACGCCAACTACCTGAAGTTCTTCGAGCGCGCCCGCACCGAGTGGCTGCGTGCGCTCGGCATCGAGCAGCAGTCGCTCGCCGACGAGGCGGGCGTGGTATTTATCGTCCGCAGTACGGCGGTGGACTACAATGCGCCCGCCCGGCTGGATGACCAGCTCGAGATCCGCACGCGCATCGACCGGGTCGGCCCGGCGTCGGTCCAGTTCACCCAGGAAGCCTGGCGTGCCGAGCTGATGCTGGCATCTGGCGCGATCCGCGTTGGGTGTGTCGATCGAAGCACTTTCCGTCCCGCCCCGATTCCCGACCCCGTTCTAGCTACCATCAAGTCCGCACGATGAATCCCGTGACCGTCACGCAAGACATGTCGATCGTAACGCTGGTGCTCCACGCCAGCCTGCTGGCACAGGCCGTCATGGTGCTGTTGCTCGTCATGTCCCTGTTTTCGTGGACCTATATCTTCCGCAAGCACCTGGCGCTGCGCTCGGCGCGCACCCAGACCGAGGGGTTCGAACGCGACTTCTGGGCCGGCGGCGACCTGCAGGCGCTATATAACAGTGCCGTCAACAACCGCCACAACACCGGCGCGCTGGAGCGGATCTTTGAATCCGGCATGGGCGAGTTCCTGAAGGCACGCGAGCGCGGCAATGAAGCCGGCGCGCTGCTCGATGCCGCCCGGCGCGCGATGCGCGCGGCCTACCAGCGCGAGATGGATGTGCTGGAATCGCATCTGCCGTTCCTGGCGTCGGTGGGTTCGGTGAGCCCGTATATCGGCCTGTTCGGTACGGTCTGGGGGATCATGAACGCATTCCGCGGCCTGTCGAATGTGCAGCAGGCGACTCTCGCATCGGTAGCCCCCGGTATTGCCGAGGCGCTGGTAGCAACCGCGATCGGCCTGTTCGCGGCGATTCCGGCGGTGATCGCCTACAACCGGTATGCCACGGAGATCGACCGCCTGGCGATCCGGTTCGAGAGCTTCATGGAAGAGTTCCTGAACATCCTGCAACGGCAGGCACGCTAACTGCACACGTATCGAATCTAATCCAGACGGTCCGGGCGCAAGCCCGGGCCGGCGTTTCCAGGAGTCCTGCAATGGCAGCCATTCAGCGCCGCGGCGGCTCGCGCCGCCGGGCCAGCGCCGAGATCAATGTCGTGCCGTACATCGACGTCATGCTCGTGCTGCTGGTCATCTTCATGGTGGCGGCGCCGATCGTGAGCCCCGCCACCGTCGACCTGCCCACTGTGGCCAACGCCACGCCGCAGCAGAAGGCGCCGCCGATCGTGGTCACCGTGCACGAGAGCGGCCAGCTCACCGCGCGCGGCAAGGACAACGCCGGCAATGCCTTCGAGCGCAAGCTCGACAAGCAGGGCCTGCTCGACTTTGTGCACCAGCGCCAGAACGAGAATCCCGACCAGCCGGTGGTGATTGCCGCCGACCGCTCGGTCAAGTACGAGGCGGTGCTGGACGTGATGTCGATCCTGAAAGCCGATGGCATCAAGCGCGTCGGCCTGATGGTCAAGTCCAAGACCTCCTGACGCATTGAAGCGCCTATCTGATTGCCGTTGCGCCTGATGAAGACCGTCGCCGCCTATCCCTACCAGCCGGTCAAGGAGCGGGGAACCCTGCGTTCCTTCCTGTTCGCGCTCTTCATGCACATGCTGCTGGCTGTCGTGCTGTACTACGGCGTGCGCTTGCAGAGCAGCACCCCGGTCGGCGCCGAGGCCGAGCTGTGGGAAGAGATTCCGGCCGCCACCGCGCCCCCGCCGCCGCCGCCGGCGCCGGTGGTGCAGCCGCGCCCGGCCCCGCCGCTGCCCGAGGTGAAGAGCAAGGTCGAGGACGACGCCGACATCGCGCTGGAACGCCAGAAGCGCCGTGCCGAGGCGGCAGCGCGCGAAGAGGCCGAGCGCAAGCAGGCGGCCGCGCGCAAGGAAGCCGAGCGCAAAGAGGCGGAACGCAAGGAAGCCGAGCGCAGGGAAGCGGAACAGCGCGAGGCCGAGCGCAAGGAAGCCCAGCGCAAGGACGACGCGAAGAAGAAGGCAGCGCAGCAGCAGGAACAGCAGCGCAAGGAGCAGGCCGAGCGCAAGGAAGCAGAACGCAAGGAAGCGGACGCCAAGGCCAAGGCCCAGGCGGACGCCAAGGCCAAGGCTGACGCCGAGAACAAGGCCAAGGCCAAGGCGGATGCCGACGCCAAGGCCAAGCGCGAGGCTGCGGCCAGTGCCCAGCGCAAGAGCGAGCTGGCGCGCCTGCAGGCGCTGGCCGGCGGCTCCGGCGCGGGCGGTGGCGGCGTGGGCAGCACGGCCGGCGCGGGTGCCGGCGGCGGTGGCAAGGCTTCGCCCGGCTATCCCGACCGCGTACGCCGCCGCGTGAAACCGAACATCGTCTTCACCGACGACGTAGACGGCAACCCGACTGCGGTGGTGTCCGTGCGGCTGGCGCCGGACGGCTCGCTGATGTCGGCGCGGCTGGCCAAGTCCAGCGGCAACTCGGCGTGGGACAACGCCGTGCTGCGCGCGGTCGAGCGTTCCGACCCGCTGCCGCGTGACGAGGACGGCAAGGCGCCGGCCAGCTTCACCATCACCTTCCGGCCGAAGGACTGAGTGGCCCGTAACGCATGATTTGCAACATAATGCAACCTTCATCGCCGGGTTTCAGTCCCATCGCTACCATGGCAGGTTGCCTGACGCGGCCGGCAGTGTGCAGCACGCACGCAGATCGGGCATGCGCCATGCGCAGCGCCCGACCTGCCCGTTTTGCCGATTGCCTGCCGTGCCCGACGAATCTTGTAATCGACTGAGGAGCAGCATGCGAAAGCTTTGGGCCCCCAACTGGCTGTCCGCGAGGCGGCACAACGCAACCCAACCCGAATCCCAACGCGCCATCGGCCCGGCCCCCCTGGCCGGCCGCCGCGCGCTGATGGCCTGGCTGGCCGCGGCGATGACGATGGCAGCCGGCGCCGCGCACGCGCAACTCAACGTTGAGATCTCCGGGGTCGGTTCCAGCCAGATTCCGGTTGCGACCGCCAACTTCCAGGGCGAGGCCCAGGCCCCGCAGAACCTGACCGCGATCATCCGCGCCGACCTGACGCGCAGCGGGCGCCTGCGCAATGTCGATCCGGGCGGCGCCACGGTGGCGGAATCCGCCAATGTCGACCTGGGCAGCTGGAAGTCGCGCGGCGCCGATGCCTTCGTCGCCGGCAGCGTGACCCCGGCCGCCGGCGGCAAGTATGAGGTCCGCTTCCGCCTGTACGACACCGTCAAGGGCCAGAGCCTGGGCGGGCTGGCCTTTACCGTCAACCAGTCCCAGCTGCGCGTGACCGCGCACAAAATCGCCGACTACATCTATGAAAAGCTGCTGGGCGAGCGCGGCGTGTTTGCCACGCGCCTGTCCTACGTGTCGAAGGTGGGCGGCCGCTACCAGCTGCTGATTTCCGACTCGGACGGCCAGAACGCGCAGGTGGCGCTGACCAGCAACGAGCCGATCATCTCGCCGTCGTGGTCGCCGGACGGCGCGCGCGTGGCCTATGTCTCGTTCGAGGCCAAGAAGCCGGTGGTGTATGTGCACGACCTGGCCAGCGGCAAGCGCACGCTGGTGTCGAACCAGAAGGGCAACAACAGCGCGCCGTCGTGGTCGCCTGACGGCCAGCACCTGGCACTGGCGCTGTCGCGCGACGGCAATACCCAGGTCTACCAGGTCAATGCCGACGGCTCCGGCGTCCGCCGCCTGTCCCGCAGCAGTGCCATCGACACCGAGCCGCAGTACTCGCCCGACGGCAAGAGCATCTACTTCACCAGCGACCGCGGCGGTGCGCCGCAGGTTTACCGCATGCCCGCTTCCGGCGAGGAAGGTGGCGGTGCGCAACGTGTCACCTTCAAGGGCAGCTACAACGTGAGCCCGCGTATTTCGCCGGACGGCAAGTACCTGGCGTACATCTCGCGCACGGGCGGCTTCAAGCTGCAGCTGCAGGACCTGAGCAACGGCGACGTGACGTCGCTGACCGATACGGCCAACGACGAAGCGCCCAGCTTTGCCGCCAACGGCAAGTACATCCTCTATGCCACCCGCGTGGGCGGTCGCGCGGTGCTGGCGGCGGTTTCCACTGACGGGCGTACCCGGCAGGTTCTGTCCCTCCAGTCCGGCGATGTTCGCGAGCCGTCCTGGGGTCCTTTCATGCAATAACAGGAGTCATTCACCATGCCCCAACTGATGAGCAAAACCCTTGCCGTTGCCGCACTGCTGGCCCTTGGCGCCTGCAGCTCCGGCGTCAAGCTGGACGACACCGCCAAAGCCGGCGCCGGCGCGGGCACCGGTGCCGATGCGCGCGCCGTGACCCCGGTGACGGCCGCCGATCCGCTGAACGATCCGAACAGCCCGCTGGCCAAGCGCAGCGTGTACTTCGACTTCGACAGCTACAGCGTCAAGTCTGACTACCAGGGCATGCTGGGCGAGCACGCCAAGTACCTGGGCTCGAACAAAGGCCGCAAGATCCTGATCCAGGGCAACACCGACGAACGCGGCACCAGCGAGTACAACCTGGCGCTGGGCCAGAAGCGTGCCGAAGCCGTGCGCCGCTCGCTGGCCTCGATGGGTGTGCCCGACACCCAAATGGAAGCCGTGAGCCTGGGCAAGGAAAAGCCCAAGGCCGCCGGCCATGATGAAGCCTCGTGGGCCGAAAACCGCCGCGCGGACATCAACTACTGATCTGCGGATAGCCATCCATGAAAGCACGCGTTTCCACCTTGTTGTGGCTCGCCGCCGTCGCCGGCGGCGGCATGCTGCCGCTGTCGCAGGCGCATGCCGGAGTGTTCGACGATGACGAGGCGCGCAAGGCGGTCATCACCCTGCGCGACCAGTTCAACGGTTTCCAGGCGACCGCGACGCAGCGCATCGAGCAGAACAGCCGCACCACGATCGACATGCAGAACCAGCTCGAGGGCCTGCGCCAGGAAGTGGCCCGGCTGCGCGGCCAGAACGAAGTGCTGCAGAACACGGTGGACGCGCTGCAGAAGCAGCAGAAGGACTACTACGCCGACCTGGACGCGCGCCTGAAGAAATTCGAGCCGCAGCAGGTCACGGTCGAAGGCCGCGAAGGCCTGTCGCAGCCTGGCGAAAAGCCCGAATACGATGCCGCGCTCAAGCAGTTCCAGGCGGGCGACTTCAAGAGCGCCGGGAGTTCGTTCTCGGCGTTCGTCAAGAAGTACCCGCAGAGCCCATACGCGCCGCTGGCACAATACTGGCTCGGCAACTCGCTGTATGCGCAGCGCGACTACAAGGGCTCCACCTCGGTGCTGCAGAACATGATCAACGCCAACCCGACGCATCCCAAGGTGCCGGACGCGATGATCGCGGTTGCCAACAACCAGCTCGAGTCCGGCCAGAAGGCGGCCGCGCGCAAGACGCTGGAGCAGGTGGTGGCCAAGTATCCGGGCACCGAAGGCGCGCAGGCGGCCAGCAACCGGCTGAAGACGTTGAAGTAACTCCGGAAGCGGCCGGCACGCCCGGTCCTGTCTGCAAGGCCCGCTTCGGCGGGCCTTTTTCTTGGGCCGCGCTAAAATACGCGATTCGCCTGAATCTTTTGCGCGCCCAGACGGCGCGCTCCCGATCATGACCCAACGCGCCATCGTCCTGCTGTCCGGCGGACTCGACTCCGCCACCGTACTCGCCATGGCCCGCGCCCAGGGCTTCGAGACCTATGCGCTGTCGATGCGCTATGGCCAGCGCCACTCCTCTGAACTGGAAGCCGCCAAGCGCGTGGCGGCCGCGCTGGGCGCCACGCGCCACGAGATCATCGACCTGGACCTGCGCCGCTTCGGCGGCTCGGCGCTGACCGACGACACGCTCGCGGTGCCGACCGACGGCGCTTCCGGTGGCATCCCGGTCACCTACGTGCCGGCGCGCAACACCATCATGCTGTCGCTGGCGCTCGGCTGGGCCGAGGCCGTCGGCGGGCGCGACCTGTTCTTCGGCGCCAATGCGGTCGACTACTCCGGTTACCCGGACTGCCGCCCGGAATACGTCGCGGCCTATGAAACGCTGGCCAACCTCGCCACCAAGGCCGGGGTCGAGGGCGACCGCTTCCGCGTGCATGCGCCCATCATCGACATGACCAAGGGCGAGATCATCCGCGCCGGCATCGCGCTGGGGGTGGACTACAGCCTGACGGTGTCGTGCTACCAGGCCGACGACGACGGCCGCGCCTGCGGCGTGTGCGATTCGTGCCGCATCCGCCGGGCCGGCTTTGAAGCCGCCGGTGTGCCCGATCCGACCCGCTACCAGGCCGCTGCCTGATCTCAAGCCGCCGTTCACACCCCCGACATGCCTGAAATCGACCTCGCCGCGCTCTCGCGCACCGTGCTGCTGAGCACGTTCGTCCTGACCTTCCTGTTTGGCGCCGTGCTGCAGCGCACGCACTTCTGCACCATGGGCGCGGTCTCTGACATCGTCAACATGGGTGACTGGAGCCGCATGCGCATGTGGGTGCTGGCGATCGGCGTGGCCATGATCGGCACCGGCGTGCTGGCCTGGACCGGCGCGATCGACCCCACCAAGACCATCTACACCGCCAGCAAGCTGGGCTGGCTGTCGGCGCTGGCCGGCGGGCTGATGTTCGGCTTCGGCATGGTGCTGGCGTCGGGCTGCGGCAGCAAGACGCTGGTGCGCATCGGCGCCGGCAACCTGAAGTCGCTGGTGGTCTTTGTCTTCCTGGGCCTGTCGGCCTACATGACGCTGCGCGGGCTGTTCGGCGTGGTGCGCGTGAATACCGTCGACGCGGTGGCGCTGACGCTGCCCACCACGCAAGACCTGCCGTCCGTGCTGGCGCAGGGCACGGGGCTCGCGCGCGGCGCGCTGCAGCTGGGCCTGGGCCTGGCGCTGGGCGGCGTGCTGGTGCTGTGGGCGCTGGCCGGCCGCGGCTTCCGCTCGTTCGACAACCTGCTTGGCGGCATCGGCGTCGGGCTGATCATCGTGGCGATGTGGTATGTGTCGGGCCACCTCGGCTACGTGGCCGAAGACCCCAACACGCTTGAAGAACTGTTCGTCTCGACCAACAGCGGCCGCATGGAAAGCCTGAGCTTCGTCGCACCCTATGCCTACACGCTCGACTGGCTGATGATGTTCAGCGACAAGAGCAAGGTGGCGACGGTCGGCATCGTCAGCGTGTTCGGCGTGATCGCCGGCGCGGCGGCCTATGCCCTGGCCACGCGCACGTTCCGCTGGGAAGGCTTCGGCAATGCCGAGGACGTCGCCAACCATATGGTCGGTGGCATCCTGATGGGTGCGGGCGGCGTGACCGCGCTGGGCTGCACGGTCGGGCAGGGGCTGTCGGGCGTGTCGACCCTGGCGCTTGGCTCGTTTATCGCGCTGGCGGGTATCCTGGCCGGCGCGGTGCTGGCATTCCGCTACCAGATATGGCGTCTGGAGCGCATGGCCTGAGGCGCATGCTTGACACATCGAGAACTGCATCCCTATAATCGCGGTTCTGTTTTTTCGGGTCGTTAGCTCAGTCGGTAGAGCAGCGGACTTTTAATCCGTTGGTCGCGTGTTCGAGTCACGCACGACCCACCAGTATTACGAAGGGCCTGTGGCGCAAGTCACAGGCCCTTTTTGCGTCTGGCATGCCCCGACAGTGGGGGGTGCTTTAACTAGTTCGAGGTAGAGACTTGGATCTGCCTGCGCAGCACAATGGGTCAGCCGCGGCGTGTTGACCGCGGTCCATCAGGACGGCCGCGAGACACGGCCCACCAACAAGACCCTATGCGGCAAGCAGGCGTTTCCTTGCCGGCCAGCGGGCACGTGCTGCGCATCATCTGGCCGTTCGTACCGGTGGTCGTTGCGCTGGCGTTGTTCAGCATCGCCAGCCTGGACCTGTTGTCGGCTGCACGCGCCTTTGTCGCGGGCGAGAGCCAGTGGTCCAAGGGCCAGAAGAACGCCGTGCTGCACCTGCTGCGCTACGGCGAGGATCGCGATCCGGCGGATTTCGAGGCATATCTGGAGTCGATCGCGATCCCGCTGGGCGACCACCACGCGCGCCTGGAGCTCGACCGCGACGAGCCTGACCTGGGGCGCATCCATGAAGGGCTCCTTGCCGGCGGCAACCATCCCGAAGACATTCCGCGGATGGTGCGGCTCTACCGGAATTTCCGCCATATCCAGGAGGTCGATGCCGCGATCCGCGTGTGGGCCGCGGGCGACATCGAGATCGCTGCCCTGCACGAACAGGCACTGACCCTGCGCCGGCTGATCCGCCAGCCCGGCTGCAGGGACGATTGCGTGGCGCCGGTGCTGCGCAACATAGCGCAGATCGACGCCAGGCTGACGCCGCTGGAGCAGGCCTTTTCGGGCCATCTGGGCCAGGCCTCGCGCCGCGTGACGCGGCTGCTGACCACCGGAAGCGCGGTGATGGCGGCGGCGCTGCTGATGTCGGCGATCCTGCTGTCGGTGGCGCCGCTGCGGCGCGAGCGCCGGCTGCGCGAGGCGCTGGCGCAGCGCGAAGAGCAGTTGCAGCTGGCGGTGGAGGGCAGCAACGACGGGTTATGGGACTGGCATCTTGGCCGTGGCGAGCTGTACTTCTCGCCGCGCTGCGCGCAGATGCTCGGTTACCACGACGACGAGCTGCCGCATGCGCGCGAAACCGTGCTGGGCCTGCTGCATCCTTCCGACCTGGCCGCCTTCGAGGCCAAGCTGGCCCACCATCTGCGCAGCGGCGAGCCCTACGACGCCGAATTCCGCCTGCGCAACCGCGCCGGCGATTACCTGTGGGTGCGCGCCCGCGGCCGGCTGGTGCGCGGGGCGGGGCGCCGGCGCGCGCGCATGGCGGGGTCGCTCACGAATATTTCCGACCACAAGCGCTACGAGACCCAGCTCTTTGCCGAGAAGGAGCGCGCTCAGGTCACGCTGCAGGCCATCGGCGACGCGGTGGTGACGGCCGATGTGTGGGGGCGCGTGGAATCGCTCAACCCCGCGGCCGAGGCCCTGACCGGCTGGCGCGAAGCCGACGCCCGCGGCCTGCCGCTGAGCAACGTCTGCGTGCTGCGCGACGAGGACAGCCTGGCGCCGCTGCCCGATATTGTCACGCTGGCGCTGCGCCAGCGCTGGCGCAGCCGGTCGGCGCAGCTGGTGCGGCGCGATGTGTCCGGGCTGCCCGGACAGGCGCTGGCGGTCAAGCCATCGGTGGCGCTGATCCGCGACCGTGCCGCGCAGGCCATCGGCGTGGTGGTGGTGCTGCACGATATCAGCCAGGAACGCGCCCATGCGGCGCGCCTGGCGTACGAGGCCAGCCACGATGCGCTGACCGGCCTGGTCAACCGCGCCGAGTTCGAGCGCCGGCTGGGCGCGGCGATCACGCGGTCACGCGAACAGGGCACCACCCATACGCTGATGTACCTGGACCTGGACCAGTTCAAGGTGGTCAACGACACCTGCGGGCATGCCGCCGGCGACGAGCTGATCCGGCAGATGGCGGAGGTCATGCGCAGCCAGCTGTGCCGCAGCGACACGCTGGCGCGGCTGGGCGGCGACGAGTTCGGCGTGCTGCTGGAGCATTGCGGCACCGGCGATGGCGAACGCGTGGCCGAGGCCTTGCGCCACGCCATTGCATGTTTCCGCTTTGCGCATCGCCAGCGCACCTTCACGCTGGGCGTCAGCATCGGCCTGGTCACGCTGGACCGACAGACCGTCAACGTCGCCGAGGCGCTGAGCGCGGCCGACGCGGCCTGCTACGTGGCCAAGGAGGGCGGGCGCAACCGCGTGCAGGTCTACCATCCGCTGGACAGCGTGGTGCAGGCGCGCCACGGGGAGATGGAGTGGGTCAGCCGCGTGCATGCGGCGCTGGGGGCCGGCCGCTTCTGCCTGTACTCGCAGGAGATCGTGCCGGCGCACGATGGCGCGTTGCCGCAGACGGGCCGCCATGTGGAACTGCTGCTGCGCATGGTCGATGAACGTGGCCGGCTAGTGCCGCCGATGGCCTTCGTGCCGGCCTGCGAGCGCTACAACCTGATGCCGATGATTGACCGCTGGGTGGTCGAGACTGCGTTTGCCACCCTGGCGGGGCGGCAGGCGGAGATTGCCACCTGCGCGATCAACCTGTCAGGCTCGTCGCTGGCGGACATCCAGTTTCCCGATTTCGTGCGCGAGCAGGCGCAGCGCTTCGGCATCGCGCTGGACGGCATCTGCTTCGAGATCACGGAAACCGCGGCGATCTCCAACCTGGCGCAGGCCGGCGCGTTCATCCTGCAGCTGCAGCAGCTGGGCTGCAAGTTTGCGCTGGATGACTTCGGCGCGGGCATGTCGTCGTTCACCTACCTCAAGCACCTGCCGGCGGCCTACCTGAAGATCGACGGCAGCTTCGTGCGCGACATGCTGGCCGACCCGGTCAACCTGGTGATGGTGGAGGTGATCCAGCGCATCGGCCACGCCATGGGCAAGCAGACCATTGCGGAATTCGTTGAGAGCGAGGCCATGCTCGAACGGCTGCGCGAGCTGGGCGTGGACCTGGTGCAGGGCTATCACATTGCGGCGCCGGTGCCGTTTGCCCCGGCGGATGCCGAGGCCGGCGACCGGCCGGCGCTGGCGCTGGCGGGCTGAGCGGCCAGGCCCGGCCGCGGGTCAGGGAACGAGCGGATCGCGGAAGCCGGTATCGGCGCCGGGCGGGGTACCGGCCGGCGCGGGTGTTGGCGCGGTTGCGGGCGGCACGGCCTGGTGCCTGGCCTCGCGCCAGGTGTTGTACACCCAGTAGGCGGCGCCGGCTGCCAGGCCGACCTTGGACAGCTTCCAGGTCCAGCGCAGCACCGGCGTGCGCTTGACCAGCGGCAGCGCCAGCGTCAATACGGTGCTCAGCAGCGGGTAGTCCTTGGTCATGCCGACCACTTTCATCCACGACCCCGGACGGGCGATGCGCGGCAGCCAGTGGCCGATAGTGCCAAGGCGGTGCGCGCCACCCCGCACCTCGTGCAGGGCCTGCAGGCAGTCGTAGCGTTCCAGCGCGGCGCGGGTCAGCAGCAATTCCTTGCGCACCGCCAGTGGCAGGCGTACCTCTTGCGTGAACCGGGCCCGCCGCGGGTGATCGCGGCGGTTGTGTCCGGCTGCGCTGTCGTCGGGTTCCAGGGGGCTCATCGGCGCAGGATCTCCCGGTCTTTGTCGATTTCGGCGAGCGTGGCCTCCAGCATCGGCGGGGCGTTGCGCACCAGGTTGCGTGCGTACGCCAGGCAAATCGCGCACAGCACCAGGTAAAGGACCGTCAGTGCGCCCAGCGCCTGCCAGCGGTAGGTGTCCCAGAACAGGATGGCGATCAGCCCGGTCAGGGTGACCAGCCCGATGCCAAAGAACACCAGGCCGAAGCAGGCCAGCAGCGCGACCTTCATCAGGCGCGTGCGTTCCTCGGCAAGCTCCACGCTGGCGAGTTCGAGGCGGGTCTGGATCATTGCCACCAGCGAGCCGGCCAGGTTGCGCACGGATTCGAGGAACTTGGGGGAAGGGGGGGATTCGCTCATGCGGCTCCGGCGTGAAAGAGCGGCGCGACGGCGTGGCCGTACGCGCCTTTCCAGCAGGCGGGGCCGGGTGTGGCGTCATGGTGTGTCGCCAACATGCTTGCGCCCCGGCCACTGGCAACCCGATGACCGGGTTGCCGCTCAGGCGCGGCATCAGCATGCCGCGCCGGGTTGGAATCGCTTACTTGCGGTTCAGCAGCAGACCGATCAGCAGGCCTACGCCGGCGGCCACGCCCACGGCGCGCCACGGGTGGTCATGCACGTAGTCGTCGGTGGCGCGTGCAGCGGCCTTGCTCTTGGTCACGACGGCGTCTTGCAGGTCCTGGGCCTTTTCCTTGGCTTGCTTGAGCAGGCCCATGCCACGCTCGCGCAGTTCGGCGGCCTTTTCCCCGGTGGTCGAGGCGGCTTGCTTCAGCAGTTCCTCGGCGTCGGACAGAACGGTCTTGACATCGCTCATCAGTTTCTCCTGTTTGCGGGCGGTTGGTTCGGTTTGTGCGGATTCTGACATTTTCTACGCTCCGAGGCTAACGGCATTTGTCGGTCTGATACTTAGCATATGTGGCGGGCGGCCGTGGTTTCAAGGCTACACGCCAGCAAGCGCGACGCCAGTGCCTAGTATCGCAAGCATGCCGGAAAGCACGCGTGATGACTGTCAGAAAATGTTTATATGACTTCGAGTGATTTTGTAGTGACTTTATATTCGTTTGGGTTGGATATCAATCCGGATACTCTGGTTCCACCCCGAAATCAGGAGAACAGAACATGGCATTGCGTCTTGGCGATATCGCCCCGGACTTCGAGCAGGATTCGAGCGAAGGCCGCATCCGCTTCCATGCGTGGCTTGGCGACAGCTGGGGCGTGCTGTTCTCGCACCCGGCCGACTACACCCCGGTGTGCACCACGGAACTGGGCCTGACCGCGAAGCTGAAGGATGAGTTCGCGCGCCGCGGCGTCAAGGCGATCGCGCTGTCGGTGGACGGCGTGGAGTCGCACCATGGCTGGATCCGCGACATCAACGAGACCCAGTCGACCACGGTCAACTTCCCGATCCTGGCCGATGGCGACCGCAAGGTGTCGCAACTCTACGACATGATCCACCCGAACGCGAACGAGACCCTGACGGTGCGCTCGCTGTTCGTCATCGACCCGAAGAAGAAGGTGCGCCTGATCATCACGTATCCGGCCAGCACCGGGCGCAATTTCAACGAGATCCTGCGCGTGATCGACTCGCTGCAGCTGACCGACAACCACAGCGTGGCCACGCCGGGCAACTGGCAGGACGGTGATGACGTGGTGATCGTGCCCTCGCTGAAGGACGAGGCGGTGATCCGCGAGAAATTCCCCAAGGGCTACCAGGCGGTACGGCCGTACCTGCGGCTGACGCCCCAACCCAACAAATGAACGCGGCCCCGCGTGAAGGCGGGGCCGGCGTTCAGGACAGGTGTTTTATCGACGGGGGCAGCCTCGTCGTCTCCTTGGTAGTGTGCTTGGCCCGGCTTTGCAGCCGGGCCTTTTTATTGCGGAGAGCCTGTGCGCAAGTCGCGGATGGCGATCAGAAGAAGGCCTGCAGGCCGGTCTGGGCGCGGCCCAGGATCAGCGCGTGGATGTCGTGGGTGCCTTCATAGGTGTTGACCACCTCCAGGTTCACCACGTGGCGGATCACGCCGAACTCATCCGAGATGCCGTTGCCGCCCAGCATGTCGCGCGCCACGCGGGCGATGTCCAGCGACTTGCCGCACGAGTTGCGCTTCATGATCGAGGTGATTTCCACCGCGGCGGTGCCTTCGTCCTTCATGCGGCCCAGGCGCAGGCAGCCTTGCAGGCCCAGCGTGATCTCGGTCTGCATGTCGGCCAGCTTCTTCTGCACCAGCTGCGTGGCGGCCAGCGGGCGGCCGAACTGCTTGCGGTCCAGCGTGTACTGGCGGGCGGTGTGCCAGCAGAACTCGGCGGCGCCCAGCGCGCCCCAGGCGATGCCGTAGCGGGCCGAGTTCAGGCAGGTGAACGGGCCCTTCAGGCCGCTCACGCCCGGCATGATGTTCTCTTCCGGCACGAACACCTGATCCAGCACGATTTCGCCGGTGATCGAGGTGCGCAGGCCGACCTTGCCGTGGATGGCCGGCGCCGACAGGCCCTTCCAGCCCTTTTCCAGGATAAAGCCGCGAATCTCGTCCTTGCCGTTATCGCCCTGCAGCTTGGCCCAGACCACGAACACGTCGGCGATCGGCGAGTTGGTGATCCACATCTTGGCGCCGGTCAGCTCATAGCCGCCGTCGACCTTCTTGGCGCGGGTGACCATCGAGCCCGGGTCGGAGCCGTGGTTCGGCTCGGTCAGGCCGAAGCAGCCGATCCATTCGCCGGTGGCCAGCTTGGGCAGGTACTTCTGCTTCTGCGCTTCGGTGCCGAATTCATGGATCGGAACCATCACCAGCGACGACTGCACGCTCATCATCGAGCGGTAGCCGGAATCGACGCGCTCGACTTCACGCGCGATCAGGCCGTAGCTGACGTAGTTCAGGCCGGGGCCGCCGTATTGCTCGGGGATGGTGGGGCCGAGCAGGCCCAGTTCGCCCATCTCGCGGAAGATCTCGATGTCGGTCTTCTCGTTGCGGAAGGACTGAAGCACGCGCGGCATCAGCTTGTCCTGGCTGTACGCCGCGGCGGCGTCGCGCACCATGCGTTCTTCGGCGGTCAGTTGCTGGTCCAGCAGCAGGGGGTCGGCCCAGTGGAATTCGGCGTTGGCAGCCATGCAGGTCTCCTTCGGTAGCGCGGGGGAAGCATCGGGGGCGGGCGAATGGTCGCTTGCCGCACCGGCGCTTCCGGGAATCATGACGGGTTCGGTGATCTTCGCGGAGGGTTTTTGTGGTTCCGCATTGCGGAACTGTGTTCCGTTGAATTAGTATATCGCAATGGGTTTGCCGTGCAACAGGCAAAACCCCCGACACCCATGCCTTTGTGCGATGAGCGGACAACCGCCGACCTGAGAGGAGCCGCCCTTGACCAGTCCGTCACTTTCTCCCGATGCCACGCCGCCCGCGCCGGTGCGCGACAGCGATCCCAACTTCGTCACCGCCCTGGCGCGCGGGCTGGAACTGATGCGCTGCTTCCGCACCGGTGAGGCAATGCTCGGCAACCAGGACTTCGTGCGCCGCACCGGCTTCCCCAAGGCCACGGTGAGCCGGCTGGCCGGCACGCTGGTGCAGTTGGGTTACCTGCGCTATGACGAGAGCCTGGGCAAGTACGCGCTGGATGCCGGCGTGCTGGCGCTGGGCTATGCCTACCTGTCAGCGTCAGACGTGGTGTCGCTGGCGCGGCCGCATATGCTGGCGTTCGCCCAGTCATACGGGGTCTCGGTCTCGCTGGGCAAGCGCGAGCGCATGGAAGTGATCTACCTGGAATCGATCCGCAACGACGCGGGCGTGATGCTGGGGCTGGGCGTGGGCTCGCGGCTGTCGCTGGTGTCGAGTTCGATGGGGCGCGCGTACCTGGCCGCGCTGCCGGCGGCGCGGCGCGAGCGGGTCATGGCTGAGTTCAGCCAGGCGTTCCCGGAGCAGTGGAAGCAGCAGGAGACGGCCACGCGCGCGGCCCTGGCCGAGGCGCAGCAGCGCGGCTATGCGGCGTCGTTCCGCGACTGGCATCCGGCCATCCATGCCTGTGCGGTGGCGTTCCGGCCGGTGGGGGAGAAGGAGTTGCACATGCTGAGCTGCAGTGCTTCCTATGGGGCGGTGGATGAGGCGGTGTTCCACCAGACGCTGGCGCCGGCGTTGCGGGCGCTGGCGGCAAGGCTGTCGGACCCGGCGGGCTGACGGCCAGGTCCGACGTGCGCAGGTGTTACAGGTCCGTGCGCAACTTCCACAATTCCGGAAACAACACTACATCCAGCATCTTGCGCAGATAGCTGACGCCTTCCGTGCCGCCGGTACCACGCTTGAAGCCAATCACCCGCTCAACCGTGGTCACATGCCGGAAGCGCCATTGCCGGAACGCATCTTCCAGGTCGACAAACTTCTCGCCCAGTTCATACAGTTCCCAGTGCGCACCGGGATTGCGATAGACCTCCAGCCAGGCGGCCTCGACCGATGCGTTATACGCGGTGGGCTGCGTCCAGTCCCGTTCGACGCAGTCCGCATCGATCGCAAAACCACGCCTGGCCATCAACCGGATCGCCTCGTCATACAGCGACGGCGTCTTCAGCGCCGTTTCCACCAGCGCCAAATGCTCCGGCCGGTGCGCGTGCGGCTTCAGCATGGCAGCGTTCTTGTTGCCGAGGATGAACTCGATCTCGCGGTACTGATACGACTGGAAGCCTGACGACATGCCCAGGTAGGGCCGCATCGCCGAGTATTCCGGCGGCGTCATCGTCGCCAGCACGTTCCACGCCTGCACCAGCTGGTCCATGATGCGCGACACCCGCGTCAGCATCTTGAACGCCGGCGGCAGGCTGTCGGTCTTGACCGATTCGCGCGCGGCGCGCAGCTCGTGCAGCATCAGCTTCATCCACAGCTCGGTGGTCTGGTGCTGCACGATAAACAACATCTCGTTGTGGTCCGGCGACAGCGGATGCTGCGCGTTCAGGATCTGGTCCAGGCCGAGATAGTCGCCGTAGCTCATGTCCTTGGCGAAATCCATCTGCGCACCGTGCCAGTTGTCACCTTGCGGCGTAGCCTGGCCTGCGGTGCCGGCCGCGCCGGAAAAAGGGCATCCCTTGAATTCACTCATGATGCGCTCCCGATCAGGTCACCTGGCCGCGCGTCTGGAACCGCGCGTCGCGATAGGCGCCGCTGTCCAGCACATCGCGCAGGATTTCCACAGCATCCCACACCTCGGTGAAGCTGGTGTACAGCGGCGTGAAGCCAAAGCGGGCGATGCGCGGCTCGCGGTAGTCGCCGATGACGCCGCGCTCGATCAGGGCCTGCACCAGCGCATAGCCGTCCGGGTGCTCCAGGCTGACCTGGCTGCCGCGGCGCGCGTGCTCGCGCGGCGTGACCAGCGTCAGCGGGTGGTGGCCGCAACGGGCTTCCACCAGTTCAATGAACAAGTCGGTCAGCAGCAGTGACTTGGCGCGCAGCACCTGCATCGTGGTCTGGGCGAAGATGTCCAGGCCGCATTCCACCATCGCCAGCGAAGTCACCGGCTGCGTGCCACACAGGAAGCGGCGCACGCCGTCGACCGGGCGGTACTGCGGCTCCATCGCGAACGGCGCGGCATGGCCCCACCAGCCCGACAGTGGCTGCCAGAAGGCATCGCGCAGCGCGGGAGCGACCCAGACGAAGGCGGGCGAGCCCGGGCCGCCGTTCAGGTATTTGTAGGTGCAGCCGATGGCGTAGTCGGCCCCGGCCGCCTTCAGGTTGACCGGCACGGCGCCGGCGGAGTGGCACAGGTCCCACACCGTGAGCGCGCCGCGGGCATGGGCCAGCTCGGTCAGCGCGGCCATGTCCAGCATCTCGCCGGTCTTGTAGTTGACGTGGGTGAGCATCAGCACGGCGGTATCGGCGCCCACGGCGGCGTCGATCTCGGCCGGCGAATTGACCAGGCGCAGCGAATAGCCCTGCTGCAGCAGGTCGGCCAGGCCCTGCGCGATGTACAGGTCGGTGGGGAAGTTGCTGGCCTCCGACACGATCACCTTGCGCGCCGGGTCGCGCGTCTGCTGCACGCGCAGCGCCGCGGCCAGCACCTTGAACAGGTTGATCGAGGTGGTGTCGGTCACCACCACTTCATCCTGGCCCGCGCCGACCAGCGGGGCCAGCTTGTTACCCAGCCGCTGCGGCAGCTCGAACCAGCCGGCGGTGTTCCAGCTGCGGATCAGGCCCTCGCCCCATTCTTCGGCCACCACCTGGGCGGCGCGCGCGGCGGCGGCGCGCGGGCGGGCGCCCAGTGAGTTGCCGTCGAGGTAAATCACGCCCTCGGGCAGCGCGAACTGGTCGCGCAGCGGGCGCAGCGGGTCTCGCTCATCGAGCCGAATACAGTGCTCGCGGTCAAATGTCGTCATGTCGTGGGATTGGCCAGGGGTTGTTCGGGAGTGGTTCAGTCGAGGCTGCGCAGCACCGCGCGCACCGGGCTGGCATCGAGCCCGGCAAAGCGCAGCGGCAGCGCGATCAGTTCGTAGTCGCCGGCATCGACCTCGTCCAGCACGATGCCTTCCAGGATGGCCAGCCCGTGCCGGCGCACGGCGTTGTGCGCGTCCATGGTCTTGGATTCCTGCGGGTCCAGCGACGGTGTGTCGATGCCCACCAGTTGCACGCCGTGCGCGGCCAGCAGCGCGATGGTCTCGGCCGCGACCGCGCAGAAGTGCGGGTCCCACTGCGCCAGCGGCGCCCGCCGGTAGGTACGCAGCAGCACGCGCGGCGGCAGGCCGGCCAGCGCGTGTTCGATATGGCGCGGCTCCACCACTGGCGAGGCGCCGATGCAATGGATCACGCGGCAGGTGCCGAGGTAGGGCGTGAGCGGCACGGCGCCGATCGGCGCGCCGTCGGCGGCGTAGTGCAGCGGTGCGTCGGCGTGCGCGCCGGTGTGCGGCGACAGCGTGATGCGGCCGACATTCACCGGGCAGTGCTCGTCCATCTGCCAGGCCGGTTGCTGCTGGAACGGCGTGTCGCCGGGCCAGACCGGGGTGGCGGGGGAGAGCGGCGGGCTGATGTCCCACAGCCGGCGTGGGTCTTGATTGGGGGCGGTCATAAGGGTGCGCGGCGCCTTTGCAAGGCGCCGTCGTTGTCTGCCTCGATGTCGGAAATCATAGTCAAAATTGGCGGCAAGAGGCTTGCTAAATGGACTGTCGATACGGTCTTCTTTCGCATAAAATGCGAAGAATTGATGATTTTTCGAAGGAAATTCGAATGAACCTCGATCCCACCGATCTGCGCATCCTGACCTGCCTGCAGGAGAACGGCCGCATCAGCAACCAGGACCTGGCTGACCGCGTGGCGCTGTCGCCTTCGGCATGCCTGCGGCGCGTGCGCCTGCTGGAAGAGTCAGGGGTGATCGGCGGCTACCGCGCCTGGTTCGACGCCGAGCAGCTCGGGCTGGAGCTTGAGGCGATCGTGCAAGTGTCGATGCGCCATGACGTGGAAGGCTGGCACGACACCTTTATCGCCGCGGTGCAGTCGTGGCCGGAAGTGCTGTCGGCGTACATCATCACCGGCGACAGCAATTACATCCTGCGGGTGCAGGCGCGCAACCTGAAGCACTACTCGGACTTCATCGTGAACCGGCTGTACCGCACCAAGGGCGTGATGGATATCCGCTCGAATATCGTGCTGCAGCGGATCAAGGTGGACAGTTCGCCGCTGGCGATCCTGAAGGCGGGCGCGGAGGGGGCCTAGCCTAGCCTAGCGTTGCGTATGCAGCGCAATCAGCTGCCGCAGGGTTTCCTTGAGCAGCGCGCCCTGGCGCGGGCCAAAGTCGTCCAGCACTGCGCGCTCGTGCTGGGCGGCGCGCGCCAGCAGCGGCTGGGCCTGCGCGAGGCCGCGCGGGGTGATCGAGATCAGCGCCTGGCGGCGGTCGGTCTGGCCGGCGCGGCGCGTCACCAGCCCGTCGGCGGCCATGCGGTCGACCAGCTTGGTCAGCGTCGGCTGCTTGGTCAGCGTGATTTCGGCGAGCGTGCCGATGGTGCAGTCGGGGCGGTCGGCCAGCGTGGCCAGCACGCGCCATTCCTGCACGGACAGGCCGCTGGCTTCCACTTCGCGGTGGAATTCGCCCGAGATCAGGTGGCTGGCGCGGGCCAGCAGGTAGGCCAGGTAGCCATCGACAAAGGGCAGGGGGGATTGCGCGGGCACGTCCGCCATGATGAGCCGGTGCCGTTCAGAGGTCGAGGGGGGCGGTGGTGGTGAACTGGCCACCCTGGAATACCAGCGGGCCGTCGCTGCCATCGAGCACGCCGCAGCGCTCGACTTCACCCACGAAGATGATGTGGTCGCCCTCGTCGTAGCGGCTGCGGTTGTGGCATTCGAACCAGGCCAGCGCATTGGACAGGATCGGCAGGCCGGTGGCCGAGAGCCGGTAGTCGACGCCGGCGAAACGGTCGCCCTTGAGGGTGGCAAAGCGCTGGCACAGCTCCAGCTGCGAGGCCGACAGCACGTTGATGATGTAGTGCGTGCCGTCGCGGAACATCGGCAGGCTGTTGGCGCGCGTGGCCATGCTCCACAGCACCAGCGGCGGATCCAGCGACACCGAATTGAACGAACTGGCGGTGATGCCGATGAACGGCGGCGCGCCGGCGGCGACAGACTCGGCGCTGGCGCGCGTAGTGATCACCGTCACCCCGGTCGCGAACTGCGACAGGGTGCGGCGGAAGTGCTGCGCATCGAAATCTGGTGCGGCGGCGCTGGCGATCTGTGGCTGGGCCTCAGGCATGCCCATGGGGGCTCCGCTGGAGTTCATGAAATTTCATATATATTATTTGCGCCAGGGGCAGCAAGTTCAAGCCCGGCCGTGCGCTTATTTGCGGCCGCGGCGCTGGGCTGGCGCACACAACAAGGCGGGCACTGCCGCCGATACAACAAGCAGGAGACTAACGTCATGCTCATCGAGCAGATCGAACACCGCTGGCTGGCGGCGTTCCGGCGCACGCTGGAACTCTGTGCCCTGCAGGGTGCGGAAGTCGTTGGAATTGTAACGGAGTCGCAATCCCGCCCTGTCAACGTGGCCTTGGCCGAACTGGCCGTGCAGTCGCTGGGCGCCACCCCGGTGCGCATCCAGGTGCCGACACCGGCACTTAGTGCGCCCGCGCCGGTGCGCTCCACCGGCGCCAGCGATGCCTTGCAGAGCCTCGCGCCGGTGGTGGCGGCCTTGTCGCGCTGCCACCTGGTGCTGGACTGCACGGTGGAAGGCCTGCTGCACGCGCCGGAACTGTCGCTGATCCTGCGCGGCGCCGACGGCATCGTGCCGCGCATGCTGATGGTCAGCAACGAACACCCCGAGATCCTGGAGCGCTGCCAGCCCGACCCGGCGCTGGAAGGCACCGTGCGCGCCGCCATGAAGCGCCTGCGCGGCGCGCGCGAGATGCGCGTGCATTCGCCGGCCGGCACCGAGTTGCGCATCGGCCTGGCCGACGCCCGCGTGGGCGGGGTCTGGGGCTTCTGCAGCAAGCCCGGCCAGGTCTCGCACTGGCCCGGCGGGCTTTGCCTGGCGTTCCCGGCCAGCCGCCAGGTCAACGGCACGCTGGTGCTGGCGCCGGGCGACGTCAACCTGACCTTCAAGACCTACCTGCGCGATACCGTGGTCTGCCATATCGAGGACGACTACATCGCCGGCGTCGAGGGGCAGGGCGTGGATGCCGACATGATGCGCGGCTACTACCAGGCCTGGGCCGACCGCGAGGGCACGCGCGATGCGTACGCGGTCTCGCACGTGGGCTGGGGCCTGAACCGGCTGGCGCGCTGGGACGCGATGACCTTCTACGACAAGCGCGACTGCAACGGCACCGAGCTGCGCGCGTTTGCCGGCAACTTCCTGTTCTCGACCGGCGCCAACGAGGTGGCCGGGCGGCATACGCTGGGCCATTTCGACCTGCCGCTGCGCAACTGCACGGTATCGCTGGATGGCCGCAATGAGGTGGAAGCAGGCACGCTGGTGGAGGTGGCGGCATGAGCGCGAGCGCGACGATGCAACGCCACGCCAACGGCATCGCCACGCTGGCCTGGGGCGATGGCCCGGTGGCGGTGGTGATGCTGCACGGCATCGGCGGCGGCAAGGCCGCCTGGCCCGCGCAGGGCGAGGCGCTGGCGCAGGCCGGCTACCGTGCCGTGGCCTGGGACATGCCCGGCTACGGCGACAGCGCCCTGATCGATCCCTATGACTTCGACGGGCTGGCGCAAGCGCTGGCGCCGCTGCTGCAGGCCGAGCGCGACGCCGGCCGGCGCGTGGTGCTGCTGGGCCACAGCATGGGCGGCATGGTGGCGCAGCAGGCCTGCGCGGCCGCGCCCGCGCTGATCGACGGCATGGTGCTGTCCGGCACCTCGCCCGCCTTTGGCAAGGGTGACGGGCCCTGGCAGCGCGACTTCGTCGCCGCGCGCACCGCGCCGCTGGACGCCGGCAGGACCATGGCCGAGATGGCCGCCGGGCTGGTGCGCACCATGGTCGCGCCCGATGCCGAGCCACAAGCCGTGGCCTTTGCCACGGCGGTGATGGCGGCGGTGCCGGCGCCCACCTACCGCGCGGCGCTGGGCGCGCTGGTGCGCTTCAACCAGCGCGACGCGCTGCCGCGCATCGCGGTGCCGGTGCTGGCGCTGGCCGGGCAGCACGACACCAATGCCGCGCCCGAGGTGATGGAGCGCATGGCCCAGCGCATTCCGGGCGCCGAGTACCGCTGCCTGCCGGATGTCGGCCACCTGGCCTGCATGGAGCGCCCCGCGCTGTTCAACGAGGCGGTGCTGGATTTCCTGCACCGGCGCTTCCCCGTGCACTGAACCACGCCGCTTTCCGGCAACGCAACACAAGAACCACCGCCGCGCCGCGACCGCATCCGGTGCGAGCAGGAAAACAGGAGACCGCGACATGCCAACCGGCCAGCTCGACTTCATCCCCGCCATCGGTACGGCGGACTTCACCCCGCAACAAGCGCACCTGCTGGCGCTGGCCAACCGCCTGGGCCGCGAACGCTTCGCGGCGCGCGCAGCCACCTGGGACCGCGAGGCCAGCTTCCCCTTCGCCAACTATGCCGACCTGCGCGAGGCCGGCCTGCTGGCGCTGTGCGTGCCGCGGGCGTTCGGCGGCGAGGGCGCGGACTTTGCCACCTACTGCATGGTGGGCGCCGAGATCGGCCGCTTCTGCGGGGCCACGGCGCTGACGTACAACATGCATATCTGCTCGACCATGTGGACCGGCGTGCTGTCCGACGGCATCGACATGACACCTGACCAGCGCGCCGAGCACGAAGCCCGGCGCGAGCTGCATTTCGCACGCGTGGTGCGCGACGGCGCCGTCTATGCGCAGCCGTTCTCCGAAGGCTCCGCCGCCGCCGCGGGCAAGGCGCCGTTCGGCACCACCGCGCGCAAGGTCGATGGCGGCTGGGTACTGAACGGGCGCAAGATCTTCGCCTCGCTGTCGGGCGCGGCCGACTACTACGGCATCCTGTGCACCGAGGACCGCGGCGACCAGCATCCCGACATGCGCGACACGCTCTACATTGCCGTGCCCGGCAAGGCGGAAGGGCTGACCGTGACCGGCGAGTGGGACCCGATGGGCATGCGTGGCACGGTGTCACGCACGCTGCTGCTCAAGGACGTGTTCGTGCCCGACCACGAGCAGCTGATGCCGCGCGGCGTCTACTACCGCGCGGCGCAGACGTGGCCGGCGATGTTCTTCACGCTGTCGCCGACCTACCTGGGCGTGGCCCAGGCCGCCTACGACTTTACCGTGCAGTACCTGCGCGGCGAGGTGCCGGGCCAGCCGCCGGTCAAGCGCCGCATGTACCCGACCAAGCAGATCGCGGTGGCGCAGATGCGCATCCAGCTGGAAACCATGCGATCGCTCTTCTGGCGCGTGATCCATGAGGCGAAGCCCAATCCGACCAAGGACGAGCGCCTGCGCCTGTACGCCGCGCACTACACCGTGATGGAAGGCGCCAACGACATCGCCCGGCTGGCGATCCGCACCTGCGGCGGGCAGTCGATGCTCAAGGACCTGCCGCTGGAGCGGCTCTACCGCGACTCGCGCTGCGGCGCGCTGATGCTGCCCTGGACCGCCGAGCTGATCCTGGACCGCATGGGGCGCGAGACCCTGTACGAATCCGGCGAGCGCGACGAATGAGCGCCGCCCGTCGCGCCATGCGTGCGGGCGCCGCCGGGCTGGGCGCGCTGCCGGCCATGCTGCATGGCCATGCCGCCGCGGCACCGGGGCGGCCGGCGTTGCACTACCTGGGCCGCACCTTCACCTACGGCAAGCTGTGGCGGCACGTCGAGCGTGCCAGCGCCCACCTGGCAGCGACGTGGGGCATCCGCGCGGGCGAGCGCGTCGGCACGCTGTGCCTGAACCACGAACTGCAGCTGGTGCTGCTGTTCGCCTGCGCGCGTGTCGGGGCGATGTTCGTGCCGCTGAACTACCGGCTGGCGCCGGCGGAGCTGCGTACCATCGCCGCCCACGCGCAACTGGCCGCGCTGTTCCATGACGAGCGCCATGCAGGGCTGGCGCAGGAGGCTGGCGGCGGCTGCCAGGTCGCGCATCTCGACCGGCTGGTCGACCATCCCGCGCCGTTCGGCGTGCCCCACCCGCCGGTGCCGGACGAGGCGCCGCTGCTGCTCGCCTACACCTCCGGCACCACCGGCAAGCCCAAGGGCGCGGTGCATACGCAGGCCGGGCTGCTGGCCAATGCGCGCGCCAGCTGGTGGGCGCATGGCATGACCGCGGACGATCACGTGCTGTCGGTGCTGCCGATGTTCCACGTCGGCGGGCTGTGCATCCAGACGCTGCCGGCGCTGCTGGCCGGGGCGCAAGTCACGCTGCACGACCGCTTTGCGCCGGATGCCTGGCTTGGCGCGGTCGCGCAGGCGCGGCCGAGCCTGTCGCTGATGGTGCCGGCCACGTTGCGCGCGGTGCTGGAGCATCCCGGCTGGCCCGGGGCCGACCTGTCGGCGCTGCGCGGCGTGATGGCAGGTTCGTCGACCATCCCGCTGTCGTATATCGCGGCCTTCCATGCGCGTGGCGTGCCGCTGGGGCAGGTCTATGGCGCGACCGAGACCGGTCCGGTGTCGGTGGTGCTGAAGCTGCAGGATGCGCTGGCCCGGCCTGGCTATGCCGGCTGGCCGCAGCCGGAGGCGCAAGTCCGGCTGGCCGGCCCGGACGGTGCCGAGGTGGCGCAGGGCGCAGTCGGTGAACTCTGGGTGCGCGGCGCCAACGTGATGGCGGGCTACTGGAACCAGCCTGATAACGGCCTGGCCGACGGCTGGTTCCATTCCGGCGACCTCGCGCACCGCGATGCCGGCGGCTGCATCGAAGTCGTCGGCCGCAGCAAGGACATGATCATCTCGGGCGGCGAGAACATCTATCCCGCCGAGATCGAGAACGTGCTGGTCGGCCTGCCCGGGGTGCAGGAGTGCGCGGTCGTCGGCGTGGCCGACGCGCGCTGGGGCGAGGTGCCGGTGGCGGTGATCGTGCCCGCGCCGGGCGCGCCGCGCGACGCGCTGGGGGCGGAGCCGCTGCGCGAACTGCTGGCTACGCGCATTGCCCGCTTCAAGCTGCCGCGCGAGGTGGTGCTGCTGGACGACCTGCCGCGCAGCGCGCTGGGCAAGGTGCTCAAGCCGCAACTGCGCGCGATGCTGGAGGCGCAGCGCCAGCCTGGCTGAATCTGCTGCAAGGGCGCCAATCTGCGCTTATGCTTGAGGCCGTGACACCACAGACGACAACGCAAGGGGGCGGCGCAAATGGAACATGGACTTGAAACGGCCACGCTGGGCGGCGGGTGCTTCTGGTGCCTGGAAGCGGTTTTCCAGCAGGTCGATGGCGTGGTGGCGGTGGAGTCCGGTTATACCGGCGGGCATGTGGATCACCCGACTTACCAGCAGGTCTGCGAGGGGGATACCGGGCACGTCGAGGTGGTGCGTGTCACCTTCAATCCGTCGGTGATCAATTTTCGGCAGATCCTGGAGATCTTCTTCGCCATCCACGACCCGACCACGCCGGACCGGCAGGGTAACGATGTGGGGCCGCAGTACCGGTCGGCGATCTTTACGAATTCGGAGGCGCAGCGGGCCACGGCGGAATACGTGATGCGGGAGTTGGCCGCGGCCAAGGTTTTTGATGCGCCGATCGTTACGCAGGTCGAGCCGGAGCAGCCGTACTGGCGCGCCGAGGCAAGTCACCAGAACTACTATCAGGACAATCCGAGCCAGGGGTACTGTGCCTTGGTGATCTCGCCGAAACTGGCCAAGTTTCGAAAGCAGTTTGAGGGGAAGTTGAGGAAGTAGGGACTGGACGCCTGGGTCGGCGCCAGAAACCGGCCCTAATTTCCCTGCGCAAACATCGCGCCGACAATCGCTCCCATCTCATGCCGCCGCGCCGCCGGCATCCGCGACGCGGTAGACATGATGCTGATGGCCGCCTCGGCGCCCATTTCCAGGGGCAGTGCAATGCCCACGCCTGCCACCCCCTCCGCGCCGGCAAGCGCATAGCCCAGCTTGCGGGCGCGCTCTACACCGCGCAACAGCCTGAGCAGGCTCAGGCCCCCGGCTGCGTACTCGGCGCGGTGCCGCTCGTAATGCGCACGCACCGCCTCGTTGTCCATCTTCGCCAGCAACGCCATGCTGCCGGTGCCCTGGCCCAGCAGGCGGGAAGTGCCGGTCAGCAAGTGGAAGGTCTTGATCCGGTGGCTGCCTTCCTCGGTATGCAGGCAGTGCCCATGGTCGCCGATGCGCACGGTCAGGAACACCGCGTCGCCCGTGAGCCGGGCCAGCGCCTTCATCTTGCTCACCAGCGCGCTGTTGGGCGGCGGCCGGTTCATCGCGCGCAGGCCCAGCGCCATGGCGGCAGTGCCCAGGTGATAACGCTTGCCCCCCGACTCGCGCTCGACATACCCCGCGGATTCCAGGAAGCGCGCCATCCGGTGCGCGGTGGTACGGTCGATCTCCGCTATCGCGGCGAGCTCGGGCAGGGTCAGTCCCGCCTCGTGATGCTCGGCGAGCAGCCGGAGCAGGGCGAAGGCTCGGGACAGGCTCTGCACGCCGCCGGGCGAGGGGGTCTTGGTGGGCATGGGAAGGTGCGTCGGGGGGCGCTTTGGGGGTGGCGGATGCCGCGCCCCGCGTCCCGGGTTTCTGGCTTGTGCACATTATGCACAACCTGAGCGATTGCGGTTGTCCCGGGCAGCGTGGTGGTTTGCAATCCATGCATCACGGAACCTCACGCAAGCCGCCATGATTCCCATCGACTCACGCATCGACTCATCTTCCGACGCCTTTGCCAGCCAGCGCGCCGGCATGCAGGCCCTGATCGACCGCCTCCATGGCCTCGAACAGCGTGCCGTGGCCGCCTCGGAGCGCGCCCGGCCCACCTTTGCCAGACGCGGGGCGCTGCTGCCGCGCGAGCGCATCGGCCGCCTGCTGGACGCAGGCGCGCCGTTCTTGCCGATGGCCACGCTGGCCGGCTTCGGCATGGACGATCCCGACCCCGAGACCTCCATCCCCGGCGGTTCGCTGGTGGCCGGCATCGGTTTCGTCTGCGGCGTGCGCTGCATGGTGCTGGCCACGGATTCCGGCATCGACGCCGGTGCCATGACCGAGGCCGGCAACATGAAGCTGATGCGCTGCCAGGAGATCGCGCTGGAAAACCGGCTGCCATTCATTCACCTGGTGGAATCGGCCGGCGCCAACCTGCGCAAGTACCGCGTGGACAAGTTCGTCCGCGGCGGCGCGCTGTTTTACAACCTGGCTCGCCTGTCCGCGGCCGGGCTGCCGGTGATCACGGTCGTGCATGGCTCGTCCACGGCGGGCGGCGCCTACATGCCGGGGCTGTCCGACTACGTGGTGATGGTGCGCAATCGCGCGCGCGCCTTCCTGGCGGGGCCGCCGCTGCTGAAGGCCGCCACCGGCGAAATCGCCACGGATGAGGAGCTGGGCGGCGCCGACCTGCATGCCACGGTCAGCGGCCTGGCCGAATACCTGGCCGAGGACGACGAGCACGCTATTGCCACCGCACGCGACATCGTCGCCAGCCTGGACTGGCCGACCGTGGCGACGGAGCCCGCGCAGCTCGCCCGCCCTCCGCGGCTCGATCCGTCGGAGCTGGACGGCGTGATGACGCTCGACATGAAGCGCCCGGTGGACATGCGCGAAGTGATCGCGCGCATTGTCGACGACTCCGCCTGGCTGCCGTTCAAGCCCGACTATGGTCCCGGCACGGTGTGCGGCCACGCCCGCATCGAAGGCAATACGGTCGGCTTCATCACCAACAACGGTCCTATCGACCCGGCCGGCGCCACCAAGGCCGCGCAGTTCATCCAGCTATGCAACCAGTCGGACACGCCGATCGTGTTCCTGCAGAACACCACCGGCTTTATCGTCGGCCGTGCCTCGGAAGAGGCCGGCATGATCAAGCATGGCGCCAAGATGATCCAGGCGCTGTCGAACTCGACGGTGCCGCAGATCACACTGTACTGCGGGGCCTCGTTCGGGGCGGGCAACTTCGGCATGTGCGGACGGGGCTTCCGGCCGCGCTTCTGCTTCTCGTGGCCGAACGCGCGCACCGCCGTGATGGGCGGCGAGCAGGCCGCCATGACGCTTGAGATCGTGGCGCGCCAGCAGGCCGCGCGCAAGGGCGTGCCGGTAGATGAGGCGCAGCTTGCCAGCCAGACCGCCGATATCGTTGCCAACTTCGAGCGCCAGGCCAGCGCCTTCGTCACCAGCGGGCTGCTGCTGGACGACGGCGTCATCGACCCGCGCGACACGCGCGCCGTGCTGGCCTTCGTGCTGGCCACCGCGCGCGAGGCCAGCCTGCGCAAGCCGCATGCGATCCAGTTTGGTGTCGGGCGCTTTTGAGCGCCGCCGCCATCTCGACACGTCCCGAACCAACAAGACACCAGGAGACCACCATGCTTTACACGGAAGACCACCGCAACATCATGGACAGCATCCGCCGCTTCGTCTCGGCGGAGATTGATCCCTTCGTCGATGAGTGGGAAGCCGCCGAGATTTTCCCGGCGCATGCACTGTTCAAGAAGATGGGCGACCTCGGCTTCCTCGGCATCACCAAGCCGGTCGAATACGGCGGCATGGGGCTCGACTTCTCCTATGCCGTTGCCGCCGCCGAGGCGCTGGGCTATGCCCACGCACAGGGCGTGGGCATGGGCGTGGGGGTGCAGACCGACATGGCGACGCCGGCGCTGACCGCGTTCGGCTCGGACGAGCTCAAGCGCAACTACCTGGCCCCTGCCATCGCCGGCGACATGGTGTGCTCCATCGGCGTGTCCGAAGCCGGCGCCGGTTCCGACGTGGCCTCGCTCAAGACCCGTGCGGTGCGCGATGGCGACGACTATGTCATCTCCGGCTCCAAGATGTGGATCACCAACGGCACCCAGGCCGACTGGATCTGCCTGCTGTGCAATACCTCTGACGGCCCGGTCCACAAGAACAAGTCGCTGATCGTGGTGCCGCTCAGGGAAGACGGCAAGCGCGTGCGCGGCGTGGAAGTGCAGAAGATCAGGAAGTTCGGCATGTGGTGCTCCGACACCGCGCAGATCTTCTTCGACGAAGTGCGCGTCCCGGTGCGCAACCGCATCGGCGACGAGGGCATGGGCTTCATCTACCAGATGAAGCAGTTCCAGGAAGAGCGGCTGAACGGCGCGGCGCGCCGGCTGGCCTGCAACGCGCTGATCGAGGAAACCGCCGACTATCTGCGCCAGCGCATCGCCTTCGGCAAGCCGCTGCTGGACAACCAGTTCATCCAGTTCAAGCTGGCCGAGCTCAAGACCGAGATGGAGGCGCTGCGCGCGCTGGTCTACATGGCCACGCAGACCTATATCAATGGGGGCGAGGTCATTGAACTGGCCTCAATGGCAAAGCTCAAGGCCGGGCGCCTGTCGCGCGAGGTGGCCGACTGGTGCATGCAGTTCCAGGGCGGCATGGGCTACACGTGGGACAACCATGCGTCGCGCGCCTATCGCGATTTCCGGCTGGGCTCGATCGGCGGCGGGGCGGACGAGGTCATGCTCCAGGTCATTGCCAAGCAGATGGGCCTGATGTCGCGCGGCTGACGCGTTCCTGAACCAACCACCAGCCAGGATCGCCATGCCTGACAGCTCATGCAACGATGCCGTGATCGTGCGCCGCGCCGGCGGCGTACTGTTTGCCACCCTCAACATTCCTGCCACCCGCAACGCATTGGCGCCCGAAGTGGTGGCCGCGCTGGCCGCCGCCGTGGCGCAGGCCGAAGCCGACCCGGAAGTCCGCGCGCTGGTGCTGCGCGGCTCCGGCGGCAGCTTCAGCGCAGGCGGCAACGTGGGCAGCTTCCAGTCCCGGCTTGATGCCGACGCCAGCCAGGAAGACCCGGTCGCCACGCGCAACCGCCAGTTCGGCTACTTCATGGAGCGCCTGAGCGTGCTGCCGGTGCCGGTGATCGCCGCGGTTGAGGGCGCGGCCATGGGCGGCGGCATGGGCCTGGCCTGCGCGGCCGACATCGTGCTGGCTACGAGCGATGCGCGCTTTGCGTTGTCGGAGACCACGCTGGGCATTGTCGCCGCGCAGATCGCTCCCTTTGTGGTGCAAAAGCTGGGCGCTGCCGCCACGCGCCGCCTGGGCCTGACCGGCGAGCGCGTCAGCGGCGATGCAGCGGTAGCCATCGGCCTGGTCGACCAGCTCGCGGCCGACAGCGCGGAGCTGGACGCCCTGATAGCCGAGTGGCTGACGCGCATCGGCCGTTGCGGCCCGAATGCCAACCGCGTGTTCAAGGCACTGGTCGGCCGCTGCGGCCACGAGCCGCCAGGCCCGCTGCTGGACGAGGCCTCGCGCCAGTTTGCGCAATGCATGCGGCGCGAGGGCGCCGAAGGCGTGGCGGCATTCCGCGACAAGCGCGATGCCGCCTGGACCGTTCGCTTCGATGCCGACACGGTGCGCGCCGCGCAGTCGACCGGCTGACCGCGCCAGCCGCATCTTCCACGAGATTCACAGGATTTCCCATGTCTGCTACCCGCCGATCCTTCCATACGCTGCTCGTTGCCAATCGCGGCGAGATCGCGGTGCGCATCATGCGCACCGCCCGCCGCCTCGGGCTGGCTACCGTCGCCGTGTATTCCGAAGCGGACCGCCACAGCCCGCACCTTGCCTGCGCCGACCGCGCCGTGTGCATCGGCGCCGCCGCGCCGCGCGAGTCGTACCTGAACATTGCCGCCATCGTCGAAGCAGCCCGCGCCAGCGGTGCCGATGCCGTGCACCCCGGCTATGGCTTCCTGGCCGAGAACGCCGCCTTTGCCGAGGCGGTCACCGCCGCCGGCCTGGTCTTCGTCGGCCCGCCCGCCGCGGCGATCCGCGCCATGGGCAACAAGGCCGAAGCCAAGCGGCTGATGCTGGCTGCCGACATGCCCTGCGTGCCCGGCTATCAGGGGGCCGCGCCGGATGACGCCACGCTGCTGGCCGAGGCCGGGTCCATCGGCTTCCCCCTGATGGTCAAGGCTGCGGCGGGCGGCGGCGGGCGCGGCATGCGGCTGGTGCGCGACGCGGCGGCGCTGCCCGCGGCGCTGTCGAGCGCACGCTCCGAGGCGGCGGCAGCGTTCGGCTCAGACGAACTGATCCTGGAGCGCGCCGTGATCGCGCCGCGCCACGTGGAGATCCAGGTCTTTGCCGATACCCACGGCAATGTCATCCATCTCGGCGAGCGCGACTGCTCCGTGCAGCGCCGCCACCAGAAGGTCATCGAGGAAGCGCCGTCGCCCGCGGTCGGCCCGGTGCTGCGTGCGCGCATGGGCGAGGCCGCCGTGCGCGCGGCCAAGGCCATCGGCTACGTCGGCGCCGGCACCATAGAGTTCCTGCTCGATGCCGAGGGCAGCTTCTACTTCATGGAGATGAACACCCGGCTGCAGGTCGAACACGCCGTGACCGAGGCCATCACCGGCTTCGACCTGGTCGAATGGCAACTGCGCGTGGCGGCGGGCGAGCCGCTGCCGGTCACGCAGGACCAGGTCCGGCTCAACGGGCATGCCATCGAAGTGCGACTCACCGCCGAGGACGTGCCGGCCGGCTTCCTGCCGCAGGGCGGGCCGCTGCTGCGCTGGCGCCCGCCCGCCGCTGGTCGCGATGTACGTGTGGACCATGCGCTGGAAGAGGGCGGTGCCATCCCCACCCACTATGACTCGATGGTCGCCAAGCTGGTCGCGCATGGCGCCGACCGCGAAGAGGCGCGCCGCAAGCTGCTGCGAGCGGTGCAGGACTGCACGCTGCTGGGCGTGCCCACCAACCAGGGGTTCCTGGCCGCGTGCCTGGCGCACCCGGCGTTCGCCGGCAATGACGTGCATACGGGCTTTGTCGACACCCATATGCAGGCGGCGCTGCAGGCCCCGGTGCCTCCGGTGCATGTGACGGCAAGCGCCGCGCTGGCCGCATCGGGGCTGCTGGGCGGCAACGGCAAGCCGGCCACGCTTGCGCGTGCGGCTTCCAGCGTGGTGCTGAATGCGGCCGGCAAGGCCTGGGAAGCGTTCCTGCGCGTGTCCGCCGACGGCTGGCGCGTGAGCCTGCGCCAGCGCGGTGAAGACCACCCGCCGGTGGAATGCAGGCTGCGCGTGCTGCGTGCCGATGCCGCCAACGGCACGGCCCTGGTCGAATGCGACGGCGTGGCCTATCCGCTGGTGTTCGCCGCCGAAAAGCACGCGCTGCACCTGTTCCAGTCCGGCCGCGCCTGGCAGTTCCCGCTGCACGATCCGCGCCGCCGCCGCGATGCGGGCGACGCCGACGGCGTGCTGCAGGCGCCGCTGACGGCCCGCATCGTCGCGGTCAATGTGGCCGAGGGCGACCACGTGGAAGCGGGCCAGGCGCTGGTGGTGCTAGAGGCCATGAAGATGGAGCACACCATTTTGGCGCCGTTTGCCGGCGTGGTGGCGGAGGTGCCCGCGCGCGCCGGTGGGCAGGCCAGTGCCGGTTCGTTGCTGGTGCGGGTGGAGGCCGATGTGGCCGCAAAGGAAGAAGCATGAGCGAATCCGTGCAAGGCGAAGCGCGCGCCGGCAAGACTGTGCGCATCGGTGGCGCTTCCGGGTTCTGGGGCGATTCCGCCATCGCCACGCCGCAACTGCTGGCGGTGCCCGGCCTGCAGTATCTGGTCTATGACTACCTGGCCGAGACCACCATGTCGATCCTGGCACGCGCCCGTGCCAAGGATCCGGCGCAGGGCTACGCCACCGACTTCGTGCACGCGGCGATGGGACCGAACCTCGGTGAAATCCTGCGGCGGGGGATCCGTGTCGTTGCCAATGCGGGCGGCCTCAATCCGCACGGCTGCCGGGACGCACTGCTCAAGGTGGCGGCGCAGCAGGGGCTGTCGCCGCGCATCGCGGTGGTCAGCGGCGACGACGTGCAGCCGCGCTTCGCGCAGTGGTGCGCCGAGGGGCTGGCTGACCTTGCCGGCAATCCGGTGCCAACCACCGAGCCCTGGTCGGCCAACGCCTACACCGGCGCGCAAGGCATTGCCCGCGCGCTGGCGCTGGGCGCGGATATCGTCATTGCCGGGCGCTGCGTCGACAGCGCCGTCGTGGTGGGCGCGCTGGCCCACGAGTTCGGCTGGAACTGGACCGACTGGGACCGCCTGGCCGCCGGCACGCTGGCGGGCCACGTGATCGAGTGCGGCGCCCAGGCCACGGGCGGGCTGTTTACCGACTGGCAGCGCGTGCCGGGCTGGGAGCGCATGGGCTACCCCGTGATCGACTGCGCGCACGACGGCAGCTTCGTGCTGAGCAAGCCCGCGGACACCGGCGGGCTGATCGATCCGGCCGCGGTCGCGGAGCAGGTGCTGTACGAGGTCGGTGATCCCGCCAACTACCTGATGCCGGACGTGACCTGCGACTTCCGCATGGTGCGCACGGAACTGGTCGAGCCCGGGCGCGTACGCGTGCATGGCGCGCGTGGCCGGGCACCCGGCACGCACTACAAGGGCAATGCCACCTGGCAGGACGGCTACCAGATCAGCCTGATGATGGCGATCCGCGGCATCGATGCTCCCGCAAAGGCGCGCCGCACCGCCGAGGCGCTGCTGGCGCGCACCCGCGCCATGCTGGCTGAACGCCAGATGCCGGACTACACCGAGACCGTGATCGAGCTGCTCGGCTGCGAATCGCAGTATGGCCCGCATGCGCGCGCGTTGCCGACACGGGAAGTGGTGCTGCGCATCGGCGCGCGCCATCCGCTCGCCAGGGGGCTGAGCCTCCTGCAGCGCGAATGCTCTTCCGCGGGGACGTCCATGGCGGCGGGCACGCGCTCTTCCTTCTCGGGTCGGGTGGACATCCAGCCGGTGGTGAAGGTGTTTTCCTTCCTGGTGCCCAAGTCGGACGTGCCGATGCGCGTGGAGTTCGAGGCTGGCGAGATCCTGCTGCCCAACGCCGCAGAGAGCGCGGCGCAGGAGCCGCCGGTCGCGCTCGACGCGCCGGCATCGCCTGCGCTCCCCCGCGAGCCGCGCGTCGAGCGGCCACTGGTCACGCTTGCCTATGCGCGCAGCGGCGACAAGGGCGATGACGAAAACATCGGCGTGATCGCCCGCAAGCCAGAGTACCTGGCACTGCTGCGCGAGCAGCTCACTCCGCAAGCCGTGCGCGCGTACTTTGCCCACCTGGTGCAGGGCGAGGTCGAGCGCTTCGACGTGCCAGGCCTGCACGCGCTGAACTTCCTGATGCACGGCGCGTTGGGCGGTGGCGGCGTGGCGAGCCTGCGCTCGGACCCGCTGGGCAAGAGCTACGCGCAGATGCTGCTGGACTTTCCGCTTTCCGTACCCCGCAGCTGGGCATAGACCCGGCCAGAGACCTTGCGCGCCGGCACTGGCGCGCGCAACCAGGAGGAGACATGACCCGACCCAAGCCCGACGCGCGCATCCGGCGCCAGCTATGCCTGGGCCTGTTCGCAGGACTGGCCGCAGGCAGCATCGCCGGCCCCTTGCCCGCCATGGCGCAGGGCGACGCCTATCCCAACCGCCCGATCCGCGTGGTCGTGCCATACACGCCTGGTGGTGTGTCAGACGCCGTGACGCGGCTGGTGATGCAGAAGTTGGCGCAACGCATCGGCCAGCCGGTGGTGGTGGAGAACCGCCCCGGCGCCAACGGCATGATCGGCTCGGAGAACGTCGCCAGGTCCGCGCCGGACGGCTATTCGCTGCTGGTGGTGGTGGCCGGGCACGCCATCAATCCCAGCCTGTATCCGAAGATGAGCTATGACCCGCTCAAGGACCTCACCGGCGTCAGCATGATCGGGCGGATTCCGCTGCTGCTGGTCTCCAGCGCGCAGCTGCCGCCGACCACGGTGAAAGAGCTGGTGGGCTGGGGCAAGGCCAATCCCGCGAAGATGACCTTTGCCTCCAGCGGCAATGGCTCCGGCGCGCACTTGGCGGGCGAGCTGTTCGCGCAGTCGGTCGGCATGCAGATGACGCACGTGCCTTACAAGGGCATTTCGCCGGCGCTGCCTGATTTGTTCTCGGGGCAGGTTGCCATCATCTTCGATTCGGTGCAGACCATGATGCCGCAGGTGAAGGCAGGCAAGGTGCGCGCGCTGGCGATCTCCAGCCCGACGCGCTGGCCGGCCGCGCCGGAGGTGCCGACCATGGCCGAGGCCGGTTATCCGGGCGTCACGGCAGGCAGCTGGATCGGCCTGATCGCACCGGCGATGACGCCGCCGGCGGTGCAGGCAAAGCTGGCCCGGGAAATGGAAGCGGTCCTGCAGCAGCCCGACGTACGGGCAAGGCTGATCGACTATGGGATTGATCCGGTCGGCGGCAAGCCGGAGCAGTTCCAGGCGTTCATCAAGGCCGAAGCGGTGCGATGGGGTGAAGTGGTGAAGAAGAGCGGACTGCGGCTGGAGTAAGAGGAAGGCGGCTGCGGACGGCACCTGTCGGCACCGTCCGCGGCTTGCTACAGGCTCAGTTGCTTCGCCGCCAGGTCCTTCATGATTTCCTCGGCGCCGCCTCCGATCATCATCACCTTGACCTCGCGATACAGGCGCTCCACCCGGCTGCCGCGCATATAGCCCATCCCGCCCAGCAACTGCACCGCGCGGTCCGCGCAGAACTGGAACGTGCGCGTGGCCATGTTCTTGGCCATCGCGATCTGCGCCACCGGCGCGACGCCGTCGTCCAGGCGCGCGGCCAGGTCGTCCAGCAGGGCGCGCGTGGATTCGATGCGCGTGGCCATGTCCACCAGCTGGTGGCGCACTACCTGATGGTCGGCCAGCCGCTTGCCGAAGGTGCGCCGTTCGCGCGCCCACGTCAGTGCGTCATGGAAGCAGACTTGCGCATAGCCGCAGGCGGCCGCGGCCAGCGCCAGCCGCTCGTGGTTGAAATTCTTCGTGATGGCGGCAAAGCCCTTGCCTTCCTCGCCGATCAGGTTTTCCACCGGCACGCGGCACCCGTCGAAGAACAGCTGCGCGGTGTCGGATGCCCACCAGCCCATCTTCTTCAGCGGCGTGCGCGTCAGGCCCGGCGTATCGCCCTCGATCAGCAGCAGCGACACGCCGCTGGAACCCGGGCCGCCGGTGCGCACGGCCACGGTGAAGTAGTCCGCGCGCATGCCTGAGGTGATGTAGAGCTTGGTGCCGTTGACCACGTAGTGGTCGCCCTCGCGCCGCGCGCTGGTGGACAGCTGCGCCACGTCGGAGCCGGCGTCGGGCTCGGTGATGGCGAGCGCGGAAATCTTTTCGCCGGCAAGGATCTGCGGCAGCACGCGCGCCTTCAGCGCCTCGCTGCCCACCGCGGCGATCGGTGGCGCACCGATGGTGTGCGAGAACAGCCCCGAGGCGATGCCGCCCGAGCCGCCCCAGGCGCGCTCTTCGAACAGGATCATGCGATAGAAGGCATCGCATGGGGCGCCACCGTATGCTTCCGGAAAGCCCGGCTGCAGCAGGCCGGCTGCGGCGGCCTTCCGGTACAGCTCGCGCGGGAAGCTGCCGGCTTCGTCCCAGGCCTCGGCGTTGGGCGCCACCTCTTTCTCGAAGAAGCGCCGCACGCTGGCGCGGAAGGCTTCGTGGTCGGCGCTGTAGTAGCGTGGATTTGGCGGTTGCAGGGTCATGGTGTCTCTGATTCGGTGGCTGGCGTCAGGCACTGCGGCAGCGTGTAGAGCGGGAAGCCGTTGAAAGGCTCCGAGCGCTGGTGCTCGGGCTGCGGCCAGGTGTGCTTGGCGTTGGGCACGCCGCCGTCGACACGGATGGTCGAGCCGGTGATGAAGGCCGCCGCCGGCGAGAGCAGGAACACCACGGCCGCTGAGACTTCGGCTTCGGTGCCCAGGCGCTGCAGCGGCACCTTGCGCGCCAGCTGGCGGATCTTGGCCTGGAATTCCGGCGGGTAGGTGTCAAAGCCGCTGGAAGCGATCCAGCCGGGCGCCACCGCGTTCACGCGCACTCCTGCAGCGGCCCATTCGCAGGCGGCGGTCTCGGTGAAAGACAACATGCCGGCGCGCGCGGCGCCCGAATGGCCCATGCCCGGCATGCCATTCCACATATCGGCAATGATGTTGACGATGGCGCCGCCGTTGGCTTCCATCCATTGCGTGAAGCATTCACGTGCCACCAGGAAGCCGCCAGTAAGGTTGTTGCGCACCACGGCTTCCCAGCCCTTCAGGCTGATATCGCGCAGCGGCGACGGAAACTGCCCGCCGGCGTTGTTGAAGAGGCCGTTGATGGCGCCGTGCGCGGCCAGCACGGCGGCTACGGTCTCGCGCACCTGGGCCTCGTCGCGGATGTCGCAGCTGTGCAGCGTGATGCGGCTGGCGGCTTCCGGCTCGACGGCGATGATCTCGGCCTTCACCTGCTCAAGCTTCTCGAGCTTGCGGCCGGCCAGCGCAAGGCGCGCGCCAAGACTGGCCAGTTCGTGTGCCGTGCAACGGCCGATGCCGCTGCCGGCGCCGGTTACCAGCACCGTGCGGCCGGCGAACAGGCCGCGATGGAATACGGAACGATAGGACATTGCAGTCTCCGCGGTCATGGATTGGCCGTCAGGCCGAGGCGCTTCACCAGCCTGCCCTGGCTCTCGTAGCGCTGGCGCGCGAAGGCGGCGTAGTCGGCGCTGTTCAGGTAGGCGCTCTCCTGGTCGAACCGCTCCAGCACCTTCTGCATGGCGGGGTCGTTCAAGGCCTTGCGGAACGCATCGTGCAGCACCTGCACGGACTGCGGGTCCATGTTGCGCGGCCCGGCGATGCCGAACGGCGAGGTTGACACCATGTCGATGCCGACATCGCGCAGCGTTGGCACGCGGGCCCAGCGCCGCGAGTGCTCGGCGGTCCACAGCACCAGCCAGCGCGCCTTGCCGCTATCGACGTAGGGACCGATGCCGCCGGCGGTGACCGCCAGGTCGATATGGCCGCCGAGCATTGCGGTGATGATCTCGGACTCGCCCTTGTAGGGCACATGGTTGAGCTCGATGCCGAGCTTCCCGCTGATCTCTTCCATCGTCACATGCATGGTGCCGTTGGTGCCGGTACTGCCATAGCTGATCTTGCCAGGACGGCGCCGGGCATCCTCGACCATGTCCTGCCAGGATTTCCATGGCGCGTCGGCGCGCGCCGCCACCCCCAGCGTGTAGCCGGTCAGGTGGATCACATAGGTGAAGTCCCGCAGCGGGTCGAACTGCGTCTTCTGCAGGTGAGGCAGCCGGAACACCGGTTCAGGGATCACGGTCAGGGTGTAGCCATCCGGCCTGGCCCGCGCCACGACATTGGCGCCCAGTACGCCCGCCGCGCCCGGGCGGTTTTCCACGACGACAGGCTGGCCCAGCGTCCTGGCCGCGCCATCGGCCAGCGTGCGCACCAGCGTATCGGTGGCGCCGCCCGCCGCGAAGGGGACGATCAGCGTGACCGGCTGGGTGGGAAAACTGTGCGCCAGTGCCTTGCGCGATGCCAGGGCGCCGAGCGGGGCCAGGGCGCCCATTGCCAGCAGCGTGAGCGTTTCGCGGCGCCGGCCGTCCACGATCCCGGGTCTGGTGATATCCCGCGTCATTGCGCACCTCCCTCGGGGTTCTGAGGCTGCATCAGGACCAGCGCGTCGAGGGCGACGGCACCGCGCCCGGCAGCGCGCACCAGCATGGGATTCACTTCCATTTCGGCGAGGCTGTCGCCCAGCGACATGGCGGCGTCGGAGAGCGCGGCAATCGCGTCGGCCGCCGCGTCGAGGTCGGCCGCGGGCTTGCCGCGGAAGCCTGTCATCAGCCGGTAGCCGCGCAGGCTGGCCAGCATGTCGCGCGCCATGGCGCGGTCCACCGGCAGCAGTCGGTGCGCGACGTCGTGGAAGATCTCGGTGAAGATCCCGCCCATGCCTACCGTCATGGCCAGGCCGAAGACCGGGTCGCGCGTCACGCCGACGATCAGCTCGCACACGCCGCTTGCCATTTGCTGCACCAGCACGCCGCGCTGTCGTGCCTGCGGCAGGGCTTGCGCGGCGGCGGCAGCCACCTCGGCCGCCGCCTCGCGCACCTGCCGCGCGTTGGCCAGTCCCAGCCGGACGCCGCCAACCTCGGTCTTGTGCACAATGTCCGGGCTCAGCACTTTCACTGCGACCGGGAAGCCGATGGCTTCGGCGGCGCGCGCGGCGTCCTCGGGCGTGGCCGCGGCCGCCTCCGCGCCGACCGGCACGCCGAAGCCCGCCAGCCACTGCTTGGCCTGGTGCTCGTCCATGGCGGCGGCGGGCGCACGGGCGGCCGCGTCGCCGCCGGCCCGCGCGCGCAGCGCCATCCAGTGCGCGGTCGGCGCCGCCGTGCCGAGCCAGCCCACGTACGTGCCCAGGGCCCGGGCCGCGCGTGCGCAGTCCGGGAACAGTGCCACACCGGCGTCGGCCAGCCGTGCGCGGCTGGCCGGCTCGCCCGTGGTGGCGACGATGATCAGGCGGTCGGTCTTGCCCGCCACCTCGATCAGCTCGTCGGCCACGCGATCCAGCAGGTAGGCGGTGGCGTAGAGGAAAATGACGTCGATGCCGTCAGTGGCGGCAAGGTGGTCGAGCACGGCGTAGGCCAGGCCGCTGCGGTTGAACAGCTGGCCGGTCAGGTCGACGGGGTTCGCCACCGCGCCGAGCTCCGGCACGACCGCCAGCAGGCGCTGCTGGACCGCCTCGTGCAGGCGCGGCACGTCGAGTCCGGCCGCGCTGAGCAGGTCGGCCGACAGGGCACCCATCGCGCCCGACACGGAAGCCACTACCACCCGGCGCCCCGCGCTGCGATGGCGGAAGCCGGCCAGGTATGCCAGGTCGGTCAGGTGGGCCGGATCACTCGCCTGCATCGCGCCGATCTGGGCGAAGGCGGCGCGGTAGATGGCCTGGTTGCCGGCCAGCACGGCGGTATGGGATTGCGTGGCCGCCGAACCGGCCTCGCTTTCGCCGGCCTTCAGCAGGATCAGTGGCTTGTTTGCCGCGCGCAGGCGCGCAGCGGCTTCGATGAAGCCACTGCCGTTGCGCAGGCCTTCCACGTAACCGACCACGGCCGCGGTTTGCGGATCGTCCGCGAGGTAGTCGAGGTAATCCGAATAGTCCAGGCAGGCTTCGTTGCCGGTATTGATGAACTGGTGGAAGCCCACGTCCATCTGCCTGCCTGTGGCGTAGACGATGGCGCAGACGTTGCCGCTCTGGGTCAGCAGGCTCACGGCACCCGGGCCGTCCTGCGGCGGGAACGCGCGGAACGTGGTGGCAAATGCGGTGATGGCGCGCGTGGTCAGGTTGGCCAGCCCCATGCAGTTGGGTCCGGCGATTGCCATGCCGCTCTCGCGGGCGAAGGCCGCAAGTGCGGCCTGGCGCCCGGCACCCGCTTCACCGGCCTCGGCAAAGCCCGAGGCGTAGACGATGGCGGCACGGACGCCGCAAGCATGGCAGCGCTGCAACTGCGGCAGCACCTCGTCCGCGCCGAGCGCCAGCACCGCCACGTCAGGCACCTGCGGCACGGATTCGATATCGGGATAGCACGCCAGGCCGGCGATCTCCGCATAGCGCGGATTGACCGGATACACCTGGCCCTGGTATCCAAGGCGCTGCAGGTGGTCCAGCGCCACGCCGCCGATGCGGCTGGTATCGCGCGAGGCGCCGACAATGGCTATCGAGGCAGGATCAAGCAGCTGCGGCAGGGCGGCGCGGCCCGGTGTGCGCGCCGAAGTGGAAAGGGGCATCGTCGTCTCCATCCTTCCTCGGTCGGAAGGTGCCCCGATTCAATCCGATCGCGTGGGTGGCGACAAGCGCATGGTCTCCGGCTGTGCACATTGTGCACAAGTCTTCAGGCAGTGGCGGCCCTTGCCTGCGGGAGCGGCCTATCGGTCACCGTGCGCCGGCCGTCAGTCATTCACCGCGCCAGCCTCGCAATGATCGCCTCGGCCAGCCGCACGCAACTCAGTGGCGCGCAGCCCTCGGCGTTGTTGCTGACAATGACGATGGCAGGCTGCCCCGCGCGCAGCGTGCGCGCCACCACATCGGCGATGGCATGGCGGGTGTCGGGGTCGTCGTCGACGATGCGGTCGAAGGGTGCGTACAGCTTTTCCGCGTAGGCGTAGGGCCGGCCCCCATGCAGCATCCAGCGCAGCACCAGCGGACCCGGCGCTTCCTCGTCCATCAGCGCCTGCGCCGCGGCCTGGCGCGGCACCGGCGGCAGGCGGTCGCGTGCCGACAGGCAGAAGCGCACGCCGCGGCGGCGCAGCAGCCGGATGTAGCGTGGTGTCAGCAGTGCCGGGTCGCGCAGCTCAACCGTGTAGCACGCATGCGGGGTGATCGACGGGTCGAGCGCCGGCAGCGCGCCCAGGAAGGCGTCGAGCCGTTCCAGGAACATGGCGCTGTCGGCCAGCGGCCCCATCGGCGACAGCTGGAACAGCAGCGGCCCGCATTTGCTGCCCAGCCCGCTGGTGGCGGGCACGATGAAGTCGCGCACCGCGATCTCCGCATCCAGGAAGGCGGCATTGGCCAGCCGGCCGGCGCCGTCGGGGCCGCGCAGCCAGGCATCGCAGACGCTGGCGGGCGCCTTGACCAGGAAGCGGAAGCCATCGGGGACCTGCGCGGCGTAGGACAGGTAGTCCGCCAGCGGGATCGGCCCGTAGAAGCCGCGGTCGATGCCGGCGGCGCGCAGCAGCGGATGGCGCGAATACGCGGCCAGGCCCTTGCGCGACAGCAGGCTGTCGCCGTACTCGCCGTCATAGACCAGCCCGTTCCAGCCGGGGTAGGCCCAGGAGGACGTGCCGAAGTACAGGTTCGATGGCAGCTTCGCGGCGAGCGCGCGCAGGGCTTCGTCCGCCTGTGCGGGTTGCACGCTCTTGCCGCGCGCGGGTTTGCCGGAGGGAGCGGGCGGGACGGCCGCGCCCGGGTGGGAGGCGGGCCGTTCCGGAGGGGCAGGTGGGGTGGGCAGGGGCAGCCCCCCAAAGAGGTCTTCAGTCAATCGCCAGCGTTGCCTTCAGTCGTTGCGGCCAATGGGTTGGCCGTAGATATAGCGGCGCGACCACGGCAGCGTATCGGCCGGCAGCCCGGCCTTGTGGCAGAGCACCTGGTAGATCGACATCTTCTCGGTCTCGAAGGCATGCGCGCAGCCGGCCAGGTAGACCCGCCAGATGCGGTACTTCTTCTCGCCGACCAGGCTGCGGATGGTGTCGCCGCGGGCCTCGAAGTTGTCGGCCCAGTGGTGCAGCGTCTGCGCGTAGTGGCGGCGCAGCAGTTCGACGTCGAAGGCTTCCAGGCCGCCTTGCTGCAGCGTACGCAGCACCAGCCCGATATGCGGCAGCTCGCCCTGCGGGAACACATAGCGGTCCATGAACTCGGCGCCGTCCATCGGCGTCGAGCCGTTGTCCGGGTCGGGCGAGGTGATGCCGTGGTTCATCGCATAGCCGTCGTCGGCCAGCAGTTCGCGGATGCGGCTGAAGTAGCCGGGCAGGTTGTCCTTGCCCACATGCTCGAACATGCCGACGCTGGTGATGCGGTCGAAGGTGCCGGCGGTGTCACGGTAGTCCTGCAGCCGGATCTCGATGCGGTCGGACAGGCCCGCGGCCCTGACGCGCTCGGTGGCCAGGTCGAACTGGTTCTGCGACAGCGTGATGCCCACGCACCGCGCCCCGAACTTCTGCGCGGCGCGCAGCACCAGCGCGCCCCAGCCGCAGCCGATGTCCAGCAGCGTCTGGTCCGGCTGCAGCCGGATCTTGGTCAGGATGTGGTCGATCTTCTTGAGTTGCGCCGTGGCCAGGTCTTCGTCGCCGTGCTCGAAGTAGGCGCAGGAGTAGACCATGTTGGGATCGAGCCAGAGCTTGTAGAAGTCGTTGGAGACGTCGTAGTGGTACTGGATCGAGTTCTTGTCTTCCTGCTTGGTATGCGTGAAGTGCTGCGCCACCTTGAACAGAGCGCCGCCAGCGCGGTGCGTGGCCGCGGCCGAGAAGCCGTAGGCGACCTTGATGATGTCCGTCAGCCTGCCCTCGAAGTCGATTTTCTCCTGCACATACGCTTCGCCGAGGTTGTCCAGGCTCGGCGTCAGCAGCAGCGGCAGGGCTGCGGCCTCGCGTACGGTCAGCGTGACAGCCGGCTTGTCGAAGTGCCCGAGCGGGTATTCGGTGCCATTCCACAGCCGCAAGCTGACCGGCAGATTGGCATTCTCTCGCAGGTCGGCGATCCAGTTGTCGAGTTGCTTTTCCAGGGCTTGCTTGAAAAACATGCGCTTTACCTCCTGATGGGTTGCGGCACACGCTTCGGTCGACGCATCAGGCAAGGGTTGGTACTGAGCTGGAACCTTGCCCAATCCGTCGCGAACGCTGCAAGAAAAAAGTAACCAAGCGACGCCTGTCTCACTTTAGTCCAATTCCGCAGCTTGTGCAGCGCACCGTCCAGAAGACCCAACTACCGACCCGTTCGGCGCTGTTGGCGCATGTTCAGGTGCGCGCCAACCGCTTCAGGGCGACAGCCGCACGATCTGCCAGTCGCCTCCGGGTTGCAGGCGGAAGGCGATGCGGTCGTGCAGCCGCGACGGGCGGCCCTGCCAGAACTCCAGCGCGGTCGGCACCAGGCGGTAGCCGCCCCAGTGCGGGGGGCGCGGCGGGTTTTCGCCGAACTTGCTGCGGTATTCCTGCTCGCGCTGCTCCAGCACGTCGCGGCCGGGCACCTCGCGGCTTTGCGCAGAGGCCCAGGCGCCCACGCGCGAGCCCAGCGGGCGCGTGGCGAAATAGGCGTCGCTCTCGTCATCCGAGACTTTCTCGACGCGCCCTTCGACGCGTACCTGGCGCTCCAGTTGCACCCAGTGGAACAGCAGCGCCGCGCGCGGGTTTGCCGCCAGGTCCAGGCCCTTGCGGCTTTCGTAGTTGGTGAAGAAGGTGAAGCCCCGGTCGTCGATGCCCTTGAGCAGCACGATGCGCGCGGACGGCTGGCCGTCGGCGTCGACCGTGGCCAGGGTCATGGCATTGGGTTCGGGCAGCTTGGCCGTGACCGCCTCGTCGAACCAGCGTTTGAACTGGCTCATCGGGTCGGGCGCTACGTCGGTTTCGGACAGAGAGCCCAGCACATAGGTACGGCGAAGGTCGGCAAGTTGAGTCATGTCGCAATCATCAGGATATCGGTCGGGATGCGCGGTGCGCCCGGGGGCGGGGGCCGCAGGTCCGGCTGATTCGAGTATAGCGAATGCATCGGGGATCGCATTTGCGTGGCGACAAGTGTATCGGCAGCGCCACCTGCCGCGGGGGCTAAACCGGCGGCGGCAGCACCTTGCGCCCTTGGCGCCGCGAGTAGTAACCGGCCGCGCCCATCGCGCCCGCCATCGACAAAAAGATCGGCAGCATGCCCAGCGCCGTGCCGACCACGCCAAACGTGAGCGGCCACACCACCTGGCCGGTATTGAGCACCGCCGAGCGCAGGCCCAGTGCCTCGCCGGCGCGGCCGTGCGGCGACGCTGTGTGCAGGATGTTCATGACATTGGGCTGGGCGCTGCCCAGTGCCAGGCCCAGTACGAAGGCCAGCCCGCACATCAGCCAGAAGTGCGTGACGAAGGGGTAGGCCAGGTAGGCCAGCGCGCCCACCAGCAGCGCGCTGCGGATGATTTTCCACTCCGAGAGCCGGCGCGACACCGCCGGCATCGCCACGCGGATGGCAAAGGTGGCCATGGCGAAAGCGCCCAGCACCCAGCCGATCGATGACGGCGACAGGCCGATGCGCGAGCCCTGGATCGGGATCAGGAAGGCGTGCAGGTCCCATGCGGCGGACAGCACCGCACTGGCGATGAAGACCGCGCGCAGCTCGGGTTGCTGCAGCAGGTCCAGCGTGGAGTGGCGGCTGCCGTCCTCGATGGCGATGCGCCCGGCATTGCCGCCTTGCGCCGGCAGGCGCGGACGCAGCCATTGCAGGCCGGCCTGGCCGACCAGCGCCACCGTCACCAGCACCATGAAGGCGGGGCGGAAGCCCGCATGTTCGATCACGTAGCCCATCGTCACCGGCCCGAGCGTGCCGGACACCGACAGCCCCAGCGCATGCCAGGTGTAGTTGCGCAGCCGGGTCTCATTGGTGGAAACCTGGCCGATCAGCAGCTGCATCGCCACCTGCACCAGCATGAAGCCCACGCCGATCAGCGCGCATGACAGGTACAGCGCGCCGAGGTCGTGCCAGAGCACCGGCAGCAGCGTGCCCGCCACCACCATCAGCGAGCCCGCGGTCATCGGCTTGCGCGGCCCGATCTCGTCGATGTGCTTGCCGGCGCGGATTGCCAGCAGCATCGGCAGCACCGCATACAGCGACATCAGCACGCCGAGCGTGACGGTGGAGGCTTTGAGGGAAATCGCGAACAGCGACACCACCACGCGGCTGGCATTGAAGGCCACGTGGTTGCACACCGTCAGCGCGATCAGCCAGGTGATCGGCGGGACGGCGGCGTGCGGCAGCGACATGGGAACGGGGGCTCGCAGTGGCCGCGCTCATGGCGGCCGGCGGCCGTGCCGAGGCGGGAAACAAAGAGGAAACAAAGGGCGGCCGCAGCCGCGCCTTCAGAAGGATGCAACGGGCGAACCCGCACCGCACCCGATGCTTGCCATGCTTAAACTTCTTATAAATGGCCGTTTAATTATGCGCCGGGCGTGGGCGCGGCACAACGGCTGCGTGCGGCACGATGTCGCAGCGGGGCAAAGTGTTGCGATTTTGCTTCAGACAAGGGCGGCCATGTGGCCGCCAGGCGACGCGCCTTGGTTCGCACGCGCCTCAACCGCCCTTGTACAGGGCGTCGTTGTCCGGGCGCGCCGGTGCTGGCGCCGGCTTGCGCACCTCGCGCTCGCTGGCGCGTGCCGGCTCGCGGGTCTGGGCGTCAGCCTGCGCGGCGGTGCCCGGCGTTTCCTTCGGGATCGGCTTGCCGGCGGTCATGCCGGCGGTCTTGCCGGTCCTGGGATCCTTGTAGGTCTTGCCCGGCGGCGGCGCGACCGGGCGTTTGCGCAGGTCGGCCAGCAGCGTTGCGCACAGGTTGTCTTCGCCGCCCGGCGACAGGTCCACCAGCGGCAGCACCGCCGTCGCCACCGGTGCCAGCAGGGCCAGCGACAGCGCGCCGCCGGCGCGCAGTGCCAGCACGCCGATATCGGGGCTGACGGACGGCTTCTTCATGGTGCCGCCCACGTAGAGCGGAGAGCGCAGCGAGAACACGCGCAGGCCCTTGGAGTCCGGGTGGATGGTCAGCGCCAGCTTTTCATTGCGCAGGTCGATGCCGCCGGTGGTCTCGATCACCGCATCGTCGGTATCCAGCACGAAGGTGCGCGCGCGCGCGATGCCGTCGGTGAAGGCAAAGTCGCTGACGCCGCAGTTGATCCGCACCGGCCTGTCGCCGAACAGCTTGCGGATCACCACGCTGCCCACGTTCAGCCCCATCGCTTCAAGCAGGAACTTGCTGACCGTGCCGTTCTCGACCAGCAGCTTGGCTTCGCCGTTGGAAGAGGCCATCAGCGCCGCCACTGAATTGCCGGTGGCCGAGAGCTTGGCGCTGCCGTTGAGTTCGCCGATGCTGGCGCGCATCAGGTCAAAGGTGGGGAACAGCTGCTTGAGCTTCATGTGGCGCGCGGTCATGTCGACCGTGGCCCCCATCGGCTCGCGCTTGCCATCGAGGCGCATGGTCGACACCAGGTTGCCGCCGGCCACGCCGAAGTTGAGCGGGTCGAGCAGCAGCACGCCGTCCTGCAGCTTCAGGTGGGTGACCAGGTCGCTGATCGGCAGTTCGGCGTCGCGGATGATGCGCTTGCCGGTAACGTGCACGTCGGCATCGATCTCGTCCCAGCGCTCGGTTCGGAACGGGGCCACCGGCAGCGCCTTGTCGGCGGGCTGGGCTACCGGGCTGTCCTTGGCGGGGCGGCCGGGCCTGGCATCGGCCCCAATCAGCGGGGCCAGGTCGACAAAGCGCAGCTGGTTCGACACCAGGTTGCCCGCCAGCAGTGGACGCGGGTCACGCTTGGTGAAGGTCAGCGTGCCGGACAGGTCGCTGCCGCCGACGCGGCCGGTGAACTTCTGGTACTCGTATATCGAGCCTTGCTTGCGCAGCGTCGCCATCAGGCGGCCGCGGGTTTGGTATGGCGGCGTGGACGGCAGCACCACGCCGGTCAGCGCATAGAGCTTGGCCATGCTGTCGCCGGTCAGCGTCAGATGCACGTCCAGCGCGGCCAGATGCGCGGGGTTGGTCACGGTGCCTTCGATCACGGCGCGGGTGGTGCCAACCCGCACATCGGCCAGGATCGGGAAGGGCACGTCGGTGTTGCGCAGGCTCAGCACCGTGCCGGCCTTGCCGCTGGCGTTGATGGTGGCCTCGTTGTAGCGGCCGGTGGCTTTCCAGCGCACACCGTAGCGGCCGTTGGCTGCGATGGCCGACGCCGGCGGGCCCGATGCGCCGGGTGCGCTGGCTCCGCCGGACGCCGAAGCCACCGGTGCGGAGGCTGCCGCGCCGGCACTGGCGGGCGGCCCGGGCGGCACCTGGGAGGCCTCGGGTGCCACCAGTGCGCCGTCGCGGGCCTTGTCATAGAGCGGGTTGTCGCCGATCGTGTCGAGCTCCGCCTGCAGCTCGATCTTCTTGAACTGGTCAGTCAGCGCCAGGTTGCCGCGCGCCAGCACCACCTCGCCGATATCCAGCTCCCATTCGGACGGGCCCTTCTTGGGGCCGAACTCAAGGGTCCAGTTGTTGCGGGCGTCCGGCAGGCGTTCCAGCCACACCGCCGGGCTGTCGACGACAATGGTCGGCACCGCGATCTGGTGCGCTAGCAGCGGTATCGGACGCAGCACGAAGATCAGTTCGCGCACGGTTGCCAGATGCGGCTGTTTGGCCCAGTCGGTATTGCCGATGGTGATGTCGCGCGCCGACAGCCGCGGCCACGGCACAAGGGTGCGCCAGCCTTTCTCGCCCTCGCCGTGGCGCCAGGTCACGGTCAGATCGCCATTGATGGCGAAGGGCCGGCCGATGGCCTCCGAGACGCGGTCGTTGAGCCAGGGCTTGAGGCGGTTCCAGTCGAAGGTCAGGATCACGACCACCAGCAGCGCGATCAGCGCAACCGGTGTCAGCACACTCCACAGAACAACCTTGCGGCGCACGGGCATGAGGCGGGCTCTCCTGTCTGGCGGGGGCAGGGCCGGGGCCGCCCACGCCAGCGCGGGGCGGCGAACGGACCACTGCACGTCTATTGTATAGTTGCGCGCTTCCTGTCTTTGTCGGGGATTGGCTGACATCGCCGCCGGAAAATGCCGGATTCTTGCCCCGCTGCAGCCGGGCGCCGACCCTGCCGATCTCCATCGACCCGATTCCTCCAGCATGAACGATGCCGCACACGAGCTGGCCGGCCTGCCCGAGCCGCTGACCCACGAAAGCCCGGCCGAAGATGACTACCACCGCCGCTTCGGCGGCGTGGCACGGCTCTATGGCGCCGCCGGCCTGGCCCGCCTGGAGGCGGCCAGCGTGTGCGTGGTCGGCATTGGCGGCGTCGGCAGCTGGGCGGCCGAGGCGCTGGCGCGCAATGCGGTCGGGCGCATCACGCTGATCGACCTGGACCATATCGCGCTGTCCAACACCAACCGCCAGATCCATGCGCTGGGCGATGCCTACGGGCGCGCCAAGGTCGAGGCGATGGCCGAGCGCATCGTGGCCATCAACCCGCGCTGCCAGGTGACGCAGGTCGATGATTTCGTCACGCCGGACAACGTGCCCGAGCTGCTTGGCGCCGGCTATGACTACGTGATCGACGCCATCGACGCGGTGCGCGTCAAGACCGGGATGCTCGGCTGGGCCCGGCGCCAGGGCGTGCCGGTGATCACCTGCGGCGGCGCGGGCGGCCAGCTCGACCCCACGCGCGTGCGTATCGACGACCTGGCGCGCACGATCCAGGACCCGCTGCTGTCCAAGGTGCGCGCCGGCCTGCGCAAGCAATGGGGCTTTACGCGCGACCCGAAGAAGAAGTTCGGCATCGCTGCGGTCTATTCGGACGAGCCGCTGCAATACCCCGAACCCGAGCAGCAGGCCTGCGAGATCGACGAGGCGCCGCCGCTGGACGGGCAGCCGGGCCAGCCAGCCATGCGCGGCCCCCAGGGGCTGGCGTGCGCGGGCTTTGGCTCGTCGGTGGCGGTGACGGCGGTGTTCGGCTTTGTCGCGGCGTCGGCGGTGATCGGCGAGATCGCGCGCGGTTGAAGGCCGCGCGGGCCGCTCAGGCGCTCAGGCGCTCAGCGCGCTCAGCAGCCCGTCGATCTCGGCGTCGCCGGGTGCCTGGTTGTCGAAAAAGATCAGTTCCGGATAGTCCGCGGGTGCCGGCATGAAGCGCCGGGTGCGGTAGGCCTCCCAGTGGCTCAGCTTGTAGGCGTCGTTGGGATTGCCGCGCCGGATGATGCGCGCATGGGCCTCGTCTTCAGGCAGATGGACCCAGACCGTGCGCACCGTGGTGCCGGCGGGCACGTGCAGCCAGTCGGGGTCATGCAGCAGGTGGGCTTTGACCTCTCGCGACAGCGGGCCGATCACGATCACGCTGATGCCCAGCGCCAGGTTCTCGCGCGCGGTGTCGAGCAGGCCCTGGTATTCCGGGTCGCGCAGGTTGTCCAGGTAGGCCGGGCTGTCGCGGTCATTGGGGTCGCCGGTGATCGCGGCCATGGCCGCGGCGCTGTAGCGGCCGTACAGGGTGTCCTTGTCGAGCAGGCAGAAGGGCTCGCCGGTGGCCTGCATCAGCGGGCCGATCAGGCGGTGGGCGAGGGTGGTCTTGCCGGTGCCGGCATGGCCGCAGAAGAAGATCAGTCGTGGCATGAGGGATAGGTGTAGCGGACAGGGCGCATCGCTCACAGCATACCCCTGGCTTGCGCCAGATCAGGCCCGGGCCGCGCCGATTCGGTATCCTTGCCGTTTTTCCCCACGATTGCCGTCGATCCCATGGACGCCAAAGACCAGCTTTCCTCCGCCGGCCTGCCGGACCACCTCCATCTGGGCGAACCGGTCACCGACGCCACCCATGCCGAGTTCGTGCAGCTGCTGGCCGCGGTGGCCGGCGCCGACGACGCCGGCTTCCTGGCGGCGATGGACGCATGGATCGACCATACCCGCCATCATTTCGCCCAGGAAGAGCAGTGGATGGCGGCGATGGGCTTCGGCCCGCGCCATTGCCACGCGGGCGAGCACCAGCAGGTGCTGGCCGTGGCCGTCGCGGTACGCGACAAGGTGCACACCGATGCCGAGTTCCAGCTGGGCCGCCGCCTGGTGGCCGAGCTCTCGGGCTGGTTCGACCATCATGTCAAGTCGATGGACGCGATGATGGTGGAGCATATGCGCGAACACGGCTTCACGCTGGTCGAAGGCCCCGTCACCGCGGCCTGAGCACCGTCAGGCCGGGTGCGCGGCGTCGCGGTCGATCACCACGAAATACTTGCGCACCGGCGCCAGCACCTCGAACAGCCCGGTAAAGCCGGCCGGGATCACGCATGCGTCGCCGGGACCGAAGTCGCTGGCCTGGCCGGCATCGTCGCTGATGCGGATCCGGCCGCTGATGACATGGAAGAACTCTTCCTTGCCGGCCGGGAAGGCGATGCGCCACGCCCCCGGCTCGCACGCCCAGATGCCGCAGTCGAAATCGCCGTGCTGCGCGCTGTAGTGCGTCCAGGTGGTGCGGTCGGGGTTGCCTGACACCAGCCGGTCCGGGCGCGGGCGGTCGTGGCTGGGGGCGGGCTCGGTCTTGAAGTCGATCAGGCGGGGCGCTGGCATGGCGGATGGCAGGAAATATGGCGGAACTGAGTCCGCCAGTTTACCGCGCCGGGGCCGCGGCCCGGCCGCTCAGTTCAGCGCCGTGCTCAGCTGGCGGCGCCAGCGCGACACCACGTCGGGCCGGTCGGCCAGCATCTCGAACACCGACAGCATGGTCTTGCGGCCGATATCGTCCTCGAAGGTGCGGTCGGTGCGCACGATTTCCAGCAACTGCTCCAGCGCCGGCTCGTACTGCTGGCGCGCGATCAGCAGCCTGGACAGGTCCAGCCGCGCGGCCAGGTCGCGCGGGTCGGCGGCAATGCGCGCGCTCAGGGTGGACTCGTCCGGCAGGCCGGACAGGCCCTCCATCGCGTCCATGCGCATGCGCAGCGCGGCATGGGCGTCCTGCTGCGCGGCCTGCGGCGACAGGGCCTCGAACTGCGACCTGGCCTCGGCAATCGCATTGCCGTCCAGCAGGAAGCCGATATAGGCCAGCCGGGCGGCGTCGGTCTCGGGGTCGAGCGCAATGGCTTCGTCAAACTTCGCCTCGGCGCCGGCCCGGTCGCCCTCGGCGGCCAGTTGCAGCGCGTCATGCAGGGCCATCTGCGCGGGCTTGGGCATCAGCCGCCCTAGGAATTCACGCAGACCGGACTCAGGCAGCACGCCGATGAACTGGTCCACCGCCTGGCCGTCGGCAATTGCCACCACGTGCGGGATGCTGCGCACGCCGAAGTGCGCGGCCAGGTCCTGGTTCTCGTCGACATTGACCTTGACCAACTTCCACTGGCCGCTGGCCTCGGCCTCCAGCCGTTCCAGCATCGGGCCCAACGTGCGGCAGGGGCCGCACCACGGCGCCCAGAAGTCGACCAGCACGGGCGCCTGGCGCGAGGCCTCGATCACTTCGGTTTCGAAATTCTGCAGGGTGACGTCGCTCATGGGGAATCCTGGATCGGGGGAGAGGCGGGAGCGGCCAGCCTGGGCCGCCCGCCCGCGGGGGGCAAGCAATCTATACCTCTATTGTGAGGGCGAAGGCGCCGAATGCAACGGCCTGTGCCGATACCGCGCCCGCGGGGTTCGGGAAAGTCTGTGGTTGAAAATAGAACGATCGTTCGGTTATAGTCCTTGACCATACCGAAAGACCCGGTCCGCGAGACCGCACAGGAGACGTTGCATGCAGACCCCAGTTCGCCCGCATTTCCAGTTCTGGCCGAAGCGCCTGCCGACCGCCATCGTGCTGCCGGAGACCTCGCTCTGGGCCAACCTGGAAGTTTCGGCGCTCCGCTATGCCGACAAGGCCGCGATCCGCTACTTCGGCAATGCCATCACCTTCCGTGAACTGGAGGCGCAGGCCACCGCGGTGGCCGGCTGGCTGCAGCAGAAGGCGGGCGTGAAGAAGGGTGACCGGGTGCTGCTGTACATGCAGAACTGCCCGCAGTTCATCGTCAGCTACTACGCCATCCTGCGCGCCGACGCGGTGGTGGTGCCGGTCAACCCGATGAACCGCGCCGAGGAATTCAAGCACTACGTCACTGACGCGCAGGCACGCGTGGCGATCTTCACCGCCGACCTGGCCGCCGGGGTCGAGCAGGCGCAGGCGGAGCTGGCGCCGGCCGAGCGCCTGCAGCATTTGCTGGTGACCCAGTATGCCGACGCGCTGCCGCCCACGCACGAACATCCGGAAGACGCGCCGCCGGCCTGGCTGACCACGCCGCATCCGCTGCCCGCGGGCGCCACCGCGTGGCCCGAGGCGCTGGGCGCCGGCCTGCAGCCCGGCCCGCACACCGCCGGCCCGGACGATATGGCTGTGATGCCATACACCTCGGGCACCACCGGCTTCCCCAAGGGTTGCATCCACACGCACCGCTCGGTGATGCACAACATCGTCGGCGGCGCGACCTGGTCGGGCTCGGGTGCCGAATCGGTGATCCTGTCGGTGCTGCCGCTGTTCCACGTCACCGGCATGCAGTACGGCATGAACGGCCCGATCTACAGCGGCGCCACCGTGGTGATGCTGCCGCGCTGGGACCGGGAGGTCGCCGGTCGCCTGATCTCGCGCTACCAGGTCACGCACTGGACCAATATCCCGACCATGGTGATCGACTTCCTGGCCAGTCCCAACCTGGCCCAGTTCGACCTGTCCAGCCTGCGCTATATCGGCGGCGGCGGCGCGGCCATGCCGCAGGCCGTGGCCGAGCGCCTGCGCGAGCAGTTCGGGCTGAACTACCTGGAAGGCTACGGCCTGTCCGAGACCATGGCGCCGACGCACAGCAACCCGTCGGACCGGCCCAAGCTGCAGTGCCTGGGCGTGCCGACCTTCAACACTGATGCGCGCGTGGTCGACCCGGTCACTCTCAAGGAACTGCCGCCCAACGAGATCGGCGAGATCATCGTCAGCGGCCCGCAGGTGTTCAAGGGCTACTGGGGCAAGCAAGACGCCACCCGCGACGCCTTTATCGAGTTCGAGGGCAAGACCTTCTTCCGCACCGGCGACCTGGGCCGCATGGACGAAGAGGGCTACTTCTTCATCACCGACCGCCTCAAGCGCATGATCAATGCGTCTGGCTTCAAGGTGTGGCCGGCCGAGGTGGAGAACCTGCTGTACAAGCATCCGGACGTGCAGGAGGCCTGCATCATCGGCACGCGCGACCCGTACCGCGGCGAGACCGTCAAGGCGGTGGTGGTGCTGCGCGCCCATGCTAAAGGCAAGACCACGCCGGAGCAGATCATCGAATGGGCCAAGGAGAACATGGCCGCCTACAAGTACCCGCGCGTGGTGGAGTTCGTTGAGGCGCTGCCGAAGTCGGGCACCGGCAAGGTGATGTGGCGCCATCTGCAGGAAAGCGAGAATGCGCGAAACACCGGCGCAGCGGAGAAGCCCGCGGCCTGAGGCAGCCGGGTAGCCAATGAAAAAGGCTGGTCGACCGATCAGCCTTTTTCATTTACACGGTGCCGGCCCTCAATGCCCCCGCACCCGCATCAGCATCTTCACCATCGTCTTGTAGCCCCGCTCGCGCGCATGGCGCGTGGGGGTCACGCCTTCGCGGTCGGCGAGGTTGGCGTCAGCGCCGGCATCCAGCAGAAGCTGCACCGTTTCCTCGTAGCGGGTGCTGCCATCGCCCAGGATCACCGCTTCCAGCAGCGCGGTCCAGCCCAGGTCGTTGACATGGTCCACGGCAACGCCGGCCTTCAGCAGCAGCTTCACCACCTCGACATGGCCGTGCTGGCTGGCGACGATCAGCGCGGTGCCGTCATAGCGGTCGGTGCTGGCCAGGTCGGCGCCGTTGGCCAGGGCCAGGCGCACCACATCGGCCTGGCCGGTGGCGGCGGCCAGCAGGAAGGGGCTGTTGGATTCGGCGTCCTTCAGGTTCACGTCGGCACCGGCCAGCAGCAGTGTGCGCGCGACCTCGGCGCGTCGGTTCTGCACGGCCGCCAGCAGCGCGCTGCGCCCGCGTTCATCTGCGGCGCGCGCCGAGGCGCCGGCGGCCAGCAGGCGCGCCACCAGTTCCTGGTCGCCGGCGCTGGCGGCGGTGATCAGGTTGCGGTCGAGCGTGCCGATGGCGTCGCGGTGCAGCGGCGGCTGCATGGCCGCGCTGCGCGGCGGGCGGGCGGCGGGCTGGCTGGCCGCGCCGCCGGCGGGCCGTGCGGCCAGGGTCTGCCCGCCCTGGGCCGCCAGCAGGCCGCCGCCCATCAGCAATCCCATCAGGCCCAGCAACTCGTTGAGTGCCTGTCTGCGGGTGCGGGCGGCGGGGCGCGTCATGGCGGCAGCTCCTGGGCTCAGACGGTTTCGTGGGGGCTGGCCGGCAGGGGCGCTGCGTGGTCGAGGGCGGCGTGCGCAGCGCGCTCGGCATCGGCGGCATCGTCGGCCTGCAACTGGCGCCAGAGCCGGCCCAGGTAGGGATCGTCGACGCCGTTGGTGGCCAGGCCCAGCAGGGTCTGCTGCAGGTATTCGCGCGCGGGGCCGTACAGTCCGGCAGCATGGCGCAGGCGCTCGACCACGCGGATATCCGGCAGCCGGCCAGCGTAGGCCTCATGCGAGCGGTTCATGACGAAGGCGAGGGCGCGCTGCTCAGGCGCGCGGGCATCACCGGTGCGGATGCGCAGCCAGCGCGGATGGTAGGCCCCGGTCAGCATCTCGCGGCGCCACAGCACGCGGAATTCCTGCTCGACCACATGGCTGGGGACGCGGAACACCATGCCGTGGCAGCAGCCGCCCCGGTCCAGGCCCAGCACCAGGCCCGGGTTGTCCCAGGTGCCCCGGTTGATGCGGGAATAGAGGTAGAAGCCGCGGTGGTAGCCGTGCACCGTGGCGCGCTGGCGCTCGGTGTGCACCACCATCGGGTTCCAGATCAGCGAGCCATAGCCGAACAGCCAGACATCGCCGCCGAGCGCGGGATCTTCCGGGCGGCGCGCCAGCGCATCGGACAGGGACTGCTCCAGCACGGCTTCCGGCAGCAGCGAGGACGCAACCGGAGTACTGCACAGCGAGGTGCGCAGACGGTCGGATTCGAGGTCCTGTCGCGTGATGGCCATGGTGCAAGCATAAATCAAAGCTGCGCCACGGGAAGGTGGGGGAAATGACATAAGTGCCAGTTTTCCTCGGAATTGTCTGAGCGAGCGGGTCGGGTGTGGGCGGTTCGCAACGGTTGCGGCAGCGTGCTGCCTCTGTCACTCGCCGCGGACGAGTGCTGCCGCACCTTTGTCCGCGATCAGACGGCCGTGAATTGCTGGCCCGCGCGGCTGCCATGTCCTTACAATGGTGGCCTCAATCCATAGGGGGAACCCGCGATGGCACGTACGCTTACGGTGGTGTTCGGCAGTGGCAAGGAATATGACTTCACGATCGGCACGGACGAACTGGCCGCGGTCACCGAGGACGCCGCGTGGCGCTGGTTCGACCGGGAATACACCGAGCTGGACTGCCAGGCGTCGAGCCCGGTCGGCAAGGTGCTGGTGATCGACAAGATCCTGAATGTCGCCAAGTTTTCCGGAGAAGCGCGCTTTTCCGGCGATCCTGCCTGGGCGCAGGACTATGCCCGCCATGCGGCGCGGCTGCTGGACCGGGACAAGGTCCGCGTCGATGTCGGCAACGCCGCCATCGGGTTCTGAGGCGCGGGCGCGCCAGCAAAACGGGTAGTTGCCGCGGTTGTCGCCCCTGCCTTTGCAGGCGCGACAACCTTCCTGCCGGCTTAGACCGCCAGCAGTTCCACTTCAAACAGCAGGGTAGCGTTCGGCGGGATCACGCCGCCGGCGCCGCGGGCACCGTAGCCGAGGTCGGCCGGGATCACCAGGCGGCGCACGCCGCCCACCTTCATGCCCTGCACGCCTTCGTCCCAGCCGCGGATCACATGGCCGGCACCCAGCGGGAACACGAACGGGTCGTTGCGGTCCTTGCTCGAATCAAACTTGCGGCCAGCCTGGCCGTTCTCGTACAGCCAGCCGGTGTAGTGCACGGTGACGTGCTTGCCGGCGGTGGCTTCGGCGCCGGCGCCGACGGTGGTGTCTTCGTATTGCAGGCCCGAGGGCGTGGTTTGCATGGCGTATTTCCTTCCGATGGGAACAGACGTGGTGAGAGGAGAACGCAGCGCGGCTGCGTTCAGGCTTGGGCGCGCTGGAGCACATCCAGCGTCAGTTGCACATTGCGGTCGTCGTCGGCCACCCAGATGTCGCCGTCCTGGATCGTCACCGACAGGCGCATGGCGCGCTGCGCCAGCGCGGCCAGGGCTTCGACCGCTTCCGCCGGGACATTGTAGACGGTGACGTTGCGCAGCTTGCCGGCCTTGCCCGCCATGCCCTTCCACCATTCGCGCGCACTGGCGGCGTTGTAGGTGTAGACGGTCACACGCTCGGCCCGGGCGGCGGCGCGCTTCAGGCGCGCTTCGTCGGGCTGGCCCAGTTCGACCCAGTGGGCGATGTCGCCGGTCAGGCGCTTGTCCCACAGGTCGGGTTCGTCGGGTTCGTCCAGGCCGCGCGTGAAGGCCAGCGTTTCGGTGGCTTCGCAGGCAAAGGCCAGCAGGCGCACCATCATGCGCGCGTCATTCTCGGACGGGTGCTTGGCGATGGTCAGGCTGTGGCTGCCGTAGTAGGGCCGGTCCATGTCGGAGACCGACAGGTCAGCTTTGAAGATGGTGGATTTGAGCGCCATGAGGTGAAGTGTGCGGCAGGCGCCCCGGCTGGGGTGCGGGAGACGCAAAAGGCCGCATCATACGCCATTTGCCGGACACCGCCTGCGGGCCCGGCATACTCGCCCAACGGCTCAGCGCTTGCGGTATTCCTTGAGGTAGAAGCGCAGCAGCGCCGACAGCAGCAGCGTGCTCAGGAAGCCGGCGGCAACGATCAGCGCCTGCCCGGCGGTGGTGTCGATCTGGCCGGCCACCCCGAGGCGGAACAGCCAGGTGCCGACCATCATCGCCAGGAACGGCATCAGCAGCGCGCCGCGGCCGTAAGTCTGCACTGCCCACAGCGGGAAGCGGCGCAGGAAGTCGCCCGGAATGCTGCAGGCCAGGCAGGCACCGGCAGCTGCAAGTGCGGCGGCCACGATGTCGCCGGAATGGATGTCGAACATGGTCTCGGTCTCGCGCGCCCCCACCAGGCACACGCAGACGAGCGTGGCGGGAATTGGGCAAAGCGCTGATTCTACAAGAGAAATTTGCGCCGGAGGTGACGAATAGGGTTACTGTGGGGTGCCGCCCGCGGGCGATGCCTCGACCGCCACTTGCAGCGTCACGGTGTCGCCTACCTCGGGCAGGAAGCGGGTCATGCCAAAGGCACTGCGCGGCACCTCGGCGCGGAAGTCGCCGCCGCAGACCTGCCGGCTCACGCCGAAGAAAGTCACCTCGCCGCAGCGGAAACGCTCGGCCTGCAGGCGCAGCGGCTGCGTGACGCCGTGCAGCGTCAGCTCACCTTCCACCGCGGCCAGCCGGCCACCTTCCATCAGGAAGCGGTTCGCGCGCAGCCGCGCCACCGGGTGCTGGGCAGTATCGAAGAATTGTGCCGAGCGCAGCACGCCATCCAGGGTGCGGTTGCCGGTATCGACCGAGGCCAGGTCCACGGTCACATCGAGTGCACCGGCGCCGCTGTCCGCGTCATAGACGAGGCGCCCGTCGATCTTGCCGAAGCGCCCGCGCACCGAGCTGCGCTCGAAATGGCTGGCGGAAAAATAGACGGTGGTGTGCGCCGGATCGATGGTGTATTCAAGCGGCGCCGCCTGCGCAGCGGTGATTCCCAGGGCGGCAGCAAGTGCCAGCGCGCGTGCGGCCATGGCTCAGTCGGCGCTCAGTGGACAAACACGGGCAGCAGGAACATCCCTACCACCGACAGGTAGCCGATGGTCCAGCACAGCGTGCGCAGCGTGGCGCGGTCGGTCACGTAGCACACGGTGTAGAGCAGGCGGGCCACGATGAAGACCACGGCCAGCTCGTCGATGCGGGCCTGCGGCGCCTGCAGGTGGCTGGCGGCCAGCACGGCGGCGGCAAAGAAGGGGAAGGCCTCGAAGTGGTTGCGGTGCGCCATGTCGGCGCGGCGCGCGCGGCCGGACTGCTGCTCCAGCCAGCCGCGCGGGTCATGGTTGTCATAGCCAGGCCCGCTGGCCTTGGCGATGGCCACCGTCGCCAGCGGCAGGATGCCGGCCAGCAGCACGCACCAGAAAGCGATCGGCATAGTCCAGTCCTTTCGGTTGCAATGCCGGCGCGCCATCACTGGCGCCACCGGCCCGGCCCGCGCGGTCAGGCGGCGACCACGCGGATCTCGATGCCCGCCAGGCCCACCACCTGCCCGGCGCGGATCTTGGCAGTCTTGCGCGATTCGGGCGCACCGTCCACCGAGACTTCGCCGGCGGCGACCAGCGCCTTGCCGGCGCCGCCGCTGTCGCACACGCCCGCCAGCTTGAGCAGGTCATTGAGCGCGATGAACTCGCCCTCGAGTGGGAAGGTGATGGTCTGCACGGCTGCCTTGCCAGGTTTGGCCATCACTTGCCCCAGCTATCTTTCAGACCGACGGTGCGGTTGAAGACCGGCTTGCCCGGCTGCGAATCGGTGCGGTCGGCGACGAAGTAGCCATGGCGCTCGAACTGGAAGCGGTCTTCGGGCTGCGCTTCGCGCAGGCCCGGCTCCAGGTAGGCGGTGATCACCTGCTTGGAATCCGGGTTGAGCGCATCCAGGAAGTTCTTGCCGCCGGCATCCGGGTTGGGGTCGTTGAACAGGCGGTCGTACAGGCGCACTTCGGCCTGGTACGCGTGCGCCGCGCTGACCCAGTGGATCACGCCCTTCACCTTGACGCTGTCGGCGCCCGGCGTGCCGCTCTTGGTTTCGGGCAGGTAGTTGGCGTGCACGGCGATCACGTTGCCGTCGGCATCCTTGTCCACGCCGGTGCACTCGATCACGTAGCCGTACTTCAGCCGCACCTTGTTGCCCGGGAACAGGCGGAAGTAGCCCTTGGGCGGGGTCTCGTTGAAGTCCTCGCGCTCGATCCACAGCTCGCGCGACAGCGGGAACACGCGGCGGCCCAGTTCCGGCTTCTTCGGGTGCACCGGCGCCGAGCATTCTTCGCTCTGGCCTTCGGGGTAGTTGTCGATCACCAGGCGCAGCGGGTCCAGCACGGCCACGCCGCGCGCGGCACGGCCGTCCAGGTCGTCGCGCACCGCGCCTTCGAGGGTGCTCATGTCGATCCAGCTGTCGGCCTTGGCCACGCCCACGCGGTCGCAGAACAGTTGGATCGATTCCGGGGTGTAGCCGCGGCGGCGCACGCCCACCAGCGTGGGCATGCGCGGATCGTCCCAGCCGTCCACGCGCTGTTCATCGACCAGCTGCTTGAGCTTGCGCTTGCTGGTGATGGCGTAGGTCAGGTTCAGGCGCGCGAACTCATACTGGTGCGGCAGCGGGTCGCGGAACACGCCGCTGTCGCGCAGGTGCTCCAGCACCCAGTCGTACAGCGGGCGGTTGTTCTCGAACTCCAGCGTGCACAGCGAATGCGTGATGTTCTCCAGCGCGTCCGAGATGCAGTGGGTGAAGTCGTACATCGGGTAGATGCACCACTTGTCGCCCGTGCGGTGGTGATGGGCATGGCGGATGCGGTAGAGCACCGGGTCGCGCATCACGATATTGGGCGCGGTCATGTCGATCTTCGCGCGCAGTACGTGCTCGCCGTCGGCGTACTTGCCGGCGCGCATGTCGCGGAACAGCTGCAGGTTCTCTTCGACGCTGCGGTCGCGGTAGGGCGAGGGCTTGCCCGGCTCGGAGAAATTGCCGCGGCTGGCGGCGATCTGTTCGGCGGTCTGGCTGTCGATATAGGCGGCGCCGCGCTCGATCAGGGTCTCGGCAAAGGCGTAGAGCTGGTCGAAGTAGTCGCTGGCGTAGTACAGGTGCGGCTGTTTGGCGCCGTCCTTGCCCTCACTGTCCCAGGAAAAGCCCAGCCAGTGCACCGCGTCGATGATCGAATCGACGTATTCGGTGTCTTCCTTGACCGGGTTGGTGTCGTCAAAGCGCAGGTGGCAACGGCCGCCGTAGTCGCGCGCCAGCCCGAAGTTCAGGCAAATGCTCTTGGCGTGGCCGATATGCAGGTAGCCGTTGGGCTCCGGCGGGAAGCGGGTGATCACGGTCGGCAGCGGTTCGCCGGCCTTGTCCTGGCGGCCGGCATAGGTGCTGGCGGCGAGGTCCTGGTCGATGATGCTCCGCAGGAAGTTGGAGGCGGCGGGGGTGCTGTCGGTAGGCTTGTTGTCGTGGCTCATGATGGCGCCGGTTGGCCGGCCTGATGCGTCTGGGTGCTTGGGCCGGGTCGTCAGATTGCGTGGCGGAATGCCAATAACGGGATTTTACCGTGCCGGAGCCGCCGCACGCCGCGAGCCGCCGCGGATTTCCGCCCATCTCCCGGATTTGCGCCCGCGCGGACGCGCCTGGCTGCGACGAAAGTGATGTGTCGGAGTAGCATGGAAGCGTGCCGGCCCGCGGTGGCCGGCTTTGGTCCATCGCTGCAGGAATGCCCATGAACGCCCAACCCGATGCGGCGCCAGTGCCGCTTGAGCCCTCTGAAGTCGTTGCCGCGCTGTGGCGCGATGCCGGCCTGCCCGCCGAGGCGCTGGCGCACCTGAAGCTGGACGGCGCCGAGCCGGTGCTGCCGTCGAGCTTTGCCGTGGGCACCGCCGCCCAGGCCAGCCTTGGCGCCGCGGCGCTGGCGGCCGCCGCGTTGTGGCACAGCCGCACCGGCCGCTGGCAGGACGTCAGCGTCGACATGCGCCATGCCATCACCGAATTCCGCAGCGAACGCTACCTGCGCGTCGACGGCGGCCCCGCGCCCGAACTGTGGGACAAGCTGGCCGGCATCTACCGCTGCGGCGACGGCCGCTGGGTGCGCCTGCATACCAATTTCCCGCACCACCGCGACGGCGTGGTGCGCTTGCTGGGCTGCGCCAATGACAAGGCAGCCGTGCAGGCCGCGCTGGACAAGCGAGACGCCGAAGCCTTCGAGACCGCGGCGTCCGACGCGGGCCTGGTCGTTGCGGCATTGCGCAGCTTTGAGGAATGGGACCGCCATCCGCAGGCGGCCGCCTTGCGCGGCCTGCCGCCAGTGACGCTGGAGCGCATCGGCGACGCCCCGCCGCAACCGCTGCCGGCGCCCGCATCCCCGGACGCGCAGCCGCTGTCGGGCGTGCGCGTGCTCGATTTCACCCGCATCATCGCTGGCCCGGTGGCGGGCCGCACGCTGGCCGCGCATGGCGCCGACGTGCTGCTGGTCACCGCCTCGCACCTGCCGTCGATCCCGCCGCTGGTGATCGACACCGGCCGCGGCAAGCGCAGCTGCCAGCTGGACCTGCGCGATCCGGACGACAAGCGCACGCTGCACAAGCTGCTGCACGGTGCCGACGTGATGGTGCAGGGCTATCGCCCCGGCGGCCTGGCCGAGCTGGGGGTGGGGCCGGAGGCCGCGGCGCGCGCGCGTCCGGGCATCGTCTATGTGTCGCTGAGCGCCTATGGCCACGTCGGGCCGTGGTCGCACAAGCGCGGCTTCGATTCGCTGGTGCAGACCGCCACCGGCTTCAATGATGCCGAAGCGCAGGCGGCCGGCAGCGACACACCGCGTCCGTTGCCGGCGCAGGTGCTGGACCACGCCGCGGGCTACCTGCTGGCCTTCGGCGCGATGGCCGCGCTGCACCGGCGCGCGGTGGAGGGCGGCAGCTGGCATGTGCGGGTGTCGCTGGCGCAGGTGGGGCAGTGGCTGCGCGGCCTGGGGCGCGTGCCGGACGGGCCCAAGGCGCCCGAGCAGAAGATCGACGACGTGGCCGACCTGCTGGAGGCGGTGCCGTCGGGCTTCGGCATGCTGACTGTGGTGCGCCATGCGGCGCATCTGTCGGAAACGCCGGCGCGCTGGACGTTGCCGTCCGAGCCGCTCGGCACGCACGCGCCGGAGTGGCTGCCGCGCGGTTAGTAGAGCGTGGTGCGCTGCCGCTCGGGCAGGTCGCGGTCGTAGGCGGCGCCGTCGATGGCGTTGTCGGTCAGCGTGGACAGGATCTCGCCGTTGCTGGGCAGCGACTGGCGCGCCACCTGCGCATCCGCTGCCCACAGGCGCGAGCGGATCAGCGCGCGGGCGCACTGGAAGAACACTGCCTGCACCGTGACCACCAGCACCGTGGTCGGGGCCTTGCCGTCGACCACGCAACGCGCGACCAGCGCCGGGTCGACGCTGATCTGCGCGGTGCCGTTGACGCGGATGGTCTCGTTGATGCCGGGGATCACGAACAGCAGCCCGACGCGCGGATCGGCAACGATATTGCGCAGGCTGTCGATGCGGTTGTTGCCGCGCCGGTCGGGCAGCAGCAGCGTGCGTTCGTCCAGCACCTGCACAAAGCCCGGCGCATCGCCGCGCGGCGAGCATTCGGCCCAGTCCTCGCCCACCGTCGACAGCAGGCAGAAAGGTGCCGCCTCGATAAAGTCGCGGTAGTGCGGGTGCAGGTAGTCGACTTCCTTGGACAGCGACGGGGCCGCCGGTTGCGCGTAGAGCGCTTCCAGGTCGGCCAGCGTGGTGATGGCGTGCGAGGTCATGGCAGGCGGGGCGTGGGTCGGCGGGGGCGAAACCGTCAATGTAGCGCAGATGCCGTTACACGGTCACGGTACCCCGGCCGATCTCCAGCACGCGGCCGCCCACGTGGATTGCACCGTCGGCGCTGACGGCCAGGTGCAGCCGGCAGGGGCGACCAACGGCCTCGCCCTGATCGATCGCGTATTCGGCCGGCAGCGCGTGGCCGGTGGCCAGCAGCCAGCCGCCCAGGTTGGCGCAGGCCGAGCCCGTGCCCGGATCCTCGGCCACGCCGCCGCCCTGCTTGGTGAAGAAGTAGCGCGACAGCACGCGGCCGGGCCGTTCCGGGTCGAAGGCAAAGACGTAGGCGGTCTTGCGGCCCAGGCTGCTCTGCGGCCAGATCTGCAGGCGCGCGCTGTCGGGATTGGCGCGGCGCACGGCATCGGTGCTGCGCACTGCCACCAGCAGCTGATCGGCGCCGGTGTCGACCCACATCGGCGACACCAGCAGATCGCGTTCCTGCAGGCCGAGCAGGCTGGCCATGTCGGCATCGGGCAGGCCGGCCGGCGCGGTCTTCGGCTTGCCGTTGTGAGGGGCGGTGAAGGTCCAGACATCGCCCTGCGCGGTCACCGGCACCACGCCCGCCGGGAACTCCAGCGTCAGCGCGTCGCCGGTGCCGGTCAGTTCGCGCACCACGTGCGCGGTGCCCAGCGTCGGATGGCCGGCGAAGCGCATCTCATAGCCCGGCGTGAAGATGCGCACCCGCGCGCTGGCACGCTCCGACGGCAGGATAAAGGTGGTCTCCGACAGGTTGAACTGCAGCGCCAGCGCCTGCATGGTGGCATTGTCCATGCCGCGCGCATCCTCGAACACGCACAGCGGATTGCCACCGAAGGTGGATTCGGCAAAGACGTTGAGCAGGCGGAAAGCGTAGGTGGTCATGGCGCGGGGGGCTCCGGAGGCTGGTGGGTCACCAGTGTACGGAGCGGGCGCGGACACACCATGCACAGTTGGGCCGATCGCGGGCGGGCCAGTTGCGGACAATTCTGCCGCACCATGAAAAACGCCCGGGCGGACCCGGGCGTATCGCTGGCGCAGGCAACTGAGTCAGCCGGCTCAGAACCCCACCGCCTGGCCATCGCGCCGGCTGTCGCTGGCCGCGACATAGCCGTGCTCGGCATCGTCCGACAGGCGCCAGATGAACTGGCCCGAGCCAAAGTCCATGTACGGATCGTCCACCGACTTGAGCTGGTGGCCGCGCGCCTTCAGGCCCTCGACCGTGGCCGGGTCCATGGTGCTTTCCACATCCAGCGTGAAGTCGCGGTTGACTTTCCAGCGCGGCGCGCAGCACGCGGCCTGCGGCTGCTGGTTGTAATCCAGCATGCGCACCACGGTCTGCAGGTGGCCCTGCGGCTGCATGTCGCCGCCCATCACGCCGAAGCTCATCACCGGCTGGCCGTCCTTGGTCAGGAAGGCCGGGATGATGGTGTGGAACGGACGCTTGCCGCCCGCGACCACGTTGGCCGACTTCGGATCCATCGAGAAGCCCACGCCGCGGTTCTGCAGGCTGATGCCGGTGCCCGGCACCACCACGCCCGAGCCGAAGCCCATGTAGTTGGACTGGATGAACGAGATCATCATGCCGTTCTCGTCGGCGGCGGTCAGGTAGATGGTGCCGCCGACCTTGGGCATGCCAAAGTTGAAATGCGTGGCGCGCTGCATGTCGATCAGCTTCGCGCGCGACTTCAGGTACGCGTCATCGAGCATTTCTTCCGGCGTGACCTCCATGCTGCGCGGGTCGGCCACGTAGCGGTAGAGGTCGGCAAAGGCCAGCTTCATTGCCTCGATCTGCAGGTGCTGCGAGTCGACCGAATCCACCGGGATCGACGACATGTCGAACTGGTCCAGGATGCCCAGCGCGATCAGCGCGGCAATGCCCTGGCCGTTGGGCGGGATCTCGTGCAGCTCGTAGCCGCGGTAGGACTTGCTGATCGGCTTGACCCAGTCGGGGCGGTAGTTGCGCAGATCATCGAGCGTCATGGCGCCGCCGCACTGCTGGCTGAAGGCGGCAATCTGCTCGGCGATCTCGCCTTCGTAGTAGGCGCGGCCACGGGTCGCGCCGATCTTGCGCAGGGTTTCGGCGGCAGCCTTCATGGTGAACTTCTCGCCCACGGCGGGGGCGCGGCCATTGGGCATAAAGGTCTCGGCATAGCCGGGCTGGTCCTTCAGCTCAGGCACCGCGGCGGCCCACTTGTGCGCCACCACCGGCGGCACGGCATAGCCGCGCTCGGCGATCTCGATCGCCGGCTCCATCAGGTCGGCGAACGGCAGCTTGCCGAAGCGCTCATGCAGCGCGGCCCAACCGGCGACCACGCCGGGCACGGTGACCGAGTCCCAGCCGCGGATCGGGCGGTTGGCCAGGCCGTTGGCATCGGTGCCGTATTTGTTCTTGAAGTACTCCGGGCTCCACGCCGCCGGGGCCACGCCCGATGAGTTCAGGCCGTGCAGTTCCTTGCCGTCCCACAGGATGGCAAAGGCATCGCTGCCCAGGCCGCACGACACCGGCTCGACGATGGTGATTGCGGCGGCCGCGGCGATGGCGGCATCGACCGCATTGCCGCCCTTGAGCAGCATGCGCAGGCCGGCCTGCGCGGCCAGCGGGTGCGAGGTGGAGACCACGTTGCGCGCAAACAGCGGGATGCGCACGGAGGGGTAGGGGTTGGTCCAGTTGAAGTTCTGCATGCTTGTCTGTGTCCTTGTGCTTGGGCGCTCAGCGGCCCTTATTCTGCCGTGATCTTGCGATCCTTGATCAGCTTGCCCCAGCGCGCGCTGTCCTTCTTCACCATCGCGGCGAACTGCGCCGGCGTGCCGCCGACCGGCTCGGCGCCCAGCTTGCCCAGGCGTTCCTTGACCTCGGGCGACTGGATGGCCTTGTTGAATTCTGCATTCAGGCGGTTGACGATATCCGCCGGCAGGCCCTTGGGGCCATAGATGCCGAACCAGGTATCGGACTCGAAGCCGGGCAGGCCCGACTCACTCGCCGTGGGGATTTCCGGCGCCAGCGGCGAGCGCTTGGCGCTGGTCACCGCCAGTGCCTTGAGCTTGCCGTCCTTCACATGCGGCAGGCCCGACACGATGCTGTCGAATAGCACCTGCACCTTGCCCGAGATCAGGTCCGGCACGGCCAGCGCGGTGCCGCGGTAGGGAATGTGGGTGATGAACACGCCCGCCTGCGCCTTGAAGGCCTCAGCGGTCAGATGCACCACGGTGCCGTTGCCGCTGGAGGCGTAGTTCAGTTCGCCGGGATGCTTCTTGGCGTAGTCGATCAGCTCGCGCACGTTCTTCGCCGGCAGGCTGTTCGGCACCACCAGCAGGTTGGTGGCGATCGCCACCTGGCTGACCGGGGTGAAGTCGGTCTCGGTGTTGTACGGCAGGCGGGTGTTGATATACGGCCCGATCGAATGCGTGCTGGTGGTGGCGATCAGCAGCGTATAGCCATCGGGCGCAGCCTTGGCGGCCATGTCCGAGCCGATCGCGCCGCCGGCGCCGGGGCGGTTGTCGACCACGATCTGCTGGCCCATGCTGGTGCCCACCTTCTGCGCGATGGCGCGTGCCAGCAGGTCGGTCGCGCCGCTGGCCGGGAAGGGCACGATCAGGCGGATCGGCTTGCTGGGATAGGTGTCGGCCAGTGCGGGCGTGGCGGCCAGGCAAAGCCCGCAGCCAAGGCCGATGCCGAAGCGGCGCAGCCAGGATTTCATACTTGTCTCCGGTGTCAGGCGATTGGCCCCGATTCATGAGCCGGTCTTCATTATTCCGTGCTGCCGGTCACAAAGAAAGCTAATATTTCTTTCCAATGTCACAAGGAAATCTTAAGAATCGCGCCTTGCCGGCATATGCCTGACTCTTCTCTTGTGTGCACCGATGAGCACTGTCCGCTTTCTCCGTACCTTCGTTGCCGTGGCCGAGCACGGCTCCTTTGCCGCCGCCGCCGGCCAGGTGGCACTGACCCAGGCCGCCGTCAGCCTGCAGATGCGCGCACTGGAGACCGAGCTGCGCCGCGAGCTGTTCGACCGCAACGGCCGCGTGGCCGTGCTCAATGCCGACGGCCGCGCGCTGCTGCCGCAGGCGCGGCGCATGCTGGCGCTGTATGACGAGATGCGGTTGCCGCTGGCCTCGGACCAGGCCATGGCGGGCGCGGTGGCGGTGGGTGCGGTGGTGTCGGTGATGGGCGGGCTGTCACATGCGGTAGCGCATATGAAGCGCACTTATCCTGCGCTCGACGTGCGCCTGGTCGGCGCCAAGTCGATCGAGCTGGCGGCGCAGGTCGAGGCCGGCGAGCTGGATGCCGCCATCCTGGTCGAGGGCGCCGCGCGCGTGCCCGGCACGCTGCGCTGGACGCCGCTGTACCAGGAGCCGCTGGTGGCGATCGCGGCACGCGGCAGCCCGGGCCGCGATGCGCGCGAGGCGCTTGCCACCAATCCCTACCTGCGCTTCGACCGCAGCCAGCGCACCGGCGTGCTGGTCGAGCGCGCGCTGCGCCGCGCGCACCTGAAGGTCAACGAGTTCCTTGAACTGAACGCGATCGAGGCGCTGGTGGAGCTGGTGCGGCAGGAAGTCGGCGTGACCGTGGTGCCGCTGCTGCGCCGCGCGCGCTGGCGCGACGACGAGGCGCTGCGCATCCTGCCGCTGCTGGTCAACGGCGAGCCGGTGATGCGTCACATCGGCATGCTGGAACGGCGCGACCACGGGCGCGGGCAGGTGACCGCGGCGGTACGGGCGGCCTGCAGCGAGCTGTTCGGCGCCTAGTGCGGGTTGCGTCCACGCCATAACCGGGATCTATCGGGAGGATAGTCAGAAACGCATTCTCCTGGCGCTCAGCTGTGCATATATTTGGGTTGCGGACTGCCGCGGCCGCATTGCCATGGGGCGGCGCCCGACGCTACCGCGTCGGAGCATGCCCAGCGCGCCGGCAGTCATCAGCCGGCATGCTTTTGAAGGAGATTCCCGGCGTGGATCCGCAAGATCCGCCGGAGCGGGATCGCTGATGCAACAACGACCCCCCGCGCCATCGCTGCAGGTGTGTTCAGTACGTCCCACAAGGAGAGAACGCATGTCAAACGAAGCAAAGTGTCCCGTCACCCATACCGCTGGCGGCGGTACGACCAATCGCGACTGGTGGCCAAAGCAACTGCGCCTGGACCTGCTCAGCCAGCATTCCAGCAAGTCCAACCCGCTGGGGGCGGACTTCAACTATGCGCAAGCCTTCAAGAGCCTCGACCTGGCGGCGGTGAAGAAGGACCTGGCGGCGCTGATGACTGAATCGCAGGACTGGTGGCCGGCGGACTTCGGCCACTACGGCCCGCTGCTCATCCGCATGGCCTGGCATAGTGCCGGCACGTACCGCATTGGCGATGGCCGTGGCGGCGGTGGGCGCGGCCAGCAGCGTTTCGCGCCGATCAACAGCTGGCCGGACAACGTCAGCCTGGACAAGGCGCGCCGCCTGCTATGGCCGATCAAGCAGAAGTACGGCCAGAAGATCTCCTGGGCCGACCTGATGATCTTGAGCGGCAACGTCGCGCTCGAGACCATGGGCTTCAAGACCTTCGGCTTCGGCGGTGGCCGCGAAGACACCTGGGAGCCGGACCTGGATGTGTACTGGGGCAATGAAAAGACCTGGCTGGGCGGTGACTTTCGCTACGGCAAGGGTGCCGCCGGCAAGTACGACGACGAGGGCGTGATCGTCGCCGACGAGGAAATGCATGGCGCCGAGGCCAGCCGCACCGACCAGGAACGCAACCTGGAGAACCCGCTGGCCGCCGTGCAGATGGGCCTGATCTATGTGAACCCGGAAGGCCCGGAAGGCAACCCTGACCCGCTCGCCGCGGCGCACGATATCCGCGAAACCTTTGCGCGCATGGCCATGGACGACGAGGAGACCGTCGCGCTGATTGCCGGCGGGCATGCCTTCGGCAAGACGCACGGTGCCGGTCCCGCCGGGGACAACATCGGGGCCGAGCCCGAGGGCGCCGACCTTGAAAACCAGGGCCTGGGATGGTCAAGCACCTTTGGCACCGGCAAGGGCGTCGACACCATCACCAGTGGGCTGGAGGTGACCTGGAGCAATACGCCGACAAAGTGGGGCAACAGCTATCTGGAGAATCTGTTCGGCCACGAATGGGAGCTGACCAAGAGTCCCGCCGGTGCCAACCAGTGGGTGGCCAAGGATGGCGGGGAAACCATTCCGCACGCTTACGATCCGTCGAAGAAGCTGCGGCCAACGATGCTGACCACGGATCTTTCGCTGCGTCTGGACCCGGTTTACGAGAAGATCTCGCGGCGCTTCCTGGAGAATCCTGACCAGCTCGCCGATGCCTTTGCCCGCGCCTGGTTCAAGCTGACCCACCGCGACATGGGCCCACGCGCCCGCTACCTCGGCCCGGAAGTGCCGGCCGAAGAGCTGATCTGGCAGGATCCCATCCCGGCGGTCGACCATCCGCTGGTCAACGAGCAGGACATCGCCGCGCTCAAGCAGAAGATCTTGGCGTCGGGGCTGCCGGTCTCGCAACTGGTGCAGACCGCCTGGGCCTCGGCCTCCAGCTTCCGCGGTTCGGACAAGCGTGGTGGCGCCAATGGGGCGCGCATCCGCCTGGCGCCGCAGAAGGACTGGGCAGCCAACGAACCCGAGAAGCTGGCCAAGGTGCTGAAGGTGCTCGAAGGGATCCAGGCTGAGTTCAATGGTGCGCAGTCCGGCGGCAAGAAAATTTCGCTCGCCGACCTGATCGTGCTGGCCGGCGGTGCCGGGATCGAGCAGGCGGCGCAGAAGGCCGGCCATCGCGTGACCGTACCATTCACGCCGGGCCGCATGGACGCCTCGCAGGAACAGACCGACGTGCAATCGGTCGGTGCGCTCGAGCCGAAGGCAGACGGCTTCCGCAACTTCCTCAAGCAGAAGTACAGCATCCCGGCGGAGGCGCTGCTGATCGACAAGGCGCAATTGCTGACCCTGACCGCGCCCGAGATGACGGTGCTGATCGGCGGGCTGCGCGTGCTGAACGTCCATACCGGGCAGGATGCGCATGGCGTCTTCACCGACCGGCCGGAAACGCTGACCAACGACTTCTTCCGCAACCTGCTCGACATGCGCACGGAATGGAAGCCGCTGTCGGAAGCCCGCGACGTGTTCGAGGGGCTTGACCGCAAGACCGGTGCGAAGAAGTGGACCGGTACCCGGGTCGATCTGGTGTTCGGTTCGCATGCCCAGTTGCGGGCGCTTTGCGAGGTCTACGCAAGCGAGGACGCGCAGGAGAAGTTTGTCCGGGACTTCGTCGCCGCTTGGGTCAAGGTGATGAACCTCGACCGGTTCGACGTCGCTTGAGCGGTCGCCGGGTCCCGTCAGGGCTGTCATTGCCCTGACGGGGCCGGGTCCGCGAGGTGAGCGAAGATTCTTCGCCGGTCAGCGTGGCCGGCGGCGGCAGCTTTTTGCCATCCGCGCGTGAGCGGCTTGGCGAAGCGATTGCCAACGCAAAGAAAAGCGGCCGGCAAGCGCCGGCCGCGTGGCCTGCCAAGGCATGCCCGGTCTACATCATCCTGTGCGCAAAATGCCCGCGCCGCGCGTCGGCCATCAGGTCGAGGAACTGCCCGGTGCTCATGTGCACCAGTTCCTGGTGGTCGCCCGCCTCGAAGTAGACGTCGGGGTGCGTCAGCAGGCTGTCGTCGAGCCAGGTCTGCGTGCCGTACGCCATGCCAACCGGCGGGATCGCGCCGTGGTCGCAGTCGCGGAACACTTCGCGCACGCCATCCTCATGCGCCAGCGACAGCTTGCGGCCGGTCTGCTCGCAGATCTCCGACAGTTTCAGGTGGTGAGTCGAAGGAATCACGACTGCGACGTAGCCGCTGCCGTCTTCCAGCAGGACGGTCTTGGCCAATCGGTCTCCGGGAATGTGTGCGGCCTGCGCAGTGGCCATGCTGCTGAGGCTGTAGGGGTGCCGAACGGTGTCGAACTGGCTCTGCTTCTTGCTCAGGCATCTCGCCAGCGTGGTAGACATGGTCATGATTTCAACCTCCGACGCGCGCAGCGCGACCGTTGTCCGAGTCCTATCAATATAGGTTGTCGGGGGGCGGGTGGCGGTGGGGCGGAACCAGCCATAACGTAGTCGGCAAGCACAAAAAAAGGGCACCTTGCGGTGCCCTTAGTGTGTTGTGCCGCCAGCCCTGGGGCCGACGATATTCCCTGCTTATTCTTCCTGGAACGCTTCCTCGCGCTTGGACTTGATCGACGGCATTGCCACGACCAGCACCAGCACCGCAGCCGCGATCAGCAGACCAAGCGACAGCGGACGGGTCACGAACACGCTGAAGTCACCGCGCGACAGCAGCAGCGAACGGCGGAAGTTCTCTTCCATCATCGGCCCCAGCACGAAGCCGAGCAGCAGCGGCGCGGGTTCGCACTTGAGCTTGATGAACAGGTAGCCGATCACGCCGAAGGCCGCGGTCTGGAACACGTCGAAGGTGGTGTTCTGGACCGAGTACACGCCGATGCAGCAGAACGTCAGGATGGCCGGGTACAGGTAGCGGTAAGGCACCTTCAGCAGCTTTACCCAGATGCCGATCAGCGGCAGGTTCAGCACGATCAGCATGAAGTTGCCGATCCACATCGAAGCGATCAGGCCCCAGAACAGCGCCGGGTTGCTGGTCATCACCTGCGGACCGGGCTGGATGTTGTGGATGGTCATCGCACCGACCATCAGCGCCATCACGGCATTGGGCGGAATGCCCAGCGTCAGCAGCGGGATGAACGAAGTCTGTGCCGCGGCGTTGTTGGCCGATTCCGGACCCGCCACGCCTTCGATCGCACCCTTGCCGAATTCATGCGAGTACTTCGAGGTCTTCTTTTCCAGCGAGTAGGCTGCAAACGAAGCGAGCGCCGCACCGCCGCCGGGCAGGATACCCAGTGCCGAACCCAGTATCGTGCCGCGCAGCACGGCCGGGATCATGCGCTTGAAGTCTTCCTTGGTCGGGAACAGGTTGGTGATGTGGTCGGTGAAGGTTTCGCGATGTTCCTTCTGCTCCAGGTTCGCGATGATTTCCGCGAAGCCGAACACACCCATTGCCACCGAGACGAAGTTCAGGCCGTCGGTCAGTTCAGGCACGTCGAACGAGAAGCGCGCGGCGCCCGAGTTCACGTCGGTACCGACCAGGCCCAGCAGCAGGCCCAGCACGATCATGGCGATGGCCTTGACCAGCGAACCCGAAGCCAGCACCACGGCGCCGATCAGGCCCAGCACCATCAGCGAGAAGTATTCGGCGGGGCCGAACTTGAAGGCCAGTTCCGACAGCGGCGCGGCAAAGGCGGCGAGGATCAGGGTGGCCACGCAGCCGGCGAAGAACGAGCCTAGGCCCGCTGTCGCTAGCGCCACCCCCGCTCGCCCTCGTCTTGCCATCTGGTAACCATCGATGGTTGTCACCACCGAGGACGATTCACCAGGCAGGTTCACCAGGATGGCGGTGGTCGAGCCGCCGTACTGGGCGCCGTAGTAGATACCGGCCAGCATGATCAGCGCGGCCACCGGCGGCAGCGTGTAGGTCACCGGCAGCAGCATGGCGATGGTGGCCAGCGGCCCCAGGCCCGGCAGCACGCCGATCAGGGTACCCAGCACGCAGCCCAGGAAGGCGTACGCGAGGTTCTGGAAGGTCAGGGCGGTGGAAAAGCCCAGACCCAGGTTGGCGAGAAGTTCCATGTTGGCGGCCTCCTTAGCTTGCCAGGAAAGCCGGCCACACCGGCATCTGCAGGTTGATGCCGTACACGAACGCGCCCAGGCTGATCAGCACCAGGATGATCGAGTTGAGGATGGCGCCCTTCCAGCTGAACTCGTGGCTGGCCATCGACGACACCAGCACCAGCACCAGCACCGACAGCACCATGCCCAGCGGCTTGAGCAGCAGGCCGAACAGCACCACCGAACCGAGGATCCACAGCAGCGTCTTGATGTCCCAGCGGGCGAGGTTGTCTTCTTCCATCTTGGAAGACAGCGAACCCCACAGCACCAGCGCGCCCAGCAGGGCGAGCACAATGCCAAGCCAGAACGGGAAGTATCCCGGTCCCATTTTTGCGGCGGTTCCCATGGAATAGCCGCGTGCGACCCAGGAAAAGCCGAATCCGACCAGAATAAACAGCAGGCCGGAGGCGAAGTCCTTTTGGCTACGTATGCGCAAAGTGAATCTCCTCGATAAGACACATGAAATCTGTGGCGGGTCCCTTGCTGCACTGCATGAATGCAGGCCGTGGGCGGGGCCCTCCCGCGGGCAGGGTGGAAGTTAAGGGGACGACCTTTCAGCTACCTTTCAGATGTCTGCAAACAGGGTCATGCTGAGGGTATCCCCTAGTGAATTAGCGCTTAAAAGCACTGCCGAGCCAGGCTGGAGGCGGCCTGGCGGCCAAAGCGCCCGGCTGTGGCGGGGCCGCTGCGCTATCATCCGGGGCGTTCTTCCGCCGCACGGCCGAAGACTGGCTGAAAGGTTCCGCAACGGGACCACAATGCAACGCAAGGAGCGGTTTGGAGAGCATCGACCACGTCATCCTGATCGGCGCCGTCGTGATGTCGCTGGGCATCGTGCTGGGCGCCTTTTCGGCACGCCTGGGCGTGCCGTTCCTGCTGGTCTTCCTGGCCGTGGGCATGCTGGCCGGCGTGGACGGCCCGGGCGGCATCCGCTTCTCCGACACCTGGCTCAGCTTCCTGGTCGGCAACCTGGCGCTGGCGGTGATCCTGCTCGATGGCGGGCTGCGCACGCGCTTTGCCACCTTCAGGGTGGCGCTGAAGCCTTCGCTGTCGCTGGCGACCGTGGGGGTGCTGGTGACGGCAGCGCTGGTCGGCGTGTTCGCCGCGTGGCTGCTGGGCATCGACTGGCGGCTCGGGCTGCTGCTTGGCGCCATCGTCGGCTCGACCGACGCGGCCGCGGTGTTCTCGATGCTCAATAGCAGCGGCATCCGGCTGAAGGACCGGGTGGCGAGCGTGCTCGAGATCGAGTCGGGCATCAACGACCCGATGGCGATCTTCCTGACCCTGACACTGATCGAATGGCTGACCGCGCCTGACGGTCTGACGCCGCTGGGCCTGGTCACGCGGCTGCTGGTGCAGTTCGGCGTGGGCGGGCTGCTCGGCCTGGCGCTCGGCTATTGCCTGGCCCGCGTGCTGGAGCGCATCCGCGTGGCCGAAGGGCTGCAGGCGATCCTGCTGTGCTCGGGCGGCGCGATGGTGTTCGCGCTCGTGCAGAGCGCCGGCGGCAGCGGTTTCCTGGCGGTGTACCTGACCGGCATGCTGATCGGCAACCGCGAGCGCGCGGTGACGTCGGACACCATGCGCGCCATGGACGGCATGGCCTGGCTGGCGCAGTCGGCCATGTTCCTGCTGCTGGGCCTGCTGGTGGCGCCGCACCGGATCTGGGAGGTGGCCGGCCCGGCCGTGGCCGTGGCGGCCTTCCTGATGCTGGTGGCGCGGCCGGTGGCGGTGTGGCTGGCGCTGCTGCCGTTCCGCTTCAATGCGCGCGAGACCGGCTTTATCGCCTGGATGGGCCTGCGCGGCGCGGTGCCGATCGTACTGGCGCTGTTTCCGCTGCTGCGCGAGGTGCCGCAAGCGGGGCTGCTGTTCCGCATCGCCTTTGCCGTGGTGCTGGCCAGCCTGCTGTTCCAGGGCACCACGGTGTCGGTGGCCGCGCGCCTGGCGCGGGTGCGGCGCCCCGGCTACCCCGAGCCGCTGGCGCGTTCGCGCCTGCGCGGCACGCGCGCGCCGATCCTGGAGGTGATGCAGTTCGAGGTGGGGCCCAATGCGCCGGTGGAGAACGTGCGCGCCGACCAGCTGGAGCTGCCGCCGCGCTGCCGGCTGCTGACGGTGGCGCGCGACGATGCGCTGGCGGCGCTGGACCAGACCGTGCTGCGCGCCGGCGACAGCGTCTCGGTGCTGGCGCCGGTGACGACCCTGCCGATGCTGTCGGCGCTGTTCCAGGCGCTGGGCCGCGCGCCCACCTGGGAGCAGGCCTCGCATGATTTCCTGTTGTCGGGCGATGCGCTGCTGCGCGATGTGGCGGTGCTGTACGGCACGCGCGCGCTGACGCCGCAAGAAGCGCCGCTGACGCTGGAGGCTGCCATGCTACGAGCGTTCACCTCGCCGCCGGTGGAGGGCGACAGCGTCGAGATCGCCGGCCTGCCGCTGACGGTGACGCGCATGGAGGGCGCGCAAATCCTGCAGGTGGGGCTGTTGCTGCCGCGGCTGGAGGGGGATTCGGGCGGGCGGCTATGGCCGCGGCGGAAAAAGGATGGCGGCGCGCGCAGTGGCGAGGGCGCCGAAGCGGAGTAGGAACAAGAAAGGCGGCCATGGCCGCCTTTTTCGCTAGTCCACCTTCGCCCCGGACACCTTCACGATCTGCGCGTATTTCTTCAGTTCGCGCTGGATCAGCGCCGCGAACTGCTCGGGTGTGGTCGGTGCCGGCTGTGCGCCGATGCGGGCCAGGCGTGCCTTCATCTCGTCGGTCTTCAGGATTGCCACGATCTCATGGTTAAGCCGCTCGACGATCTCGCGCGGGGTGTTGGCCGGCGCGAACACGCCGAACCACGTCGAGATGTCGAAGCCTTCCAGGCCCAGCCCCTTGCCGGCTTCCGCAATGGTCGGCAGTTCCGGGAAGGCCGCGGCGCGGCTGGCAGTGGTGACCGCAAAGGCCTTCAGCTTGCCCGCCTTGATATTGGCCGAGGCCGAAGCCAGGTTGTCGAAGATCAGGTCGGTCTGGCCCGACAGCACCGACAGCTGCGCCGGCGACGCGCCGTTGTACGGGATATGGACCATGCTGATCTTCGCCATGCTCTTGAACAGCTCGCCCGACAGGTGGCCGGCGCTGCCGTTGCCGCCCGAGGCGTAGTCCAGCTTGCCCGGGTTCTTGCGCGCGTACGCGACCAGGTCGCGCAGGTTGTTGATGTGCAGCTCGGCGGCCTTGCCCGGGTGCATCACCAGCACGTTAGGCACGTCGGCCACCAGCGTGATCGGCGCGAAGTCCTTGACGGGGTCGTACGGCATCTTGCTGAACAGCGTCGGGTTGATGGCGTGCGTGGCCACCGCGCCCATGACGATGGTGTAGCCGTCGGCCGGCTGCTTGGCGACGTAGTCCGCGCCCAGGTTGCCGCCCGCGCCGGGCTTGTTCTCGACCACCACCGGCTGGCCCAGGCTGTCGCGCAGCTTCTCGCCGATGGCGCGCGCGACGGTGTCGAGCGGGCCGCCGGCGGGGTAGGGCACCACGAAGCGGACCGGCTTGGTCGGGTAGGCATTGGTGGCCGCCACGGCGGCGGCGGGCAGCAGGGCCGCGGTCAGCGCGGCGGCAAGCAGTTTCTTCAGCATGTCTCGGACTTCAGGGGGATTGGAATATTTATCTGGCGCCGATGCCCCGCGCCATCATGACCGCGCACAGCGGCAGCAGGATCAGCAGGTGGGCTTCGATCATCACCCAGCGGCGGGCGGCCTTCAGCTCGGACGGCGGCGGCACGTAATCCAGCAGCCGGCGCGCCTGCTTGCGCCAGCGCGCGATGGCAAAGGTCGGCGGCAGCGAGCACAGCGCGATCAGCACGAACACACCCAGCTTGGCGTGGAACCACGGGTTGTGCAGGTAGAAGTCAACGCCCTTGGCGCCGTAGAACAGGCGCAGCAGGCCGGTGCCCAGCACCACCATCGCCGACAGGAAATAGAACAGGTCGTACAGCGACAGGCGCCGCACCGCGGCTGGCGTGATTTCCGGGCGCAACACCACCGCCTCGGCAGCCATCAGGGTGATCAGGACGAAGATCGCAAGGAAATGCAGGAAAGCCAGTATGGCGTCGGTCAGCATGGGTTCTCCTTTGCCTTTGCTTCAGTGGGGACTGAACTGCTTCGGGAAGGCACCGGCGGCAGGCCAGGACACCAGGGCCGGCCGCCGGCAGGAGGAGAATCTTACAGCACACCCTTTGCACGCAGTGCTTCGATCTGCTCAGGGCTGTAGCCCAGCGTGTCGGCCAGCACCGTGTCGGTGTGCTCGCCCAGCAGCGGCGGGTGGCGCAGCGCCTGCGGCGGCGTGGCGCTCATCTTGATCGGGCTGCCCACCAGCTTGACCTCGCCGGCGCTGGGGTGGGGCAGGTCCACGCGCAGGCCGCGCGCCTTGACCTGGTCGTCCTCGAACACGTCGTCGAGGGTGTTGATCGGGCCGCACGGCACGCCGGCGGCCTCCAGGTCGCGGATCCATTGGGCGCGGGTGCGCGGGCGCACCATCTCGGCCAGGATTGGCACCAGCACGTCGCGGTTGGCCACGCGCTGCGGGTTGGTGGCAAAGCGCGGGTCGTCGGCCAGCTCGGGCTTGCCGCCGTCGGTGACGAACTTGCGGAACTGCCCGTCGTTGCCCACCGCCACGATGATCCAGCCATCGGCGGCCTGGAAGGTCTGGTAGGGGACGATATTGGGGTGCGCATTGCCCCAGCGGCGCGGCGCCTCGCCGCTGGCCAGGTAGTTGGTGTTCATGTTGGCCAGCATCGCCACCTGCACGTCCAGCAGCGCCATGTCGATGTACTGGCCCTCGCCGGTGCGGTCGCGGTGCGCCAGCGCCGCCAGCACGGCGATGGTGGCGTACTGGCCGGTCATCAGGTCGGAAATGGCCACGCCGGCCTTCTGCGGGCCGCCGCCAGGCAGGTCGTCGCGCTCGCCGGTCAGGCTCATGAAGCCGCCCATGCCCTGGATGATGAAGTCGTAGCCGGGGCGTGCGGCGTACGGGCCGGTCTGGCCGAAGCCGGTGACCGAGCAGTAGATCAGGTCGGGTTTGACCTGCCTGAGCGTCTCGTAGTCCAGGCCGTACTTCCTGAGCTGGCCGACCTTGTAGTTCTCCAGCACCACATCGCTCTGCGCCGCCAGCTCGCGCACGATCTGCTGGCCTTCCGGCGTGCTGATGTCACAGGTCACCGAGCGCTTGTTGCGGTTGGCGGCCAGGTAGTAGGCGGCTTCGGCGGTGTCGCGGCCGTCCTCGTCCTTGAGCCAGGGCGGGCCCCAGGTGCGGGTGTCGTCGCCGGCGCCGGGGCGCTCGATCTTGATCACGTCGGCGCCGAAATCGGCAAGGTTCTGGGCGCACCACGGCCCGGCGAGAACGCGGGTCAGGTCGAGGACGCGGAGATGGCTTAAAGCTCCCATGGCGGTAGTCAGTGCAGTGGGTAAGGCGGGGGATCGGTCGGAACAGCGCGAGGTCGGCGCGCCCCTGCAAACAGAGGCCGGCGCGGGTTGGCTGCACTGTACCACCGGCAAATCGCCGGTGCGGCTTTGAGTGCTTTAGGGGGCTCTTTCGGCGATGGGATTTGGGCGATAGCCGGCCGGCTCCGCGGCGCCATGCCTGGCGTGCCCGGCAGGCTGCCTTGCCCGTATAATCAACGGTTTGCAAATCCCATACTGATTCGTCGCGCCCGGCCACGCCAGGGCAAGCGTCCGCCATCCCATGAAAGTCTCAGACATTCGCAGCAAGTTCCTGCAGTTCTTCGAATCGAAGGGCCATACCGTGGTCCGCTCGTCCAGCCTGGTGCCGGCGAACGACCCGACGCTGCTGTTCACCAACTCCGGCATGGTGCAGTTCAAGGACGTGTTCCTGGGCACCGACAAGCGCCCGTACACCCGCGCCACGTCGGCGCAGCGCTCGGTGCGCGCCGGCGGCAAGCACAATGACCTGGAGAACGTGGGCTACACCGCGCGCCACCATACGTTCTTCGAGATGCTGGGCAACTTCTCGTTTGGCGACTACTTCAAGCGCGATGCCATCCTGTACGCGTGGGAACTGCTGACCAAGACCTACCAGCTGCCGGCTGAAAAGCTGTGGGTGACGGTCTACGCGGAAGACGACGAGGCCTACGACATCTGGGCCAAGGAAGTGGGCGTGCCGGCCGAGCGCATCGTGCGCATCGGCGACAACAAAGGCGCGCGCTACGCGTCGGACAATTTCTGGCAGATGGCCGACACCGGCCCGTGCGGCCCGTGCTCGGAGATCTTCTACGACCACGGCCCGGACGTGTGGGGCGGCCCCCCCGGATCGCCCGAGGAAGACGGCGACCGCTACATCGAGGTCTGGAACCTGGTGTTCATGCAGTTCAACCGTGACGAGCAGGGCAACATGACGCCATTGCCCAAGCCGTGCGTGGACACCGGCATGGGCCTGGAGCGCATTGCCGCGGTGCTGCAGCACGTGCACAGCAACTATGAGATCGACCTGTTCCAGGCACTGATCAAGGCCGCCGCGCGTGAAACGCATATCGACAACCTGAACCAGAACTCGCTCAAGGTCATTGCCGACCATATCCGCGCGTGCTCGTTCCTGATCGTCGATGGCGTGATCCCCGGCAACGAAGGCCGCGGCTACGTGCTGCGCCGGATCATCCGCCGCGCCATCCGCCACGGCTACAAGCTGGGCCAGAAGACCCCGTTCTTCCACAAGATGGTGGCCGATCTGGTCGAGCAGATGGGCCAGGCCTATCCCGAGCTGGCCGAGGCGCAGTCGCGCGTGACCGAAGTGCTGAAGGCCGAGGAAGAGCGCTTCTTCGAGACCATCGAGAACGGCATGTCGATCCTGGACGCCGCGCTGGCCGACCTGAAGCTCAAGGGTGGCAAGACGCTGGACGGCGAACTCGCATTCAAGCTGCACGACACCTTCGGCTTCCCGCTGGACCTGACGCAGGACGTGTGCCGCGAGCAGGAAATCGGCGTGGACGAGGCCGCCTTCGACGCGGCCATGAACCGCCAGCGCGAGCAGGCGCGCGCCGCCGGCAAGTTCAAGATGGCCGCCGGCCTGGAGTACGCCGGCGACAAGACCGTGTTCCACGGCTACGAGAAGCTGGAACTGCCGCAGGCCAAGGTCACCGCGCTATATGTGGACGGCGCCGCGGTCGACGCCATGCAGCCGGGCCAGACTGGCGTGGTAGTGCTCGACAACACCCCGTTCTACGCCGAATCCGGCGGCCAGGCCGGTGACCAGGGCGTGCTGAAGGCAGGCAATGCTGTCTTCACCGTGGCTGACACGACCAAGATCCAGGCCGACGTGTTTGGCCACCAGGGCACGCTGCAAAGCGGCGCGCTCAAGGTGGGCGACGCCGTGTCGGCCCAGGTCGACGCGCAGCGCCGTGCGCGCACCGTGCGCAACCACTCGGCCACCCACCTGATGCACAAGGCCCTGCGTGAAGTGCTGGGCAGCCACGTGCAGCAGAAGGGCTCGCTGGTGGATGCGGACAAGACCCGCTTCGACTTCTCACACAACGCGGCGCTGACCGACGAGCAGATCCGCCGCGTGGAAGAGATTGTCAACGCCGAGATCCTGCGCAACGACGACACGCACGCCGAGATCATGCCGTTCGACGACGCGGTCAAGAGCGGCGCGATGGCACTGTTCGGCGAGAAGTATGCCGACGACGTGCGCGTGCTGTCGATCGGCACCTCGAAGGAACTGTGCGGCGGCACCCACGTGCACCGCACCGGCGATATCGGCCTGTTCAAGATCGTGGTGGAAGGCGGCGTTGCCGCCGGCATCCGCCGCGTCGAAGCCATTACCGGCGACAACGCGCTGCACTACCTGCAGGGCCTGGATGCCAGGCTGAACGAAGCCGCCGCCGTGCTGAAGGCCCAGCCGTCCGAGCTGGTGCCGCGCATCGGCCAGGTGCAGGACCAGGTGCGCGCGCTGGAGAAGGAGCTGGAACGCCTGAAGAGCAAGCTGGCCGCCTCGCAGGGCGACGAGCTGGCCGCGCAGGCGGTCGACATCAAGGGCCTGAAGGTGCTGGCCGCGCAACTGGACGGCGCCGACGTCAAGACCCTGCGCGAGACCATGGACAAGCTCAAGGACAAGCTGCAGAGCGCGGCCATTGTGCTGGGTGCGGTGTCCGACGGCAAGGTCAGCCTGATCGCTGGCGTCACGGCCGATGCCACGGGCAAGGTCAAGGCTGGCGAGCTGGTCAACTTTGTCGCCCAGCAGGTGGGCGGCAAGGGTGGTGGCCGTCCCGACATGGCACAGGCTGGCGGCACCGAGCCGGCCAAGCTGCCGCAGGCGCTGGCAGGTGTCAGCGAGTGGGTGGCGGGCAAGATCTGACTGGCTGAGGGGGGCGACCCTCTCAGGCCCGGCAACTGCTAATGGCGCTTCGGCGCCATTTTCTATGGGCGCTCGTCGCCGGGCGGCTTGCCGGCGAGCCGGTTGAGAATGTCGATCGGCAGCGGGAAGACGATGGTAGAGCTCTTGTCCCCGGCAATCTGTGTCAGCGTCTGCAGGTAGCGCAGTTGCATGGCCTGCGGTTCGCGCGCCAGCATCTGGGCCGCTTCAAGCAGCTTCACCGAAGCCTGCAGTTCGCCCTCGGCATGGATCACCTTGGCGCGCCGCTCGCGTTCGGCCTCGGCCTGCCGCGCAATCGCGCGGATCATGGTTTCGTTCAGGTCGACATGCTTGATCTCGACGTTCGAGACCTTGATGCCCCAGCCGTCGGTCTGGGCGTCCAGCGCCTGCTGGATGTCCAGATTCAGCTTCTCGCGCTCCGCCAGCATCTCGTCCAGTTCGTGCTTGCCCAGCACCGAGCGCAGCGTGGTCTGCGCCAGTTGGCTGGTGGCTTCCAGGAAGTTCGCCACCTGGATGATGGCGCGCTCCGGATCGACCACGCGGAAGTACACCACCGCATTGACCTTCACCGAGACGTTGTCGCGCGAAATCACGTCCTGCGGCGGCACGTCCATCACCACCGTGCGCAGATCCACCCTGACCATCTGCTGCACGGCGGGGATCAGCAGCACCAGGCCCGGGCCCTTGACCCGCCAGAAGCGTCCGAGCATGAACACCACGCCGCGTTCGTATTCGCGCAGCACGCGGAACGAGGTGATCACCAGCAGTGCCAGCAGGAAGATCACACCGCCGAAGCTGAATCCGTAGGCCATGGTCAGGCTCCCTTGTCTGGCGTCGTTTGGGATGGGGGGGGCGGAGCAAGGGGGGCGTTGCCGGCCGCGATGACTTCAAGCACCAGGCCGTTGCGCGCGGTGACAACCACCGGCGTGCCGCGCGGCAAAGGGCTGGCGCTGTGCACGCGCCAGGTCTCGCCGCGCACCGAGGCCCAGCCTTCTTCGCGCAGGTCGTCCAGCACTTCGCCCCGCATGCCGACCAGCGCCTCGGCGCCGCTGACCACCGGGCGCTTGCGCGCGCGCACCAGCATCGCCGACATGCCAAACACAAAGATCGCGGACAATGCCGACATGGCCGCCACCATCGGCAGCGGCACGCCGAAGCCCGGCACGTCGGTTTCGATCAGCATCACCGCGCCAAAGGCGAAGGCGATGATGCCGCCCACGCCCAATGCGCCGAAAGTCGGCAGGAACAGCTCCGCCACCATGCAGCCGATGCCCAGCGCCACCAGCGCCAGCCCGGCGTAGTTCACGGGCAGCATATGCAGCGCGAACAGCGCCACCAGCAGGCAGATCGCACCGGCCACGCCGGGCACCACCATGCCCGGCGTGGAGAACTCGAAGATCAGGCCGTAGATGCCGATCATCATCAGCAGCAGCGCCACGCTGGGCTCGGTGATCACGGCCAGGAAGCGGTTGCGCCAGTCGGGTTCCAGCGTCACCACCGGCGCATTGGCAGTGCGCAGCACGCTGGCCTTGCCGCCGGCAGCGGTGATCGTGCGGCCTTCAACCTGGCGCAACAGCGCGGGCAGGTCGGGGGCGACCAGGTCGACCACGCGCTGGGCCAGGGCCTCGTCAGCGGACAGGCTGACCGACTCGCGCACGGCGCGCTCAGCCCATTCAGCGTTGCGTCCGCGCAGCTGCGCCAGGCCGCGGATATAGGCCGAGGCGTCGTGCATCTGCTTGCGCGCCATGGTGTCGCCCGCTGCGGGCTCGCTGGCGGGGGCCGAGGCGGGCTTGGCGCCAGGCAGGGCCTCGGGCTTCTGCGGCCCGCCAATGCCGACCTGCACCGGGGTGGCCGCGCCCAGGTTGGTGCCCGGCGCCATCGCCGCGATATGGCTGGCGTAGAGGATGTAGGTGCCGGCGCTGGCCGCGCGCGCGCCGCCGGGATAGACATAGCTGGCCACCGGCACCGGCGAGGCCAGGATGGCCTGGATGATCTCGCGCATCGACGCGTCCAGCCCGCCCGGGGTGTCCATTTCCAGCACCACCAGCTGAGCGCCGCCCGCGCGCGCGCGTTCCATGCTGCGCAGGATAAAGCTGGCGCTGGCGGGGCTGACCGCACCCTTGAGCGGAATCACGTAGACCGGCGCGGTTGCCGTGGTCGTGACCGTGGCGGCGGGCGCCGAGGCGCCGGAGGGCGGTCCCGCACGGGCGCCTGGACCGGCGAGGGCGGCGAGCGCGGCGCACACCATGGCCAGGCCGGCCAGCAGCCGGCCGGACATCGGCCGAAGGACCCGCAGCAGCGCGGTGGCAGGTTTCATGAGGGGGGCGGGGCACGCGAGGTGCCGTGATGGCGCCACTTCAAGTGTAGGCCACCGGGCACATCTTGCACGCGGGCTGCCTCGGGCCCCCGCGCCAGGCGCTCAGGCCGCCGCCAGGTCGGGCCTGGCCGAGGGGCCGGGTGATTCGGTGGTGAGGGTGTCGATCAGCGCATGCAGGGCCGCGCTGGCCATGGACGGATGCCAGGCCAGCAGCGTGCGCACGCGGCCGGCCGCGCCCAGGCTGTGCTGGCGGATGGCGGGCAGGTCGCGGTACAGCCCCAGCACCGAGCGGGGCACGATCGCCGCACCGATGCCGGCTGCCACGCAGGCGACGATGGCATGGTACGAGCTCAGTTGCAGCACGCGCGGCGTCGGCGCATCGCCGATCACATACCAGTTCTCCAGCCGGGCGCGGTAGTTGCAGCCGGGCTCGAACGCCAGCAGCGTCGGCACCTCCAGGTCGGCCGCGGTGTGTACCGGGCGATGGCGATCGCGCGTGATCACCACCAGCTCTTCCTCGAACACCGGGACCGCGCTCAGCCCCGGGTCGGTCAGTGGCTCGGCGACAAAGGCGCATTCCACCTCGAAGCGTGCCAGCGCATCCAGCGCCTGGCGCGTGGCCAGCGTCACCAGCTCCAGCTGCACGTCGGGCCAGGCCTGGTGGTACGCGGCCAGCACATTGGGCAGGCGGCTGGCGGCGGTGCTCTCCATCGAGGCAATGCGCAGCCGGCCGTGCGGCCGCGCCGGCAGCACGGCCTGGCGTGCCTCTTCGGTCATGCTGAGGATGCGGCAGGCATAGTCGAACAGGGTCTGCCCAGATGGCGTCAGCACCATGCGCCGGCCGTCGCGCACGAACAGGTCGACCCCAAGCGATTGCTCCAGCTGGCGGATGCGCGTGGTGACATTGGACTGCACCCGGTGCAGCCGCTCGGCCGCACGGGTGATGCCGCCGGCTTCGACGACGGCGCGGAAGATTTCGAGGGCGGCAAGGTCCATGCGGGACTCCTGAGGCTATCCATCTCTTATCAAGATGCATGGCATCTTGATAATTCATTTTTGGGGATGATAAAGCCAGCGTAGCATACAGGCATCGCAATGCAACCGCTGCCCCCGCCAGCCCCAGCCATGCCGAACCCCCACAGCCTCGACCCTGAACACCCCGCCGCTGCGCGCCTGGCCACCCGGGCGTCGGCACGGCGCGAAGCCGGCGCGGTGGCGGTAGCCATGGCCGGCTTGGTGTCGCTGGCGGTGGTGATGGGCATCGGCCGCTTTGCCTTCACGCCGCTGCTGCCGATGATGCTGCATGACGGCACCGTCACGCTGCATCAGGGCGGCTGGCTGGCCACGGTCAACTACATTGGCTACTTCGCCGGCGCCGCCGTGTGCATGTTCATCCGGCCCGACGCGGTGCGCATGGTGCGCTGGGGCCTGGTCGCAACGGTGCTGCTGACGCTGGGCATGGCCCTGCCGGGCGGCATGCCGGCCTGGTCGCTGTGGCGCGCCGCCGCAGGCGTGGCCAGCGCAGTGGTGCTGGTCTACACCTCGGGCTGGTGCCTGCAGCGGCTGGCCGAACTGGGCAAGCCGGAACTCGCCGGGCTGATTTTCTGCGGGCCGGGGCTGGGCATTGTCGTCACCGGGCTCGGTGCATCCGGCATGGTGGGCGCGGGCTGGAACGCGGACTACGGCTGGCTCGCCTTCACGGCGCTGGCGGTGGTGCTGGTGGCGGCGGTCTGGCGGATCTTCGTCGCGGAGCCTGCGGTGGCGGCAGCGGCTGCACCGTCCCAGGCGGCAGCCGATACCGCCGCCGCGCGGCTCGATGCCCAGACCTGGGCGCTGACCTTTGCCTACGGCCTGGCCGGCTTCGGCTACATCATCACCGCGACCTTCCTGCCGGTGATTGCGCGCGAGGCGCTGCCCGGCACGGTCTGGGCCGACCTGTTCTGGCCAATCTTCGGCGCGGGCGTGGCGGTGGGCGCGTTCCTGGCCACGCGGGTCGGCATGGCGCACGACAACCGCAAGCTGCTGACGCTGCTGTACGGCATGCAGGCGCTGGGCGTGGCGATCGCGGTGGTGTTCCCCACCGTGGCCGGCTTTGCCCTGAGCAGCCTGCTGGCGGGGCTGCCGTTCACCGCGCTGGTGGCCTTTGCGATGCGCGAGGCGCGGCGCCTGTGGGGGCCGCACGCGGCGCGGCTGATGGGCCTGATGACGGCATCCTACGGCTTGGGCCAGATCGCCGGGCCGCCGCTGGCGACCGCGCTGGTGGCACGCACCGGGGGCTTCGCCAGTTCACTGGCGTGCGCGGCGGCGGCGCTGCTGCTCGGCGCGCTGGTGTTCGCCTGGATGCGCCGCGCCTGGCCGGCGGGGACCGCCCGGAGCTGATCGGCAAGGTGCGCTAAAGTATTGCCTTTGCCGCCAGGCGCGCCACGCGAGCGGCTGCCGCGCCCAGCGCGCAGCCCGTGGCGCGGCACAGAAGGCCGGGGCCGTACCCGGCACGCGAGACCGGGCGGCGCAGGAGCGACCCCATGTCTTTTGCCTTGCAGCCCGCGCGTGCCGCGGGTGCCCCCATCCAGCCCGTTTCCGCCGAAGAACAGCGCGTGCGCGTCGACCTTGCCGCCGCCTACCGCCTGGCCGCGCGCGAGGGCTGGGATGACCTGATCTACACCCATATCTCCGCCACGGTGCCGGGCGAGCCCGGCCACTTCCTGATCAATCCCTTCGGTTTTGCGTTCGACGAGATCCGCGCCAGCGACCTGGTCAAGATCAATGGCCGCGGCGAGGTCGTCGGCGAGACCGTGCATCCGGTCAATGTGACCGGCTTTGCGCTGCACGCCGCGGTGCATGCGGCACGCGCCGACGCGATGTGCGTGATGCACCTGCATAACACCGCCGGCATTGCCGTATCGGCACAGGCCGCCGGGCTGTTGCCGCTGTCGCAACATGCGATGCGCTTCCACGGCCGCATGGCCTATCACGACTACGAGGGCCTGGCCTTCACCCCGGCCGAAGGCGCGCGGCTGACCGCATCGCTGGGTGCGCATCCGGCCATGTTGTTGCGCAACCACGGCACGCTGACGGTGGGCCGCACCGTGGCCGAGGCCTATGTGCTGATGGCGACGCTGATCAAGGCCTGCGAGGTCCAGATTGCCGCGCAGGCGGGCGGTGCGCTGGTGCAGCCCGGCGCGGCCGTGGCGGACAAGACCTCTGAGCAGCTCTACGACAACGGCGCCGTCGAAGGCGTGATGGAGTGGCCCGCGCTGCTGCGCAAACTGGATAGAATCGATCCTTCATACCGGGACTGAGCGGGACTGGTTTCCCGCCGCGACTCAACCACATTCATCAAAGGAGCATTGCATGCCGACTTTCCACGTCGAAATGTTTGAGGGCCGTACCATCGAGCAGAAGCGCAAGTTTGTCGAGGAAGTGACCCGCGTCAGCTGCGAAACCCTGGGCTGCTCGGCCTCGGCCGTCGACATCATCATCACCGACATCAAGCGCGAGAACTGGGCCACCGGCGGCGAGCTTTGGGCCGACAAGAAGTGAAGTAAGGTTCCACGCAGCCCCACACTGAACACCATGCAGCACTTCGCCTCTGACAACTACGCCGGCTTCTGCCCCGAATCGCTCAAGTATTTCCTGGAAGCCAACGCGAGCGGCCACGAACAGGCCTATGGCGACGATACCTGGACGCAGAAGGTCTGCGACCGTATCCGCGAGCTGTTCCAGACCGATTGCGAAGTATTCTTCGTGTTCAACGGCACGGCGGCCAACTCGCTGGCGCTGTCGGCGCTGTGCCAGTCGTACCACTCGGTGATCTGCCACGAGCTGGCGCATATCGAGACCGATGAATGCGGCGGCCCGGAGTTCTTCTCCAACGGCTCCAAGCTGCTGACCGCGCCCGGCGCCGACGGGAAGCTCACGCCGGACGCGGTCGAGGCGCTGGTCACGCGCCGCTCCGATATCCATTACCCCAAGCCCAAGGTGGTGTCGCTGACGCAGTCGACTGAAGTTGGCACCGTCTACAGCGTGGAAGAGGTGCGCGCGATCGCCGCCATCGCCAAGCGCCGCCAGCTGCGCGTGCATATGGATGGCGCGCGCTTTGCCAATGCGGTGGCGTCGCTGGGCGTGCATCCGTCCGAGATCACCTGGCGCGCCGGCGTCGACGTGCTGTGCTTCGGCGGCACCAAGAACGGCCTGCCGGTGGGTGAGGCGGTGGTGTTCTTCGACCGCCGCCTGGCCGAGGACTTTGCCTACCGCGTCAAGCAGGCCGGGCAGCTGGCGTCGAAGATGCGCTTTATCTCCGCGCCGTGGCTGGGTTTGCTCGAGAACGACGTATGGCTCGCCAACGCGCGCCATGCCAATGCGATGGCGCAGTTGCTGCAGCAGCGCATCAGCGATATTCCGGGCGTTCGCATCATGTTCCCGACGCAGTCCAACGCCGTTTTCGCCGAGCTGCCGCTGCCCGCGATCGAGGCGCTGCGCGCCAGGGGCTGGCGCTTCTATACCTTTATCGGCGCTGGCGGCTGCCGTTTCATGTGTTCATGGGACCTGCAGCCGCAGACGGTTGAGGCGCTGGCCACCGATATGCGCACGGCGTGCGGCGCCTGACCGGCATCCCATACCTATAACGACGAGACCCCTTCAGGAGCCCCCAAATGCAATACCGATTCTGCCCGCAGTGCGGCGCGCCGCTGGAGGTGCTGCCGCTGTCCGGGCGCGAACGCCACGCCTGCGTGCAGCAGGACTGTGGCTTCGTGCACTGGAACAACCCGCTGCCGGTGCTGGCGGCGGTGGTGGAGTATCAGGACAAGCTGCTGCTGGCGCGCAATGCCGCCTGGCCGGAGACCATGTTCGCGCTGGTGACGGGCTTCCTGGAGCGCGACGAGCCGCCCGAGCTGGGCGTGGCGCGCGAACTGAAGGAAGAGACCAACCTCGATACCGAGTCGGTGTCGCTGATCGGCGTCTACGAGTTCATGCGCAAGAACGAGCTGATCATCGCCTACCACGTCAAGGCGACCGGCACCGTGGCGCTGTCCGAGGAGCTGGCCGACTACAAGCTGGTGGCGCCGGAGGATGTGCGCGTCTGGTCGGCCGGCACCGGCTTCGCGGTGGCCGACTGGCTGGCCGCGCGCGGCTATCCGGTGCGCTTCTTCGACCGCCAGACCGGCGCCGACATTCCCGACCCGCGCCGCCCGCACGACTTCAGCCTGGTCGGGGGTTCGCTACAATACCGGTGGTGAGGCTGGCCTCCGGCCAGCCGCCCAGCCCCCAGAATCGAAGGAAGAGACGAATGGAGTTCCAGAAAGAAGTGGATGCGCGCGGCCTGAACTGCCCGCTGCCGATCCTGCGCACCAAGAAGGCCCTGGCCGACATGGCCAGCGGCGACGTGCTCAAGGTGCTGGCCACCGATCCCGGCGCCACGCGCGATTTCCAGGCCTTTGCCAAGCAGACCGGCAATGAGCTGCTGTCGCACTCGGAAGTGGACAAGGTGTTTGTGTTCTACATGCGCCGCCGCTGACCGGCATACGGCTCCCGCACCTGGCGGGACTGCACAAGGAAAAAGCCGCTCGAAAGCGGCTTTTTCCTTGTTTGCAGGGCCAGCGCGATCAGCTGCCGATGCCGGTCAGGTGCTCGCGCGATTCCAGGTAGGCGCTGAAGTCAGCCCCGACTTCCGGGTGCTTCAAGGCAAATTCAACGGTCGCCTTCAAGTAGCCCAGCTTGCTGCCGCAGTCATAGCGGCGGCCCTGGTAGCGGTAGGCCAGCACCTGCTCCTGACCCAGCAGCGACTGGATCGCGTCGGTCAGCTGCAGCTCGCCGCCGGCGCCCGGCTTCAGGTCACGCAGGTGTTCGAAGATGCGCGGGGTCAGGATGTAGCGGCCAACCACGCCCAGGTTGGACGGGGCATCTTCCGGTGCCGGCTTCTCGATGATGCCCGAGACCTTGATCACGTCCGCATCCCACTCGCGGCCGTCGATCACGCCGTAGGAGCGGCTTTGCTCCGGCGTGATCTCCTCGACGCCCAGCACCGAGCAGTTGTAGTGGTTGAAGGTATCCACCATCTGCTTCATCACCGGCGGGTTGCCGTCGATCAGGTCATCGGCCAGCATCACCGCGAACGGGGTGTCGCCGACCAGCTTGGCCGCGCACAGCACCGCATGGCCCAGGCCCAGCGCTTCGGGCTGGCGCACGTAGAAGCACTCGACGTTGGCGGGCTTGATCGAGCGCACCACGTCCAGCAGCGCCTGCTTGTTCTTGGCCTCAAGCTCCACTTCCAGCTCGTAGGCCTTGTCGAAATGGTCCTCGATGGCGCGCTTGGAGCGGCCGGTGACAAAGATCATCTCGGTAATGCCGGCGGCCATGGCTTCTTCCACGGCGTACTGGATCAGCGGCTTGTCCACCACCGGAAGCATTTCCTTGGGGCTGGCCTTGGTGGCCGGCAGGAAGCGAGTGCCCAGGCCCGCAACCGGGAACACAGCCTTGGTGACGCGATTTTCCATATCAGGTGTACCTCTCAGATTCCAGTCCATAACCCTGCCAGCCATTGCGGGCGCCGTCTGTCCGGTTCTGTCTGACGAAGCCGGACAGAACCCCCGGCAGGCAGGGGCGTGAATGCGGCCGCCGTGCCGTCAGGCCGGCAGCCGCTGCAGCTGGCCCTGCAGCTTGGCCAGCGTCTGCTCGAAATCAGCCAGGCGCTGCGTCTCTTGCGCCACCACGGCAGGCGGTGCCTTGGCGACAAAGCTCTCGTTGGACAGCTTGGCGCGGCACTTGCCGATTTCGCCACCGATGCGCTCGACTTCCTTCGACAGGCGCACGCGCTCGGCGGCGGCATCGATCTCGATCTTCAGCAGCAGGTGGTTGCCCCCGGCAATGGCGACCGGCGCGCCGGCGCCTTCAGCCTGCAGGGCAGCTTCATCTTCGAAGACGCGCACCTCGGAAAGTTTCGCCAGTGCCTGGATATGTGCGCTAGCCGCCTTCAGGAAGGCGCTGTCGCCCTCGGCATAGAGCGGGATGCGCTGGGCCGGCGAGATGTTCATCTCGCCGCGCAGGTTGCGGCAGGCATCGATCACTTCCTTCAGGCGCGCAACCCATTGCTCGGCTTGCTCGTCGATCTTGGCGACCGCCGGCAGCGGGTAGGGCTGCAGCGCAATGGTTTCGGAGCCATCACCCTTGGCGCGGCCGGCCAGCGGGGCCACCTTCTGCCACAGCTCTTCGGTGATGAACGGGATGATCGGATGCGCCAGGCGCAGCACGGTCTCGAGCACGCGCAGCAGCGTGCGCCGCGTGGCGCGCTGCTGGGCCTCGGTGCCGTTCTGGATCTGCACCTTGGCCAGCTCCAGGTACCAGTCGCAGTATTCGTCCCAGACGAACTTGTAGATCGCGTTGGCGATATTGTCGAAGCGGTATTCGGCAAAGCCCTTCTCGACCTCGGCTTCCACGCGCTGCAGCAGCGACACGATCCAGCGGTCGGCCTGCGAGAAATCCAGGTAGCCGTCCGGGCCGCAGTCGTGGTTGCACGGGCCCATGCCGCAGTCATGGCCCTCGGTGTTCATCAGCACGAAGCGGGTCGCGTTCCACAGCTTGTTGCAGAAGTTGCGGTAGCCCTCGCAGCGGCCGGTATCGAAGTTGACGTTGCGGCCCAGCGTGGCCAGCGACGCGAAGGTGAAGCGCAGCGCGTCGGCGCCGAAGGCGGGAATGCCCTCGGGGAATTCCTTTTTCGTCTTCTTCTCGATCTTGGGCGCGTCCTTGGGGCGGCGCAGGCCGGTGGTGCGCTTCTGCAGCAGCGTGTCGAGGTCGATGCCGTCGATCAGGTCCACCGGGTCCAGCGTGTTGCCCTCGGACTTGCTCATCTTCTTGCCTTCCGAATCGCGCACCAGGCCGTGCACGTAGACGGTATGGAAGGGCACCTTGCCGATGAAGTGCTTGGTCATCATGACCATGCGCGCCACCCAGAAGAAGATGATGTCGTAGCCGGTCACCAGCACCGACGACGGCAGGAAGTGATGCATCTCGGGCGTTTCTCCCGGCCAGCCCAGCGAGGAGAACGGCACCAGCGCCGACGAGAACCAGGTGTCGAGCACGTCTTCCTCGCGGCGCAGGCTGCCGGTGCTGCCGGCGGCCCTTGCCTTGGCCAGCGCTTCGTCTTCGGTGCGGCCGACAAAGCAGTTGCCGGCATCGTCGTACCACGCCGGGATCTGGTGGCCCCACCACAGCTGGCGCGAGATGCACCAGTCCTGGATATTTCCCAGCCACTGGTTGTAGGTGCTGATCCAGTTTTCCGGCACCAGCTTGATCTCGCCGCTCTGCACGGCTTCCAGCGCCACCTCGGCGATCGAGCGGCCCGGGTAGAAGGTGCCTTCCGGCGCCGGCTTGCTCATGGCGACGAACCACTGGTCGGTCAGCATCGGCTCGATCGCGCTGCCGGTGCGCTCGCTGCGCGGGGTCATCAGCTTGTGCTTCTTGACCTCGGCCAGCAGGCCGCGCTTGTCCAGGTCCTCGACGATGGCCTTGCGCGCGTCGAAGCGGTCCAGGCCGGCGTAGGCGGCGGGGGCGTCGGCAACGATCTTCGCGTCCAGCGTCAGGATCGACAGCTGCGGCAGGTTGTGGCGCTGGCCCACCGCATAGTCGTTGAAGTCATGGCCCGGGGTCACCTTGACCACGCCGGTGCCGAACTCGCGGTCGACGTATTCGTCGGCAATCACCGGGATCTGGCGCTCGGTCAGCGGCAGATGCACGAACTTGCCGATCAGGTGCGCATAGCGCTCGTCTTCCGGGTGGACCATCACGGCCACGTCGCCCAGCATGGTTTCGGGGCGGGTGGTGGCCACGGTCAGGTGGGTCAGGCCGCCCTTGGTGTCAGCCTCGACCAGCGGATAGTGGATATGCCACAGCGAGCCTTCTTCCTCGACGCTGTCGACCTCCAGGTCCGACACCGCGGTGCCCAGCACCGGGTCCCAGTTGACCAGGCGCTTGCCGCGGTAGATCAGGCCCTGTTCGTGCAGACGCACGAAGGCTTCGGTGACCGCCTTCGACATCTCGGGCGACATCGTGAAGTACTCGCGGCTCCAGTCGATCGAAGCGCCCATGCGCCGCACCTGGCGGGTGATGGTCGAGCCCGACTCTTCCTTCCAGGCCCAGACCTTCTCGGTGAATTTCTCGCGACCCAGCTCATGGCGCGACACGCCCTGCGACTCGAGCTGGCGCTCCACCACGATCTGGGTGGCGATGCCGGCGTGGTCGGTGCCCGGCACCCACAGCGTATTGGCGCCGCTCATGCGCGCATGGCGCGCCAGGCCATCCATGATGGTCTGGTTGAACGCGTGGCCCATATGCAGCGTGCCGGTCACATTGGGCGGCGGCAGCTGGATCGCAAAGTCCGGGCGGGCAGGGTCGAAGGTCGGCTGGGCGATGCCGCGCTTCTCCCACTCGGGGCCCCATTTCGCCTCGATGGCGGCGGGTTCGAAGCTTTTGGCGAGGGACTGGTCTTGGGCGGTCATGCTGGGATGTGGATATTGGCGTCGGGGGTCGTCGCAGGGTGCTTCGGCCTGCGCCTGGCGCGGCGGCGGCCGTCGGCGGCCGGCATTGCGCCAGTAAAACGTTAAATTATACGGGGGTGGCAGGCTGGTGCCTATTTCCTGGCCATCCGGCCCCGCCGGATGTGACTTGCGCGACAGGGCCCGCCGGTATAATTGCCGTCAATCCACAAGGCTCATCCGATGTCCGACCTGCTTGCCAACCTGAACGCCGAACAACTAGCCGCCGTCACCCTGCCTGACGAGCCGGCGCTGATCCTGGCGGGCGCGGGCAGCGGCAAGACCCGCGTGCTGACCACGCGCATCGCCTGGCTGATCCAGAACGGCCGGGTCTCACCGGCGGGCATCCTGGCGGTGACCTTTACCAACAAGGCCGCCAAGGAAATGCAGACGCGGCTGTCGTCGATGCTGCCGATCAACACCCGCGGCATGTGGATCGGCACCTTCCACGGCCTGTGCAACCGCATGCTGCGCGCGCATTTCCGCGACGCCGGCCTGCCCCAGACCTTTGCCATCCTGGACAGCCAGGACCAGCTTTCGGCGCTCAAGCGGCTGCTCAAGTCGCTCAACGTCGACGATGAGAAGTACCCGGCCAAGAACCTGCAGTACTTCATCAACAATGCCAAGGAGCAGGGCCTGCGCCCGGCCGACGTCGAGGCCAACGACGACTTCAACAAGCGCTTTGTCGACCTCTATGCGGCCTACGACCTGCAGTGCCAGCGCGAGGGCGTGGTCGACTTTGCCGAGCTGCTGCTGCGCTGCTACGAGCTGCTGCGCTACAACGACGCCATCCGCCAGCACTACCAGCACCGCTTCCGCCACGTGCTGGTCGACGAGTTCCAGGACACCAACGTGCTGCAGTACCAGTGGCTCAAGCTGCTGGCCGGCTACGGCACGCTGAACCCGGCCGCAGTCTTTGCCGTCGGCGACGACGACCAGAGCATCTATGCGTTCCGCGGCGCCAACGTCGGCAATATGCGCGACTTCGAGCACGAGTTCCGCGTGCGCCGGCTGATCAAGCTGGAGCAGAACTACCGCTCGCACGGGCATATCCTGGATTCGGCCAACCACCTGATCTCGCACAACGCGCGCCGCCTGGGCAAGAACCTGCGCACCGACGCCGGCCATGGCGAGCCGGTGCGGGTGTTCCAGGGCGGCTCTGACGGCCAGGAAGCCGCCTGGATCATCGAGGAGATCCGCGACCAGATCGCGCAGGGCGCCAGCCGCGCCGAGATCGCCATCCTGTACCGCAGCAACGCGCAGTCGCGCGTGATCGAACATGCGCTGTTCTCGGCCGGCATCGCGTACCGCGTCTATGGCGGCCTGCGCTTCTTTGAGCGCGCCGAAATCAAGCACGCGCTGGCCTACATGCAGCTGCTGGAGAATCCGCGCAACGATGCCGCCTTTGGCCGCGTGGTCAACTTCCCGGCGCGCGGCATCGGCGCGCGCTCGCTGGAAGTGCTGCAGGACATGGCGCGCCAGTACGACTGCGCGCTGGCCGAGGCGGTGGCCTACGTGCCCGGCGCGGCCGGCAGCAAGCTGGCGGCCTTTACGCGCCTGGTCGAGAAGATGCGCGACGATACCCGCCGCATGACGTTGGCCGAGACCGTCGAGTACGTGATCAACCACAGCGGCCTGATCACCCACTACCAGGGCGAGAAGGAAGGCCAGGACCGCATCGAGAACTTGCAGGAACTGGTGACCGCCGCGCAGGCCTTCGTGGTCGAGGAAGGCTACGGCCTGGAAGCGCTGGCCGCGGTGATTCCGGTTGACCGCAGCCCCGCCGCCCCGGCACTGGCCGACGGCGACCAGGCCCAGCAGGTGCTGGATCCGGAAGCGCTGCCGGTGGTGATGACGCCGCTGGTCGCGTTCCTGACCCATGCCTCGCTGGAAGCCGGCGACAACCAGGCCCAGGCCGGCCAGGACGCGGTGCAGATGATGACCGTGCACGCGGCCAAGGGGCTGGAATTCGACGTGGTCTTCATCACCGGGATGGAAGAGGGCCTGTTCCCGCACGAGAACAGCATGATGGACCCGGACGGCGTGGAAGAAGAGCGCCGCCTGATGTACGTGGCGATCACGCGTGCGCGCAAGCGGCTCTACATGTCGTTCGCGCAAAGCCGCATGCTGCACGGCCAGACCCGCTACCACGTGCGCTCACGCTTCTTCGAGGAACTGCCCGAGGCCTCGCTCAAGTGGCTGACGCCGCCGGCGCAGGGCTACGGCGGCGTGCGCCGCCAGGAGCGCGACAGCGCCTGGGGCCGCGACTGGTTCCGCAAGCCCGAGGACGTGCCCTATACCGGCACGCGCCCCACCGGCGGCATGGACAACGGCAATGGCTATGCCGATGCCAAGCGCGAGGCCGGCACCGGCTTCCGGGTGGGGCAGTCGGTGTTCCACAACAAGTTTGGCGAAGGCGTGATCACCGCGCTGGAAGGCGAAGGCACGGACGCACGCGCCAATATCAACTTCAAGCGCAACGGCGCCAAGTGGCTGGCGCTGTCGGTGGCGAAGCTGGACGCGATCGACTGAGCGGGTCCGGCTTCGCTGCGCGCCATGCCGCGCCCCGGGCGGCTCAGGGCAGGGCGTGGCGGACCTCGCCAGCCTTTTCGTCGGGGCTGTCCACCGTCAGCAGCGGATTGATGAACAGCGAGGCCAGCGCGCCAACCCCGAGCAGCGCCGCCGAGATCATGAACGGCAGGTCATAGCTGCCGGTCCGCTCGATCAGGTAGCCGAATACCACCGGCGACACCATGCCGGCTACGCCGAAGCCGGTGTTCATCATGCCGCCCGCGGTGCCGGCGTACTTGCCGGCGATGTCCAGCGGCAGGCTCCACAGCACCGCGTTGGTCAGCTCCAGGAAGAAGAACGACAGCGACAGCAGGATCACGGCGTTGACGGCATCGCCCGTAGAGGTCATCGGCACGATGAACATCAGCGAGCCGGCCAGCCCCACGAACAGGATCGAACCGCGCGCCAGGCGCAGGTTGCCGGTGCGCCGGTAGATGCGGTCCGACAGCACGCCGCCGAGCGTGTCTCCGACCACGCCCGCCATCAGTGGCAATGCCGTGAACAAGGCCAGCTGCTTCAGGTCGAAGCCGCGCGCCTCCTTCAGGTACGAGGGCAACCACGTCAGGTAGACCCACAGCGACCAGCCGTAGCAGAAGTCGACGAAGGTCACCAGCCACATGCGCCGGAACAGGCGCCGCCACGGCGTGGCCACCTTGGCTGCCTGCTGGCTATCGCCGCGCCGGTAGCCGATTTCCTGCAGCTCCTGCGCCGTCACGCGGCGGTGTTTGTCGGGCGAATCCTTGAAAAAGAAGGCGTACAGCAAGGTCCAGCCGAGGCTGACCGCGCCCAGCACGATGAAGGCTTCGCGCCAGCCGGCGGCGGCCACGATGACCAGCACGATCGGCGGCGTGATCGCACCGCCCAGCCGCGCGAAGCTGTGGGTGATGCCCTGCGCGAAACCGCGCTCCGCCACCGGCATCCAGTAGGTGAAGGCGCGCGTCGCGGTCGGGAATGCACCGCCTTCGCCGATTCCCAGCACGAAGCGCAACACCACCAGCATCAGCACGCTGCCCGCGAAGCCGGTCAGCACGGTGGCCACGCCCCAGATCAGTGACAGCACGATCAGCACCTTCTTGGGCCCGAACTTGTCGGCCATCCAGCCGCCGAGGATCTGCATGGCGGCATAGGGGTAGGCAAAGGCCGAGAACACCAGCCCCAGCTGCGATGTGGTCAGCCCCATTTCCTCGCGGATCAGGGGGGCGGCGACCGAGATGTTGACGCGGTCGATATAGGCGATGAAATACATCAGGCACATGACGCCCAGGATCATGTGCCGGGTCTTGATGCGTTGCTTCATAACCACCTCCTATGCGCGGCGCGCGCGTGGTGTTGACGGGGCGGCGGCCGGCGCACGGTCCGTAGCCATGCGCTTGCGGCGCGCCGGGGGCGCGGCGCCGGCCGCGCTGCCCCGTCCTTGAGCAATCTGTCTGCAGTCTTGAGTCGTGTCTCCTGGTCTGGTGGATTCTGGTCGGGCAGGCTCCTTGGCTAGGGTTGTGGAAAGGGAGGGAAGGTTCAGACGTGGTCGAGCAGCTTCAGCCGCTGCACCTTGCCGGACGGGCCGCGCGGCAGCTCGGCGATAAAGCGGAACTCCTTCGGCGTCTTGTAGCGGCCCAGCTCGCGCAGGCAATGCGCGCGCAGCGCCGCGTCGTCGCAGTGCGCGGCCTCGCGCATGACCACGTAGGCGACGATCTCCTGCCCGTAGGCCGGGTCCGGCACGCCGACCGCCGCGGCTTCGAGCACGGCCGGATGGCGCAGCAGCGCCTCGTCGATCTCGCGCGGGGCGATGTTCTCGCCGCCCTTGATGATCAGTTCCTTGGCGCGCCCGGTGATGTAGAAATAGCCATCGGCGTCGCGGTAGCCGAGGTCGCCCGTGCGCAGCCAGCCGTCGTGCGTAAAGGCCTCGCGCGTGATGTCCGGCGCCTTGTAGTAGCCCGCCATCACGCTCTCGCCCTGCAGCACGATCTCGCCGACCTGTCCGTCAGGCACCGGCTTGCCGTCGCGACCGAGCACGCGTGCGCGCGTGCCAGAAGGCTGGCCGATGCTGCCGATGCGCCGCCGGCCCGGGTCGAGCGGATTGCTGAACGCCGGTGCGGCAGTCTCGGTCATGCCCATGGTCTCGATCACGCCGATGCCGAAGCGCGCCTCGAAGGCGCGGTGATGCTCGGGCGGCAGCGCCGCCGAGGCCGAGCGGCAGAAGCGCACGCCGGCCGGGGCCTGGCCGTGCGGATCGTTCAGCAGGTAGGCGATGATGGTCGGCACCACGTTCAGCCAGGTGCAGCGGTGGCGCGCGCTGTCCTGCCAGAACGCGCCGGCGGAAAAGCGCATCGGCATCACCACCGAGCCGCTATGCACCAGCGGCGCGATCGCGGTCACGACCAGGCCATTGATGTGGTACAGCGGCAGCGTCGCCAGCACCCGGTCGGCCGGCCCGAGGCAGTGCTCGCGGCTGACGTTGGCGCCATTGGCCATCAGGTTGCGCTGCGTCAGCAGCACGCCTTTGGGCGTGCCGGTGGTGCCGGACGTGTACATGAGCAGCGCGGGCGCGTCCGGCTGGGGTGGGGGCAGTGGCGACGCAGCGTCATGCGTGGCGGGCAGTGCCGGCAGGCTGTTGGCGTCGGGCGCGGTGACGATCACCGGCACGTCCAGCCCGGTCTCGCGCAGGGCCTCGCGGATGGCGGCTTCTCCGTCGGGCCAGGTGAAGACCAGCCGGGTATCCGAATGCGCAAGGATGTAGCGCAGCTGCGCTGGCTGGCACAGCAGGTTGATCGGGTTGACGACCAGCCCGCTAGCCATGGTGCCGAGCAGGAGCCGCGCGGTCTGCTCGCCGTTGGGCAGATACACCGACACCGTCTGCCCGCTGCCCAGGCCGGCTGCCGCATAGCGGCGGCCGAGCATGCCGGCGTCGGCCGCCAGCGCGCCGAACGTGAGCGCATGGCCACTGTCCGGGGACAACAGGTAGGGCTTGTCGGGCCACTGCGCGGCACGCACGGCCATCAGCGCGGCAAGCGTGTCGAACACTTCGGGTTCCGTGCGCGCGTTCATTTGCCGACCCTCGCGAAGTAATCGCCCAGCAGGTCCGCTTCATCGGGCACGTGCTCGGCGACGGGCACGGCGATGCGGGTGATGTTCAGGAATTGGCGCCAGCCGAGGTTGTCCGAGAAGTTGTTGCCGCCCCAGGTGCCGCAGCCCATCGACAGCGAGAACGGCAGGCCGTTGTCGAAATTCCCGCCGGTGGCGAAGCAATGCGCCTGGTTCACGATCACGCGCGCCACCGGCAGTTCCTGCCCGAGCTGCAGCGCATGACGCGGGTTGGACGAATGCAGGCTGACCGAATGCCCGGCGCCCATATAGGCGTACAGGCTCGCCACGCGCTCGACCGCCGCCGCGAAGTCGGCGGCGCGGTAGAGCGTCAGCACGGGCGAGAGCTTTTCGCCAGAGAAGGGGTAGTCGCTGCCGACGCCGGCTTCTTCCACCAGCAGCATCGCGGGCTGCAGCGCGCGCACGCGTTCCAGCCCGGCGAGTTCGGCAATGCGGGCCGCGCTCTGTCCCGTGAAGGTGCCGGCGAGCTTGCCGTCGCGCCACATCAGCGCCTGCAGCCGCGCTTTCTCCGAAGCCGTGAGCAGCACGCCGCCGACCGCCGCCAGGGCGTCGAGCATGGGCGTGTAGACGGCGTCGAGCACGACCAGGCTGTTCTCCGACGAGCAACTGGTGGCGTTGTCGAAGGTCTTGGAGCGCACCACCTTGGCGGCCGCGTCATCCAGCGCGGCGCTGGCGTCGATGATCGATGCCACATTGCCGGCGCCCACGCCGAAAGCCGGCGTGCCGCAAGTGTAGGCCATGCGCACGTTGGCCTGCGAGCCGGTCGCGACCACCAGGTCAGCCTGCCGCATGAGCTCTGCCGTCGCGGCCTTCGAGACCGGCGCGGGCAGCATCTGGACTAGGTCGGCGGGCAGGCCGGCGCGGGCAAGCTCGGCGTGGATGAACGACAGCAGCAGCGCGCAGGTGTCCTGCCCCTTCGGCGACGGCGCCACGATCACGCTGTTGCCGCACTTGAGCGCGTTGATGATCTTGTTGGCCGGCGTGGCCGCGGGATTGGTCGACGGGGTGATGGCCGCCACCACGCCCACGGGCCGCGCGATCTCGGTAATGCCGGCTGCCGCATCCTGTGCGATCACGCCTACCGTCTTGCGGCCATGCAGGTCGCGCAGCAGGCCCAGCGTCTTGCGGTGGTTCTTGCGGATCTTGTCGTCGACATTGCCCAGGCCGGTGTCGGCGACGGCACGCTCGGCCAGCTGGCGGTTGCGCGCGGGCTCCATGATGGCCCACGCCGCAGCGGCGACTGCCGTGTCGACGGTGGCCTGGTCGGCACGCGCGAACTCGCGCTGCGCCTGCCTGGCCCGGGCCACGACCGCAGCGACGGCTTCGGCCGCGGCTTGCGCTGGCTGCGTGGGCAGGGATGCCGTCGGTAGGGGCAAATCGGAATTGTTGGACTGCCGGCGATGCAGTATTTGCACACTCATGGATTCGACTCCGCGGTTTGGACGGTTAGGGCCACCGCGCTTTGTCGTGCACTTCGCGGCACCATCGGCGGCCCTGGATCGAATCTAGTGAAGCGGGGTAGACAGGCCGTCCCAATTTGTGCGCTTTCGCGAGTGCGCAGCTGGGGTGCGATCCAGAATTCAATTTTCGGGACGGCCATGCGTCCCGGAATCCTTTAAATTTGATCCATGAGCAATCACTCGAATGCCGCCGCGGTGCGCGCCTTCCGCATTCTCGAGATCCTGTCCGCGGCCGACGGACCCCTGTCGCTGGCGGCCATCGTGCAGGCGATCGAGTTGCCGAAGCAGACCGTCCACCGCATCCTCAAGCAGCTGGAAAGCACGTGGCTGGTGTCGCGCACGGCTGGCAACCGCCACTACGAGTGCTCATCGCGCGTGCGGCAGCTGGCCGTCAATGTGCTGATGCAGGCAGGTCCGGCGGCGGCGCGCCATGCGATCCTGCAGCAACTGGTCGACAAGATTGGTGAGACCTGCAACCTGACCATGCTGTCCGGTGACGACGTGGTCTACCTGGACCGCGTGGAAACGCAATGGCCGCTGCGCATGCACCTGCAGCCGGGCTCGCGGGTGCCGCTGCACTGCACCGCCAGCGGCAAGCTGCTGCTGGCGTTCCTGCCGAGCGCGCAGCGCCAGCGCCTGGTTGCCAGCCTGCCGCTGCGCGCGCACTCGGCGCACACCATCACCAATGCCGAGGCCTTGCACGCGGAACTGGCCGAGACGCGGCAGCGGCGCCTGGGGGTCAACAATCAGGAAAACCTGGAAGGCATGATCGCGGTCGCGGTGCCGGTGATGCGCAACCGGACCCGCGCCTGCGCGGCGATTGCCGTGCAGGTGCCAATGGCGCGCATGACGATGGACCAGCTGATGGGATTCGTGCCGGACCTGCGCCTGGCAGCGGACGAGATGGTGAAGACGTTCTGCGAATAGCCCGTGACGCGAGAGGCAAGCGCGGGCCTTGATCGATTGAGGCAAAAAAACCGGCACGCTGCCGGTTTTTTTGCCTGTTCAAGCGCCCGGCGCTGCCGGCGCGGCCGGGTCCACCCCCGGCGGCGTCACGTTGAAGCAGCCCCGGTACGTCGCATAGAACGAGCAGTACAGGATCGCCAGCATCAGCAGCGAATACGGCGTGACCAGGAACGACAGCACCGTCTCCGCGCCGAAGGCGCTGAACACCGCCTCCAGGAAGAACGGGATCGCCACCAGCAGCATCGCGAACAGCACCGCGTAGGTGAAGAACGCGCCGCGGTTGCGCCAGCACGCGGTCCAGCTGAAGAACAGCGCCTTGACCGGCGACACGCCGTGCCAGGCCGCCAGCAGCGGCGCGAACCAGAACATCATCGCGATCGGCGTGTACAGCAGCGCGCCGATCAGCATGGCGTAGTAGAGCTGGCGCACCGCTTCGGCGGTCGGCGCTTCTTCCTTCAGCACGATCGGCACCAGCGCGCTCATGTCGACCACCGAGCCGGCGATCAGCCCCAGCACGAACACCAGCCCGGCGTAGATGCCGCCCAGTACCAGCAGGTTGCGCGTGGCTTCCTTGCCGTTGGCGCGGAAACCCGCCAGCAGCACGGTGGGCATCACCCGCTTGTTCTGGATCACGTCGCGGCATGCGGTCATCACGCCGACCGACAGGCCGGGGGTGACCACCAGCAGCGCGATGATGCCGATCAGCGGCACCACGATGGCCAGCTGCGCGGCGATCAGGTAGACGAACAGCAGCATCAGGAAGGTCAGCGGGTTCTTGCGGAACAGCCAGATGCCCTGGCGGAACCAGGTGTAACCTTCCTTGGCAGGGACTTCCAGTAGTTGCATACGGATCAGATCCAGGGGAGCGGGGCGCTTGCAGGGTCCGCGCCGATGCGCCGGCGCAGGATGCGTTCGAAATGGGTTGGGTCGTGCGGTTGCAGCATGTCGGCCTCGCGCGGCAGGTAGAAGTCCCACAGTCGCGACACCCAGAAGCGCAGCGCACCCGCGCGCAGCATGTCCTGCCAGTGCGCGGCCTCGGTGGCGGTCAGCGGCCTCACGGCATGATAAGCCCGCAGCAGGGCCTGCGTGCGCGCGGGGTCGAGTTCGCCGCTGGCCAGGTCGATGCACCAGTCGTTGACGGTGACCGCCACATCGAACAGCCACTTGTCGTTGCCGGCGAAGTAGAAGTCGAAAAAGCCGCCCAGGCGGTGGCGTCCGCTGCCGTCTTCCTCGAACAGCGCGTTGTCGCGGAACAGGTCGCAGTGGCACGGGCCTGCGCCCAGGCCGGCGTAGTCCGCGCTGGCGAAGAAGGCGGCCTGGTGGGCGATCTCCTGCTGCAGCAGCCCGCGCTGGCCGGCATCCAGGAAGGGCAGGATCTCAGGCTCGGTCTGTTGCCACCAGGGCAGGCTGCGCAGGTTGGGCTGCTGGCGCGCATAGTCCTGGCCGGCCAGGTGCATGCGTGCCAGCATGTCGCCCACTTCAGCGCAGTGCTGCGCGTCGGGCGCCAGCTGCGACGCCCCGGGCAGGCGCGTGACGATGGTGGCAGGCTTGCCCTTGAGCGGGCGCAGGATCTCGCCGTCGCGCGCCGGGATCGGCGCGGGCACGCGGATGCCGCGCTCGGCCAGGTGCGCCATCAGGTGCAGGTAGTAGGGCAGCTGCGCGAACGTGAGCCGCTCGAAAATGGTCAGCACGTACTGGCGCGTCTGGCCATCGTGCTCCATGGTGAGGAAGAAATTGCTGTTCTCGATGCCCGAGGCGATGCCGCGCAGCTCGCGCACTTCGCCAAGGTTGAAATCCAGCAGCCAGTGGGCGATCTCGTCCTGCGAGACCGTGGTGAATACGGCCATACTCGTTGTGTGAAGCGAATCGGAAAGCGGCGGGCACCAGTTTCGGACAAAGTCCGGGCCGCCGCCGCGGCATGACACTGCCGGAGGGCCGGCGCGGCCTGGGGCTTACGCCAGGCCGTGGGCAAGCGAGGTCAGAACTTCAGGTTGACCGAAGGCACGCGGTTGACATCGTGCTCGCGGATCTTGGGCGAGCTGTCTTCCGGCTTGCTCATCTCGTACTTGGTGCCGAAACCCGATTTGACCTGGATATCGGTGGCCCGTCCCTTGTCGCGGTACTCGCGCACTTGGGTGCCATCGCGTTCATTGAGCTGGAAGCTCGGCTGGCGCGGCTGGTTCAGTTGCGACTTGGCCGCCGGGGCGATCGGCTGGTTGTTGATCTGGTTCAGTTCCTGCTGCGTCAGCGCATTGCTTTCCTGCGCGACGGCCCAGCCGGAAGCCAGCGCCAGCGCGGCCGCCGCCACGGCGGCGAGGCTGGACACGGACCGCCTGGCAGGCGATTCAGGCTCGCCGGCCACGGCGGAAGACCGCGTGGGCCGGACCGAGCGGGCGGTGGAGGGGGAGGTCATCAGGTGCTCCTGTGCGGGGCTGCGGCGCAGCTTGCGCGCAGCGCCGCGGCATGCGGCGGTTGGACTGCAACCCGGCGGCGCCGGGCTTGGCAGACGGACAGGTTCCATTCTAGCAATTCCTGCCGTGCGCAGGCCGCCGCCGTGCCCCGGGGGGCACCTGCGCAACGGGCGCCGGGTGCCGGGTACGTGGCTTGGCGCCGCGCGCCTGGCGTCCCATGCCTTAGAGGTAGAACATCTCTTCCTTGGGCGGGATCGGCTTGTCGCCGCCGCGCTGCTCGTAGTAGTCGTAGACCGCTTCCAGCACTTCGTGCGGCTCGTCGACGATCTTCATCAGGTCCAGGTCGTGCTCGGCGATCAGGCCCATCGGCAGCAGCGTGAAGCGGAACCAGTCCAGCAGGCCCTTCCAGAAGCGGCTGCCGAACATGACCACCGGCACCGAGCGCGACTTGCCGGTCTGCACCAGCGTCAGCACCTCGGCCAGTTCGTCGAGCGTGCCGAAGCCGCCCGGCATCACGATGAAGGCGTCCGAATTCTTGACGAAGGTGACCTTGCGCGTGAAGAAGTGGCGAAAGCGCATGGCAATGTCCTGGTACGGATTGCCCTGCTGCTCGTGCGGCAGTTCGATGTTCAGGCCGACGCTGGCGGACTTGCCGGCGTGCGCGCCCTTGTTGGCCGCTTCCATGATGCCCGGGCCGCCGCCCGAGATCACGGCAAAGCCGGCGTCCGAAAACAGCCGGGCGATCTCGATGGTGCGCTGGTAGTACGGCGAATCCTCGCGCAGGCGCGCGCTGCCGTAGATCGACACGGCCGGGCGGATCTCGGAGAGGTACTCGGTGGCCTCGATGAACTCTGCCATAATCGTGAACATTTGCCACGAGGCGCGCGCCTTCTTTGCGGTAGCGCGGTCTTCGTCGGCCAGCGCACGCAGGCTGGGGATCATCTTGCGCGGATTGGCGCGCGCGGCCGCAGCAGCGGCCTTTTCAGCAGCAACTTCGGGCGGATGGCCCGCGGCAGCAGCATCGGCCGCCGCGGCGATGGCCGCGGCGTGCTCGGAAGCAGCCTCCGGCGGGGGTTGCACGGTATCGCCGGAAATGTCGGAAACATCCGGGTCAGCAAGGGGGGCGGTCGAGGCACCGCCTGCAGCGGCACCAGTCAATTTTGAGTCCATGGGAATGTCGGATAGTCCAAAAACACTCTTGCTCGTCGACGGATCGAGCTATCTGTATCGCGCTTATCACGCTCTGCCGGACCTGAGGAATGGGGAGGGTCTGCCCACAGGGGCAATCTACGGCATGATCAACATGCTGCGCAAGTTGCGCAACGACTACCCGGCAGAGTATAGCGCCTGCGTGTTCGATGCAAAGGGCAAGACCTTCCGCGACGACATGTATCCGGCCTACAAGGAACATCGCCCGTCGATGCCGGAAGACCTGGCGCGCCAGATCGAGCCGATCCATGAGGCCGTGCGCGCCATGGGCTGGCCGATCGTGGTGGTGGACGGCGTGGAGGCCGACGACGTGATCGGCACGCTGTCGCGCCAGGCCACGGAGCAGGGCGTGCGCACGGTGGTGTCCACCGGCGACAAGGACCTGGCGCAGCTGGTCAACGACCAGGTCACGCTGGTCAACACCATGAGCGGCGAGGTGCTCGATCCCCCTGGCGTGGTGGCCAAGTTCGGCGTGCCGCCCGAGCGCATCATCGACTACCTGTCGCTGATCGGTGATGCGGTGGACAACGTGCCGGGCGTGCCCAAGGTGGGCCCCAAGACCGCGGTCAAATGGCTGGCCGAGCATGGCTCGCTCGACGGCGTGATGGCCGCCGCTCCCGGCATCAAGGGCGTGGTGGGCGAGAACCTGCGCAATACGCTGGACTGGCTGCCGATGGCGCGCCAGCTGGTCACGGTCAAGACCGACTGCGACCTCTCCGCCGCGGTGGCGGACTTCCACGCGCTGCGCGAAATCGGCGAGGACAAGGACAAGCTGGTGGCGTTTTTCTCGCGCTACGGCTTCAAGACCTGGCTGCGCGAAGCGACCGGTGAAAGCCTGCCCGATGCCCGCGCCCAGGCCCGCGCCCGCGCGGCCGCCGCCCCCGCGCAAGGCGGCCTGTTCGATGCGCCGGCCACGGCCGGCGAAGCCGAGGCACCGGCAGCGGACGAGGCCGCGCCGACCGAGATCCGCTACCAGACGGTCAGCACCGAAGCCCAGCTGGAAGACTGGATGCGGCGCATCGAGGCCGCGCCGCTGGTGGCGATCGACACCGAGACCACCTCGCTGGACCCGATGCAGGCACAGCTGGTCGGCATCTCGCTGTCGGTCGTGGCGGGCGAGGCCTGCTATATCCCGGTGGCGCACCGTGGCCCGGACGTGGCCGGGCTGCCCGACCACGGTCAGCTGTCGCGCGAGTTCGTGCTGGAGCGCATGCGCGCATGGCTGGAAGATGCCAGCCGCCCGAAGCTGGGCCAGAACCTCAAGTACGACGTCCATGTCTTTGCCAACCATGGCGTGAAGCTGCGCGGCGTGGCGCACGACACCATGCTGCAGAGCTACGTGCTGGCCTCGCACCGCAACCATGGCATGGACAGCCTGGCCGAGCGCCTGCTGAGCCTGAAGACCATCACCTATGAAGAGGTGTGCGGCAAGGGCGCCAGCCAGATCGGCTTCGACCAGATCGACCTGGCGCGCGCCACCGAATACGCCGCCGAAGACGCTGACGTGACGCTGCGCCTGCACCGCAAGATGTTCCCGCAGGTGGAAGCCGCGGCGGGCCTGCGCCGCGTGTATGAAGAGATCGAGATGCCGGTCTCGGTGGTGCTGCAGAAGGTCGAGCGCAACGGCGTGCTGATCGATGCCGAACGCCTGGCCGCGCAGAGCGCCGAGCTGGGCCAGCGCATGCTGGCGCTGGAGCAGTCCGCGTACGAAGCCGCGGGCCAGCCGTTCAACCTGGGCTCGCCCAAGCAGATCGGCGAGATCCTGTTCAGCCAGATGAAGCTGCCGGTGGTGAAGAAGACCGCCAGCGGTGCGCCCTCGACCGACGAAGAGGTGTTGCAGAAGCTGGCCGAGGACTACCCGCTGCCCAAGCTGCTGCTGGACTACCGCGGCCTGGCCAAGCTCAAGTCCACCTATACCGACAAGCTGCCCAAGATGGTCAACCCGCAGACCGGCCGTGTGCACACCAGCTACGGCCAGGCCACCGCGGTGACCGGCCGGCTGGCGTCGACCGAGCCCAACCTGCAGAACATCCCGGTGCGCACCGAGGAAGGCCGCCGCATCCGCGAAGCCTTTATCGCCGAGCCGGGCAGCGTGATCGTCTCGGCCGACTATTCCCAGATCGAACTGCGCATCATGGCCCATATCTCGGGCGACGAGAACCTGCTGCGCGCGTTTGCCAACGGCGAGGACATCCACCGCGCCACCGCCGGCGAGATCTTCGGTGTCGAGCGCGAGGCCGTCAGCAGCGAGCAGCGCCGCTACGCCAAGGTGATCAACTTCGGCCTGATCTACGGCATGAGCGCGTTCGGCCTGGCCGGCAACCTGGGCATCGAGCGCGAGGCCGCCAAGAACTATATCGACCGCTATTTCATGCGCTATCCCGGCGTGGCCCACTACATGGAAGAGACCCGGCAGACCGCGCGCGAGCAGGGCTATGTCGAGACCGTGTTCGGCCGCCGGCTGTGGCTGCCCGACATCAACGGCGGCAGCGGCCCGCGCCGCCAGGCCGCCGAGCGCGCCGCCATCAACGCGCCGATGCAGGGCACCGCTGCCGACCTGATCAAGCTGTCGATGATCGCGGTGCAGGCCTGGCTGGAGCGCGACGGGCTGCAGACGCGACAGATCATGCAGGTGCACGATGAACTGGTGCTGGAGGTGCCGGAGCACGAACTGGAGCTGGTCAAGGTGCGGCTGCCGGAGCTGATGTGCTCGGTGGCGCAGCTGCGCGTGCCGCTGGTGGCCGAAGTGGGCAGCGGCGCCAACTGGGAAGAAGCGCACTGATGAGGCGGCCTGTCAGCCAGCCTGCGCCGCCCATGCGTTGTGGTATCGAATGAAGCGACTGCTGAGTCAGGCTTACCGGCTTGCCAGGTATGCTGCAATGCAGCAGACTGTGGCAAACGCCTCAGGCAAGAATTCACAAAAACGCATCAGGTAGACCATGACAGAAACAAGGACGCCCCGCATTGTTGTCGTCGGTGGGGGAGCAGGGGGGCTGGAACTGGTAACGAAGCTGGGCGACAAGCTCGGCCGCGAGGGGAAAGCGCAGGTGGTGCTGGTGGACCGCCTGCCCACCCACATCTGGAAGCCGCTGCTGCATGAAGTGGCAGCCGGCAGCATGGACCCCAACACGCACCAGCTGGAATACGCGGCGCAGGCGCGCTGGCATCACTTCGAGTTCCAGCTGGGCGAGCTGACCGGCATCGACCGCACCCGCAAGACCATCTCGGTGTCGGCCAGCTTCGACGAGGACGGCGCCGAACTGCTGCCGGCGCGCGAGCTGCCTTATGACACGCTGGTGCTGGCGATCGGCTGCGTCACGCATTTCTTCGGCGTGCCCGGCGCGGCCGAGAATGCCATCGCACTGGACGTCGTGGCGCAGGCCGAGCGCTTCCGCAAGCGGCTGATCGCGGCCTGCGTGCGGGCCCAGAACGGGCGCGGGCGCGTGGGCGAGGACGGCCGGCCGCGCGTGGACGTGGCCATCATCGGCGCGGGCGCCACCGGCGTGGAGCTGTCGGCCGAGCTGCGCAACACCGCGCACGTGCTCAGCGCCTACGGCCTGCACCAGCTTGACCCGCGCCGCGATGTGCATATCCACGTGATCGAGGCCGGCCCGCGCATCCTGCCGGCGCTGTCCGAGCGGGTCTCGGTCGAGACCGCCAAGCTGCTGAAGAAGCTCGACGTCGATGTCCTGACCAGCGAGCGCGTGACCGAGGTCACGCCGCAGGCGGTGCTGACCGCCAGCGGCAAGCATATCGATGCCGACCTGACGGTGTGGGCGGCGGGCATCACCGCGCCGCCGGTGCTGGCCGCGCTGGGACTGCCGGTCAGCCGCCAGGGCCAGATCGTGGTCGGCCCGACGCTGCAGAGCGAGGGCGACCCGGACATCTTCGCCTTCGGCGACTGCGCCAGCTGCCCGTGGCCCGAGAAGCAGACCGCGGTGCCGCCGCGCGCACAGGCCGCGCACCAGCAGGCCACCTTCCTCTACAACGCGCTGCGTGCCCGGCTGGACGGGCGCCCGCTGCCATCGTTCGCCTTCCAGGACCTCGGCTCGCTGGTGTCGCTGGGGCATTTCAGCGCGGTGGGCAGCCTGATGGGCGGGCTGATCGGCGGCTCGATGTTCATCGAAGGGCTGATGGCGCGCGTCATGTACACGTCGCTCTACCGGATGCATGTGATGGCGCTGCACGGCGCCGTGGGCATGGCACTGGATACCATCTCGCACTGGCTGCGCCGCAAGACCAGCCCGCGCGTCAAGCTGCACTGACGCGCGCCCGGGCGGGGCTTTCCGCGCTACACCATGCCGCGCGGGCGGCTGGCGTGCGGGGGTGGCTGCAAAGCCGCCCCATGTTTTCTCCATGTCTGCTTAAAATCTGGCGCTGGCGCCGCATCCCGGCCCAGCCACCAACGATCCTGGAGACACGCATGCTCAAACCGGAAGTGGATAGCCTCGTCCCCGGCCAGACGTTCGACCGCCGCGGGTTTGTCAAGATGGCGCTGGGTTCCGCCTTTGCGGCGGCCGCGCTGCCGGTGATGGCCCAGCAGGCCATCAAGACCGACTTTGCCGGCCTGAGCGCCGGCGAGGTCACCATCCCCTCAGGCGGCTTCAGCATGCCGGCCTACCGCGCCCAGCCCGAAGGCAAGAAGAACCTGCCGGTGGTGCTGGTGGTCAGCGAGATCTTCGGCGTGCACGAGCATATCGCCGACGTGTGCCGGCGCTTTGCCAAGCTGGGCTACCTGGCGATCGGGCCGGAACTGTTCGCGCGCCAGGGCGATCCGCAGAGCTTCGGCACCATCCAGGAGTTGCAGCGCGAGGTGATCGCCAAGGTGCCTGATGCGCAGGTGATGGGCGACCTGGACGCCGCGGTGGCCTGGGCCGGTGCCAACGGCGGCGATGTGTCGCGCCTCGCCATCACCGGCTTCTGCTGGGGCGGGCGCATGACCTGGCTCTATGCCGCGCACAGCAAGCGCCTGAAGGCCGGCGTGGCCTGGTATGGCCAGCTGGCGCCCGAGCCGACCCCGCTCAAGCCGAAGAATCCCATTGACCTGGTCGGCCAGCTCCATGCCCCGGTACTCGGCCTGTATGGCGGCAAGGACACCGGCATCCCTCTGGAGCAAGTGGAGAGGATGAAGTCCGCGCTGGCGGCGTCGTCCGACCCGGACGCCAAGGCCTCGCGCTTTATCGTGTACCCCGAATCCGGCCATGCCTTCCATGCCGACTACCGGCCCAGCTACCGTGAAGCCGACGCCAGGGATGGCTGGCAGAAGTGCCTGGACTGGTTCAGGCAGCACGGCGTGGCCTGAGCCGGCCGTCCGGGCGCCGCGAGGCGCCTCTCGCCCGACAGCAGGATTGCAAAGTCCCGGCGGATACGTACAATGCGGCCTTTGAGTTATTGCAACATTGTTGCGTTAGCCGCCCGGCGCGATGCGGGCGGAACGGCGGGGCCGCCCGGTACCGCCACCCCGGGAGCCCATCATCCATTCGACGCTTTTGTATATCCTGCTCGCCGCCACGATCTCGGGGGTGGGCAGCATTTTCGGGGCGGCGCTGCTGTCGCTGACCGTGGCGTCCCGCGTGGTCGAGCGCATGGTGAGCTTTTCGGTGGGCGTGCTGCTGGCCACCGCGCTGCTGCATTCGCTGCCCGAGGCATTCGAGTCCGGCGCCGACCCGCGCGCGCTGTTCGGCACGCTGCTGGCGGGGCTGCTGGGTTTCTTCCTGCTGGAAAAGATCTCGCTGCTGCGCCACTCGCACCACCACGAGGGCGACGGGCACCACCACCATCACGGCCATGACCGCGAGGAAGCGGGCCGCAGCGGCCTGACCATCCTGGTCGGCGACACCTTCCACAATTTTGCCGACGGCATCGTGATCGCGGCGGCCTTCCTGGCCGATCCGCATATCGGCGTGGTCACCGCGCTGGCGATCGCGGCGCACGAGATCCCGCAGGAAGTGGGCGACTTCATCGTGCTGCTCAACGCCGGTTTCTCCAAGGCGCGTGCCTTCGCCTTCAACCTGCTGTCGAGCCTGGCGGCCATCGCCGGCGGTGTGGTCGGGTATTTCCTGCTCGACCAGCTGAGCGGCTGGATCCCGTACGTGCTGGTGATTGCCGCCAGCAGCTTCCTCTATATCGCGGTCAGCGACCTGATGCCCCAGATGCAGCGCAAGCCGCGCTGGCGCGAGTCGGCGATCCAGGTGGTGCTGGTGGCTGCGGGCATCTCGGCGATCGTCTTCATCACCAACGGCGTGCACGAGAGTCACAGCCACGGCGGGCACGGCCATATCGCGCCCGCCGCGCCCATTGCCTCGTCACGCTGATCTCAGGCGGCCCCGGTAGCGACCGGGCGCGCCGGGTCGGCGCACCATTCGCTCCATGATCCCGGATACAGCGCCGCGCCGCCCAGGCCGGCCGCTTCCAGCGCCAGCAGGTTGTGGCAGGCCGTGACGCCCGAGCCGCACTGCATCACTGCCTGCGCCGGGGCGCGCGCGCCCAGCACTGCGCCGAATTCCGCGCGCAGGGTCTCGGCTGGCTTGAAGCGGCCGTCCGTCCCCAGGTTGTCTTTGAAGAAGCGATTGACTGCGCCGGGGATATGGCCGCCAACCGGGTCCAGCGTCTCGTTCTCGCCGCGGAAGCGGTCGGGGGCGCGCGCATCCACCACCAGCAGCGTGGCGCGTTCGAGGTTGTCCACCAGCGCGGCGGCGTCGACGGTCGGCACCAGCGACTTGCGGCGTTGGAACTTGCCGGGGAACTCCGGCTCTTGCGCGGCATCGTGTTCCAGCGGCAGGCCGGCCTTGACCCAGGCGTCCTTGCCGCCGTCGAGCACGGCCACGGCATCGTGGCCGAGCCAGCGCAGCAGCCACCACAGCCGCGCGGCGAACATGCCGCCCTGCGCATCGTAGGCCACTACCGGGGTGTCGTTGTCCACGCCCAGCGCCTGCAGGCGCGCCGCCAGGTCGTCGGCGTCGGGCAGGGGGTGGCGGCCGTTGCTGCCGGTCTTGGGGCCGGACAGCTCGTTGTCCAGGTGCAGGTAGAAGGCGTCGGGCAGGTGGCCGGTACGATAGGCCTCGCGGCCGGCCGCCGGGTCGGCCAGATCGAAGCTGCAGTCGATCACGACGCAGCCGCCGGGCGTGGCCAGCAGCGATTGCAGTGCGGTGACGGAAATCAGCGGTTTCTGCATGGGAATCCTGTTGCGATCGATGGAAATGGGCTTAGGAGATGCTACACCTCGGGATGGACTTCCGCCTCCGGCGACTTGACCGGCGTGGCCGGCGTGGGCTTGGCATCGGTGCCCTGGCGCGCGCGCATCAGCGTGGTGGCGATGCCGCTGGCGATGATCAGCCCCATGCCCAGCCAAGACAGCCAGTTCAGGCGGTCAGACCAGATCAGCATGCCCCACACGCTGGAGAAGACGATGCCGGCGTATTGCAGGTTGGCGGTCAGCAGCGTGTTGCCGCGCTTGTAGGCGCGCGTCATCGCGGTCTGGCCCAGCGTGGCCAGGATGCCGATGGCCAGCAGCAGGCCGGCGCCGTACCAGGTGTGCGGGCTGGTGCCGCCCAGCAGCATCCACGCGAGTCCGGCGATCATCCCGACCAGCGAGAAATAGAACACGATGCGGCCCTCGGGCTCGCCCAGCTGGCCGAGCTGGCGCACCTCGACATAGGCCAGCGCCGTGAACATGCCCGAGATCAGTCCGACCAGGCCGCCGGTCAGCTGGTCCTTGCCGACTGAAGGCTGCAACAGGCAGATCACGCCGGCAAAGGACAGCAGGATCGCCAGCACCAGGCGCCGGTCGGCATTGCCGCCGGTGCCGGCCAGCGCCGCGCCGGCGCCCAGGATCAGCGCGATCCATACCGGCGACATGTAGTTCAGCGTCATCGCGGTGGCCAGCGGCAGCAGCGAGATCGAGGTGAACCACAGCATCAGCGCGGTCACGCCGAACACGCTGCGCTTGATGTGCGACAGCATGTAGGGCGTGCGCACCGGGACCCCGCGCGAGGACAGCAGCACCCACATGATGACCACGCTGATCAGACCGCGGTAGAAGACGATCTCGCCGGTGGTGTAGAGATCGGATGCCAGCTTGACGCCAACCCCCATCAACGAGAAGGCGAAGGCGGCGAACAGCATCCAGAGCGATTGCATGGCGAGGGCGTGGTGAAGCGAAGCGGGAAGGAGAGACATCCGGCGCGCGCGCGGGGCTTCGTGGCTGGCCTCGCGTCGCGAAAGCGGTCTGGCGCGGCGGTATGCGCGGCCGGCACCGGACAATGATTCTAGCAGTGCACTTCGTGTCCCAAAGCAAAACGGACCGCCGTGGCGGTCCGTTCCTGCGTGCGTTGTGCGGTTATCGCACTAGCCAGCGTAAGCCATGGCGCGGCGATACCACTCATGGAAATGCTGCATGCCGTCTTCCATCGGCGACTGGTACGGGCCGACCTCGCTGGTGCCGCGCTTGAGCAGCGCCAGCCGGCCGGCATCCATGCGCTCGGCGATCTCGTCGTCCTCGATGCAGGTTTCCATGTAGGCGGCGCGCTCGGCCTCGACGAACTCGCGCTCGAACAGCGCGATTTCCTCGGGGTAGTAGAACTCCACCACATTGCGCGTCTTGCGTGGGCCGACCGGGTGCAGCGTCGAGATCACCAGCACGTTCGGGTACCACTCCACCATGATGTTGGGGTAGTAGGTCAGCCAGATCGCGCCGTGCTTGGGCAGCACGCCGTCGTTGAAGCGCAGCACCGCGTCGTGCCACTTCTGGTACGTCGGGCTGCCGGGGCGCTTCAGGCCGGCATGCAGGCCCACGGTCTGCACGCTGTGCCACTCGCCGAACTCCCATTTGAGGTCGTCGCACGAGACGAAGCTGCCCAGCCCCGGGTGGAACGGCACGACGTGGTAGTCCTCCAGATAGACCTCGATAAAGGTCTTCCAGTTGTAGTCGCACTCGTGCACCTCGACGTGGTCCAGCATGTAGCCGTCGAAGTTCAGGTCCTGCGCCACGCCCAGCCTGGCCAGGTCGGCGCGCACGTCGCGCTTGCCGTCGAACAGCAGGCCGTTCCAGTTCTGCAGCGGCGAGCGCTTCAGGTGCAGGCAGGGTTGCTTGTCGAAATGCGGCGCGCCGAGCAGCTCGCCCTTCAGGTCGTAGGTCCAGCGGTGCAGGGGGCAGACGATGTTCTGCGCATTGCCGCGGCCGTTGAGCATGATGGCCTGGCGGTGGCGGCAGACGTTGGACATCAGTTCGATGCCCGCGGCGTTGCGTACCAGCATGCGGCCTTCGTCCTCGGCCCTGAGCGTGTGGTAGTCGCCGACTTCCGGAACCATCAGCTCGTGGCCGATATAGCCCGGGCCATTCCTGAACAGCAGTTCGAGTTCTTGTTGATGCAGCGCTTCGTCGAAATAGACGCCGACGGGCAGTTGCGTATCAGCCGGCGCCAGCTTGAGCGCGGTGCTGAGATTGGACATTATCCCCACTCCCAGATGAACAGGTGAAAGCAGTGAACAACCCAACCATCGAAAATTGAATCGATTTGGGAAAGACAGTCGCCAGGTCGGGAGAGACTCCCATGCACCCCTGGCGGCGAACGGGGGATTGTACCCGAGCCAAAAAGTTAAGGGCCTGATTTTTTTGCCTTTTTAGCGAAAAAGTCGACCCGGGTCGTCATCTGGGTGCCGTACCGGGCGCATTCGGAAAGACGACCCGAGCGCACAAGTCACATATGCCCCAAAGGCACTCATCGGAGGTTGCCCCGCGGATCCGCAAGGATGGGGCAAGGGCCGGCTTTGGCGTAAAATCCGGGCTTCCCCATCCGGGTTTCCTTATGATTCGACCGGATTCCATATTTCCAGGGCCAGACATGCCAAAAACGATGACCGCTCCGGTCCAGACCGACGACACCACCGCGGCCCCGGCGCCGCCCGCTTCCTACGAAGCGGCAATGGCCGAGCTCGAGACCCTGGTGGCCAGCATGGAGAGCGGCGAACTGCCGCTCGAGGCATCGCTGGCGGCCTACCGCCGGGGCGCCGAACTGGTGCGCTACTGCCAGCAAAAGCTGGAGCGCGTTGAGCAGCAGGTCAAGGTGCTGGAGGGCGACGTGCTCAAGCCGCTGGCCGGCGAAGGCAGCGGTGCAAACGGTGGCAATGGCGGCGCGTCGGGGGCGGACGACGAATGACCGACTTCGCCCAATGGATGCAGGCGCAGGGCGCCCGGACCGAAGCCGCGCTGCAGGCAGCGTTGCCCGATGGCAACACAGTGCCGCATACGCTGCACGAGGCCATGCGCTATGCTGCACTGAGTGGCGGCAAGCGCGTGCGGCCGCTGCTGGTGCATGCCGCCGGCGAGGTCAGCGGGGCGGCCCCGGCCGCCTGCGACGCGGCGGCCTGCGCGGTGGAGATGATCCACGCCTATTCGCTGGTGCACGACGACATGCCCTGCATGGATGACGACGACCTGCGCCGCGGCCGGCCCACCGTGCACAAGGCCTATGACGAGGCCACCGCCTTGCTGGTTGGCGACGCGCTGCAGACCCAGGCCTTTATCGTGCTGGCCGGTGCCGGGGCGATCGCGCCCGCGGCGCGGCTGCGGCTCGTGGCCGAACTGGCGCTGGCGTCGGGCTCGACCGGCATGGCCGGCGGCCAGGCGATCGACCTGCAGAACGTGGGCCGGGCCATGACGCGCGAGGCGCTCGAGGCCATGCACCGCATGAAAACCGGCGCGCTGTTGCGCGCCAGTGTGCGCATGGGCGCACTATGTGGTGAAATCGATGCCCAGGGACTGGCTGCGCTGGACCGCTATGCGGCGGCAGTGGGATTGGCGTTCCAGGTGGTTGACGATATTCTGGACGTCACTGCCGATACCGCCACGCTGGGCAAGACCGCCGGCAAGGACGCCGCCCATGACAAGCCGACCTATGTATCGCTGATGGGACTTGACCCGGCTCGCGCACTGGCCGGGACGCTGCGCGCAGAGGCACACGAGGCGCTGGCCGGCTTTGGCGAGCGCGCGGACCGCCTGCGGGACCTGGCGGACCTGATCGTGCTGCGCACACATTAAACAGAGAGCCGGCCGAACGGACATCATGACCTACGCACTTCTCAACAAGATTGACGCCCCCGCAGACCTGCGCAAGCTCGACCGGCGCGAGCTCCAGACCCTGGCGGACGAACTGCGCGCCTATGTGCTGGAGTCGGTCTCACAGACCGGCGGCCACCTGTCGTCCAACCTGGGCACGGTAGAGCTGACCATCGCGCTGCACTACGTCTTCAACACCCCGGACGACCGGCTGGTGTGGGACGTGGGCCACCAGAGCTATCCGCACAAGATCCTGACCGGGCGCCGCGAGCGCATGGGCACGCTGCGCCAGTGGGGCGGCATCTCGGGCTTCCCGCGCCGCAGCGAGAGCGAATACGACACCTTCGGCACGGCGCATTCGTCGACCTCGATCTCGGCCGCGCTGGGCATGGCGCTGGGCGCGCGCACGCTGGGCGAGAAGCGCGTCTCGGTGGCGGTGATCGGCGACGGCGCCATGACCGCGGGCATGGCTTTCGAGGCGCTGAACAACGCCGGCGTCTACAAGGACCTGCCGCTGGTGGTGGTGCTCAACGACAACGACATGTCGATCTCGCCGCCGGTGGGCGCGCTCAACCGCCACCTGGCGCGGCTCTTGAGCGGCCAGTTCTACGCGGCCACCAAGAAGGGCATCGAGAAAGTCCTGTCGGTGGCACCACCGGTGCTGGAGTTCGCCAAGCGCTTCGAGGAACATGCCAAGGGCATGATGGTGCCGGCCACGCTGTTCGAGGAATTCGGCTTCAACTACATCGGGCCGATCGACGGCCATGACCTGAACTCGCTGGTGCCGACGCTGCTGAATATCCGCCAGCGCGCGCTCGAGGGTGCCGGCCCGCAGTTCCTGCACGTGGTGACCAAGAAGGGCCAGGGCTACAAGCTGGCCGAGGCCGACCCGATCCTGTACCACGGCCCGGGCAAGTTCAATCCGGCCGAGGGCATCCGCCCCGCGGCCAAGCCGGCGCGCAAGACCTACACGCAGGTGTTCGGCGACTGGCTGTGCGACATGGCCGCGGCCGACAAGCGCCTGGTCGGCATTACCCCGGCGATGCGCGAGGGCTCGGGCATGGTCGAGTTCGAGAAGCGCTTCCCGGACCGCTACTACGACGTGGGCATCGCCGAGCAGCACGCCGTGACCTTTGCCGGTGGCCTGGCCTGCGAAGGCCTGAAGCCGGTGGTGGCGATCTACTCGACCTTCCTGCAGCGCGGCTATGACCAGCTGATCCACGACGTGGCGCTGCAGAACCTGCCGGTGGTGTTCGCGCTGGACCGCGCCGGCCTGGTCGGCGCCGACGGCGCCACGCACGCGGGCGCCTACGATATCGCCTACCTGCGCTGCATCCCCAACATGATGGTGATGACGCCGTCCGACGAGAACGAGTGCCGTCAGCTGCTGAGCACGGCATTCCACCAGACCTGCCCGAGCGCCGTGCGCTATCCGCGCGGCTCCGGCCCGGGCGCCGCCATTGCCGCCGAGCTCACCACCGTGCCGGTCGGCAAGGGCGTGATGCGCCGCGAGGGCGGTGCGCGCGCGGGGCATCGCGTGGGCTTCCTGGCGTTCGGCTCGATGGTGCACCCGGCCCTGGGTGCCGCCGAGGCACTGGACGCCGCGGTCGCCGACATGCGCTTCGTCAAGCCGCTCGACGTGGAACTGGTCAAGCGCCTGGCCGCGGAGAACGACTACCTTGTGACGGTGGAAGAGGGCAGCGTGATGGGCGGCGCCGGTAGCGCCGTGCTCGAAGCGCTGGCCGAGGCCGGCATCGACAAGCCGGTGCTGACGTTGGGCCTGCCCGACCGCTTCGTCGACCACGGCGACCCGGCCTACCTGCTGCAGCAATGCGGCCTGGACGCGGCCGGCATCGAGCGCTCGGTGCGCGAGCGCTTCGGGCTGGACCAGCCCAAGGTCACGGTCGCCTCGCGCGTGGCCTGATCACCTGCTGTCCCGAAGGGGATTCGGCCCTCGCACCACGAGTGCGTCCGAATTCCCTTAAACTCCCCTTTTTTGTGTTCGCAGCTGCGGGCCGGCGTGCCATTTGCCGGATCCCGTGGTTTCACACTCGTTGCGCGGCATGGATGGACTGCGAAAATGCCGCGACCGTAAGGGCTCGTGCCGCCCCACTTGGGCGCGACCCTGGAGGAAACCGTAGATGAATGACATCAACCCCGCCTTCATCATGCCCGACGTCCAGTCGAGCCCCGACACCCGCCAGATCCCCATCCAGCGTGTCGGCGTCAAGGGCGTGCGTTACCCCGTGACCCTGAAGACCCCGACCGGCATCGTGCCGACCGTGGGCACCTTCAATCTCGACGTGCACCTGCCGGCGGACCAGAAGGGCACGCATATGTCGCGCTTCGTCGCGCTGCTGGAAGAAGAGCGCACACCGCTGGAGCTGGCCAGCTTCCGGCTGATGCTGGACAAGATGCTGGAGAAGCTGGAGGCCGAGGCTGGCCGCATCGAGGTCACCTTCCCGTACTTCATCAGCAAGATCGCGCCGGTGTCGGGCGTGGAGTCGCTGCTGGACTACGAGGTCACGCTGACCGGCGAAGTGCGCAACGGCGCCACGCGCGTGTTCCTGAAGGCGCTGGTGCCGGTGACCAGCCTGTGCCCGTGCTCGAAGAAGATCTCGCAGTACGGCGCGCACAACCAGCGTTCGCATATCACCATGGACGTGGAGCTGGCCGGCGAGCTGCCGGTGGAAGCGCTGGTCCGCATGGCCGAGGAAGAGGCCTCGTGCGAGCTGTGGGGCCTGCTCAAGCGCCCCGACGAGAAGTTCGTCACCGAGCGCGCCTATGAAAATCCCAAGTTCGTCGAGGACCTGGTGCGCGATATCGCCATGCGGCTGAATGCGGATGACCGCATCGTGGCGTATGTGCTGGAGGCGGAGAACTTTGAGTCGATCCACAACCACAGCGCGTATGCCGTGATCGAGCGGGACAAGCGCGTCGACTGACCGCGTTGTCGCTGCAATGGAAAGAGCCACCGCATGCGGTGGCTCTTTTTTTTTTTGGTCCGGTTCAGGCCGCCGAAGGCAGGCGGATATCCGCCAGGTCCCAGCGCGGCGTCACGCCGTAGCCATACTCGTGCCGCGCCAGTTCGGGCGCGGCCTGCAGCCGCATCGCGCCGGCAAACGCGATCATCGCGCCGTTGTCGGTGCAGAACGCCAGGTCCGGGTAATACACGTCGATCTTGCGCTGCTTGCCCATCTGGTCCAGCCGCTCGCGCAACTGCCGGTTGGCACCCACGCCTCCCGCCACCACCAGCCGCTTGTGCCCGGTCTGCTTGAGCGCCGCCATCGACTTGGCGGCCAGCACGTCGACAATGGCATCGACAAAGGCGCGCGCCAGGTTGGCGCGGTCCTGTTCGCAGGTGTTGGCGAGCTTGCGGGTTTGCGTCAGCACCGCGGTCTTCAGCCCGGCGAAGGAGAAATCCAGGTTGCCCGAATGCAGCATCGGCCGCGGCAGCGCAAAGGCGCCGGGGATGCCGAATTCGGCCAGCCGCGACACTTCCGGGCCGCCCGGATAGCCCAGCCCCAGCAGCTTGGCGGTCTTGTCGAAGGCTTCGCCGGCGGCGTCGTCCAGGGTTTCGCCCAACAGCGTGTAGTCGCCGATGCCGCGCACTTCCATCAGTTGCGTATGCCCGCCCGACACCAGCAGCGCCACGAACGGGAAGGGCGGCGGCTCGCGCGTCAGCAGCGGCGACAGCAGGTGGCCTTCCAGGTGATGCACGCCCACCATCGGCACGTTCAGCGCGAAGCCCAGGGCATTGGCCACCGAGGCGCCCACCAGCAGTGCGCCGGCCAGGCCGGGGCCCTGGGTGAAGGCGATGGCGTCGATGTCCTGGCGGGTGCGGCCGGCATCGGCCAGCACCTGCTCCAGCAGCGGCAGCACGCGGCGGATATGGTCGCGCGACGCCAGTTCCGGCACCACGCCGCCGTAGTCGCGGTGCATGGCGATCTGCGAGTGCAGCGCATGCGCGAGCAGGCCGGTCCCGGTGTCATAGAGGGCGAGGCCGGTTTCGTCGCAGGAGGATTCGATGCCGAGGACAAGCATGGGAAGCGCATAGGGCCGTCTCCGGTCAGGGAAACGGCTGTCGAAACAACAGGTTGCAGGAAGCGCGCAGGGTAGCACAGCGGCGCGCGGCGTGCTTTTCGCTACAATCTGCCCTTTCTCTGGCGGTGGCAATACACATGGATGCGCGAGGCGTGCGATGAGCGGGGCAACATCGGCCCGGACGGGCCGGTATGACGTGGCCGTGCTGGGTGCGGGCGCGGCCGGCATGATGTGTGCCGCCGTGGCCGGCCAGAACGGCGCGCGCGTGGTGCTGATCGACCATGCCACCAAGCTGGCCGAGAAGATCCGCATTTCGGGCGGCGGGCGCTGCAATTTCACCAACCTGCAGGCCGGGCCCGCCAACTACCTGTCGTCCAATCCGCACTTCTGCCGCTCTGCGCTGGCGCGCTACACGCCGCAGGATTTCCTTGGCCTGATGCGCCGCTACGGCATCGACTGGCACGAGAAGCATCGCGGCCAGCTGTTCTGCAACGACAGCGCCGAAGACGTGATCGCCATGCTGCGCGCCGAATGCGACACCGGCCATGTGCGCTGGCAGACCGGCTGCACCGTGGCCGAGATCCGGCGCGAGGGCGACGATTTCCTGTTGCTCACCGCCACCGGCACGGTGCGGGCCGGGGCGCTGGTGGTGGCCACCGGCGGGCTGTCGATCCCCAAGATCGGCGCCACCGACTTTGGCTACCGCATCGCGCGGCAGTTCGGGCTGGGCATCGTCGAAACCCGGCCGGCGCTGGTACCGCTGACCTTCGATGGCAAGGACTGGGCGCCGTTCGCGCCGCTGGCCGGCGTGTCGCTGGAAGTGGATGTCGCCACCGGCAACGGCAAGGCGGCCGGGGCCTTCCGCGAAGACCTGCTGTGGACGCACCGCGGCCTGTCCGGCCCCGCCGTGCTGCAGATCTCCAGCTACTGGCGCCCCGGCACGCCGATCGCCATCGACCTGTTTGATGGCGAGGATGCCGCCGCCTGGCTGCTGGAGCAGAAGGCCGGCAGCCGCAAGCACCTGGGCAACCTGCTGGCGCAACGGCTGCCGGCGCGGCTGGCCGATGCCTGGTGCGCGGCCTCGGGCGTGGATGCAGCCATGCCGCTGCATGATGTGACCGACAAGGCCCTGCGCAAGCTGGGCGCGACGCTCAACGGCTGGCGCATCGTGCCGTCTGGCACCGAGGGCTACCGCAAGGCCGAGGTCACGCTGGGCGGGGTCGACACGCGGGCGCTGTCATCCACCACCATGATGGCCCGCGAGGTGCCGGGCCTGTATTTCATCGGCGAGGTGGTGGACGTGACCGGCTGGCTGGGTGGCTACAACTTCCAGTGGGCCTGGGCCTCCGCAGTGGCGGCGGGGCAGGCCGCGGCAGAGGCATCGCGCACTGCTTCGGCAGGGCAATCGGTAGCCCAAGGATAGTCTGGTGATAGCTGGAAGGGTAGTAAGCGGCACTCGCTAAGTGTCCGCTGCACGCCACTTCCCCGTTGGATTGTTGATGCTACAATCCAGAACTTCGTAGAGCCGCTTATCCCGAAAATTCTTTATTTTCTGGCCAAATGACCACGATCCATCTCAAGGAAAACGAGCCTTTTGAAGTTGCCATGCGCCGTTTCAAGCGCACCATAGAGAAGAACGGGCTGCTCCCGGAACTGCGGGCGCGCGAGTTTTACGAAAAGCCCACCGCCGCGCGCAAGCGCAAGAAGGCAGCCGCGGAAAAGCGCCATTACAAGCGCATCCGCAGCCAGATGCTGCCGAAGAAGCTGTACTGACCCGGCGCTCCCGCTTGCATCCGACCCGCTGTGGCATACGCTTCGGCGGGTTTTTGCGTTCTGGGCCTTGCAGCGGGCGGTCGCCGCCGCCACCTGTGAGTGCCCACCCACTTTCTGGAAGATCACGATGTCCCTCAAAGCCCGTATCAGCGAAGACATGAAGGCCGCCATGCGCGCCCGCGAAACGGAGCGCCTCGGCACCATCCGCCTGTTGCTGGCCGCCATCAAGCAGCGCGAAGTCGATGAGCGCGTGGAGCTGGACGATACCGCCGTGCTGGCCGTGGTCGAGAAACTGATCAAGCAGCGCAAGGATTCGATCTCGCAGTTCCAGCAAGCGGGCCGCAATGACCTGGCAGACAAGGAGTCGGCGGAAGTCGAGGTGCTGAAGGCCTACATGCCCGCCGCGCTGTCGGACGAGGAGGTCGCCGCCGAAGTCCAGCAGGCCGTTGCCGCCACTGGCGCCGCCGGTCCGCAGGACATGGGCAAGGTCATGGGCGTGCTCAAGGGCAAGCTGGCTGGCCGTGCCGACATGACCGCCGTATCGGCCCTGGTCAAGGCTGCACTCGCAGCAAAGTAAATACTGATTTAATCGGTTGCGAGCAGGATAAGCACCGGATCCGCGTGGTTCGGTGCAGTTGCACGGAGATGTCACGCAGTCCGGGCGGCCTTATCACGCTGCACTACAATATTCCGATAGCAGCCGGGCGCCGCACCGGTCACGCATTCCTAAAAGATGCCGCCCGCCGCGGGACGGCCATGCCTCAGGACGGTCAGTCGGGTGATTCCGCAATCCTTTATTCAGGACCTGCTCAACCGTGTCGACATTGTCGATGTGGTGGGCAAGTATGTGCAGCTGAAGAAGGGCGGCGCCAACTTCATGGGGCTGTGCCCCTTCCATAACGAGAAATCACCGTCATTCACGGTGTCGCCGACTAAGCAGTTCTACCACTGCTTCGGATGTGGCGCCCACGGCTCGGCCATCGGCTTTCTGATGGAATTTTCCGGCCAGTCCTATCCGGAAGCGGTGCGCGAACTGGCCCAGTCGGTTGGCATGAGCGTGCCGGAAGAGCGCGACCGGCTGCCGCCCGGGCAGCGCGCGGAACAGCAGGCCCGTTCGGTGGCGCTGTCCGACGCAATGACCCGCGCCACCGATTTCTACCGCCGCCAGCTGCGCGGCGCGCCGCAGGCGATCCAGTACCTGAAGGGCCGCGGCCTCACCGGCGAGATCGCCGCGAACTTCGGCCTGGGCTATGCGCCGGATGACTGGCAGGGCCTTGAGGCCGTGTTCGGCAGCTATCGTGATGACAACGTGTCGGCGCCGCTGGTCGAGTGCGGCCTGCTGATCGAAAGCGAGAAGCGCGATGCGGACGGCAAGCCGCGCCGCTACGACCGCTTCCGCGACCGCATCATGTTCCCTATCCGCAACACCAAAGGGGCCGTGATCGGCTTCGGCGGCCGCGTGATGGGGCAGGGCGAGCCCAAGTACCTGAACTCGCCCGAGACCCCGCTGTTCAGCAAGGGCACGGAGTTGTACGGGTTGTTCGAGGCCCGTCACGCGATCCGGGAAACTGGCTACGTGCTGGTGGTCGAAGGTTATATGGACGTCGTGGCGCTGGCCCAGCTCGGTTTTGCCAATGCCGTTGCCACCCTGGGCACGGCGTGCACCCCTGTGCATGTGCAGAAGCTGCTGCGCCAGACCGACGCCGTGGTGTTTTCGTTCGACGGCGACTCTGCCGGGCGCCGCGCGGCCCGGCGCGCGCTGGAGGCCTGCTTGCCGCACGTGGCGGACAACAAGACCATCCGCTTCCTGTTCCTGCCGTCCGAGCACGATCCGGACAGCTATGTGCGCGAAGAGGGCACCGAGGCCTTTGCCAACCAGGTGCGCAATGCCATGCCGCTGTCGCGCTTCCTGCTGCAGTCGGTCACCGAGGAGCTGGACCTGCGCCAGCCGGAGGGCCGCGCCCGGGCCCAGTACGAGGCCAAGCCGCTGCTGCAGGCCATGCCCGCCGGCGGCCTGAGGCTACAGATTGTGCGCGAACTTGCCGATGCCACGGGGACGACACCCGCGGAGATCGAAGCCATCTGCGGCCTGCGCAGCGACCCGGCCCGCGTCGGCCGCTTCGCCCAGCCGCGCCCGCGCACCCGCCGCCAGGCCCCGACCGGGCTGGAACAGCGGGTGATCCAGCTGCTGATGTGCTATCCGGCGCTGTCGGCAAGGCTTGACGAGGATGCGCGCGCGCTGCTGCTGGGCGGCGAGAGCAGCGACAGTGAAGTGCTGGCGCACCTAGTGGAGGCGTGCGACAGCGTGCAGGGCGAGGTCAATTTTGCGGCCTTCAGCGAGCACCTGGCCCAGTCGCCCTATGCCGAGGTGTATGCCGTGGCACGTACCGCGGTGCTGCGAGAAGAGATCGAAGAAGCACCCGCAATACAGGATTTCGATGCGGCCATTACCAAGCTGCTGGCCGAGCCGCTGCGGCGCGAACTCGACGGCCTGCAGGCGGAGGTGGTGGCGGGCACGGCCGATGAAGCGGCCAAGCAGCGCATGCGCTGGCTGGTGGGGGAAATCCACCGGCGGCGCCAACTTGGCTGAGGTGCCTGCGGGTGCCCTGGTCATCAACCAGGAGACAGCAGCAAGCGTTGGATAAGGGACTGGGCCCGGCCCTGCCGAGCTTAAGCCTTGATTTTTCAGGTGAAAACCTCACCTGACAGGGAGCCGGCTATGCGTGGCGTGCTACAATAGCCGGTTTGGATTGCGAAATCTTTCTCTCCAGTTCTGGTGAAAGTGAGCGTGCCAATGGCAAAGGCCAAAGCAACCGAAAGGGTTACCTCTAAAGCTCCCCAATCAGGGAGCGGCAAGGCGTCTGTGAAAACAACGGCGGCGAAGACATCGACCGCGTCAGTCAAGACACCAGCCCGGTCTGCGCCATCAAAGTCCGTGCGTAGCGCGCAAGCGCCCGCCGTGACGACTCCCACCAGGACTCGCACATCCGAAAAGACAAAGGCCTCGACTTCGGCACGCGAGAGCGGCAAGAGCGCCAGTACGAGCGGCAAGGTCGCCGCATCTGCACCAGTGAAAGGTAAGAGTATCACCGTGGCGAAACAGCAGAATACCGAAGTCGAGAGCAAGCGAGCGGCAGCCGCCGGCGTCAAGAGTGGGGAAGCCAAGGCCGGCACCACCACTACGGCAACCAAGGCGCGTGCCGCGACACCTGCATCCGTTGCATCCGAGCGTCCCGCTGCGCCGGCAATCAAGCCGGAGCCGAAAAAGCGTGGCCGCAAGCCCAAGGCCGAGATGCAGCACGACGACAGCACAACAGACGACGTGACTGAAGAGTTTTACGAGAACGATGCGCGCCCGGCGGCAACCCCAGCCGCGGCGCCGAAGACCGAAAAGCAGAAGGCCAAGGACCGCAAGGCCAAGGAAAAGGCCCTGCTCAAGGAGTTCGCCTCGACGCAGCAGGGCACCGAGGAAGAGCTTGAACTGCGCCGTCAGAAGCTCAAGGCGCTGATCAAGCTGGGCAAGTCGCGCGGCTACCTGACCTACGCGGAAATCAACGATCACCTGCCGGACGACATGGTCGATTCGGAAACGATCGACACGCTGGTCGCCACGCTGAACGACATCGGCATCGCTGTCTACGAACAGGCGCCGGATGCCGAGACGCTGCTGCTCAACGACAATGCCCCGTCCGCCACCAGCGAGGAAGAAGCCGAGGAAGAGGCCGAAGCGGCCCTGTCCACGGTGGACTCCGAGTTCGGCCGCACCACCGACCCGGTGCGCATGTACATGCGCGAAATGGGCACGGTCGAGTTGCTCACGCGTGAAGGCGAAATCGAGATCGCCAAGCGCATCGAGGCCGGCCTGAAGGACATGGTGATGGCGATTTCGGCTTGCCCGGTCACCATCTCCGAGATCCTGGCCCATGCCGAGCGCGTGGCCAACGACGAGATCAAGATCGACGAATTCGTCGACGGCCTGATCGACCCGAACGCCGAGGAAGTGGCCGAGTCTCCGGCCGCCGCCGCTGCGCCTGCCGCTGAAGAGGACCTCGAGTCCGACGACGAGGAAGACGCCGACGAGGATGAGGACGATGAAGGCGGCGCCGGTGCCGGTGCCTCCGCGCGCCAGCTGGAAGAGCTGAAGCAGAACGCGCTGGAGAAATTCCGCGTGATCGCCGAGCAGTTCGACAAGATGCGCCGCGCGTTCGAGAAGGAAGGCTACAACTCCAAGCCCTACGTCAAGGCGCAGGAAGCCATCCAGGCCGAGCTGATGGGGATCCGCTTCACCGCCCGCAATGTCGAGCGCCTGTGCGACACGCTGCGCGGCCAGGTGGACGAAGTGCGCAAGCTCGAGCGTGCCATCCTGAACACCATCGTGGACAAGTGCGGCATGCCGCGCGCGGAGTTCGTCGCCCGCTTCCCGGGCAACGAGACCAACCTCGAGTGGGTCCACACCATCGTCGCCGACGGCAAGCCCTACAGCACCATCGTCGAGCGCAATGTGCCGGCCGTGCATGAGCTGCAGCAGAAGCTGATCGACCTGCAGTCGCGCGTGGTGCTGCCGCTGAAGGAACTGAAGGGCGTCAACCGCAAGATGGCCGAAGGCGAGCGTCGTGCCCGCGAAGCCAAGCGCGAGATGACCGAGGCCAACCTGCGCCTGGTGATCTCGATCGCCAAGAAGTACACCAACCGCGGCCTGCAGTTCCTCGACCTGATCCAGGAAGGCAACATCGGCCTGATGAAGGCGGTGGACAAGTTCGAATACCGCCGCGGCTACAAGTTCTCGACCTACGCCACGTGGTGGATCCGCCAGGCCATCACGCGCTCGATCGCCGACCAGGCACGCACCATCCGCATCCCGGTGCACATGATCGAGACGATCAACAAGATGAACCGCATCTCGCGCCAGATCCTGCAGGAAACCGGCAATGAGCCGGATCCGGCAACGCTGGCCGAGAAGATGGAGATGCCGGAAGACAAGATCCGCAAGATCATGAAGATCGCCAAAGAGCCGATCTCCATGGAAACGCCGATCGGTGACGACGACGACTCCCATCTGGGCGACTTCATCGAGGACACCAACACGCTGGCCCCGGCCGAAGCGGCGCTGCACGGTTCCATGCGCGACGTCGTCAAGGACGTGCTGGACTCGCTCACGCCGCGCGAAGCCAAGGTGCTGCGCATGCGCTTCGGCATCGAAATGAGCACCGACCACACGCTGGAGGAGGTCGGCAAGCAGTTCGACGTCACGCGTGAACGGATCCGCCAGATCGAGGCCAAGGCACTGCGCAAGCTGCGCCACCCGAGCCGCTCGGACAAGCTGAAGAGCTTCCTGGAAGGCAACTAAACGCTTCCAAGGGCCTCTAGCTCATGCCTGGTTAGAGCAGCGGACTCATAATCCGTTGGTGCCGTGTTCGACTCACGGGAGGCCCACCAATGTGAAAAGGGACTGCAGGTTGATACCTGCAGTCCCTTTTTTTTACCTCGAACTACCGCTCAATCCTGCGTCACCAACCCCATCGCCGGATCGCTCACCGTATGCCTGCCGGTCTCCACCCGTCCCGCAAAGCGTCGATAGAAGGCCGGGTCGCTGTCGCACGTCACCGCAAAGTCATACCACTGACCGCTTTCCTCCAGCGACCAATACACGGATTTGTCGCCGTTGGCGCCGACGGTGACCGGCCACGGGCCATCGGTTCGGTACGCGAGCGCCTGGATGTTGAAGTGGCAGGCCCTGCGGCCGGCGTTGATCAGGTCGACGTAGACATCGCCATTGGCAATGTCGTAGCAGACGCGGATCTCCGGTGCGATGCCGGTATCGCCGATGCGGTTGGTATCGCCGCGGAAATGGCGGTGAAAGCCGTTGGGGCCCAGCACCCACAGGTCGTATTGCCCGGCGTTGTCCTGGAACACGTTCCAGGTATCGGTCAGGGACTTGCCGGCTTCCACGACATAACGGCGCGGAATGCGTCCCAGCTGGTAGCGGTCGTAGACGTGGAACACCGCCGCTTGCGTGCCGGTGTTGGCGAACACCAGTTCGACCTGCCCCACGGCGCTGCAGCGCGCGCTGGTGTGCAGCTCATACGGCAGCGCGCGTGACGGGCGCGTGCCGGTGGCCTGCAGCGGCAATTGCATGTCGACCGGCAGCGGTACCGCGGGCAGGGCCTGCTGGGCCTTGCGCAGCTGGTCGGCGTCGCTGCGCGTGGTGCGGCCGCCCAGCGTGGGCAGGGCTTCCGAGTTGGGCGTCTTGAAGTTGAATGCGCTGGTCAGGTCGCCGCAGACGGCGCGGCGGAACGGGCTGATGTTGGGTTCGGTCACGCCGAACCGCGCTTCCAGGAAGCGCAGCACGGAGGTGTGGTCGAACACCTGGGAATTGACCCAGCCGCCGCGGCTCCACGGCGAGATCGCGTAAAGCGGCACGCGCGGCCCTGGCCCGTACACGCGGCCGTCCGCAGCGGGCTGGGTCCTGCTGCCCGGCGGCGCCGGATGGTTGAAGTATTCGGCCTGCATCTCGGCATCGCTCAGCGTCGCCTTGCCGGCCAGCGTCCTGTCGGGGTTCACCGAAGGCGCGGAGGGGGAGGGGACGTGGTCGAAGTAGCCGTCGTTCTCGTCGAAGTTGACCAGCAGCACGGTCTTGCTCCAGACTTCGGGCACGGCGGTCAGCGCGTCCAGCACTTCCTGCAGGAACCACGCGCCCTGGACCGGGCTGGACGGGCCGGGATGCTCGCAGTAGATCGACGGCGCGTTGATCCAGGAAACCTGCGGCAGCCTGCCTTCCTTGATGTCGCGGCGAAAGGCGTCGAGGTATTCCTCGGGCTTGGTGCCGGGCAGGGTGTTGGCCACGCCCTTGTACAGCGGGTTGGCGGCGTTGTCGGTGGCCGCATCGTAGGCGTGGTACGGCAGCGGCTGGCCGGTGTTGGCATAGGGCGCGCCCGGCGCGCCGCCGCTGGATACCGGAAAGCCCGACGCCAGGTTGGCCTTGCGGAACTGCTGGAACGCGCCCAGCATGTTGTCGCCCCATTCGTCCGGCATGTTCTGGTAGCAGATCCAGCTGATGCCGGCCGCTTCCAGCCGCTCGGCGTAGGTCGTCCAGGTATAGCCGGTGTTGGCCGAGGCGGGCAGGCCGTCGATCGCATCCCACTCATTGTTGACGAAGGCGACGTTGGCGGCGGTCGGGCCGTTGGTGCCGGTCAGGTGGAACGAACGGTTCGCGTCCGTGCCCGTATGCATCGAGCAATGGTATGCGTCGCACAGCGTAAAGGCATTGGCCAGCGCGAACTGGAACGGGACCTCTTTCTCCTTGAAGTAGCCCATCGACGTATTGGTCTTGTACGTCGGCCAGTTGGCCATGCGGCCGTGGTCCCAGGCCTGCTGGCTGTCCACCCAGGCATGCGGCGTGCCGGCCGCGCGCTGCGCGTTGTTGTTGGTGCCATCCAGGTGATACGGGGTCAGCACGGCGCCGTTGGAGCGCTGTTGCTGCCATACCTTGCGCGCATTGGGCAGCGGGATGGTGAAGCGGTCGCCGAACCCGCGCACGCCCTTGAGCGTGCCGAAGTAGTGGTCGAAGGAACGGTTCTCCTGCATCAGGATCACCACATGCTCGACATCCTTGATGGTGCCGGTGGCATTGTTGGCCGGGATGGCCAGGGCCTTGCGGATGCTGGGCGGGAACGCGGCCAGCGCGGCGGCGGCGAAGCCGGTGCCGGCTGCGGCTTGCAGGAAGTTGCGGCGAGAGACCATGGTCTTGTCGGATTGCGTCGGGACTTGCGTTGTCAGGGGGCGCAGCGGATCACCGGGTCGGGCCGCTTGTCTGGCTTCTTGCCGGGCTGTTCCGGTTGTGCGTTCGGCGTGGCCGTCGCAGTCGGCGACAGGTTGCCGCCGCCGTCATCGCCACCACATGCGGTGAGCAATGCCGCCGCGATCAGGGTCGCGGCCAGGGTTCTTGGGAGCTTGCAGGGGAGCATCGGGTTCGCCTGGCTGGGTGGGTGTGGCGGCTGCTGGGAGCCGGAGCAGGCGAGTGTAGGAAGGCGGGGTGACGTGTCGATGACAAAATGTCCAACGCCGGTCCGTGCCGTCCGCCGGGTTGGCGGACGGCGGGCAGGATGGCTACTTCCAGAAGCCTGCGTGCGGTGCCGCGGCTTCGTCCTCCAGCACCGGCCCGACCACCTCCACCTGGCGCTGCCCGCGCGCGAACACTTCGCGGCAGGGCAGCGAGAAGGTCGGGTTCTCCGGATGGTCGCCGGTCAGGCCCAGCAGCTTGTGCTCTGACAGCGCATAGACCACGCGCCCGATGCCGGTCCAGTAGATCGCGCCGGCGCACATGCAGCACGGCTCCGCGCTGGTGTAGAGGGTGCAGTTGGCCAGTTGTTCCGGCGGCAGCGCACGGGCGGCCTGCGCGGCGGCGACCAGTTCCGCGTGCTGGGTCGGGTCGCCTTCCGGCGGCATCGAATTGTTGCCGGCGCTGGCGATGATATTGCCGGCCTGGTCGGCCACCAGCGCGGCGAACGGATGGCGGCCGCGCGCCCTGGATGCATCGGACAGCGCGATCGACTGGCGCAGCATCTCCAGGTCGAGCGGCGACAGTTCGGCGCCGGACGGGTCTGTGATTCGGGTCATGCTTGGGGTCTCCGGTTGGGGAAAAGAAATCAGGAAAGGGTCGACTCTTCGGCTTGCGCTGGCAGCAGCGGCGCTTCCGTGCCGGCCTGCGCGTCGCTGCCGTTGAGCAGCACGTTGAGCAGGATGGCGGTGATGCCGCCGAGGAAGATGCCTCTTTCCAGCACCAGCTTGAGCGTGCCGCCGTGCTCGAACAGGGCGGGGAAGGACATCGGCAGCACGCCCACGCTGACGGACACCGCAACGATGATGGCGTTGCGGGTGCCGTCGAATTTCACGCGCGACAGTTCCTGGATGCCGGCCACCGTGGTCATGCCGAACATCACGATGGCGCAGCCGCCCAGCACCGGCCGCGGCACCGAGGCGATCAGCGCGCCGAGCTTGGGGAACAGGCCCATCAGCACCATGATCGCGCCGGCAGCAGCGACCACGTAGCGACTCTTGACGCTGGACAGCGCGATCAGGCCGGTGTTCTGCATGAAGGCGTTGTAGGGAAAGCTGTTGAAGATGCCGCCCAGCATGGTCGACAAGCCGTCGGCGCGGAAGGGATTGCCCAGCGTTTCCTGGCTGGAGGGCTTGCCGACGATCTGGCCGATGGCCAGGCAGTTGCCGGTGGTCTCGGCCATGATCACTAGCATCGCCAGGATCATCACCAGCGTTGGCGCCACGCCGAACTGCGGCATGCCGAAGGCGAAGGGCGGGCTCACCTCGAACCACGCCGCGTTGCCGACATGGGCAAAGTCGGTCAGCCCGAACGCCATGGCGACGGCCGTGCCGGCCACCAGCCCCAGCAGCACCGCGAGGTTGCCGACAAAGCCGCGAAAGCGCGCGTAGATGAACAGCGTGATGGCGATGGTGGCCGCGCCCAGCAGCAGGTTCGGCATGCTGCCGAAATCCGCCGCGCCCGGGTTGCCGCCGCCGAGCCAGATGGCCGCGGCCGGCATCAGCGAGATGCCGATGATGGTGATCAGGCTGCCGATCACCACCGGCGGGAAGAAGCGCAGCATGCGGCTGAACACCGGCGCCAGCGCAATCGTGGCAGCGCCGGCGGCGATCACCGCGCCGAACACCGTGGTCAGCCCGTATTGCTTGCCGATCATGATCATCGGTGCCAGCGCGATAAACGAGCAGCCCTGGATCATCGGCAGCCGCGCGCCGAACTTCCAGCAGCCCAGGCACTGGATCATGGTGGCGATGCCCGAGGTCAGCAGGTTGGCGTTGATCAGCGTCACCACCTGCGCCGCGGACAGCCCGAGCGCGCTGCCTAGGATCAGCGGCACCGCGACCGCGCCGGCGTACATCACCAGCACGTGCTGCAGGCCAAAGCTCGCCAGTTGGCGCAGCGGCAGGATTTCATCGACCGGGTGTACCGGCGTCGGGGTCTTCATGGGCTTGTCTCCTTTTTCGATGGAAGCCGCTTCCGCCTCTGGCAGGGCGGATCGGGCAGCGCCGGCCGGGTTTGCGTGGGTTAGTGATTCCTCGGCCGTTGCGGCATCATCTCCGCAATTTCATCGGTACAACAAATCAATACCTATCGATTCAGTCGATGGGTAGTGGGAGGGTGACCATGCGCTTTTCGCTGGACCAGTTGCAGGTATTCGCCCTGGTGGTTGAGACAGGCTCCTTTTCCGCCGCCGCGCGGCGCCTGGGCAAGACCCAGTCCACGATCAGCGCGGCGGTGGCCAACCTGGAGATCGACCTGGGCGTGCCGCTGTTCGACCGCAGCAGCCGCAATCCGGCGCTGACCGAGGCCGGCCGCAAGCTGCTGACCGAGGCCGAAGCGGTGCTGGAGCGCTGCCTGTCACTGCAGGCCCATGCCGCCAGCCTGGCCGATGCCAACCCGCCCGGGCTGACGCTGGCGATCGAGATCCCGTACCACGCGGTGATGCCGGTGCTGGCCGAATTCGAGCGGGAGTTTCCGTATGTCGACCTGACCATCCGAAACCCGGTCTACGGCGATGTCAGCGAACTGGTGCTGCAGGGCGAGGCCGAGCTCGGCATTGCTTTCGCGCAGCCGCACTACGCGCCGGAACTGGCCTTCGTGCAGTTGGGCAAGCTGATCATGGTGCACGTGGTGCACCCGGGACACCCGCTGGCCGGGCGCGAGCAGGTCTCGTTTGCCGACCTGCATGCCTATCGGCGCCTGGCCTTCAGCGCGCATGCCGACAAGCTGCCCACCAGCGAATACCTTCGCGCGGCGCGGGTGTGGCGCGCCGAAAGCTACCTGGCGCTGGTCGAGATGGTGAAAAGCGGGCTGGGCTGGGCGACGCTGCCGCGGCAACTGGTGCGAGAGGCGCTGGAGCGCGGCGAACTGGTGGAACTGGACCTGGTGGCCTATCCGTACACGGACTGGCTGGTCGGCGTCGACCTGATCTGGGCGAAGTCGGGCCGGCCGCAGGGCCGGGCCGAGCAGTGGCTGCGGCAGCGCTTCCGGGAAAACATGGTGTTCGAGGTCGACCGGCGTGGGCAGCGGACCACCCGCTGAGGGCGTGGCGATGGACTATGGTAGTCAGACGCAATCGCGCGTTTGATCCGATTCGCCCGATTCAATCTGACCAGGAGTGAAGCCCATGTCCTATATCGACGGATTCGTACTGGCCGTTCCCCAGGCCACTCGCGAGACCTATCGCCAGGTGGCGCAGAAGGCAGCCGCGGTGTTCAAGGAGCACGGCGCGCTGAAGGTGGTGGAATGCTGGGGTGACGATGTGCCGGAAGGCAAGGTCACGTCCTTTACCATGGCGGTGCAGCGCAAGGAGGATGAAGCGGTGGTGTTCGCGTGGATCCTGTGGCCGTCACGGGAGAAGCGCGACACCGGCATGAAGGCGGCGATGGCAGACCCGCGCCTGAAGGAAGGCATGGATCCGATGCCGTTCGACGGCCAGCGGATGATCTTTGGCGGCTTCGAGGTGATTGTCGACGAGTGAGCGGGCAGGGCGCCGGCGTGGCAGCGCCGGCGCGCAGGCAAGCCAGATCAGATCAGGTGGAAGACCATGCCCAGGGCAATCGCGCCGCCCAGGGTTTCCACTGCTGCGAGGGCGAGAAGGTTCTTCAGTACGAAAGCGTCTTCTTTCTTCGTCACCATGGTCTGTCTCCCGGTCATTGGACTTGTTCTGAGGCACCATCGGCTGCGGCGATCCGGCGTTTGCGGTGCCAAGCCGTCGATGTGAGTCCAGTAGACCGCATTCGCCCGCTGGCCGGAAGCTGGCGAAAACCCGCTCGGCGAAAACCCGGATTCCTTCAGGAATGTGACAGGGCCATGATTGACAGGCTTTGCAGGGCGCGTTTGCGGCCTGCCGGCAACGCGGCATGGCAATGGCCCACATTTGGGGGATGCCCGCCGTAGCGCGATGCGCCAAGATCAAGGCGCGGGTGATCGAGCAGATTGCCCCGCTACCATTTGAGCCCCGCTGCCTCCCCGGCACGCGGGGCTTTTCTACATGGGGGCCGACGGCGGCTTCGTAAAAACGAAATGCACCGAAAAACGTCTCGCCACCGAAGCGGGACGGCATAACGAAACCGGAGACAGCGATGAAGGTGATCACCGCACGCGAAGCGGCGGCACTCGTGCAGGACGGCTGGACCGTGGCCAGCGCGGGCTTTGTCGGCGCCGGCCATGCCGAGGCCGTGACCGAGGCGCTGGAACAGCGCTTCCTGCAGAGCGGGCTGCCGCGCGACCTGACGCTGGTGTATTCGGCGGGGCAGGGCGACCGCGGCGCGCGCGGCGTGAACCACTTCGGCAATGCCGGCATGACCGCCAGCATCGTCGGCGGCCACTGGCGCTCGGCCACGCGGCTGGCCACGCTGGCCATGGCGGAGCAGTGCGAGGGCTACAACCTGCCGCAGGGCGTGCTGACGCACCTGTACCGCGCCATCGCCGGCGGCAAGCCCGGCGTGATGACCAAGATCGGCCTGCACACCTTCGTCGACCCGCGCACCGCGCAGGATGCGCGCTACCACGGCGGCGCCGTCAACGAGCGCGCGCGCCAGGCCATTGCCGGGGGCAAGGCATGCTGGGTCGATGCGGTCGACTTCCGCGGCGAAGAATACCTGTTCTACCCGAGCTTCCCGATCCACTGCGCGCTGATCCGCTGCACCGCTGCCGACACCCGCGGCAACCTCAGCACGCATCGCGAAGCCTTCCACCATGAGCTGCTCGCGATGGCGCAGGCGGCCCATAACTCGGGCGGCATCGTGATCGCGCAGGTGGAAAGCCTGGTCGACCACCATGAGATCCTGCAGGCCATCCACGTGCCCGGCATCCTGGTCGATTACGTGGTGGTCTGCGACAACCCCGCCAACCATCAGATGACGTTTGCCGAGTCCTACAACCCGGCCTACGTGACGCCGTGGCAGGGCGAGGCAGCAGTGGTCGAAGCGGAAGCGACGCCGGTGGCTGCCGGCCCGCTCGACGCGCGCACCATCGTGCAGCGCCGTGCGGTGATGGAGCTGGCGCGCCGTGCGCCGCGCGTGGTCAACCTGGGCGTGGGCATGCCGGCAGCGGTCGGCATGCTGGCGCACCAGGCCGGGCTGGACGGCTTCACGCTGACCGTCGAGGCCGGCCCCATCGGCGGCACGCCCGCGGATGGCCTCAGTTTCGGTGCCTCGGCCTACCCGGAGGCGGTGGTGGACCAGCCCGCGCAGTTCGATTTCTACGAGGGCGGCGGCATCGACCTGGCCATCCTCGGCCTGGCCGAGCTGGATGGCCACGGCAACGTCAACGTCAGCAAGTTCGGCGAAGGCGAGGGCGCATCGATTGCCGGCGTCGGCGGCTTTATCAACATCACGCAGAGCGCGCGCGCGGTGGTGTTCATGGGCACGCTTACGGCGGGCGGGCTGGAAGTCCGCGCCGGCGAAGGCCGCCTGCAGATCGTGCGCGAAGGCCGCGTGAAGAAGATCGTGCCGGAGGTGTCGCACCTGAGCTTCAACGGGCCCTATGTGGCGTCGCTCGGCATCCCGGTGCTGTACATCACCGAGCGCGCGGTGTTCGAGATGCGCGCTGGCGCAGGCGGAGAAGCCCGCCTCACGCTGGTCGAGATCGCCCCGGGCGTGGACCTGCAGCGCGATGTGCTGGACCAGTGCGCAACGCCCGTGGCCGTGGCGCCGGACCTGCGCGAAATGGATGCGCGCCTGTTCCAGGCCGGGCCCCTGCACCTGTAATCCTGTCATTTGCGGCCGGCACGCCCAGGGAGGTGGTGGCCACGCTGTCGGCCGAGCTGAAGTAGGCGCTGGCCGATCCGGCCGTGCAGCAGAAAATACTGGGCGCCGGCACGGTGGCCGCTTATATGCCGCCCGAGCAGCTGGCCGCGCGAATGAAGGCCGACTACAGCAAGTGGGGCAAGGTGATCCAGGACAACGGCATCCGCGGCGACTGAGTGATTCGGATGCCGCTTCGGTGGCCCCGCTGAAGTTCAGGCGGGCTGCTGCCCTTGGGGCTGGCTGGCCGGCAGGGCCGGCAATTGCAGTGCCGGCTGGCAGGCGGCCGCGGCCAGGCCAAGGAACTGGCTGGAGGTGCGCAGGAACTGCTGGCAGGTCTGGCGGAAAAGCTCGAAGTCCATGTAGGTCTCGGTGAGATGGGGGTGCGCGGTCCGGCCGTGGCCACCGCGCCGCCGGCATCTTGCGTGGCGGATATGACAGTTTCTTGAAATCCCGCCAGCCTGCGCCGCCTACTGTCGCGCCAGGCGCACGGCGCTGCCAGAATGCCCACTGTGCTGGCAGAGGTGCTAAAATCTAAGTCTTTGATTCTCTTGGCCAAATGCTGCAGCCAGCATGGCCGTGCCGGAACCCTCCCGGCGCCAGGCGAGAGTCAGGGCGAGATGAGTTCCAGACGCGTATCCGTTTGTGCCGGGTTCGCCTCCCGCCAGACACCGATACCCATGACCACTACGAACGCACCAGAAGCCACTACCGCGGGGCAGACCGCCGTGCAGACATTCGACAGCTTCGGCCTGGACGCGCGCATCCTGCGCGCCTTGTCCGAGCAGGGCTACACCACGCCCACCCCGATCCAGGCACAGGCCATCCCGGTCGTGCTGATAGGCAAGGACATGATGGGCGCCGCGCAGACCGGCACCGGCAAGACCGCGGGCTTCGCGCTGCCGATCATCCAGCGCCTGCTGCCGCTGGCCAATGCTAGCGCCTCGCCGGCACGCCACCCGGTGCGCGCGCTGATGCTGACGCCCACACGCGAGCTTGCCGACCAGGTCTACGACAACGTCGCGCGCTACGCCAAGCACACCGACCTGCGCAGTACCGTGGTGTTTGGCGGCGTGGACATGAACCCGCAGACCGATGCGCTGCGCCGCGGCGTGGAAATCCTCGTTGCCACGCCCGGCCGCCTGCTGGACCACGTGCAGCAGAAGTCGGTCAACCTGTCGCAGGTGCAGATGCTGGTGCTGGACGAAGCCGACCGCATGCTCGACATGGGCTTCCTGCCGGACCTGCAGCGCATCATCAACCTGCTGCCGGCGCATCGCCAGACGCTGCTGTTCTCGGCCACGTTCTCGCCGGAAATCAAGCGGCTGGCCTCCAGCTACCTGAAGCACCCGGTCACCATTGAAGTGGCGCGCAGCAACTCGACCAACGAGAACGTGCGCCAGATGGTGTACCTGGTCGAAGACGGCCACAAGCAGGCAGCGGTCGTGCACCTGCTCAAGCAGCGCGCCGAGCAGGGGCTGTCGCGCCAGTGCATCGTCTTCGTCAACAGCAAGATCGGCTGCTCGCGCTTGGCGCGCCACCTGGAGCGCGAGGGCATCAACGCCGCCGCCATCCACGGCGACAAGACCCAGACCGAGCGCATGCAGACGCTGGAAGGCTTCAAGAGCGGCACCATCGACGCGCTGGTCGCCACCGACGTGGCCGCGCGCGGGCTCGATATCCCCGACATGCCGTGCGTGGTCAATTTCGACGTGCCGTACAGCGCCGAAGACTATGTGCACCGCATCGGCCGTACCGGCCGTGCCGGCGCCAGCGGCGATGCGCTGTCGATCTACGTGCCGGGCAATGACGAGCGCTTGCTGTCAGATATCGAGAAGCTGATCAAGCGCAGCATCCCGCGCGGCAAGCTGGAAGGCTTCGACCCGACCGGCGAGCGCGCCCGCCAGGGCGACACCGAGCGCCGCCGCGAGCGTAGTGACGTGCGCCGCGCGCGCGGCAACGGCGAGGGCGAAGAGCGTCCGCGCCGCCACGAGCACAGCGCCAACCGCCAGGTGTTCCGTGCCTCGGATGATCCGTTCTTCTCGCGCCCGTACGAGCCCAGCGCCGCCAGTGTCGCCCAGGCCAAGGCGGCCGATGAAGTGGCCGCTGCGCTGAGCCGCGGCCGCCAGGCGCCCAAGCGGCCGGTGGCTGCCCTGCTGGGTGGCGTGCCGCGCAAGTCCTGATCTGATCCTGCCGTAGCTGAAAATGGCCCGCTTGCGCGGGCCATTTGCTTTTTGAGGGACGCTAGCCGCGCAGGGGCTGCGGCAGCCTGGCCAGCAGTTGGCGCCACCCGTCGGTGGCACGCGCAAGCCAGTCGTTCACACTCTCCGCGTGGTTCGACAACCCCAGGTGGGTGCCGGCTTCGCGCAGCGCGTCCAGCGGTGCGGTGGTGTCGATTGCCTGCGCACCGCTTTGCTTGCTCAGCTTCTCGCCGGTCTGGTTGGCCACCACCGGCACGTGCAGGTAGGCCGGCGTGGGCAGGCCCAGCAGGTGCTGCAGGTGGATCTGGCGCGGCGTGGAGTCGAGCAGGTCGGCGCCGCGCACGATATGCGTGATGCCCTGCAGGCCGTCATCCACCACTACCGCCAGTTGATACGCCCACAGCCCGTCCGCGCGGCGCAGCACGAAGTCGCCCAGTTCGGTTTCCAGGTCCTGGCACTGGCGGCCCTGCCAGCGGTCGTCGAAGCACAGGGTGGCGGCTGGGCCGTCCGGCACGCGCACGCGCCAGGCGCGCGGCAGCTTGCCGTTCAGGCCGTGGCGGCAAGTGCCGGGATAGCCCAGGGTCTGGTGCCGCTCGCGCACGTGCACCAGCGAATCGGCGATCTCCTTGCGCGAACAGCCGCAGGGGTAGAGTTGCCCGGCGGCGTCTAGGCGGCGCAGCGCATCGGCATAGAACGGTTCACGCCGGCTCTGCCATACCGGCGGCTCGTCCGACGTCATGCCCAGGCGTTCCAGTGTGAGCAGGATGTCGTCGTCCGCGCCGCGCACGCAGCGCGGCATGTCGATGTCCTCGATGCGCACCAGCCACTGGCCGCCGTGCGCCCGCGCATCCAGCCAGCTGGCCAGCGCGGTGACCAGCGAGCCCATATGCAGTGGCCCGGTGGGCGAGGGGGCGAAGCGGCCGCGATAGCCGGCTGCCCCGGCAACCGTCGGTACTGCCGTCACTACCATGAGGCCTGCCCTCAGCCGGCGAAGTCGGGTTGCTGCAGCAGCGCCTGCGCCAGGCGCGGGTCTTCCAGCTTGCTGGCCCACCACTGCAGCGCCTTGCCGCGGTTGCTGGTGCGCCAGGCTACCTTGAAGTTGCCGGGCGCGCGCACCTCGACGGTCTCGCGCGCCTGCAGCACGCCGCTTTCGATATGGGGTTGCGCCATCGGCGCCGGCAGCCAGCCGCAGCCCAGCCCGCGGATCTGCGCTTCCAGCTTGTCGCGCATGGTGGGCACCACCAGTACGTCCTGGCCGGCCAGGACGCCGTGGGTGCGTGCTGGCAGGTTGCGCGAGGTGTCGCCCACCGCGACGATGCGGTGCCTGGCGATCTGGATGGTGGTGAGCGGGCCTTCCTCGGTGGCTAGCGGATGGTGCGCCGCCACCGCAAACACGAACGGCATCGAGCCCAGCGGCCGGATCTGGAAGCCCTGCGTGCTGGGCGCATCGTAGGCGCCGCCGATCACCAGGTCGGCGCGGTTGCTGACCAGCGCATCCCAGGCGCCGCCCAGCACTTCCTTGGAAAAGCGCAGCCGGGTGGCGGTGTTCTCGGCATAGAAGTCGTGGATCACCGGCAGCAGCGCGCGGAAGTTGATCAGGTCGTCGACCACGATGGTGAGGGTGGCCTCCCAGCCGGTGGCCAGGCGCTTGACGCGCCGTGCCAGGTCATCGGCGGCATGGAGCAGGTGGCGGCCCTCATCGAGCAGGGCGCGGCCGGCCGGCGTCAGCTCGGCACGGTGGCGGCGTCGGTCAAACAGCAGCACGTCCAGGTCTTCTTCCAGCTTGCGCACCACGTAGGTCAGCGCGGAAGGGACCTTGCCCATCTCGTGGGCGGCGGCTGCAAAGCTGCCCTTGCGTTCAATGGCGTCCAGGACTTCGAGGGATTCTAGTGAGAGGGCCATGTTCAGAAATTCTGAATGACTGCTTCTAAGACGATCCCCGTAAATATACGCCTCAAGCCCTAAACTTCCTAGCATCAAAAGCGAAAACGTATGCCGCGACACGGTTATCAAGCCAGTGCTCGCGGGCAAACAGGCTCAAGGAGGGCCATCAAAATGATTGAAATCAGAAAGTCTGCAGAGCGTGGTTACGCCGATCATGGCTGGCTGAAGTCTTTTCATTCATTCTCGTTCGCCGACTACTATGACCCGAAGTATGTGCAGTTCGGGCCACTGCGCGTGATCAACGAGGACCGCGTCGCGCCGGGTATGGGCTTTGGCACCCACGGCCACCGCGACATGGAAATCATCAGCTACGTGCTGGAGGGTGAACTGGCCCACAAGGACAGCATGGGCAACGGCAGCGTGATCCGCCCTGGCGATGTGCAGCGCATGAGCGCCGGCACCGGCGTGCGTCATTCGGAGTACAACCACGCCGCGAATGACACCACCCACTTCCTGCAGATCTGGATCATGCCGGCTGAGACCGGTATCGACCCCGGCTACGAGGAAAAGCATTTCGACGCAGCCGACAAACGCGGCAGGCTGCGCCTGGTGGCCAGCGCCGACGGCGCCGAGGGCTCGGTGGTGGTGCACCAGGACGTGCGCCTGTACGCCGGCCTGTTCGATGGCGACGAGGCGGCCACGCTGGCGCTGGCGCCGGGCCGCCGCGCCTATGTCCACGTGGCGCGCGGGCGGGTGACGGTCAACGGCAAGGCGCTTGAAGCCGGCGACGCAGCGAAGCTGGAAGCCGTGGGCGAGGTCGCGCTGTCTGGCGGCGATGGCGCCGAAGTACTGGTGTTCGACCTGCCCTGAGCATCGTTCATTGCCGCATGCAAGAGCCCGCCTTCCGGCGGGCTTTTGTTTTTTGCACCGCGCGCCGGGCCCCGGCAGGTAGCGCTGTGCTATCTTCTCGCTATGCATTGCGCCTGTGCCGGCACATCGCCGGCAAGCCCGGAAGGGCCAGGCGTGCCCTTGGAACACCCCGTACCAAGATGACCTTTGTTTCCATTCTCCTGGCGCTGATCGCTGAACAATTCCGCGCCCTGGGCCGCAACAACCCGATCCACGAGATCGTGCGCGCACTCGGCGACCGTGCGGAACACGCCTTCGACACCGGCCGGCCGCGCGACGCCGCGCTGGCCTGGCTGACCGTGGTCGTGCCGCTGACCCTGGCGGTGATCGTGGTGCACTACCTGCTGGCCTCGATCAGCGTGGCGCTGACGCTCGCCTGGAATGTGCTGGTGCTGTACATGACGTTGGGCTTTCGCCAGTTCAGCCACTTCTTCACCGACATCCACGAGGCCCTGAACCGCGACGACGTCCATACCGCGCGCACGCTGCTGCACGAGTGGACCGGCCTGGACACCGTCGAGATGCCGGTTTCCGAGATCGTGCGGCACACGCTGGAAGCGGCAATCGTCGCCGTGCACCGGCATGTGTTCGGCGTGTTCTTCTGGTTCCTGGTGCCGGTCGGCCCCGGCGGGGTGGTGCTGTACCGCACCGCCGAATACCTGAGCCGCCACTGGAACCAGCCCTCGGCCGAGCGCAGCCCCGCGCTGGGCCGCTTTGCGGCGCGCGCCTTTTATTTGCTGGACTGGGTGCCGTCGCGGCTGACGGCGATCGGCTTTGCCATCGTCGGCAACTTCGAGGATGCGGTCTACGCCTGGCGCAACCATGCGCGCAAGTGGAACGATGCCGTCAACGGCATCCTGCTTGCCAGCGGGGGCGGGGCGCTGGGCGTGCGCCTGGGCACGCCGCTGGCCGAGGACGATTCCACCGTGGTGCTGCGCACCAGCGTGGCCGGCCCGGCCGTGGACTACGCGCCCGGCATGGAAGAGGACAACGGCGGCCCGGAACCGGTGCCGCCCGAATTCGGCACCGAGCCCGGCGTGCGCACGCTGCAGTCGGCCGTGGGCCTGGTATGGCGCGCGGTGGTGCTGTGGATGCTGCTGCTCGCGATGCTGTCGCTGGCGCTCTGGGTCGGCTGAGGGGCGTTTAAAAAACGGTGGGCCGGCGCGCTAGTCGCGGGCCGCGCCGCAGCGCCAGCAGGCGCCGAACTGGGCCTCGTGCCATTCCAGGCAGTGGCGGCATTGCCAGCTGGGCCCCGGCGCCGGGTTGGCGGCGGCATTGAGCACGGCCCACGCCTGCGCTTCCATCTCGTCATCGACCAGCCACACCTGTGGCGCACTCTCCCGGAACGGGATCTCGCCGGTCGCGCCGGCCAGCCAGGTATTGCGCAATTCCGCCCGGATGCCGGCCGCCCGCAGGACGTTCCGGCAATGGGCCGCATGGACGAGGGAAGTGGCGGACAGCAGCAGTTTCATGGCAGCGCACCGGGTAACCCAGGTGCGCTTACCTTACCACGGCTTCTGCTGGTTGGATTCGTGCAGCAACTGCATGTAGAGCTGGTGGCGGCGCTCGGAGATCGCTCCCGATGCGACCGCGGCCAGCACGCCGCAGCCGGGCTCGTTGACATGGTGGCAGTTGTAGAAGCGGCACTCGGTCAGCAGCGGCCGGAACTCCGGGAAGGCGCGTTCGAGCATGCCCTCGCTCAGGTGGTACAGGCCGAATTCCTGGAAGCCCGGCGAATCGATCAGCGCACCCTGGCGGCCGTCCACGGTGCCCCATTCGGCCGGCAGGTGATAGAGCCGCGTGAAGGTGGTGGTGTGCTTGCCGGAGTCAAGTTTGGCCGAGATCTCGCGGGTCTGCGCATCCACGCCCGGAATCAGCAGGTTCAGCAGCGACGACTTGCCCATGCCCGATTGCCCGATCAGGATGCTGGCCAGCCCCGCCAGGCGCGGCTTGAGCGCGGCCAGCGCCTGCGCCGGGTCGGCGCGCACCGACAGCTCCAGCGTGTCGTAGCCCAGCCCGCGGTACAGCGCCAGGCGCCCACGCGCTTCTTCCAGCCGGTCGGGCAGGTCGGTCTTGTTGAGCACGATCAGCGGCCGGATCTCCATCGCCTCGGCCGACACCAGCGCGCGGCCGAGCAGGTCTTCGGAGAAGCCCGGCTCGGTTGCCAGCACGATCACGACCTGGTCGATATTGGCGGCCAGCAGCTTGGACTTGAACTGGTCGGAGCGGTGCAGCAGGTTCTTGCGCGGCGAGGCCGCGGTGATCACGCACTGGTCGGCGGCGGCGCGTTCCACGCTGACATGGTCGCCCACCGCGCAGTCGCTCTTCTTGCCGCGCGGGAAGGCATGCATGCGCGTGCCGTCCCCCAGCTCGACCACATAATGGCGGCCATGGGCGGCGATGATCAGCGCGGATTCGGTGGTCTTGCCGGCATGGCTGCCGCCGCCGGCGTTGCGGTGACGCGTGGCGCGGCTCATGCGTGCGCCAGCAGACGGTCGATCCGCTGCGCGGCGGGCGGATGCGAGTAGTAGAAGGCGCTGTAGAGAGGATCGGGCGTCAGCGTCGAGGCGTTGTCCTTGTACAGCTTCACCAGCGCCGACACCAGGTTGCCGGCATCGGTCTGGTCGGCGGCAAAGGCGTCGGCCTCGAACTCATGGCGGCGCGACGAAAGGCTCGACAGCGGCCCCAGCAGGAAGGTGAACACCGGCAGCGCCAGGAAGAACAGCACCAGCGCCAGCGCGTTGTTGGACACGCCCAGGTTGGGCACCACGCCCAGCTCGGTGTAGAACCAGCTGCGCGTGGCCAGCCAGCCCAGCAGCGCCAGGAACACCAGGCTCAGCGCAAAGGTGACGACGATGCGCTTGGCCACGTGGCGGCGCTTGAAGTGGCCCAGCTCATGTGCCAGCACCGCCTCGATCTCGTCGCCCGACAGGCGCTCCAGCAGCGTATCGAAGAAGACAATGCGCTTGGCCGCGCCGAAGCCGGTGAAATACGCATTGCCGTGGGCGCTGCGCTTGCTGCCGTCCATCACGAACAGGCCCTTGCTGGCAAAGCCGCAGCGCTTCATCAGGGCCTCGATGCGCTGGCGCAGCGATTCATCGGTGAGCGGCTCGAACTTGTTGAACAGCGGCGCGATAAAGGTCGGGAACACCACCAGCAGGAACAGGTTGAAGGCCATCCACACCAGCCAGGTCCAGACCCACCACAGCGAGCCGGCGCGCTCCATCAGCCACAGCACCGCCAGCAGCAGCGGCAGGCCCAGGGCGCACGCCACCACCAGCATCTTGGCCACGTCGGCCAGCCACAGGCCGAACGTCATCTTGTTGAAGCCGAAGCGCTCCTCGATGCCGAACTGGCCGTACAGCGAGAACGGCAGGTCGACCAGCCCGCCGATCAGCGCCACGCTGGCCACCAGCGCCACGCCGTAGGCATAGCCCGGGCCGAAAGTGTCCAGCCAGGACTGGTTGAGCCACTGCAGCCCGCCGAGCATGGTGAAGCCGATCAGCACCGCGGCCCCGGCCAGCACCTCGAGCATTGACAGCCGGGTGCGGGCGATGGTGTAGTCCGCGGCCTTCTGGTGCGAGGCCAGGGTGATGGTGTCGGCAAAGCGCGGCGGCACCGCATTGCGGTGCTGCGCCACATGCCGGATCTGGCGGGCGGCCAGCCAGAGCCTGGTCAGCACCATCAGCACCAGGGCGGCGAGAAAGACAATCGTGAACATCGGCAAGAGCCTTGTTGTGGGTGCGGGCGCCCGGCATTTTGTGCGGCGGGCGTCCGTTGGACCCCCGGGCCCGGGGTGGGGCGGGCGGCGGTCCGGGATATCCGGAAAACGCCCCGGCGCAGGTGCGCAAACGGCCATTCCGGACGGATATGCGAGAATTATAAATTGTTCGCGCCCGGCCCCGCCGCGGCCGCTTCCCTGAAATCCCTATCTTCCGCAGTCCCGATGACAAGCCAAGCCACCAAATCCGTCAAAAGTGAAAATAACCTGATCTGGCTGGACATGGAAATGACCGGCCTGCAGCCGGATACCGATCGCATCATCGAAATAGCGATCGTCGTTACCGACTCCGAACTCAATATCCTGGCCGAAGGCCCAGTGCTGGTGATCCACCAGAGCGATGCCGTGCTCGACGGCATGGACAACTGGAACAAGGGCACCCACGGCCGCTCGGGCCTGATCGACAAGGTCAAGGCATCGACCCTGACCGAAGAGCAGGCCGAGGCCGAACTGCTGGCCTTCCTCAAGCGCTGGGTGCCGGCCAACAAGTCGCCGATGTGCGGCAACTCGATCTGCCAGGACCGCCGCTTCATGGCGCGCTACATGCCCAAGCTGGAGGCGTTCTTCCACTACCGCAACCTGGACGTGTCCACGCTGAAGGAGCTGTGCAAGCGCTGGGAGCCGGCCATCCACAAAGGCTTTATCAAGCGCCAGCTGCATACGGCGCTGGCCGACATCCTGGAATCGGTCGAAGAACTGCGCTACTACCGCACGCACTTTATCCGTCACACCGCGCCGGGCGCTGCACCGGCAGCCGACGCGCCGGCCGCCGACACGCCCGCGCAATAACCGGGGCCAGCGGCTCCCAGAACAACAACCCACCACTAGCGACGGGACGCCCGCACCGGGCGGCCACGTTGCCGCCGCCGGGCGCCGCGCGCTGCCCCGGGGCGCGTCCCGCCCGCCTGCCCATGCTTGAGCGCATCGTCTCCATCATCACGCCGGTCATTCTGATCATCCTGGTCGGGTGGCTGTACGGGCGCAAGGCCCATCCGGACATGGCCGGCATCAACCGCGCCACGCTGGACGTGATCGCGCCGCTGCTGGTGGTATCGGCCTTCGTCAGCAAGGATTTCGTGCTGGCCGACCAACTGGTGCTGCTGGGCTGCGCGGTGGCGGTGGTGCTGGGCTCGGGCGTGCTGGCGTGGGCGCTGGCGCGGCTGCTGAAGGCCGATCCGCGCACCTTTGTGCCGCCGATGATGTTCAACAACTGCGGCAACATGGGCCTGCCGCTGTCGGTATTTGCCTTCGGCCCGGCGGGGCTGGCGCCGGCGGTGGCGCTGTTCGCGGCATCGAACCTGATGCACTTCACCATCGGTATGAAGATCGTCAACCGCCATGCGTCGATGGCGCAGATCGCGCGCAACCCCATGGTGCTGGCCACCGTGGCGGGCGTGGCGCTGGCGCTGGCGCGGCCATGGTTCACGCTGCCGGACCCGGTCTACCAGTCGGTCAAGCTGCTGGGCGACGCCACCGTGCCGCTGATGCTGTTCGCGCTGGGCGTGCGGATGAAGGACGTCAGCCTGCGCAACTGGGGCATGGGCCTGGTCGGCGCCGTGGCCTGCCCGCTGACGGGCATCGCGGTGGCGCTGCTGCTGGCGCAGTGGGTGCCGTTGACCGAATTGCAGCGTGGCCTGCTCTTTGTGTTTGCCGCGCTGCCGCCGGCGGTGCTGAACTTCCTGGTGGCGGACCATTTCCGGCAGGAGCCGGACCAGGTGGCGTCGATCGTGCTGCTGGGCAATATCGCCGCGGTGGTGTTCGTGCCGGTGGGGTTGTACCTGGGCTTGCGCTGAGGCGCGGGGAGGGGGGAAGCCCGCAGGCGGGCGCCTGCGGGCGATTGGTGAGATTGGTGAGATTACGCCGCGGGCTTGGCCCGCACGGCGTTCTTCGGGCGCCAGGCCTTGACCACGGCTTCGTCGGTTTCCATATAGGGGCCGCCGATCAGGTCGATGCAATACGGCACCGCAGCAAAGATCCCTTGCACCACGGCCTTGCCATCGGCATCGCGCAGGCCTTCCAGGGTCTCGCGGATGGCGCGCGGCTGGCCGGGCAGGTTGACGATCAGCGCGGCGCGGCTGGCGGTCTCGCGGATCACCGCCACCTGGCGCGACAGGATCGCGGTCGGCACGAAATGCAGGCTGACCTGGCGCATCTGCTCGCCAAAGCCGGGCATTTCCTTGGTACCCACGGCCAGCGTGGCCTCGGGCGTCACGTCGCGGCGCGCCGGGCCGGTGCCGCCGGTGGTCAGCACCAGGTCGCAGCCGGCCACGTCGACCAGGTCGATCAGGGTGCGCGAGATCTGCGCCTGCTCGTCCGGGATCAGCCGCTCCACCGCCTGCCAGGGCGTGGTCAGCGTGCGCCCGAACCACTCGCGCAGCGCCGGGATGCCTTCGTCCTGGTAGGTACCGGCCGAGGCGCGGTCCGAGATCGAAACGAAGCCGACAACGAGTTCGTCGGGATGGTTGCGGACTACCGGCTGCGTGGTCTGGGTCATGCCTCGGGCTCCGGGGTAGGGGGTTGGTCCTCGGCGGCGCCGGCCTTGCCGTCCTTCACGTCCAGCGCCGTCTTGATCGCCTGGAACAGCTCGCGGAAATAGCGCGGCGGCTTGCTTTGCTCCTTTTCCTTGCGCGCGTTGCGGATGGTGTTGCGCAGCGCCTGCACGTCGATGCCGGGATGCTCGGCGAGGAAGCGCGTCAGCGCCGCGTCGTCGGCCAGCAGCAGCTCGCGCCAGCGCTCGATCAGGTGCATGCGGGCGGTTTCGGCCTTGCTTGTGCCCTTGAAGCCCTCCAGCGCTTGCCGGATCACCTCGACCTCTTCGTCCTCGAGGCCGCGCATGATCTTGCCCACGAACTGCATCTGGCGGCGCTTGCCTTCGTGGCTGTTGATGCGGCGGGCCTGGTGGATGGCGTCGGCCAGCGCTTCGGGCATGGGCACGCGCGCCAGGCGGTCCTTGGCCAGCGCTTCCAGCTCGGCGCCAAGGTCCTGCAGGGCGGTCATGTCGCGCTTGCGCTGCGACTTGCTTTTCGGTTCGTCGTCTTCCGGTTCGGGCGCAAAGCCTCCGGGAAAGCGCGAGCCATTCGGATTACGGGAATTTCGCGTCATGCCCGGCATTTTATCTTGCTATGATTGCCGCTTGGACTTTTGATGACACCCGCCCAGCATGGACCAGATCGCAGAACAGACCGCGCACTTCACCTACACCCAGGCCCAGCTCAGCGAGATGGCCGCCGATGTGCTGCGCGTTGCACGCGAACTTGGGGCGACCGACGCCGCCACCGAGATCTCCGAAGGCAGCGGCCTGTCGGTATCGGTACGCAAGGGGCAGGTGGAAACCATCGAGCAGAACCGCGACAAGGTGGTCGGGGTCACGGTCATGATCGGCAAGCGCCGCGGCAATGCCAGCACCTCGGACTTCTCGCCGGCCGCGCTGCGCGCCACCGCCGAGGCCGCCTACAACATCGCCCGCTTCACGGCCGAGGACGATTGCGCCGGCCTGGCCGAGGAAGAACTGCTGGAACGCGCGCCACAGGACCTGGAACTGTTCCACCCGTGGGCGCTGGACGCCGAGCGTGCCATCGACATCGCGACCCGCGCCGAGGCCGCCGCCTTCGCGGTGTCGCCGCGCATCCGCAACAGCGACGGCGCCAGCGTGTCGGCGCAGCATTCGCAGTTCGTGCTGGCGACCACGCGCGGCTTCTCGGGCGGCTATCCGTATTCGCGCCATTTCATCTCGTGCGCGCCGATCGCCGGCAGCGGCAGTGGCATGCAGCGCGATGACTGGTACTCGTCCAAGCGTTCGCCGCTGGCGCTGGCCGCGCCCGAGGATATCGGCCGCTACGCCGCCGAGCGCGCGCTGGCGCGGCTGCAGGCGCGCCAGTTGTCCACGCGCCGCTGCCCGGTGCTGTTCGAGGCGCCGCTGGCCGCGGGGCTGCTGGGTGCCTTCGTGCAGGCGGTGTCGGGCGGCGCGCTGTACCGCAAATCCACGTTCCTGTGCGATTCGCTGGGCCAGGCCGTGTTTGCGCCGCATATCCAGATCCACGAGCAGCCGCATACCCCCGGCGCCATGGGCAGCGCCCCGTTCGACGAGGAAGGCGTGCGCACCCGTGCCCGCGACGTGGTGCGCGACGGCGTGGTGCAGGGCTATTTCCTGTCGACCTATTCCGCGCGCAAGCTCGGCATGCAGACCACCGGCAACGCCGGCGGCTCGCACAACCTGACGCTGACCAGCTCGCTGACCGAGCCCGGCGACGACTTCCCGGCGATGCTGCGCAAGCTCGGCACCGGCCTGCTGGTGACCGAACTGATGGGGCAGGGCGTCAACTACGTGACCGGCGACTATTCGCGCGGCGCCTCGGGCTACTGGGTCGAGAACGGCGTGATCCAGTACCCGGTGGAGGAGATCACCATCGCCGGCAATATGGCCGAGATGTTCCAGCAGATCGTCGCCATCGGCGCGGATGCGCTGGTGCGCGGCACCAAGGAAACCGGCTCGATCCTGCTTGAGCAGATGACGATTGCCGGCACGTGAGCGGCGCGTGCCGCCCAAAGAAAAGGCAGGCCGGCCGGCCTGCTTTTTTATTGCCCGCGCAACGCCTTACGACTCGTCCGACGGCGGCCGCTCATACGTGACGAAGGCATAGTCGAAGCCATTCGCCTCCGAATGATGCGTTTCGCGCGCGGTTTCAATCCATTGGGTGCGGTCAATCGCCGGGAAGAAGGCGTCGCCTTCCACGTCCGCGTCGATCTCGGTCACCACCAGCCGGTCCGCGCACGGCATGGCCTCGGCGTAGAGCTGCGCGCCGCCGATCAGGAAGATCTGCTCCGCGCCGACGCACAGGCGCTGGGCGTCTTCCAGCGAGGCCGCCACCTCGGCACCCTCGATGCGCAGGTCCGGGTTGCGGCTGACCACGATATTGCGGCGCCCCGGCAGCGGGCGGCCGATCGAGTCCCAGGTCTTGCGGCCCATGATCACGGGCGCGCCCATGGTGGTGCGCTTGAAGTGCGCCAGGTCTTCCGGCAAGCGCCACGGCAGCGTGTTGTCGCGGCCGATGGTGTTGTTGCGGGCGCGGGCGACGACCAGTGTCAGCAGCGTCATACGGCCACCGGTGCCTTGATGGCGGCGTGCGACTGGTAGCCGGCCAGTTCAAAGTCTTCGTAGCGGTAGTCGAAGATGCTGTCGGGCTTGCGCAGGATCTTCAGCTGCGGCAGCGCCAGCGGCTCGCGCGCCAGCTGGGTCTGCACCTGCTCAAAATGGTTGTTGTACAGATGGCAGTCGCCGCCGGTCCAGACGAAGTCGCCCACTTCCAGCCCGGTCTGCTGCGCCATCATGTGGGTCAGCAGCGCATAGCTGGCGATATTGAACGGCACGCCCAGGAAGATATCGGCGCTGCGCTGGTAGAGCTGGCACGACAGCCGGCCATCGGCCACGTAGAACTGGAAGAACGCGTGGCAGGGCGGCAGCTTCATGCGCGGGATGTCGGCCACGTTCCAGGCCGATACGATCAGGCGGCGCGAATCCGGGTTGGCGCGGATCTGCGCCAACAGGTCGGAGATCTGGTCGATATGGCGGCCGTCCGGGGCCGGCCACGAGCGCCACTGCGAGCCGTAGACCGGACCCAGTTCGCCGTTCTCGTCGGCCCACTCGTCCCAGATGGTGACGCCGTGCTCCTGCAGCCAGCGCACGTTGGTCGAGCCCTGCAGGAACCACAGCAGCTCCAGGATGATGGACTTCAGGTGCAGCTTCTTGGTGGTCACCACCGGGAAGCCTGCGCGCAGGTCGAAGCGCATCTGGTAGCCGAACACCGAGCGCGTGCCGGTGCCGGTGCGGTCGGCCTTGTCGGTGCCATGCTCGTACACATGGCGCATGAAGTCGAGGTACTGTTTCATCGGCGCGGGGCGGGATCGGAAGTGACGCGGGCGCTGGTCCCGCAAAGCTGGCATTTTAAAGCAAAAGGGCCATCCCTCAGGATGGCCCTTCACCGGCATGGCAGGAGCGGGCGCCCCGGCCATGCCTGGCACGGCTTGCCGCCTTAGTGGCTGCTGGCCGGTTGCTGCACGCGGCGCTTCTGCACCAGGTAGCCGGCGCCCAGCACGCCGCCGACGATCAGCACGTACAGGCCCCAGTTGACCACCGGGTTGGCTTCGAAGAACGCCTTGATCATCGGCTCGTGCACGATCATCTTGACCGCGGTGAACGCCAGCACGCCCGCGCCCAGGTAGATGATGACCGGGAAGCGGCTCATCAGCTTGAGCACCAGGCTCGAGCCCCATACCACGATGGGGATGCTGATCAGCAGGCCCAGCACCACCAGCAGGAAGCTGCCGTGCGCGGCACCGGCCACGGCCAGCACGTTGTCCACGCCCATCACCGCGTCGGCGATGATGATGGTCTTCATTGCGCCCCACAGGGTCGAGGCGCCCGAGCCGTGCCCTTCGCCGTCGCCTTCATCGGACAGCAGCTTGTAGGCAATCCACACCAGCGCCAGGCCGCCAACCAGCATCAGCCCCGGAATCTTCAGCAGCCAGACCACGCCGATCGTCATGGCCGAGCGCACCACCACGGCACCGACGGTACCCCAGATGATGGCCTTTTTCTGCAGGTGGGGGGGCAGGTTGCGCGCCGCCAGGGCGATCACGATGGCATTGTCGCCAGCCAGCACCAGGTCAATGACGACGATGGACAGCAGTGCCGTCAGGAACTGCATCGTGAACAGATCGGTAAACCACTCCATGAACTCTCCTCAGGGTACGAATCCGCGCGGGGCGCGTATTGGGTTCGCCTGGATTCCTGGAGCACGGGAGGGTTGGGGCCGCCTTTGCAAACCATGAAAACCAGGTTGCAAAGGTCTTGCTCGACCATAGGCGCGGTATGCGCACCGTTGGTCAGCACAACCGGGGACACAGGTCCCGGAATGACGATTGTGCTAAGGGCATGGGCCCCGGAGCTACTCCCCTTTGAGGGACACGACCCGTTGGGGTCGCGTTCGGCCGCATTATAAACGAACTGCAACGGATATGGCTCATCAGGAAAGATACTGACTCAAGGTTCTTGATGTGTTGCATACGGCGCATAGGAGGATCGGGCGGTGCGCGATCCCCCGGATGGGCCTATTCTTTAAGTTCGGCTTCGCCCGACGCGTCCCGGACGGCACAGGGAGGTGTTGCGGAGACCGGCGCGCACGACATGCACAGCGCGGCCTTGGGGAATACGCAGTGAAGCAGTGACCATTCGCGACCACACAAGGAAACGACATGCCGGCTGTCCCGAATCCGCCGAATACCCCCTTCCAGAACAAAGCCCCGCAGACACCTCTCCCCCCCCTGAACCACCACAACGGCCATGCGGCCGCACCGCCCGCCCTGGTCGCGCTGGCCAATGGCCGCGCGCACTGGCCGCCGCCCCAGCCGGAGTTCGTGCAGCAGTACCGCGAGGACAGCGGCGCGCTGCGCGAGCAGGTGCTGGCCGGGCTGCGCGCCGGGCAGGCCGCCATCAGCCCCAAGTTCTTCTACGACGTGCTGGGCTCGCGCCTGTTCGAGGCCATCACCGACCTGCCTGAGTACTATCCGACCCGCACCGAGGCCGCAATCTTTGCCGGCGCGGCGCCGGCCATCGCCGCGCGTGCCGGCAGCGGCTGCGTGCTGGTGGACCTGGGAGCGGGCAATTGCGAAAAGGCTGCCAGGCTCTTCGGCAGCCTGCGCCCGGCGCAGTACGTGGCGCTGGATATCTCGGTGGAGTTCCTGCGCGCGACGCTGTCGTCGCTGCAGCAGCAGCATCCCGAGATCCCGATGCTGGGCCTGGGCGCCGACCTGTGCGCGCCGTTCGATCTGCCCGCCAACGTCAGGCGCGGCAGGCGGCTGTTCTTCTATCCGGGCTCGAGCATCGGCAATTTCGCCCCGGTCGAGGCCCTGGCATTGCTGCAGCGCATGCGCGGCGCCGCCGGGCGCGGCGACGGCGTGCTGATCGGGGTCGACCTGCACAAGGACGAAGCCACGCTGGTGTCGGCCTATGACGATGCGCTGGGCGTCACCGCCGCGTTCAACCGCAACGTGCTGCGCAACGTGAACCGCATCGTCGGCACGGATTTCTCGCTGGACGACTGGCGCCATGTGGCGAGCTTCGACCGCGCGGCATCGCGCATCCAGATGCATCTGCAGGCGTGCCGCGACGTGCGCGTGCAGTGGCAGGGCGGCGCGCGCGAGTTTGCCGCCGGCGAACGGATCCATACCGAGGACTCCTACAAATACCGCCCGGAGGACTTCACGCTCTTGCTGGAAGCCGCCGGGTTTGACGACCCGGTGTACTGGACCGACCCGAGCGGCTGGTTCGCCGTGTTCCACGCGCGCGGCTGATCCGCCCGCGCGGGCGCCGTCCGGCAGGGATGGCAGGTAGTGTCATAATGGCCGCAGCCGGCCTGGCGTGCGAGCGCCAGGCCAGCAGTTGCCTGCTTCGGTCACTGCCTGTCCACTGTTCACTCCCTGCACGGACTTTCCCGATGAGCGGCTTTCCCATGCTTCCCGATCTCTACTTCACCGGCGGCAAGGCGACCTGGTCCGACCCGCGCCGGCTGCCGCGCGAAGGGCTGGCGCAGGCGCTGGTCGATGCGCGCAACCGCACGCTGGCGTGGCTGGCACCGTTCGGGCAGACGCGCCGCGCCTGGGACGTGCCGCATCAGTACGATGCCGATCCGCCGTTGTGGACGCTCGGGCACGTGGCCTGGCATGCGGAGTGGTGGTGCCTGCGCGGCGTGCGCCAGGTGGACCGCGGCGGCGTGCCGGTGCCGGTGGCGACCGAACAATCGCTGCTGGACGGCGCCGACGAGTGGTTCGACCCGGACCGCATCGGCCCCGACGAGCGCTGGGAGATCACGCTGCCCGACGTCGCAGTGGTCAAGCGCTATGCCGCCGACGTGCTCGACGGCGTGCTGCGCCGGATTGCGCTGCTGCCCGACGACAACGACCTGACCCTGTACCCGTACCGCCGCGCGCTGCTGCATGAGGATGCCCAGGGCGAAGGCGTGGCCGCGCTGTTGCAGGCGCTGGGCATGGCGCCCACGGAGGCCATCGGCGCCGGTCCGGTGCAGCCTGCGGGGCATGGCGGCACCCTGCATTTCCCGGGCGGTCGCTTCACCCTCGGCTGGAGCGATCCCGACGGCTTTGCCTGGCCGGATGAACTGCCGCCGCAGCCCACCTATGTCCCCGCGTTTGAAATGGACATGGCACCGGTCAGCAACGCGCAATTCCTCGAGTTCGTCGAGGACGGCGGCTATGAGCACCCGGCGTGGTGGTCGGCAGCGGGGCGCCAGTGGCTGATGACGCAGGAACGCTCGGCACCGCGCTACTGGTCGCGCCATCCGGAATCGCGCGCCTGGATGGTGGAGCGCTTCGGCACGCTGCGCACGCTCAATCCGGACGAGGCGGTGCGCCACGTCACGCTGTACGAGGCGCAGGCGTGGTGCGTGTGGGCGGGGCGGCGCCTGCCGGCGGAATCGGAATGGGAACTCGCCGCGACGCAGAACCGCGGCCTGCAGTGGGGGGCGCTGCGCGAGTGGACTGCCACGCCCTATGAGCCGTACGCGGGATTTGCCGCCGCGACGTCCGACAGCGAGGTGGTGGGGCGCTTTGGCACGCACCAGGCGGTGCGCGGTGTGTCGTTCGCCAGCCCCGCGCGGCTGCGCCATGTGCGGGCAAGGTGGGCGCGGTTGCCGGAGGATGATCTTTCCTTCATCGGCTTTCGCACCTGCGCGCTGTAGCGGGCTGTAGGCGACAACAAAAAAAGGGCACCCGATGGTGCCCTTTCTTCTGCCTGGCAGGTGCGCTTAGCGCACCACCGCATCAACGCTCGTAGCGCGAGCGGCTGTTGCGGTTGCCGTTGCCGCCGCCATTGCCGCCGAAACCGCCGCCAAAGCTGCGATTGCCGTCACGGTTGCCGTCGCGGTTACCGAAGCTGCGGCCTTCGCCGTTGCCACCGGTGCTGGCACCGGTGTTGCCACGATAGCCGCCGCCGGTGCGGTCGCCGAAGCCACCACGGTTATTGTCGCCAAAGCTGCGGGGGGCGGCGCCGTCGCGGTTGCCGAAACCACCGCGGTTGTCGTCGCCGAAGCTGCGGCCGCCTTCGCGGTTGCCGAAGCCACGCGCACCGTCGCTGGCGCCGCGGTAGCCAGCGCCCTGGCCGCCCTGGCCCTGGCCACGGTAGCCGCCTTCACGATTGCCGAAGCCGCCGCGGTTGTCGTCACCGAACGGGCGCGCGCCTTCCGGGCGGTTGCCGAAGCCACGGCTCTCGCCGCTGAACTTGCGCTCGCCGAAGCCGGTGCGGTTCTCGCCGCCGCCGAACTTGCGGTCGCCGAAGCTGCGTTCGCCGCCACGGTAGCCGCCGCCATTGCCGCGGAAGTCACCGCGGCCGCCGCCCGGCTTGCCGCCGAAGTTGGAACGCGGCTTGGGCGAACGGCGCGGCTCCAGGCCTTCGATCACCGAAGCGTCGATGCGCTGGTTGGTGAAGCGCTCGATGCGCTTCCACTGGAACATGTCGTTGTGGTTCACCAGGTTGATGGCGGTGCCCGAGCGGCCCGCACGGCCGGTACGGCCGATGCGGTGCACGTAGTCCTCGGCCTGCTTGGGCAGGTCGAAGTTGACCACGTGGGTGATATCGGGCACGTCGATGCCGCGCGCGGCCACGTCGGTGGCCACCAGCACGCGCAGGTTGCCGCGGCGCAGCGCGGTCAGGGTGCGGTTGCGCGCGCCCTGGGTCATGTCGCCGTGCAGTGCGCCGGCCGAGAAGCCGGTGTCGGACAGGCGCTCGGCCAGCGAATCGGCATCGCGCTTGGTCGCGGTGAAGACGATGGCTTGCTTGAGCGTCGCGTCGCGCAGCAGGTGGTCCAGCAGGCGTTCCTTGTGCGACATGTCGTCGGTGAAGTGCAGGCGCTGCTCGATATGGCTCTGGTCGGCGCGGGCCGCGGCGATCTCGATGCGTTGCGGGTCGCGCAGCTGGCGCGAGGCCAGTTGGGCAATGCGCGCATCCAGCGTGGCCGAGAACATCAGCGTCTGGCGCGAAGCCGGCGTGGCATTGACGATGGCGTCGATGTCGTCGGCAAAGCCCATGTCCAGCATGCGGTCGGCTTCGTCGAACACCAGCATCTGCAGGGCCGACAGGTCGATGCGGCCAGCGTCGATATGGTCGAGCAGGCGGCCCGGCGTGGCCACCAGGATGTCAGGCATCTTGGCCAGCGCGGCCAGCTGCTTAGGGTAGGGCATGCCGCCCAGGATGCTGGCGCAGACGATGCGGCGCAGGTTGCGGCCGTACTTGGCGGCGGCTTCGGTCACCTGCAGCGCCAGTTCGCGCGTCGGGGTCAGCACCAGCAGTGCGGGCTGGGCCGGCGACGGGCGCGGGCGCTTGCCCTTCATGCGCTTGGCGGGCTCGGTCGCGCGCTGCGGTGCCGGCATTTCGCTGATGCGCTGGATCGCGGGCAGCATGAACGCGGCGGTCTTGCCCGAGCCGGTCTGGCTCGAGACCAGCAGGTCGCGGCCGGCCAGGAAGGCCGGGATGGCCTGGGCCTGTACCGGCGTGGGCGTGTTGTAATTCAGTTCGGAGAGGGCGCGCAGGATGGCCGCATCGAGGCCAAGTGTGGCGAAACCGCTTTCCACGGCCGGGGCCTCTTCAACTGCCGGGCTGGGGTTGAGCAGGGCGTCGAGCTTGTCGAGCGGGCTCTGGGCAGCGTCGGAAGTGATCGAAGCGTCGGTCGCGGAGGCAATAGCTTGCTCCGCACGAATGTCGTGCTGGGTCATGTCGGAATGGTCAAATAAATGCATGGCACCCCGGCAAAGCAAAATGGGGTGGGCGCAGTGCAAAGTCTTAAAAAGGCTTCGGCGCCAATCGGTGAGGCCGTTACGACAGACACAGCTGGCAGTACGGCGGCAGGCAGGGTGGTGGCTGGTCCCGCTAGGCGGTCCGGCCGTATCCCTGGCAGGCAAACAGCTCAGGTTTCAGGCTGTTCAACAGGATCGGAGACGAGGCGACGTCAGGTGAGCGGTGCGTTCTGCTGGGCGGCTGGGGCCATGAAGTGATGACTAGGCGTCCGGCAGCGAGGAAACAGAGCTTGGGAGGGCAGCGGATTCGCCGCGGCAGGAAGCCGGGCGTTTGGCGGATCTCACAGTTGCGAAACTCACGGCGCGGATTATAGCAGAGTACGGAATTTTTGTTGCACTGCGAAAACGTAACCGGATATGTCAGGCGCCAGTCACCTTCCCGGCAGGCCCGCGCCGCCCCGGCCCCGGCCGGGTTGCAAGGCTGAAACCCCCGCCTATACTGGAGGCGCGAGCTCACAGGATGCCCGCACGGGGCGGACGAAAAACGCTCCCGCTTGACCTCCTACAGCGGCATTGCGCCGCTGTTCGCGGCGAGCACTGCGGTCATTGACTCCACGCGCCAGTCTTCCTGCGACTATCCGGGTGGTCCGGATGGGCGTCCGCGTCATGCTTCATGGGCGGAATCATGGGAAGCCTGCCTGGAACAGAATGACCGAACTGCTGACCGCGTGACCCAGGTGGTCCGGGCCCGTCCGCATCCAAAGCCCGCCAGCGATGGCGGGCTTTTCATTTGGGCGGTTGTGGTTGCCGCTCAGTCGTCTGCATCCTTGCCGGCGGCCTTGCGCGGCAGCCGCCCGAGCGGCTGTTCCCGCGGCATCACGTAGCGGTTGCCCGGCAATCCGCCCGGGTAGTCGACGATGCGCGCGGCGCCCTGGCGCCGCAAGCCATGCCATGCCTGGCCGCCGGCGGTGCGCCCGCCGCCCAGGATGGCGGTCATGGCCTGTCGGTCGAGATCCATGCTGTCGGGCAAATCCTTGATGACGATCACTGCCATGGCTGTCTCCGGTCAAGCGGCGCCACGGCCATGCGGCCGCGGGACGCTTCAGTATAGGTGAGGCGGTCCGCGTTCTTGCCCGCGGGCCCGCCGCGCGGTGCGCTCAGACGGCGGCGAAATTGCCGGCCCTCGGGAGGGACTGACGCAGGGAGTGTGCCAACGCCGTTGCCGACTCGTCTGGGGACGTGCAACTGCCTGAAAACACGGGGCATTTATTTTCGATGCCGGCTCGCGCGCACCGGCTGCGGGGCCTGCCGCCTGCCGCGGGTGACGGGCCGCGGCCAACAGGCGGCGTGCTGGTGTTGGCGCGGCCGCGACAGTGGCGCGCTACAGGTGACGCGATTGGCAGAGGGCGCCCGCGCGCGGTGATGCACGCCGGCCTCGCATGGTTTGCGCATGCCATGGGTGCGCACTAGTATCCATCTCGAAGGCAGGGCATATCCGCATCGCGGGATGCGCCGTGCCAGCAACCATGTCGGGGCATCCCGTGGCCAGTCTCAAAGAACTGATCCGCAAGTTCCAGAACGGCGGTCTCTCCGACGACGAGTTTGTTGCGTCGTTCGAAACGGCGCTGGCGCAGGACCCCACCACGCCCAGCCAGGCCGCGCGCGTGGTCATCGAGGAAAACACGCGCTTCCCGTTCCCGCCCGCGGTCTATGCCGAAGTCATGCGGCGCATCGAGCGCCGCGGCGCCACGCAGTACGAAGGCGCCACCGAAGCCACGCGCCTGGCCGGCACGCAGACGGGCTCGCTGTATGCGACCTCGCCCGAGCCGGGCACGCTGCCGCAGGCGGCGCATACCAAGGGCGTGGGCGATACGCTGAACGGCCGCTTCGTGCTGGAAGAATGCCTGGGCGTGGGCGGCATGGGCACGGTCTACAAGGCGCTCGACCTGCGCAAGCTGGAAGCCTCGGACCGCAAGCCCTATATCGCCATCAAGGTGCTGAACCTGCAGTTCAGCGGGCACCCCAAGTCGCTGATGGCACTGCAACGCGAGGCGCGCAAGGCGCAGACGCTGGCGCACCGGAACATCGTCACCGTCTATGACTTCGACCGCGACGGGCCGGTGGTCTTCCTGACCATGGAATACCTGTCCGGCTCGTCGCTCAACCATGTGCTCAAGGCCCCGGGCTTCACCGGCATGCCGATGGCGCGCGCCATGTCGATCGTCAACGGCATGGGCAATGCGCTGGCGTACGCGCACGAGCGCGGCTTCGTGCACTGCGACTTCAAGCCCGCCAACGTCTTCCTGACCGCCAACGGCGAGGTCAAGGTGATCGACTTCGGCATTGCGCGCGGCTTCCTGCCGCCGGCTGACGAGTCCGACCGGACCGTGTTCGATCCCGGCTCGCTGGGCGGCATGACGCCGGCCTACGCCAGCCCGGAGATGTTCGACCATTGCGAGCCCGACCCGCGCGACGACATCTTTGCGCTGGCCTGCGTGACCTATGAATTGCTGACCGGCAAGCATCCCTACCAGCGGCTCTCGGCCAACCAGGCGCGCGACGCCGGGCTCAAGCCGGCGCAGCCGCCGCAGTTGAGCCGCACGCAATGGAAGACCCTGCGCGAGGCCCTGTCGCTCAACCGCGAAACGCGCACACCCACCGTCGCGCGCTTCCTGCATGGCATGAGCGCGGTGCCGGTGGTGTCCACGCGGCGCCCCTTGCCGCTGATGGCTGGCGGCGTGCTGGCCGTGCTGGCGGGCGTGTCGGCGATCGGCTACTACGCGTGGCATTCGCAGCGCCAGGCCGAAGCGCCGGCCGGCGACACGCGCGTCGAGGCCCCGGCCACACCTGTGCCCGTGGCGCCGGTTACCCCGACCGCACCGGCTGCCCGTCCGGCAGTACTGTCGATGGCCGACGTCACGAAGATGCTGGCCGGCGTGCCGTGCTCGCTGCTCACCGCCACCCAGCAGGCGCAGACCCTGCGCGTGCGCGGCTTTCTGGCCGATAGCGTGGGCGCCGCGCGGCTGCGCGAGCAGCTCAGCGCGTTGCCGGGTGTCAATGAGCTGAAGGGCGTGTCGATCGACACCCAGCCGCTGGCCACCGACAAATGCGACGTGGCCACCCTGATCGCGCCGTACTGGTCGGGCTACCGCGAAGGGGGCACGGCTTCGTCGCTGCGGCTGCGCGGCCAGGGCACCCAGCTGACCGAGGGGTCACCGCTGGTGCTGGATCTGCGCACGCCGGCGCGCGACTCTTATGTCTATGTCGATTACTTCGCGGCCGACGGCAAGGTGGCGCACATGGTGCCGAGCGCGCGCGTGCCCGCCCACCAGGCGCCGCCCAGCCACAGCGCCACGGTTGGCGACGGTGGCGACTGGATCATCGCCAGGCCCTTCGGCACCGAGCTGGTGGTGTTGCTGACCACGCCCGTGCCACTGTTCGAGGGCCGGCGCGCCGAGGTCGAGTCGCACAAGGACTACCTGAAGGCACTGGAAAAGCCGCTGGCGCAGATGACACGCACCTATGGGCGGGACCGCATCAGCGCGGACCTGGTGCAGATCTCCACGCGCGCGCGCTGATTGCCGCCATCTGTCTGGCTTGCCAATTCCGCCAGCCGCTACTTCAGGTCGCGCGCCACGCGAAAGCCGTTCTGCGACTGCCGCACGCTGGGGCTGTACTTGAAGCGCGTGGACGACACCATGTAGCTCGCCCCTTCGCGCCAGGAGCCACCGCGGATCACGCGTGCGCCACAGGCGTTCTCGTTCCACACGCGCCCGTCGGCGGGCGCGCCCTTGTAGGTGCTGTGCCAGCAATCGGCCACCCATTCCCACACGCTGCCGTTGACGTCGTGCAGGCCGTACGGGTTGGCCGCGAACGTCCCGACCGCGGCCGGCGCATCCTGGCTCCACGGGTCGCCGCAGTCCTTGCAGTTGGCATTGCCCTTGCGCATCTGGTCGCCCCACCAGTAGGCACTGGCGGTGCCGCCGCGCGCTGCGTATTCCCATTCCGCCTCGGTGGGCAGCCGGTAGGTCTTGCCGGTGGTCTTGCTGAGCCAGGCCACGTACTGCTGCGCGTCGTCCCAGCTGACGTCGCGCGCCGGCGCGGTCTTCGGGCTGTCGGCGATGGTGGGGACGCGCTGGCAGCCGCCGGCGTCGGCGCAGGCATTCCATTGCTCGACCGTGACCTCATAGCGGCCGATGGCAAACGGCTGGCCGATGGTGACGTGATGCGGGGGCTTCTCGGCGGGATCGCTGGCACTGCTGCCCATGGTGAAGCTGCCCGCCGGCAAGGAGACCAGCACCGGGCAGGTCGGGCAATCGCGGATCTCGCCGGTGCGCAGTGTGGTGCTGACCGTGCCCCCCGCCGCCATGCCCGGGCGCAGGGATGCCGTTGCCGGTGGCGCGGCAGGTGGCGTGGCAGGCGGCGATGCCGGACGCGCTGCCGCGGCGGGTGCCGGGGCGGGCGGGGGTCGCGTGACCTGGCCCCCGGCAGAGGTGCCGGAGCGGGGCGGCGGGGCGGGCGCGGGCGCCTGGGCCTTGGGTGCGGAGGCGGATGCCGCCAGCCGCTCCAGGCGCGCCCTGGCCAGCACCGCGAAACGTCCGTTGGGGTACTGCTTCAGGTAGGCCTCATAGTCGCCGGCGTAATTGCTGTTCTTGATCGATTCCCAGAAGCTCAGTTCGTACTGCTCGTCGGTGTTCTTGGGCATGATGCCGGCGAGCAGCGTCGGTTCCGTGGCCGCGCCAGCGGCAGCGGTGGCCGGCTGCGCAGGCAGCGGCGCGGCGGCGAGCATCGCGGCCATGGCCGCGCATACGACTGGTAGATTGCGCCACATCTTCACACCTCGCTGGAGCCGCGGCGATCCCGCTGCATGCCGGTAGCTGCCGGCACATGCGGCGGGGGCGCATTGTGGTGTTGCCGAGACGTCGACCGGCTTGCTTCAAGATAGCACAGCGCTTGTGTCTCCGGCGGGACATCGCCATGCCGCCGCGACGCGCCGGGTTCGCTTTTTCCGGGCTTGCGACCTAACCTGAATGACGAATCGCCGAGCGCTGACCAACAAGCAACAAGAATGGGCTTTCGGGACAACGTGATCGGGTTTCGGACTGTTTCCGGGAGGCGCCGCGTATGTCCAGACGATTCCTGTTCCGCCTGCTGGCGGTTGCCACACTGGCGGGTGCGCCGTCGCTTTCGCTGTCGACGGCAGCGCCGCCCAATGCCGAGGCCTACATCATCTGGCCGCACGATGGCACGGTCATCAGCGGCGGCAAGTTCTGGGTGCGCATGGGCCTGCGCAATATGGGCGTCTGCCCCAAGGGCGTCGAGTCGCCGCGCTGCGGGCACCACCACCTGCTGGTCGACGCCGAGCTGCCGCCGCTGGACAAGGAAATCCCTTCGGACAAGAACCACCTGCACTTCGGCGCGGGCGAGACCGATGCGCGCATTGAGCTGCCGCCCGGCAAGCACACGCTGCAGTTGCTGATGGGCGATGCCAAGCACGTGCCGTTCGAGCCGCCGATCTATTCGAAGAAGATCACGGTCACGGTGAAATAGCGGTGCCACGCGCCGCAGATGCCGAACCAGGCCGATCAGCAAACAGGGGAGAGCACCATGTCCAGACTACTTGCCGCGGCTGTCTTCGCCGCCAGCCTGCTGCTGTCCGCGGTGGTGCAGGGTGGCTCGACGCCGGCGCCGCCCAACGCCTACCTGTATATCGGCTGGCCCAACGACGGGCAGACGATGCCCGCGGGCAAGCCATTCAAGGTGTGGTTCGGGCTGCGCAATATGGGGGTGGCGCCGAAGGACGTGAAGTATCCCAATACCGGGCACCATCACCTGCTTGTCGATGCGGATCTGCCGCCGATGGACAAGGAAATCCCCAACGACCGCAATCACCTGCATTTCGGGGCGGGGGAGACCGAGACCATGATCGAGCTGCCGCCTGGCAAGCATACGCTGCAGCTGCTGATGGGGGATGACAAGCACATTCCCACCAACCCGCCGGTCTATTCGAAGAAGATCACGATCTACGTGAAGTGACCTGGACCTTGCGGTGATGGCGGCGCGCGTGCGCCGACGTTTTTTTCGCCGGCTCCGCAAGTGTCGCGTGCCATCCAACACCGACGCGCAATCTGTTGGCTGCGCCCCGCCAGTACGCTGTGACGGCAGCTCCCCGCGCATCCGCGGCGGGCGCCGACGGCAATGAAAAACCCACGTGTTTACAGGCACTTCCGTGATCCGCGCGGGCATGGCACTGGAGCTGGCACGCTCCCTGCGGTTGTCTCTTCCAACCCGATGCTCGAGATCAACCCACTGTACAACACCTTCCGCTGACCTCATGCATATCGGGGTTGGTGCGCGCGTCCGCGCGCTCCACAATACAGACAGACTTCGCGGCCCCCGGCATGCCATGGATAACTCAAGTGCATCCCGCCCGCCGCCGTCGCACGCAGGAACCCATCGTGTCCGAATCCATCATTGCCTCCCCCGGGGTTAAGTCAACCGCCGCGCCGCACCGTACTGCCTGGCTGACCGCGCTGGCTGTCTGCACGGCGCTGCTGGCAGGCTGCGCCGACTTCCGGCCGCCGGTGTACCAGCGCCCGGAAACCCCGGCCAAGGCCGAATGGACGCGCCAGGGTTCGATCACGGTGTCGCCGGCCGAAGCGGTGCAGCCCAACTGGTGGCACGGTTTCAAGGATCCCTACCTCAACAAGCTGATCGAACAGGCACTGGGCGGCAACTACGACATCAAGGTGCTGGCGGCGCGAATCCGCGTGGCCAACGCGCAGATCGGCGAGGCCCGCGCGGGAGCGCTGCCCGTGATCGGTATCGGCGCCAGCGCGAACTTCCAAAAGACCTCGGGGCAGAAGTCCGTCACGACCTATAACGCCGCCGCCCAGCTGAACTGGGACATCGATATCTGGGGCAAGGTCGAGAAGGGCGTGCAGGCGCAGACCGCCGAATTCAATGCGACCGAGGCCGACTGGCGTGCCGGCTACCTGACGCTGGTGTCCAATGTATCGACCACTTACTTCCAGATCCTGCAGTTCGACGAGCAGATCGAGCAGCAAGCGCGCACCGTCGCCAAGAACGGGCAGATCCTGTCCACCTTCCAGGCGATGTACCAGAATGGCCTGGTGCCCAAGATCCGCGTGATGCAGCAACAGGCGGAAATCAACCGTCTCAACAAGGACCTGCTTGAACTGCGCCGTTCGCGCGATGTGGCCGAAAACGCGCTGGCGACGCTGGTCGGCGTGCCCGCAGGCAATCTCAAGGTTCCGGCAGGGCGCCTGCAGGACCGCGTGCAGCCGCCCGCGGTGCCGGCCGGGCTGCCGTCGCAGCTGCTGGCGCGCCGTCCGGATGTGGTGGCCGCTGAATACCGCGTGCTGGCGGCCTACAACATCGTCGGCCAGGCACGCCTGGCGCAGTTGCCCACCATCAGCCTGACCGCCAGCGGCGGCGCCGCCAGCATTGCGCTGAACTCCCTGCTCAAGTCCTTCACCTTCGGCCTGATGCCCAGCATCAACCTGCCGATGCTCGATCCCAACGTGCGCGCGCGCGTGAAGACCACCGAGGCGCAGGTGGGCGTGGTGGAAAACGAATATGGCCGCACCGTGATGACCGCGTTCGAAGAGGTGGAGAGCGCACTGGTCAATGTCGACGCGCACAAGAAGCAGCGCATCGAGTTGCAGCAGCAGGTTGAGCAACTGCGCGTCGTGTCCGCGCAGATCGAGGCGCAACTGAAAGAGGGCGTGGTCTCGCAGCTGGAAGTGTTCGAGACCGAGCGCTCGCTGCTGGCCGCGCAACTGCAGTTGTTGGCGGTCCACCAACAGATCCTGGCCGACACCGTCACCCTGTACAAGGCGCTTGGCGGCGGCTGGCCCGATACCGATGTGCGCAACGCGGCCTCGAATCCAGTGCAATAAGTGCTGCCAGAGGTTCCGTGGCGGTGTTCATGTGATGCCGGCGTAAGCAACGCGTTGCGCAACGCGACCGTAGCCTCGGCCGCTTGCCCCGCTGCATGTGCCGCTCCCGTGCCAACCGCGCGTCCCGCGCCCGATTGACTAGCCTTAGCCGTCGCCTACTATGTTCTTAGTCGCTTCACCCCCCTGGCCTGCCGCCGCGGCAGCCGCGCTGTTGGCTCGCTGGAAACATGGCTCCTGACGAAGCACTGATCATGGAAATGCCGGTGAAAATGGCCCAGGGATTCGCTCGGGAGTTCTCTCAGGATCTGGCACAGGAATTCGATGTATTCCTGACGCCCGTCGCGCGCCCCGAGCTGGGCGAGATCCGCATCGACGAAGACCTGTTCGCCGTCGGCCGCAGCGAACTGCCGTTTGCCGCCTACCCGGAAGACCTGGCCGCGCCGCTGTCGCGCCGGCATGCGCGCATCTTCGCCGAGCATGGCGCGGTATATGTGGCGGATCTCGGCAGCAAGAACGGCACGCGCGTGAACGGCGCGGCGGTGGCGCGCCAGCCGGCGCAGCTCAGCGATGGCGATGAGGTGGCCTTCGGGCCTGCGCTGTCGTTCCGGGTCCGGCTGTCGCCGCGCGCGCCGCAGCCCGAGCCGCCGCGGGTGGCGGTGACGCTGGTGCCCGAACGCGGCGATGTCGGACTGCAGCCGCTGCACGTGGACGGCTTCCCGTACCTGATCAGCAAGGCCGACGATGCCTTCGCGCGCTACCGCGACAGTTATCCGCAGCAGGTCAACTACCTGTCGCGGCGCCACGCGCACGTGTACCTCAAGGGTGGCGTGCCGTTCGTGGAAGACCTGGGCAGCACCAACGGCACCTTCGTCAACGGCAAGCGCCTGGCAGACCACGGCGTGCCGCTGGACGACGGCGACCTGATCGCCTTCGGCGGCAACCACTTTGTCTACCAGGCGCAGGTGCAGCGCACGGGCGATGGCGATGCCACCGCGACGCGCTCGATGCTGCAGCCCGTCGCCGCGGCACCGGATACGCCGGCCGCTTCCCCGGCGCCGGCCGCACGCGACGAGGATGACCGCACCACCTTTGTCGGTGCGGCCGATTCCTTCCTCGACATTTTCTGCGTCGACTATGCCGCGCAGCAGGACGACGAGGTCAACGCCGAGGCCGAGGCACAGGCCGCGGCGGCCACGGCGGCGCACGACGGCGCGCAGGCACGCCGCAAGCGCGGACGTGCCGCGCTGCTGCTGGCGGAAGGCGCCAGGCTGTTCGGCCTGGACGATCCCGCACGCACGCGGCGCGCGGGGCGATGGGGCGGCGCGTTGCTGTTGCTCGCAATAGTGGCGGGTGCGGCCGTGTACTGGCGCGGTGCGGCGGAGCGCGAAGTGCAGGCCTTGTTTGCCGCCGGCGATCACGCCCGCGCGGCGCAGGCCGCCGACGACTACCTGGCGCGTCATCCCGACGATGCCCAGGTGCAGGCCCTCGGCACCGAGGCACTGATGCGCGCTTACGTGCCCGATTTTGCTGCCAGGCTGAAGGCCGGTGATGTCAGCGGCGCCGATGCCGCGCTGGCCCGGATGCGCAAGCCCAGTGCGCACAACGCCGATGCGCGGCCGCTGGTGGCCGAGCTCGACTGGATCGGCCGGCTCGAACGCTTCACCGCGCAGCGCGGCGTCGACGCGCCGATCCGCCTCTACACCGACGAGGCCCCGATCCGGCAACTGCTGGCGTACTGGAACCAGGACACTACCGCGCACCAGCGCGCACTCGGGCGCATCGCGGCCGATGTGCCGGCGTTCCGCGATCTCTATGCCGATGCGCTCAGTGATGTGCGCCGCCTGCAGAACGATGCCTCGGTCTACCTGGCGGCGATCGACCGGCTGAACGCCACCATCGCTGCCGAACTCGGCCGCGACCGCCCGGAGGCGTTGCAGCCGGTCATCGCCGAGTACCGCGAGAAGTATCCGCGCCTGGCCGGGCTGGACCGCGTGCAGTCAGACCTGGACCGCTACACCGCGCTGATGCAGGCACTGCGCGCGCGCCGGCCCGGGCCGCTGGTGGCGCGGCTGGCCGACAGCCGCTTCGCCACGCCGCCGTTCCAGGCGCAGTTCAACCACCTGGCCGCGCGCCTGCCGCCGCCGGAGATGGTGCGCCAGTACGCCAGTGCGGCCAGGGCGTGGCAGCAGGGCGACAGCGCCGCGGCGCTCGCGGGGATCAAGCAGATCAGCGGCGGCCCCTGGGCCGACGACCTCGCGCGCGACCTGTCGCACAAGCAGAAGGTGGCGGCACAGTACGCCGAGTTGCAGTCCGCGCGCGGCAGCAAGGACTATGAGGACCGGCTGCTGGGCTTCTACGCCATGCTCGATGCCGACGAAGACGGCCATTTCGCCAAGGCGGTCGAGGCCGACGTCAACGGCGTGCGCGACAGTGCCCTGCGGCGCGCGCGGGAGCTGATGGGCAGCGCCGTCGCCGCATGGAAGCAATACCGCAGCAATGGCGTGATCGGCAGCGAGCAGCGGCTCGAGCCCGGCATCTCGCCCAAATTCCGCGCGCAGGCCCGGTTGCTGTCGCAGGCGCAGACAGACGCGCGCCAGGGCATGCGTATCTTCACGCAACTGCGCGCGGGGGAAAGCGCCGACCTGGCGCAACTCGCCAAGATCGAGGAAGAGATCCGCGCCGAGGCCGACCAGCAGCGGCACGCGCTGCGCGAATTGCGCACCGTGCTCGATCCCGCCGTGCTCAAGACCAAGCTGGAACTGATCGGCGGTGAAGACACCGGCAAGGCGCCGGAACCAGCCGCGGCCGCCGCGGCGCCACAGCAAGCGGGGCAGCCATGAAGGACGATGCCCGCCAGGGCGGCCTCAAGCCACTCTCCGAGGCGCTGGAAGACCACAGCGCCGAGGGCATTGGCCTGTTGAGTGCCGAGCCGTCGCGCCTGGGACTGCTGACCATCGTCACGACTTTCGCGCTGGTGCTGTGCGGGCTGGTGTGGTCCTTCGTCGGGCATGCCGATGTCATTGTCACGGCGCAGGGCACGCTGGCGCCGGAATCCGAGGTGCGCCGCTTCTATGCCCCGGTGGACGGCGAGCTGGCCGACCTCTACGTGGCCGAAGGGCAACCCGTGTCCAAGGACGACGTGCTGGCGCGCCTGAATGCGCGCGGCGCGATCGAGGCTGCGGCCAATGCGCTGGAAGCGCAGCTCAAGCTGGAAGACTCCGAGCGCGAATGGAAGCAGTTCCCCGACAAGAAGGCGCTGATGGAACGCCGTGCGGCGGCGCTCAAGCAGCAGATCGACGTTGCTACGCGCCAGCACGAGACCCGTATCGCTGAAGGCACCACGCGGCTTGCCGAACAGCAGCGCGCGCAGTTGCAGGAAGCGCGCAGCAACCTCGAGAACGCCAGGCGCGCGCGTGAGTTCGCGCGCCAGGAGCAGGACCGCTACGCGCGCCTGCTGGCGTTGCCGGGTGGCGGTGGCGTTTCGCAGTCGCAGGTGGATGCCAAGCGCGCCGCGGCGCAGGACGCGGAGAACAACCTGCGCGTGGCGCAGTCGCGGCTGGCAGAGCTGGACGCGCGGCTGGGCCGCGAGCTTACCCAGGCCAGTTCACAGCTCGAAAGCAGCGGCCAGGACCTGGCCGGGCTGCGCGTGCAGTACGACGCGGCGCTGCGCGAGATCGCCAACACCGAGGACAAGCTGCGCCTGCAGGTGCAGACCGCCCGCCTGGTGGCGGACGCGGCGGCGCGCATCCGCTTCGAGAACATCGACAAGGACAACTTCCTGCTGATCCTGGCGCCGGTGTCGGGCGTGATCACCGATGTCACCTCCACCCAGCGCGGCGACAAGGTGCAGGCCAACACGCCGCTGGGCGGCATTGCGCCCAAGGATGCGCGCCCGGTGGTGAAGATCGTCATCGCCGAGCGTGACCGCGCTTTCCTGCGCGAAGGGCTGCCGGTCAAGCTCAAGTTCAGTGCCTTCCCGTACCAGCGCTACGGGATCATCGAGGGCACGCTGGAATTCATCTCGCCCGCCACCAAGCCGGGCGGGCCCGACAAGCAGCCGGTCTACGAGGGCCGCGTGCGCCTGGCACGCGACTACTACGCCGTGGCCGACAACAAGTATCCGTTGCGTTACGGCATGACCGCGACTGCGGAGATCGTGGTGCGCGAACGCCGCCTGATCGACCTGGGGCTGGACCCGTTCCGAGAGGTGGCCGGCTAGCGTGGCCGGGGCAGTCGGGGGAAACACAAGCACAGCACATCTGGACAGCCTGGCGCGCAAGCGCGTGGGGCCGCCAAAAGGAGCCGAGAAAATGACTGGCATTGTGCGTATCGACGACGAGGTGCTCGGCGTCGAGGAGTTCGTGCGGCTGCTCAAGCTGACCGGGCAGTTCGAAGGGCTGATCGAGCAGATCGTGCGCGACAAGCTGACGGTGCACGCGGCGAAGCGGCAAGGCATGGTGGTCACGCCCGAGGAGATCCAGGAACGCGCGGACCAGTTCCGCCGCGTGCAGGGCCTGCATCGCGCTGCCGACATGAACCACTACCTGGATGCGCTGAACATCAGCCTGGATGAGTTCGAGGCCTTTGTCACCGACAGCCTCTACCAGGAGCGGATGATGGAGCAGGTCTGCAGCGAGGCCGCGGTGCAGGCGTACTTTGCGCTCAACTCGCCGCGCTTCGATAGCATCGAGGTCAGCCATATCGTGGTCGACAGCGAGGGCAAGGCCAAGGAGCTGATCTCGTATCTGCAGGATGATCCGGAGGCCTTCGCCGAGATGGCGCGCGAGCATTCCATTGCCGACACGCGCGAGCGCGGTGGCGAGATCGGCAAGGTGCTGCGCGGCTCGCTCAAGACCGATATCGAGGCCAAGGTCTTCAACGCCGAGCCGGGCGACCTGCTGGGGCCGTTCCCGGCGGCGGACCGTTCCTTCTTCGAGGTCTTCCTGGTGCGCAGCAAGCACCCGGCCACGCTGGACAGTGAGGTGGCGGTGGAAGTGCGCCGCCTGCTGCGCGAAGACTGGCTGATGGCCAGGGCGCAGGAACATGTCATCGAAGCCCGCTAGCGAGTCCGGCCAGGCCGGTGATCGCGCCGCGGCGGCTGCCCCGGACCAGCCGGAGGCAGGATCGGCGCTGGCCGCCTTTCTTGCCTCTGTCGAGATCCTGTCGGTGCTGACGCCGGAGGAGCTGGCACGCCTGGCGGAAGCCGCGCAGGTGCTGATCTTCGGTTTTGGCGACACCGTCTGCAATGCCGGCGAAGCGGCGCCGGGCTTGTTTGTCGTCAAGTCCGGCTCGGTGCGCGTGTTCAACGAGGAGCACGGCAAGGAAATCAGCATGGGCGTGCGCAAGGCCGGCGAGGTCTTTGCCGATATTGCGCTGCTGCGCGACTACCGCCATGAGTCGTCGGTGCGCGCCTCGGGCAAGACCGAGCTGCTGATGATCCCGCGCAGCGTGGGCGAGCCCGTGGTGGCGGGCAACCCGGCGGCGCTTGCGTTTATCACCAGCTATGTCGCGATCAGTTCGGCCGGCGGCTTTGTCGCGCGGCTCTTCGACTTGCGCGGCAAGCTCGACAAGCAGGAGCTGGAAGACGCCGTGCGCAGCGTCGGCGTCAAGCGCGTGGCGGCCGGCAAGGAGATCCTGAAGCAGGATGGGCGCGAGGACCGCCGCCTCTATGTGGTGCGCCAGGGCACGGTGCGCATCGTACGCAGCGAGGAGGGCAGCGAGTTCCCGCTGGCTACGCTGGGGCAGGGCGATATCTTCGGCGAGCGCGCCTGCGTGATGCGGCAGGAGCAGCTGGCCTCGGCCATCGCCGAGACCGACGTGCGCCTGCTGGTGATTCCCGAGAAGACGGTGCAGCTGATCCTGGAGCGCAACCCGCGCCTGCGCGAGGTGCTGGAAGAGCGCATCCGCGTGCTGGACCGCGAGCTGCATCGGCAGAAGAAGCTGGCCGAACGGCGCAAGCGCCCGGTGCTGCTGGACCTGCATTCCAAACCGGAGTTGGGCGAGAAGCTGATCCGCCGCTTTGCGCTGGTGGAGCAGGCCGAGGAGATGGATTGCGGCGCGGCCTGTCTGGCGATGATCTGCCGGCACTACGGCATCCCGATGACGCTGGGCAAGCTGCGCGAGCTGGCCAACGTGACCACCCATGGCGCCACGCTGGACAGCCTGGCACGCGCCGGCGAATCGCTCGGCTTCACCACGCGTGGGGTGCAGTGCACGCGGGATTCGCTGATGGGCTTCGAGCTGCCCTTTATCGTGCACTGGGAGGGCTACCACTACGTGGTGGTGTACGGGATCTCGTCGCGCTGGGTGTGGGTGGCCGACCCGGCCATCGGCTTCCGCAAGATGAGCGCGGAGGAGTTCGAGCGCGGCTGGAGTGGCACCTGCCTGCTGTTCAGGCCGGGCGAGAGCATGACCCAGCTGTCGGTGTCGCGCTCGCCGTGGCTGCGCTTTATCGGCTACCTGGCACCGTACCGGAAGATCCTGGCGCACCTGTTCCTGGCCACCTTCGTGATCCAGATGCTGGGGGTGGTGCCGCCGCTGATCATCCAGAACATCCTGGACGGCGTGGTGGTGCACCAGAACGTGGGGCTGCTGCACCTGCTGATCGTGGGGCTGATCATCTCCAGCGTGTTCTCGCAGCTGATGGCGACCATCCGCGCGTATCTCGCCAACTTCATGGTGCGCAACATGGACTTCGCCATGATGTCGCACTTCTTCAAGCACACGCTGGCGCTGCCGCTGTCGTTCTTTGCCAAGCGCAAGACCGGCGACATCTTCGCGCGCTTCCAGGAGAACCAGACCATCCGCGCCTTCCTGACCGAATCGACGGTGACCACGGCGCTGAACATGCTCATGGTGTTTATCTACTTCACCATCATGTTCCTCTACAACGTCAAGCTGACGCTGCTGCTGATCGCCTTCGTGATCCCGATCGCGGCACTGACGGTGGTGGTGACGCCGAAGGTCAAGACCTATGCGCGCGAGGTGTTTTCGGCGTCGACCGATGCCAAGGCCTACCTGATGGAGACGCTGGGCGGCGCCGAGACCGTCAAGGGCATGGGCATCGAGCGCCCGGTGCGGCTGCGCTGGGAGCGCAAGTACGCCAAGGCGCTGGACGCCCAATACCGGGCGCAGGCCTTCCATATCCTGGTGGGGCTGGTGAGCCAGCTGCTCAACGCCGCCACCACCATCGCAGTGCTGTGGGTGGGCGCGACGCTGGTGCTGGAGCGTGAGCTCACCATCGGCCAGCTGATTGCCTTCAACGCCTTCATGGGCAGCGTGCTGGCGCCGCTGATGGGGCTGGTGGCGTTATGGGGCCAGCTCAACGATGCCGCCGTGGCGATGGAGCGCCTGGGCGACGTGCTCGACCTGGAGCCCGAGCAGAAGCCGCAGGACGTACTGTCGCGCGTAATGCTGCCCGACCTGCAGGGCGAGATCGTGATGAAGGACCTGTACTTCCGCTACGGCGGCGAAGACACGCCCTACGTGCTGGAGAACATCAGCTTCGCCATCCGGCCGGGCGAGATGGTGGCCATCGTCGGGCGCAGCGGCTCCGGCAAGACCACGCTGGCCAAGTTGCTGGTGGGCTTCTACAAGCCCACCGAGGGCTCGATGTCGGTGGACGGCTACGACCTGAACGTGATCGACGCGGCGTTCTACCGCGCGCAGGTGGGCTACGTGATGCAGTCCAACCTGCTGTTCTCGGGCACCATCGCCGAGAACATCGCCTGCGGCGACGACAGCCCAGACCGGCGCCGTATCGAGGAGGTGGCGCGCATGGCCGACGCCCACGCCTTTATCAGCAAGCTGCCGCTGGGCTACGAGCAGGTGGTGGGCGAGCGTGGCATCGGGCTTTCCGGCGGGCAGATCCAGCGCCTGTGCATTGCCCGCGCGCTGTACCACGACCCGCGCCTGCTGGTGTTCGACGAGGCCACCTCGGCGCTCGACACGCAGTCAGAGAGCAACATCCTGGCCAATATGCAGGAGATCCTGCGCGGGCGCACCGCGGTCATCATCGCGCACCGGCTCAGCACCATCATGCAGGCCGACAAGATCCTGGTGCTGTATGAAGGCGCCATCGTCGAGCAGGGCCGGCATGAGGAGCTGATCGAGCGCAAGGGCATGTATTTCCAACTGGTGCAGAAGCAACTGAGCGCAGCATGAAGCTATACAACCAGGGTGCCACCCCCGCCTCGGCCACCTCGCCGGTGTCGTTCGCCGGCCTGATCGAGAAGATCGAGATCCTGCGCTCCACGCTGCGCTGGTCGTCGCGGCTTGACCGGCCGGAGATCGAGAAGCTGCTCAAGCAGGCCACCACGCTGCGCGACGAGGTGATGGGGCTGTCGCACAAGGAGCGCTTCGTGCAGGCGGCGTCGGCCGAGGCCGCCCCGCCGCAGGAGGAAGTCGAGCGCATGCCGCGCGAGCGCCGTCAGGCATTGATGGAGCGCAGCTTTATTTTCGAAGGCACCTTCGGCGACAACCCCAAGTTGTTGGAGGCGCTGGAGATTGCCGAGAAGGCGGCGCCGACCGACCTGCCGGTGCTGATCGATGGCGAGAGCGGCACCGGCAAGGAGCTGATGGCCAAGGTGATCCATGCCAACGGCTCACGCACTGACAAGCCGTTTATCTCGGTCAATTGCGGCGCCATCCCCGACAGCCTGCTCGAATCCGAGCTGTTCGGCCACAAGAAGGGCGCCTTCACCGGCGCCAGCAACGACCGCCGCGGCAAGTTCGAGAGCGCGCATACCGGCACCATCTTCCTGGACGAGATCGGCGAGCTGCCGCTGACCGGCCAGGTCAAGCTGCTGCGCGTGCTGGAAGCGCACGAGATCCAGCGCGTGGGTTCGGACGAGGCGATCTCGGTCGATACGCGCATCGTCGCGGCGACCAACAAGGACCTGCGCCGCATGAGCCAGGCCGGCACCTTCCGCGAGGACCTGTTCTACCGCCTGAGCGTGATCCACGTCAGCCTGCCGTCGCTGCGCGAGCGGCGCGACGAGATCCCGCTGCTGGTGTCGTACTTCAGTGACGAGGCCGCCGGCATGCTCAAGCGCCGGCCGCTCAAGCTGACGCCGCGGCTGCGCGACTTCCTGCTGCACTACGACTACCCGGGCAATATCCGCGAGCTGCGCAACCTGCTGTACCGGCTGAGCTGCCTGGCCGGCGACACCGCCGACCTGGCCCATCTGCCGCAGGATATCCGGCCGAAACCCGCCGCGCTGGCGGTGGTCGGCGCGGGCACGGCAGCCGCGGACATCACCATGGCGACGTCGCTGAGCGAGGCCAAGCGCGCCGCCAGCGACGAGGCCGAGCGGGCCTTCCTCGAGCGGGGCTTGCAGGAAGTCGGCGGCACCGTCGCCGAACTGGCGCGGCGCTTCGACATGAACCGCTCGCACCTGCAGATGCTGCTGAAGAAGCACGGCATCCACTCGAAGGACTTCCGCGCCAGCCGGCAGGCCGAAGGCGGCAAGGGGTAGCAAGGGGCAGGGGGCCCGAGGCTGCTGGGGGTCGTGCCTTCAGGCGTCCAGTTCGGGATTGACCAGCGTCTTGTCTGAGCCGTAGGGGTCCGCCGCACGCAGCACCACCACCGACACGTTGTCGCGGCCGCCGGCATCAAGCGCCATCTGCACCAGCGTCGGCGCGGCCTGCGCAACATCCTGCTGTGCCAGCACCGCCGCGATGTCGTCATCGTCGACCTCGTTGCTCAGGCCATCGCTGCACAGCAGGTAGACGTCGCCATCGGCCACCTCGGTCAGCAGTTGCTCCGGCGCCAGCGTCGGGGCCGCGCCGACGGCGCGTGTGATGGTGTTCTGCGCGGGATGGTGGCGCGCCTCTTCCGGGGTGATCAGCCCGCGCGCCAGTAGGCGCTCGACCTGGTTATGGTCGCGCGTGAGGCGGGCGAACTGGCCGCCACGCAGCCGGTACAGGCGGCTGTCGCCGGCCCACACGCAGGCGCATCGGCGATCGCCCGCCAGCAGCACCACCACCGTGCTGCCGATGCAGCGCACGCCCAGGCGCGCCGCTTCATCGACCAGTGCCAGGTTCACGCCCTGCAGCGCCGCGCGCGTGGCGTCGACCCGGTCTTCCAGCCGGGGGTGCGGCGGCAACGTGGCCAGCGCCTGGACCACGGCCTGGCTGGCGAAGTCCCCCACGGCATGGCCGCCCATGCCGTCGGCCACCGCCCACAGGCCCTGGCTGGGCAGGTCCAGGCAAGCGTCCTCGTTGCGTTCGCGCACGCGCCCGACGTCCGTGCATGCGGCCGAGGTCCACTGGAAGTGCGAGTCGAAACCCAATCTTGTCTCCGGTCCGCGTGAAGCCCCGGACTAGCCGGGGCGCTGCCACGGCGGCGCTGGCCCTCAGATCAGCATCAGATCAGCCGGCCGTCGTTCCTCGCGCCCTGGTCGCCCAGGACATTGATATTGGCGTTTGGCGCGTTGTTGCGGATATCGATGTTCTGGAACTGGTTGTTCATCTGATCAGCATAGAAGCTGTAGTTGATCTCGTAAAAGATGATCACTGTCCCGAGCGGCAGCGCAGACGAGGGCACGAACGGGCGGATCCACCCGAATACCGGCTGCCCGCCGGCGCCGCGCACACCGGCCATGGGCGGGTGCGGTACCGGTATTGAGCAAGGCGCGTGCCACAGCATGGGTGCGGCAGGCCTCGCCGCGCGCGGCGAATGGTGCCAGCCAGCCAACAGATCGGCCGCCATGCAGTTGGCTGCCATCCGACAGTCCATCCCCTCCAAAACCCTCGGATTCCCGCCAAACCATTGCCCTGCCGTCGCTCCCTGGTGTTGGCATGGTTGATGCGGTTGGTCTGGCATAGAGCAGCAATGCCTGCAGCAACCAGACAGACCGAGGCCAGCCATGAACATCCAGGAACAACAAGAACGCGCTACCGGCGGCGACGATCGCTTCGCCGACCCGCTGCCGCTCGGCGCCCACCTGGTCACCGATCGCCACGGCTACGCCCATCATGGGATCTATGCCGGCGCCGGCCGCGTCATCCACTACGCCGGTTTCGCCCGCTCCCTGCAAGCCGCGCCGGTTGAAGAAACTACCCTTGAAGCCTTCGCCGCCGGTTTCGGCATCGCCGTCAGGCCGGAACCCTGCGCCCGCTTCGCCGGCCGCCAGGCCGTCGAACGCGCCCGTTCCCGCGTGGGCGAAAACGCCTACCACTTGCTGACCAACAACTGTGAGCATTTCTGCTCCTGGTGCCTGTCCGGCGAAAGCCGCAGCGAGCAAGTGGAAACATGCATGCGCCGCCCGCGCGCCGCGCTGCACATCGGCTGGCTGCTGCTGGGCGCGCTGCTGCAAGCCCAACTGGGCGGCCTGAACCTGGGCCTGAGCCTCGCCTGAAGCGCGCGGCCATCACCGAATCAAGGAGACTGCCATGTCCGGACTGATCGACTGGGAACTGCGTTGCAACCTGCGCGGACAAGCCTGCCACCGCAGTTGCGCCACTGCCGCCGCCAGTTGCGCCCGCGGCCGCCACCGGCCGGGGCGCCGCGCCCTGCGCCATGCCGGCCGGCCGACGCGCCTGCCATCGTCCGGCCGCCTTGCCGGGCGAGGCCGCCGGGACGGGTCCACCATCGCGGGCGAGCCGGGCAGTTGCGGATTTTGATATACTCCGGGCCGTCTCCAGGATCACCGCGCCCGCGGTTCCCGATCCTGACGGTCCTGTCCCTCGCCGTAGTTCAATGGATAGAACGAGCGCCTCCTAAGCGCTAGATACAGGTTCGATTCCTGTCGGCGGGACCACAGAATAGTTCGCGGCAGTTCGCCAAAGTTCTCCTTCCCCAAGTAAATCAAGGCTTCGCGCCGAATCGACGTTCGCCAAAGTTCGTCATCGCCCGTTGGCATCCGTCACTTTTTGGAGCCCCTTAGGGGCATCTTCGAATGCCCCTATTTTCGGTGCCCAGCGATGCCCCGCACGGTCGAGCCATTAACCGATACCAAAATCCGCAACGCCAAGCCGCGCGACAAGGCCTATAAGGTTTTTGACGGCGGCGGCCTCTATATCGAGGTAATGCCGGATGGTCGCAAGCTGTGGCGAGAAAACTGCAAGTTTTTGTATCCAGCACATTTACTGATCTGATCGATGAGCGGCAAGCCGCAGTAAGTGCGATCTTAAAAGCGGGCCACATTCCGGCTCGTATGAAGCTATTTACCGCTGCGGACAAGTCTCAGATGGATATCATCAAGCGCTGGATCGATGAATCTGACGTCTACATGCTTATTTTTGGTGGTCGTTATGGTTCTGTGGAGAAGACTTCTAATCTAAGCTATACGAAACTTGAGTATGACTATGCAGTAGAGCAAGGGAAAGCGCCCTTTGTAGTCGTCATGAAAGATGATGCCCTTGAGCAGAAGGTAAGTCTTTCGGATTTCTCTCAAAGCCGGGAACTGAAGGGTTGGATTTCTGCGGACGATATTGAGGATACGAAATCTCTATACCAAGAGATTACCGCCTTGCGTGCGGAAAATGTGGAACTTAAAGAGGCGCCTGGTTCCGCGCAGAGAAAGCAAGAATCCAGCCTGTCGGGAGACGAATCCGAAGAATTCCCTTCATTGCGAGAATTGCTGGATAGCGTCGATGTGAAAGTTCCGGCTGAAGCAGCTGGTGGTGAAGAGAAGGTACTTACCCTGCTGGATATATTCGAAGGGATGAGGGGCCCACTCACAAATGGCATCACAAACCGCAATGGCGTCGGTGTGACTCAGAGTTTTTTGTATCACAATATCGCACCGAAGCTAACCGTGCATGGCCTGATGGATAATGAGAAAGTAACCGGGGCATCGTATAGGCGAAGCTTCGTGACCAAAAAAGGGGCTGGCATTCTTGGCTTTTATGGACCCCGAAGCTGAGAAAGCTCGGAAATAGCCCAGTCGCGCGTCCCGTTAGCGATGTCTAACTGGGCAAATATAGCGCCGGACGCTTCTTCGCCGCGATGTAGAGCGGATGCTTCGGGCTGCCATCCTGATTGAGCCCAAGGTGGTGGAGCAGCGATGCGCGCCCGCACATCCGAACGATGCGTAGCGCTTCAGCCGCCCGCGCCGGCGCCGCCTTGTGGGCACCCCAGGCGCAGATCACCATCGAGCAGCGATCGATCGCGTCCATCATCGCACCGTTGGTAGTGTCTTCCCGCCCGAGCGGCTCCGGATGCGACAGCAGGCCGTCAGGATCGGTCGAGCGCAGGGGGAACAGGTTGACCACCTCCAGCCGTCCGTACTTGCCGGCCAGCGCGCGCTGCAGGCATCTGGTAATCGTTGGGTCGTTGGCCTGGTGGTCAGCTGTCGACGGATTGAGCATGATGAAGCCCAGCGCCGGCCGGCTGGTATCCCACTCGCGCCAGAGGCGATAGCGGTACTGCTCGCAGTCGGACAGGATGCAGCCGGCCTCGCCGTCGAAGGTCTGGGTGGTCAGGTGCTTCGTGCTACGATCCTCCAAAACAGGGGGCCACCATGGGCATTGAGAGCTACAAGGACTACACAGTTCGTGGCTTTGCGAAGCAACTGGCTGATGGTTCGTTCGAAGCCTTTGGCACGGTGCAAAAGGACCATCTCGTTCTGGAGGCGTCTGAGCCTCTGGGCTCCTATGCAACATTCGAATTTGCCGTCGCGGCAGGCATCGCATGGGCGAAAGCGTGGATCGAGGATCAACGCTGAACCCTCCTGAATTCAACCACCCACACCCACGGGTTGGCATCCCATGCGCCGGCGCCATTGATCTGCTCCCACAGGTCTTTGTAGGCCAGGCGCGGATCCTTGGTCGCGCCTGTGTGCTCGGTGTTGGCCGGCTCAGCATGGAAGCGTTCCCACCCGTCCTTATAGGGCTGAATACCTTCGGCAATTGCGTCCACCTCGCTGCAGTCGTTCAGCCGCTCGACGCGCACTCCGGTGACCTCAAGGCGCAGTCGGCACAGCGCCCGCGGCATGTGGATGCTCGGCTTCCAGGTGATCCCTTCGGCCGGCGGAATGTTCTCGAAGCCGGCCGGCACGCACGCCGGATAGTCCGCGCGGTAGACGGTCGGGCCCGGGTCCAGTGCCGCCGGCTGAGCCCATGTCTCGCGCACCCACATGCGGTCGCCGGGCTGGCCATGGCGGCAAGTCAAGGTATCGCCGGTCCGCGTGTGCCAGACCGCGGTCATCTCCGGGGCCGGCGTGCCGTCGGCGAACTTCGCCGTTTCTCCGCCGACGGTCGTGGCTTCCCACTCGCCGAGCGGATTGTTGTGCGGCAGCTTCACCACGGGCCACGTCTGCGTCTTCCGGCCGTCCAGGATGGCGCGCACCATGGCGCCACTGAAGAGGATGGGGCGTTCTTTCGTCATGCTAGGATGCCTTGAATGGATTGGAGACCGCCATGGAACGCGTGACCGAGTACCGTGGATTCGACATCCATGTCGATGTCCAAAAGGTGTCCAAGGACATGTTCAACGTCTGGTTCGAGATTGAAGGACCTATGAGCCCGCCTGGAGTCGCGGCCATTGGCAAGCGCATCAAGGTCTTCGGCGGGCCGTACTCGCAGCGTTGGGCATACCTGGTCGCCGAACTTGCCGGCAGAGCCGCAGTGGATGTCATTCTTGGCGTGGAGGAATAGGCTTACCCCGCCATCCCTATCCGCCTTGCTTCCTTCGCGTGCTACGCTTCTTTGGAGCGATAGGAGGCAAGCCATGGCGAACTTCGAAACCGATGCCGAAATACTCGAGTGGATTGCTAAACACAGCGAGGACGAATTCCGACAGCACGTTGAGCGCCATACGTTCGGCGATAGGCGTTTAGAGAACGCTCGTGCATACCTCGATCGGATCGACAGCCAGCGCGCGGAGTTGCGCGAGGAACGAGCGCTTCTGGTGACGGAGCAGGCAGCGGGGGCGGCGCAGGACCAAGCCGAGGTTGCACGACAAGCGCTGCGCATTTCGAAATGGGCTCTCGGTATAGCTCTCGTTTCCGCATTTGTGGCCGTGGCCGGTTTGGTCGGAAGATAGGGCATTACATAACCTCCGGTTGCTGTGCCACCGACAGCGCCACCGCGACCGGCCGCACCCATACGGGCGTAGCCGACAGCATGAACGTCTCGCCGGACTCGGCCAGCAGCAGGGTGGTGCCCATCACCTCGGCGATCGCCTGCGCAGCATCCGGCGGCACTGCGTTGCCGATGCGCTCGCGCCAGGCCTGGTCGCTCAAGCCGTCCAGCTCGAGGTATTCCTCCGGCTCGATCAGCGACTGGATGGCGGCCAGTTCGAGCGTGGTGAATGGGCGATGCCAGGTGAAGTCCAGCGCGCGGATGATGGCGACCAGCTTGTCGTTCGCCGCCGGCAGCCGAGGGTCGGCTACTGACCAGCGGCCGTTGTCGTGGCCAGCAGCTGCCGAAACAGCGCCGCTCGGCTGATCCCAGCTCACCACGCCGTAATGGCCACCCGTCAGGTAGTTGTCGCCGCGCTCCCGGCGCATTCCCGAACGCGGGGCAGCGACGGCATATGCACCCCTGGCCGGTGTCGCTGCGGGCGATGACCGTGCCGGCCGGCTCGTCTTAGCCGGTGATGCGGTACTTGCCGGCGCCCTCGAATCCCGTAGAGGCGCGGGGATCCTGCACGCACTGGCCGGTTCCGTGCGCGCTGGTGACGGCGCCGGCGGCCTGCTGCCACGGCACGATCCGGAACTCGTTATTGTGCTTGGCGGGGCCGGCGTGGCGCGGGTCCGCGACGCTGAACGTACCCTGGCCGGGGTTCGTGCCAGCAGTGATCGTTCCCGACGCCTCGCCCCAGCGCAGGACGCCATACTGCTGGTATTGCGCGGCATTGGCCGGGCCGCGCGGGTCGGCGATGGAGAATGTGCCATTGCTCGGTAGCGACTCACCGGCAACCGCGCCAGCATGGTCATCCCAGTTCAGGACACCCAGCGCACCATTGCGGCGTTCCGGCATGATCAGGTAGTCCCGCAGGTGGCCGTCCACTACCTCCAGACGGTTCAGGCTGCGCCAGTCACTGCCGGCCTCGACAAATGCCAGGCGCACCCAGGTCTTCCACTGCAGGGACGGCACGCGGTGCATCGGGCCGCCAGCGGCATCGCCCGGCTGCGGCATGCGGCCAAGCACGGTACCGACGCCCTGCAGGCGCCGCAGTTCCGGCTCGTACAGGAAGGCCGGGACTTTCTCCATGTGCCGCGCCACCAGCAGGAAGCGCTTGCGGCTCTGGGCCAGGCCGCCGAGCTCGCCACAGTCGTGCGTGGTCTCGTTCACGGCGTAGCCGTAGTGGCGCAGAATCTGGTTGAGCTGTTCCAGCAGGTGCCGGCCGCGTGTTGCCAGCCGCGGCACGTTCTCGAACACGATCAGTTCGGCCGGATCGTCCTTCCAGGCCTCGCACATCAACCAGACGCAGCGCAGCGTCAGCTCGTTCAGCGCCTGGTACTTCGGCGTGCGGCTCAGGGCCTCCGAGAGGAGGCCGCTGGCGCCCTTGCACGGCGACGAGATGAACACGCAGTTTGGCCGCTCATTGCCGGCGGCACGCCGGATGTCGGAAGGCATGGCCTCTCGCCAGCCAGCTGGCGGCTCCTTGCCGTGGAAGGCCGTGTACTGCTGCCGGGTGAACAGATCCATGACCGTGCACGGCACGCCCACCAGCGTCTCGAAGTCGCGCGCGGCTGCCGGGTCGACATCGATGCCACCGATGCAGTGCCAGGTGGCGATCATGTTGCCGACCTGCGAGGCAGCTTTCTTGAAGCCTTTGGCGCCACCGCCGAGGCCGCAGCAGAAGCCGAACGTCTTGTACTCGCGCCGGATCATGCCTGCGCCTTGCCGGTTAGAAGCACATGGCCGCCTTCAGCTCTGCGCGGGATAGCACGTCGCTCACCGCCGCGACAAACACAGGTTCAGCTTGAGTTGTGCCCCGGCCTGAAGTGCTGGTGCCCGATTTCCAGAATCTGCTCATCCGTCAGCGCGGCAGGCGATGAGCATCGTTTGATGTCATTGCTCATGATCTGCCATTCATGCGGCTCGCTCTCTTGTTCGGGGTCGGAGAGGCTGTATGCCTCAAAGCCTCGAAGGTCTTTCCATCCCGCAGGACGCTCTGTGCGGTAGGTCCAATCTCCCCACGATGTTTTCCAGCGAAACAGTGTCGGCGCGGCAGGCGATGCGCTCTCACCTTCCACCACCAGCGCACGCACCATTTCAATGATTTCCGGAATCTCGAAGCTGCCGCTAGGGCCGCGAACGATGGTCACAATGGAGCGGAATCCATCTTCCCAGCGGTCTTTACGCACGCGTTGACCATCGGCGCGGATTTCCCACTCATCGGCAGGCGATGCGCTCGGCGTAGGGGCGGCGTCGGTCAACGCCACCGGCTCTGCGCTCCGGCTGGCTGAGCGACCCGCCGCATGACCAATCATGTAGGCGGTATCCTCGGCCTCTTCGCTTGCTGCGGCAGGCATGGCTCGAATGCCGTCAGCAAAGCGAGCCAGCGCCGCATCCCATTCGTTCGTGCTAGGCGTGGCGACCATCAGGCCGCAGTAGCGCGCCAGTTTCCAGTCTTCGTCCCGGCACTGCGCCGGTGTGGTCGATTCGATCATTTCATTGATCCTTGATCGATGCCAACAGGCCAGCCATCGGCCCGAACTTCACCCAGCGCGACAGCGGCTGGTGCGGGTGATTCACCGCGGCCCGGTTGATCTCGTGCGCCAGCTTCTCCAGCTGCGCGATCTGCAGCGTCATGACAGCGTGTGCCTGGCGGCAGATCGCCAGCGCCTCTTCGGCGTGCGCGGCGGCATGCTGGGCTGCCATCAGCTGCCGGCGTAGCTCGGCGTCGCTGGCGAGAGCGGAAAGGGCGTGCATCAGTGCCCTCCGCGCGTCGCGATGATCTGTTCGTCCACCCACTTCTGGACCTCTTCCTCGATCCAGCCGCTGGCCCGGCCCAGCTTGATGGGCGCCGGGAACGTGTGTTCTTTGATCCGCTCGTAGATGGCGATCTTGCCCAGGCCGACACGCTCAGTGACCTCGGGCAGCCGGATGATCCGGCGCTGCGGTTGGGTGTTCATGAGAAATGCCTCCCATGCAGTTCGTCGAGCTTCTCGACCTGGTTGCCGGTGAGCTTCGTCACCTCGCCGGCGTGCATGCGTTGCGCGAGGCTGCGCACAAACTGTTGTTCCCAGGCGCTGAGGTCTTTGGTTCCCAGCAGACCTTCCAGGCGCTGGATCATGGTGGTTGTGCTGACCATCACGCGGCCTCCCTGATACTTCCGACCTGGTGGTCCTCGATCCAGTAGGCGGTGATGGATTCAGGCAGCTGCCCGGGCGGGGCCTTGAGGCTCATGAAGATCAGGGCGGTGTCGATCTCGCCAGCCGCTGACAGGTCGTCCAGCCACCAGAACAGCCGGTCGCGCTCGGTGCCGATCAGCACGTCCGCCCGGTCCAGGACCAGCAGTCGCATGCCGGTGAGGCGCGAGATGGCCTCGGCCAGCAGCGCGTCGACGCGCCACTTCTCCGATTCGGAGAACAGGGCATAAGGCCGGCCACCGTCGCCCGTGATCGCCATGTCGGCGCCGATGCCGATGCGCATCCATTCGGACTCGACTGCCGCGGCGGCCAGGCGCTCGTTGATGGGGTCCAGTGCCTCGGACAGCAGCTCGGCCGGGATACCGCTGGGCCCGAACGCCTCGGCCAGCGCTTCCCACGCGATAACGTCGGCGTGGTGCTGGGCAGCCTTGGCCGTCTGCTCGGCGGCCTGGGCGATGGCCCGGCGCGCGGCGCGCGCGGCTTCCAGTTCCTCGCTGACCTTGCCGATCGCGGACTGCAGAATCTTCAGTTCTGCCTCGATCTTGGCGCGCAGCTCGCCGTCAGCGTCACCTGTGTCAGCCGCGGCGTCCTTGCGCAGCAGGGCAAGCTGCTTGGCCGCGGCGTCGGCTGCGTCGCGGTCGGCCGTGCGGCTCTTCAGGGCGTTCGCCAGGACGCTCAGGCTGCGTTCGTACTCGGGCAGGCGTGCCGCGGCTTCGGGGTCGGCTTGGGTCGGCTCGTACTTCGCCAGCTGGCCGGCTAGAAAGAGCAGCATGGCGCCGCAATCTGGGCAGGCGCAGGGAATGCCGGCCACCTTGCCGCCGGCGGCGGCCCGCAGCGCCTCGACCTTGGGGCGGAAGGTGTCCAGCTCTGCCTGTGCCCGCTCAACCGATTCCCGCGCTTTGGGCAGCTGATCAGCCTTGGCCGACAAGTCGGATATCTGGCGCTCACGGTGCGCGCGCTGGCGCGCCGCGGCGTCGATCTCGCCCAGCTGGCGCTGCAGGTCGCCAGCCGATGCACTGGCGTCGGCAATATCGGCCTCGCATTCGGCGATCGTAGCGGCCAGGTCTTCCGGCGCGGGTCCGCCAGCCGGGGCCGGCGCGATCCAGTTGGCGGCCTTGACGCTGCCATAGGTTTCATTGGTGATGGCTCGCCAGGCGCCCTTGGCGGCAGTGGCCTTCATCTGCGCTTCCTTGGCGGCGGCATCGAACCCGGCGCGCACCATCGGCAGCACGGCCTCGGCCTTCTTCGTGTCGCAGCCGCGCGCCACCAGGCGCTCGCGCACCTGGTCGGTACCGATCTTGATGCCCATCAGGTCGAACAGGAAAGCGCGGCGTTCCTTGACATCCAGGTGCGCGAAGCGCTGCGCATCCAGCACGAACGGCAGGCCGCGGGTCAGCCGGGATCCCCTGCGTGGACTTGCCCGAGGGCAGGGCCACGCTGTTGGACTGCGGGCCGACGGAAATCACAATCGATCCCGATTCGGTTCCGTCGTGCAGCAGCTGGCCGTATTCCTTCTTGAGGCTGACGCGCACGCTCTCCCCGGCCAGTGCCATGCGCACGGCTTCCTGGATGCTGGACTTGCCGGCGCCGTTCGGGCCGCAGATCAGCGTCACGGGCGTGGCCGGGCTGATGTCGGCGGCCCGGCCAGGCACAGCGATGCGCTCGCGCTGGATTCTTCGCTATTTAAATACTAGATATTTTCGCTTTCCACGTGGAGTAAAGGTACAGGCACGGGAAGGATGGAGAACCCTCGATCGGATACGAAGCATAATTTTCTTCGTGTCGTTGAGGGCCAAGGGCCATGGCTCGATCGAAACGCAGAATCAAAGGGATATGTAACGATCTCAGGGGCTACCGCGCATTGGTGGATTCTGAAAGCCGAGGTGGACCGAGACTCGGGACACTATGCCTCAGGTGGCCACATTGCAGCTCTCTATCAAAATGAGCTCTATGAGATGGTTCTGCGCAGCGGCGGTGGTGTTGCGAGGCTCCAGATGTTCGGAGTTATCTTTGGGTCGGATCGTGTTGTAATTTATATTGAGCAGAATTCTTCTGAGGATTGTCTTGTTGCAGCAAATACAGCGTGCACTCATCTCTTGATTAATAATGAGCCAATCGACTGGGCGCGGTGGGCTTCAGAGTTTCGTGCTTAACATGCCGGAGGAGATATGATTGCTGCAGGAGAGTATCGGATCTCATAATGTAGATAGAAACTACAAGCAGAAAATTCTTGAGCGTTTGAGGGATATTCGGGACCTGCTTAGATTCTCGTCTGCGCGGCCCACTAATAACGGAGATGTGATAATAAACGATGAGTTAAGGATGGTGGGGGGTGAGTCGCGTCCGGGTGATTTAAAGAGAGTGGGGAATCGCCCCTCGGGTGGCAAGGGGGGGATCTGGGGAGATATATGCGCTTATAGCGGAATCCGGAGAAATGACTGGGAAGTCAGTCGATTCGTTTGATGGTCCTGAGGTGAAGTGGGTAAATGCTGCAGATGGAAGTCGGACGCCGCCTGATCTGGAGGATCGCGCGGCTCGTTTTCTTATGGAGCAGAACCTTCTTATTATCAACGAGGATTTTATGGCGTTCACCGACTTGGTAGATCGGTGGGCTATTATGTACGCGCATGTTCCAGGGGCCAACGCATCAGTTCGCGAGGTGGTACAGGAATGGTTCGAGCAACAATTAATCGAGACAGTTATGAGTGTCCGTGGCCTAAAGCAAACCGGCAAGTGGAGCCTTGAGGAAATGAAACGTCTCTGGAGCGACGAAGCTCTTACTGCGGCGAGTTTGCCGCGTTGGCACATTGATCAGAGCATTAAGCGGAGTCTTGGTCAAAAACTGGGCACCACTTAAAGTGGCGTGAATAGTTCGTACTTGCCCCTTGGATGAGACGAGGTACCCTCGGGGGGCATCCTAGCATCCGCGCCGCCCGAGCAAGCCATTGGGATCGTTGCGAATCCACCATTTGAAATCCTCGGAAGATGTGGGACTAGAAAGGCCCAATATGCGAGGAGGGGAGGGGACAAACGGGCTGAAAGGTCGCCTCGCTCGTCGCTCCACGCCAGCCAAGGTACCCCCTTGTCTGTTTTGGGCCGACTTCAAAAAATCCGGTAAGACTCTTACCGGTGGTGTTGTTGTTCATCTTTCAATGGGCGAGCCTGCCGCTAGAGGGGCCCAAGAGTCTTTCTAAAGTCAGTGATCACAAACCCAAGTGCCTAGGCTGAACTGGGAGTTCAGTGCCACGGCCTCCTGATCGGAAGGAACCATGGGTGCCTGTCGGCGGGACCACAGAATAGTTCGCGGCAGTTCGCCAAAGTTCTCCTTCCCCAAGTAAATCAAGGCTTCGCGCCGAATCGACGTTCGCCGAGGTGACGACATGACTGCAGTGCCTTTGGCCGCATCGTCCGTCAGCACGTCTGCCTTGTCCACATGGAGTCATTCTGGCCCACCACCGTGCAGGCGCCAAAGTGTGCGGGTGGAAGCCAAGTCACGGTAGACAAGCCACGGCGCATCTTTTGCGTCGTGTCGAGGATGTCATTCCGCAGTGATTGCGTTGTGCTCGAAGAACTTCGTTACCAGATAGTCAGAGCCAATTGTAGTGAGGTGCCCGTAATCATAGGACAAGGGAAGAACCTTGTCCTCAGACAGGGACAGCAGGCAGCCTCTCTTGTCGCACATGTATTCCAGCGGGTTCACGAATTGCACCTTCGTGCTCGTCGCCACCGCACGAATCTGGTCGGTCGTAGATAACGCCGCGGGGTTGAAGTTTCGGTAGGTGCGAGTCTCGATCATACTCCACACATGAGCCCGCTTTAGCATCTCCGGCTGGCTGACCGTATATACGGGCAGGCTGCCGACGAGGATGACATTCTTCACGCCAGCCTGTTTGACAACGTCGATGGTCGCTGCCAGTTTGTTCGTATCGAGCTTTTCCCAGGTGCTGGCCCCGTCGTACATCGACCAGTTTGCGGCCATAACGAGTGTGTCAGGTTTCAGCTCGCGGATCCTCCCTAGTGTGAACTCGTTCAGATTCACGCAGTCTTTCTTCTGACTGACATTGAAACCGAGAATGGGTGGGCAGCCGCTTGCAGTGAACTGTGCAAGGTTGTAGTTGTGGGATGCGGAATTGTTGGCAAATCCCTGGTACAGAGATGCAGCGTGCGAATCGCCCCAGATCATCAGCAGCGATTTGTGATTGTCGCGGTTGGATCCGCAATGGTCCGCAAAGTGCTTGACTCTGTCGTTTTGAGTGTCCAAAAAGCACTCGCCGTAACGGAAACCTATAAACCAGTTGTACGAGAGCGCTTCGTTGACGCCGACGTTCATGACGTTGATGAAGCGTTCCTTGTAGCCGTTCTGTTCGAAGGCGTCATAGCCAACGTATCCTACGCCAGTCATTAGCGAGGCTAGGACGAAGACTTTGAGTTTCGTGAAGCTACCATGGCGGACATGCTTCTCAACAATCTGAACTGTCAGCCACGCCAGCACGATCGCCGCTAGCACCGCACCGATCCGAATGCCACGGGATGGCACGCCGGCCTCGATGATGCGGGCGAAGGAGAGCAGTGGCCAGTGCCACAGGTAGAGCGGAAAGCTGATCAGGCCAGCCCAGACGGCAACAGGGTGGGACAGTAAGTTCTTGTTGGCCCAGCCGTTCGGTCCGGCGGCAATGATGAACACAGCCCCAATCACGGGAACGATCGCCCACTTACCGGGAAAGCTAAATTCCTTGCTGATGTGCCAGAATCCGAAGCAGAGCAGCAATATGCCCGCGACTGACAGTGCGTTGGCAAGCGTTGTCCCGTCATCCTTTCGATCGACCGAATAGATGATGCGCGCCAGCACACGATCGACGCGCAGGCCGAGTTGCTGGCAGTCCTGCTTCTTGTAGAGAACGAACCACGCCAGCAAGCTTCCTGCAAGCAGTTCCCAGAACCGCGTTTGCGGCGAATAGAACGTTGCCGTCGCGTCGTGTTTGATTCCTTTCAGATTTAGATAGAACGATGCAAGTCCAATGATCGCGGCAATCGTGGCTAAGTTGAACTTCCGCTTCCACGCGACCCATAGCAACAGCGGCCAGACAATATAGAACTGCTCTTCGATGCCCAAGCTCCATAGATGGAGCAGGGGCTTTGTGTCAGCGGAATTGTCGAAGTAGCCGGATTCGCTCCAGAGAACGAGATTTGAGACGAACCCAGCGCCAGCTGCGATGTGCTTGCCGAGCTGCTTAAACTCTTCCGATAGTAGTGAAAACCAGCCGAAGGCATAGCAACAGATCAGTACGATCAGCAGCGATGGGAAAATCCGCTTGATCCGTCGGGCGTAGAACTCGAAGAAGCTGAAGGTGCCCCTATCGAGGTTCTGGAAGATGATTGTGGAGATCAGAAAGCCCGAAATGACGAAAAATATGTCGACGCCAATGAAGCCGCCTTTCATCCAGTAAGGAAAGGCGTGGAAGGCGACCACAGACAGAACAGCCACTGCCCTTAACCCGTCGATGTCGGGTCTGTATTGGGGGTGGGAGAAGCCCGCCCGGTCTGCGCTTGTTGTTGTGTTTTGGAAAAGTGCTGCGTCAGACTCCGCAAGCAGGCTGCGTTGCATGGAAGGCAGGTTGTTGTTATGGGACGCGCGATTGTATCAATGTCTCTCGACGTTTAGGGCACACGGCCATCTTCCCACCTTGCCAGCCCTGAAGCCGCACGCCCATACCCCCAAAAAAAATGCTCAATGCGCAAGTGGTACCGATTTCTCGGCAAGGGGTGAGAATCGCATGTTGCAGGCTTCGCCACATCGCTCGAATAGGGCAATTCAACTGGTTTTTGCGACGCGAGGCGGGATAGGATCAGGTTCTGCGACCATGGCGTCGGCTGGGTAGAGCCTGAGGAAACTGCGCGCTGCACCCTGTCAGGAGTTTCGGAGCCGGGATATGCAATTGGCAGCGCTGAGCATCTTCATTTTCCTGATTAGGGGGCTGACGATCAGGAGGTCGACTAACGTAGCCAGCGCGGCGGCAAGCACGAACACCAGCACGCCTGTGGCGAGCGCCCATACCATGCTGTTTTCGAAAACAGCCTTCACCTTGTCGTTGAAGAAATAGTAGATGAAGATGTGCGACAAGTAGATGCCATATGTCCGCTCGGACAGGAATGTGATGGCCTTGGGGAATCTGCTGACCGTCAGAGAGTTGAAGAAATAGAAGATGGCCGCGGTGAGGACGATCATGTTTAGCCCGTCCACGTACAGATCTCCTGGCAGTCCGTGCTTGGCTCTATAGACCGTGGCCGTCGCTGTGACGACGTACATGGCTGGGATTAGCGCAAGCGCGACGAACTTGTATCGCTCCCGATCGATCCGGAACAGCAACCCGCCGACAATGTAGTAGAGCAGCCAGACGTTGATGCTCGGCAGGAAGACTGCCGGCTGCCTGACGTACAGGTTGTAAGCATGAAGGGCCACCAAGGCGAACATCGCCGGCAGAGCGCGGTTCGGCGTGATCGAGTCCATCAGGATCTTCAGCCCCGGCGTAATGATATACAGGCCGACGATCCAGTAGACGAACCAGAAGTGCTGGCTCATTAGCGGCTGGTAGTTGAACGCTGGCCCGAGCGCGACGAGCCGCAGAAATTCGAGGATCTGCCCCGGATCAAAAAACACGCGCAGTGATCCCGCCAGGTGCCACATATTGTGGACCATGAAGAAGTGGATGTAGCCATAGATCAGGAACGGCACGATCACAGCAGGCAGTCTGTTCGCGTAGAACTTGCGAAGTGAGGTGATTGGCTGGTTCAGCAGGAAGTAGCCGCTGATGATGAAGAAGACCGGCAGGCCGGCCCGAACGACTGATTGCAGCGCTAGTGCGGTGTGGTTGTGCTTGCCGGTCAGCACATATTCCGGTGACACGTGGATCATAATCACCGCGAAGCAGCACATAATTCGTAGGAGTTCGACCTGCAGGTTGCGGGGCATGGAGTGTCTCGTGAATGCCGATGCCGCCATTTTATCCCGCGTTTTGTGCATCCCTCGAATTAGGGGGCAGACAGCCAGTTCGGCCCGATAGGCCGACCAGTAGAAGTGGCTGTGCCGGTTGTGGCGGGCCAGCTTCTTCTCGATGAAAAGTCGCACGGTGCCGAGGTGGCCGGCCTAGAACGGACGGTATCTGCGGCTTGCAGATGCTGTCAACGAGAAGCATTCTCAACACGTTACGGAATGTTACGACAGTGGCACGATCGATAGCTGTGCGATGCTGGTAGCTGCCAATCCCGAGGCAATGTGATGGCTATCCCGCCGCTGTTTTGGCGATTTTTGCCGAAGAAGGCGGAAAATGTGGATCAAAGCGGACCCGCCCGCTGGGGCTTCGGGCGAACCCTCATGGGTGGTTCTGTAATTTGCTGTAATGATTGAATGCTAGTCTGGCAACAAAGGAATGCCGGCGGTGGAGAAAGAATTGCGAGTGCTGTTCACGAACTTTCACCGGGGAAACGGTGGAGGGCATGACACCTATGTCATCAACCTGCTGGCAGGGCTGGCGCCGGCACATGAAGTGACCGTGGCGGCTCCCCGGACCAGCCGTCTGTTCCGGCTTGCCAGTGGGCACGCAGACGTCGAGGTGGCGGCGGTTGATTTTGCGCCGAGAGGCCTGCGCTGGCTGCGCGAGTTGTGGGCGCTCTGGCGGATCATCACCCTTGGGCGCTTCGATATCATCCATGTCAACGGTTCAGCCGATCACAAGCTGGTCATGCTCGTGCGCCTGGTTGCCTTGCGCCGGCCGCGCGTTGTCTATACAAAGCACAACGATCACCGCAGCAACAGTGTCGGCAACTGGCTGCGCGCGTGCCTTGGTACCCACCATGTGATTGCGGTCAGCGACTATGTCGCCCGGAAGCTGCGTACCTCCCCGTACAGCCGTGTGCCGGTGACCACCGTGTCCCATGGCATCGACATGGGGCACTTTGCACCGCCGGCGCCGGCGGAGGCCGATGCGCTGCGGGCGCGATACTTCGGTGCCGGCTCGGCATGCACGGTCTTCGTCAGTACCGCGGGTACCCGCTACGAGAAGGGCTGGACGGACCTGCTGGAAGCCGTTGCACAATTGCCCGCCCACTTGCGTAGTGGTGTGCGTGTGATCCTGGCTGGCGAAGCGCCCTTGCCATGCATGACGGGGAAGGTCGCGGCGCTGGGACTCGGCGATCAGGTCGTTTTTACGGGCTTGCTGGACGATGTTCGCCCCACCCTGGCGGCAGGGCATACCGCCTTTGTGCTGTCGCGGAGCGAGACGTTGTCGTTTGCCTGCCGCGAAGCCATGGCGATGGGCCTGCCGGCACTGGTTTCCGATGCCGGCGGCCTGCCTGAGAACGTGACCGACGGGCAGGACGGCTGGGTGGTGCCATGCGCCAACATCGCGGCACTACGGGCGCGGCTGGAGCAAATCCTGTCGGCGCCTGAGCGGCTGGCCGAGATGGGTGAGGCTGCCCGGTCAAAGAGTCGGGCGTACTTTGGCATGGATACCTTCGTCGCCGGCACACTCGCCGTGTACCACGCGGTTCTCGAGCCGGGAGCGCGGCCTCAACCCCTGCCAGCCGCGCTGACCCAGAGCCCCAGCCAGTAACCGCGCGCTTCGCCCGTCATGTCGATCCCGATCCTGACCTATCACCAGATTGATATCGTGCCGCCCCACGGCGCGCCGTTTCGTGGCCTGACCGTCAGTCCCGCGCAGTTCCGCCAGCAGATCGCCTGGATGCGCCGGCTGGGCTATCGCGGCCTGTCGATGCGCGAACTCATGCCCTATGTTCGGGGCGAGTCTACCGGCAAAGTGTTCGGGATCACGTTTGACGACGGATTCCGCAATGTCCACCGGCATGCGCTGCCCGTCCTGGCGGAGTTCGGCTTTAGTGCCACCAATTACTTTGTGTCCGGCCAGATCGACGGCAGCAATGTCTGGGACGCCAGCCAAGGCGTGCCGCCTGCTCCGCTGATGAACGCCGAAGAGGTGCGGGAATGGGCCCGCCTCGGCCAGGAGGTTGGCGCCCATACGGTCGACCACGTGCACCTGCCGGCATTGCCGCTGGCGGAAGCCCGCCGGCAGATTGAAACCTCCAAGGCAGCGCTGGAGGCCTTGGTGGCGATGCCGGTCACGGCGTTTTGCTACCCTTATGGCGAACAGCAGGCGGTGCACCGGGAAATGGTGCGCGAGGCCGGCTACAACAACGCCACGCTGACGCAGCGCGGGCTGGCGCGTGCCGATGACAACCCTTTCGGCCTGCCGCGTGTCCATGTGCATTGCGGCACTAACCTGTTCCGCTTCCTGCAGAAATGCCTGACGCGGCATGAGGACAAGCGGCGGGGCGACTGATCTGCCGGGACAACATGCCGTTGCCCAACAATCCTCCAATCTCCGGAGAGCTCGCCATGGAACTGAAATACAAGGGCCGAGAGATCTCAATCCAGGCCAAAAAGGACGCGAGCGGCCAGTGGGACTGGTCATATGGCATCCGCGGTCACGGACACCGGCACAACACTGGGGCGCTTGCTCCTTCGGAATCGGTCGCGATCGATAACGCCTATGCGTCCGCGAAACGGGAGATTGACCAGGCCACTTCAGGCGACGCCAACGACTAGTATTTCCTGAGCTCTCACTGGTGGAGAAAGACATGGATCTCCAAGGGTTCACGTATTACCGCGACCACTGGTATGAAGCATCGGCAACGTCCCTTGGCGTTGGCGGGCCCTGGCAAGGTGAGGTGACCATCTGCGCGAAAGCGGCAGATGGAGCGCCGCTCAAGGTCTTCGATCACCATCTTGTTCCGGGCCAGTTCTTCAGCGAAGGCGAGGCATGGCAGCATGCCTCGGACTGGGCCAGGACGCAGATCGATGCGCGCTTTGGCTAGCACGCGCACCAGCCGCTGCGCCGGTGCTCACGCCTCACTGCGCTCGGCGATCAGTACGTTGGCAGGAATCTTCAGGTCACGGTGCAGCCGCCGAATCATGGCCAGACTCAGGGCGCGCTTGCCATTGAGCACTTCAACTGCATATACGCGGTTTAGGTTACCCAGGTAGGGTTGCATGTCGCCCACGATCAATGCGCGCTCGTCTTCGAAAACAGCTGAATGACGGCGACGCCGGCAATAATCAGACCAATCCCAGCGCAAGCCGCCAGGTCCGGCACCTGCCGGTACAGCACCACCGCGATCAGCGACACCAGCACGATCCCGGCCCCGCTCCAGATCGCATAGGCAATCCCCACCGGCACTGTCCGCATCACCAGCATCAGCAAATAGAACGCCGCCACATAGCCGGTCACGACCAGCACGCTGGGGACCAGCCGCGTAAAGCCTTGTGACGCCTTCAGGCTGCTGGTGGCGATGACTTCGGCGACGATGGCGAGGGCGAGGAGCAGGTATCCGTTCATGAGAGCGCACAAATGGGTGGGCCGAAATGGGCCGAAGCCGGCATCTTAGCGCCCCCGCATGTTGCGCCAAAGCCGCGTCCCTCCCTTGCGGTGGTTGTGCAAAGCGGCAATGGGGGATTGAATGTGGCTATAAAGGCGAAAACAAGCGGGCGCATGGCCGGCCCGCGGCACAAGAAAGTCCTACAAGGCAGTCGCGGTAGTCAGCCCGACCAAGCCGGCACGAACCTCACGATGCCGGCGGCGGGCATGGGGTAAGGGGAGCGGTATGCATCACAATGGCATCGACGGCACGTCCGCCTGGACGTCTTCGCAGTCCGGGGACGGGGAGCCCGCACCGGACGCGAATCCGTGGCAGGACACCATCGCCGCGGCGGACCACGCACTGGAAGAGGCCTCGCGCATCCAACGCGGCGTGCAGCACAACCTGAAGCTGTTGCAGGAAGTGCGGTCGCTGCGCGAGGAGTTGCGCAAGGCCCATGCGGAGGTCGATCGCTATCGGGGCATGCATGCCCGGGTGGTGGTCAGCATGCGCCAGCTGGACGACGACCATATGGGGGAAATGAGCCGGCTCCAGGCGGCGAGCGAGATGCTGCAGGTGCGCCATCGCGTCTACAAGCTGATGGCCGAGCACTACGCGCGCGTGGCCTTGAACCTGGATCCGGAAACCTTCGCGGCCCACCGCGACCGCGTGCTGCAGCATGTCTTGTTCCAGCGCCGCAGGGGCGTGTCGCCCGACCATATCAGCTACGCGGACGTGGCTTTCCTGATGCTCTAGCGCCTCAAGCGCGATGCTCAGGCGGCGCGCTGGCGCAGCACGTGGAACGCCAGCATGCCGCCCACCACGCCCCAGAACGCAGAGCCGACACCCGCCAGGGTCATGCCGGACGCCGTGATCATGAAGGTCAGCAGCGCGGCTTCGCGCTCAGCCGGAATTTGCATGGCCACGGTCAGGCCGTTGGCGATTGAGCCCATCAGCGCGAACGCGGTCACACCCACCACCAGCGCTTGCGGAAAGGCGGTAAACAGCGCCGCGATGCTGGCGGCCAGCGTGCCCGCGACCAGGTAGCCCACGCCGCAGACCACGGCCGCGGTATACCGGCGGTTGCGGTCGGGGTCGGCCTGCGGGCCGGTGCAGATGGCGGCGGTGATCGCCGCTAGGTTGACGCCGTGCGAGCCGAACGGCGCCAGCACGGCCGAGGTCAGGCCGGTGATCGAGATCAGGCGCGAGGCCGGCACGTGGTAGCCGTCGGCTTGCAGCACGGCCAGCCCGGGGATGTTCTGCGAGGCCAGCGCCACGATGAACAGCGGAACCGCCATGCTGACCAAGGCCGACAGCGAGAACGCCGGCGTGGTCCACACCGGCACCGCCAACGCCAGCCGCACGCCCGAGAAATCGAGCTGGCCGAGCACGCTGGCGATCACCGCTCCCGTCAGCAGCACCCCTGGCACCGCATAGGCCGGCCACAGCCGCCGCCCGAGCAGGTAGGCGGCGAACATCGCCAGCAGCAGCACGATCTGGTGCTGCGCCTGCACGAACACATCCACGCTGATGCGGAACAGGATGCCGGCCAGCAGGGCAGAGGCGATGCTGGCCGGCAGGGCGCGCATCAGCTTGTCGAACCAGCCGGTCATGCCGGCCGCGGCCATCATCAGCCCGGCCAGCAGGAAGGCGCCGATGGCTTCCGCGTAGGGCACGCCGGGCAGGCTGGCGATCAGCAGCGCGGCGCCGGGCGTGGACCAGGCCACCACGATCGGCACGCGCAGCGCCAGCGACAGGCCGATGGTGGTGATCCCCATGCCCATCGACAGCGCCCAGATCCAGGAGGAGATCTGGGCATCGGTCAGGTGGGCGGCGTGGCCGGCCTGGATCATCAGCACCAGCGAACTGGTATAGCCGGTGAGCGTGGCGACCAGCCCGGCGACGAGCGCAGACACGGACAGGTCGGACAATTTCAGTGAAGCGGTGGTCATGAGGTTGGCGGCAGGCCATTGGCACGGCCGACATCTTCGCATGAGTGCCTTGGCCGTACCAATTTGCCGCGGCGGCGTCCGGAAATCGCGGTTGACGGGGCTTTCCCTTACGGACTTTTCCGACTGGAGCGGGCAGGGGGGCGTTGTTATGCTGGTTTCGTGCCTTGCGAGCAGGGCACCGAGGAGAGACTCTTGGGCCCGCAGTGCGCGGGCCCTTCTTTTTTGGGGCCAGCCTTGGCCCGGCCCCGGTCGTCTACAATGCGGGCTGCCGTGCCACGCCAGCCCTGGCTGCCAGGCCGTCCCTCCTTTCTCTCGTCGTCTCGTCTTTCTCCCATGGCCCTGTTTTCCATTACCGACGCCCAGCTTGCCTTCGGGCACGTGGCCCTGCTCGATCACACCGACTTTTCGCTGGAGGCCGGCGAGCGCGTGGGTTTGATCGGGCGCAACGGCTCGGGCAAGTCCTCGCTGCTGAAGATCGTGGCGGGGCTGTCGGCGCCGGACGACGGGCTGATCGCGCGCCAGAGCGGCGTGACCAGCGCCTACGTGCCGCAGGAGCCGCAGTTCGAGGCGGGCATCACCGTGTTCGACGCCGTCTCCCAGGGCATGGGCGATGCGCACGACCTGCTGGTGCGCTACGAGGCCGCCGCCGACCGTGTGGCCGAGAGCCACGACGACGAAGCCGCGCTGGCCGAATTGCATCGGCTGCAGTCCGAGTTGGACGCCGCCGGCGCCTGGCAGTTGCGCACCCGCGTCGAAACTACGCTGGCACGGCTGGGGCTGGATTCGCACACGCGCGTCGAGGCACTGTCCGGCGGCCTGCAGAAACGCGTGGCGCTGGCGCAGGCGCTGGTGGCCGAGCCCGACATCCTGCTGCTGGATGAACCTACCAACCACCTCGACGTGGAAGCGATCCGCTGGCTGGAAGACCTGCTGCTGGGCTTTCGCGGCAGCGTGCTGCTGATCACTCACGACCGCGCCTTCCTCGACCGCGTGGCCACGCGCATCATCGAACTGGACCGCGGCCGGCTGGTGTCCTTCCCCGGCAACTTCGCCGCCTACCAGGCGCGCAAGGAAGAGATGCTGGCGGCCGAGCAGGTCGAGCAGGCCAAGTTCGACAAGCTGCTGGCGCAGGAGGAAGTGTGGATCCGCAAGGGGGTGGAGGCGCGCCGCACGCGCAGCGTGTCGCGCATCCAGCGGCTGGTGGCGATGCGCAACGAGCGCGCCGCGCGCCGTGAAGTCCAGGGTAACGTCAAGCTGGAGGTGTCACAGGCCGACCGCTCCGGCAAGATCGTGTCGGAGCTGACCGGCGTCAGCAAGGCCTATGGCGACAAGGTGGTGGTGCGCGACTTCACCGCCACCATCATGCGCGGCGACAAGGTCGGCCTGATCGGCCCCAACGGCGCCGGCAAGACCACGCTGCTGCGGCTGATCCTGGGCGAACTGGCGCCGGACAGCGGCACCGTGCGCAATGGCAGCAACCTGCAGGTAGCGTACTTCGACCAGATGCGCACCGCGCTGGACCTGGAGCGCTCGCTGGCCGACACCATCAGCCCGGGCAGCGACTGGGTCGAGGTCAACGGCCAGCGCAAGCATGTGATGAGCTACCTGGGCGACTTCCTGTTCGCGCCGGAACGTGCGCGCTCGCCGGTCAAGTCGCTGTCTGGCGGCGAGCGCAACCGGCTGCTGCTGGCGCGCCTGTTTGCGCGCCCGGCCAATGTGCTGGTGCTGGACGAGCCCACCAACGATCTTGATATTGACACGCTGGAACTGCTGGAAGAACTGCTGCAGGACTACAGCGGCACCGTGTTCCTGGTTTCGCACGACCGCGCATTCCTGGACAACGTGGTGACCTCGACCCTGGCCGCCGAGGGCGATGGCGTGTGGCGCGAGTCGGTGGGCGGATATTCCGACTGGGTCGAGCAGTCGGCCCGCAGCGCGGCGCTGCAGGCCGCGCGCAAGCCGGAGCAGAAGGCGGCGGAGCCGGTAAAGGGCAAGGACTCGCGCGAGGCGCGCGGCGCCAACCGGACCGTCAAGCTGTCGTACAAGGAACAGCGCGAGCTGGACGGCCTGCCGGAGCGCATTGCCGCGCTGGAAACGGAGCAGAAGGCGATCTCGGCGCAGCTGGAAGACGGTTCGCTCTATGTCAGCGATGCGCCCAAGGCCGTGCAGCTGGGCACCCGGCACGACGAGATCGAGATGGAACTGCTGGAAGCGCTGGAGCGCTGGGAAGTGCTGGAAGCGAAGTCGAAGGGCGAGGGCGTGTGAGCGCCTGGCTGCGTCACCCGCACCACGCCAACACCATATTGGTCAGATCGACCATAAAACCCGGCCGCAGGTAGCCCACGAACCCCAGCGCCAGCAGCCCGGCCAGCACCGCCAGCCCGGCTGCCTTCGCCACGCGGACGCGGGCCGCTGTCATCATGCCGCCGCCGGCTGCGCGCGCACCAGCGCCTGCTCGCGGATCGGCAGGTTCACCAGCGCGGCCACCACGCCCAGCGCGATCGAGATCAGCCACACCGTGTTGTAGCCGCCGGTGCGGTCATAGAGGTAGCCGCCCAGCCAGGCCCCCAGGAAGCTGCCGATCTGGTGCGAGAAGAACACCACGCCCGACAGCATTGACAGGTATTTCACGCCGAACACCTGGGCGATGATGCCGTTGGTCAGCGGCACCGTGGACAGCCACAGGAAGCCCATCAGCGCCGCGAACACCCAGGTGCTGGCCACCGTCAGCGGCAGCAGCAGGTAGCCGGCGATCACCACCGAGCGCGTCACATAGATGGCGGACAGCAGGTAGCGCTTGGGCAGGCGCTGGCCCAGCGCGCCGGCGGTATAGGTGCCGAATACATTGAACAGCCCGATCAGCGCCAGCGCCACGACGGCGACTTTCGGGTCGGTCAGGCCCTGGTCCTTCAGGTACGGCGCCAGGTGCACGCCGATAAACACCACCTGGAAGCCGCACACGAAGTAGCCCAGCGTCAGCAGCTGGAAGTTGCGGTTGCCGAAGGCTTCGTGCACGGCCTGGCCGATGGTCTGGTGGTGGCCGCCGGTGTGGGCCGCTTCGCGCGGCTCGCGCAGTGTCAGCGCCAGCGGCAGCATCACGCAGGCCATCAGCGCCATCACGTACAGCGCGTTCTGCCAGCCCAGGCCGGAGATCAGGCCCTGTTCTACCGGGATCATCAGGAACTGGCCGAACGAGCCCGCGGCGGCGGCGATGCCCATGGCCCAGACCCGCTTCTCGGGGCTGGCCACGCGGCCGATCACGCCGTAGACGATGCTGTAGGTGGTGCCGGACTGGGCGATGCCGATCATCACGCCGGCGCCGGTGGCAAAGGCGGTGCCGCTGGTGGCCAGTGCCATCACCGCCAGCCCGGCCACGTACAGCGCCACGCCGACCAGCATGATGCGCAGCGCGCCGAACTTGTCGGCCAGCGCCCCGGCAAAGGGCTGGCTGGCGCCCCACATCAGGTTCTGCAGCGCCAGGGCAAAGGCGAAGGTCTCGCGGTTCCAGCCATGGGCCTGCGTGATCGGCAGGTTGAACAGGCCGAAGCCGTGCCGGATGCCCATTGAAAGCGTGACGAGCAGCCCACCGCACACGAGGACGGTGGTCAGGGAGAGTTGTCGGTTCTGCATGTCTTGGCTCGGTGTGCGGCAGTCCCGCCGGGTAGGGCGGCGCCGACAGGGATTGTGTGTGCTTGTTGTTGTCCGTGCCGGGACGGCAATCAGGCTTGCCGGGGCCGGGTGGTGGCGAGTTTACTCCGGCTCGGGAAAACGCGTACTGCGCCGCCCGCGAGGCCGGCCGGGTTGGGGCGCCCTGGCAAAAAGTGGCGGCGGCCCGGCAAAGCGGCGCCGGCGCGGGCTGGTAGGGCGAGCGCCTTTTTGGCGGGATTGCCGTCGCCCGCTTCCATTACAATGCAGTGCCCGGTGCCCCGGCGCGTGCACAGTTGTGCGCCTCGTGGCAGCCGGGACCATCACTTTCGTAGCGACTCCATGGCGAGCAAAACCAGTCAGTACAGCGAATCTTCCATCCGGGTCCTGAAGGGCCTGGAGCCGGTCAAGCAGCGTCCCGGCATGTACACCCGGACCGACAACCCCCTGCACATCGTGCAGGAGGTGATCGACAACGCCTCGGACGAGGCCCTCGGCGGCCACGGCTCCGAGATCCTGGTGACCCTGCATCGCGACGGCAGCCTCAGCGTGGAGGACGACGGCCGCGGCATCCCGGTGGGCATCCATCCGGAAGAAGGCGTGCCGGTGGTCGAGATCGTCTTCACCCGGCTGCACGCCGGCGGCAAGTTCGACAAGGGCAAGGGCGGCGCCTATGCCTTCTCGGGCGGCCTGCACGGCGTGGGCGTGTCGGTGACCAATGCCTTGTCGACGCAGATGGACGTGACCGTGTGGCGCGACAGCATGTGCTCGACGCTGACCTTCTCCGGCGGCGACGTGACCGTGCCGCTGGCCTCGCGCAAGATCGAGCGTGGCGAGAAGAAAAGCGGCACCCGCGTGCAGGTGTGGCCGGATGCCAAGTATTTCGACTCGGCCGCGATCCCGCTGGCCGAGCTGCAGCGCCTGCTGCGCAGCAAGGCCGTGCTGCTGCCGGGCGTCAAGGTCACGCTGGTGACCGAGAAGACCGGCGAGCGCCAGACCTGGCAATACGACCAGGGGCTGAAGGGCTACCTGGTCGAGGCGCTGGCGCAGGGCAGTGGCGCCGAGCTGGTGATCCCGATGTTCGAGGGCGAGCATTTCGCTGACCCCGACGCCAATCCCGGCGAAGAAGGCTTTGCCGACGGCGAAGGCGCCTCCTGGGTGGTGGCATGGACCGAAGACGGCGCGCCGGTGCGCGAGTCCTACGTCAACCTGATCCCCACGCCGGCCGGCGGCACGCATGAATCCGGCCTGCGCGAAGGCCTGTTCCAGGCGGTCAAGAGCTTTATCGAGATGCACGCGCTGCAGCCCAAGGGCGTCAAGCTGATGAGCGAAGACGTGTTTGCGCGCGCCTCGTTCGTGCTCTCGGCCAAGGTGCTGGATCCGCAGTTCCAGGGCCAGATCAAGGAGCGCCTGAACAGCCGCGACGCGGTGCGGCTCGTGTCCACCTTCAGCCGCCCGGCGCTGGAGCTGTGGCTGAACCACCATGTCGAGTACGGCAAGAAGCTGGCCGAGCTGGTGATCCGCCAGGCGCAGGCGCGCACGCGCGCCGCGCAGAAGGTCGAGAAGAAAAAGGGCTCCGGCGTGGCCGTGCTGCCCGGCAAGCTGACCGACTGCGAGTCCACCGACGTGACCCGCAACGAGCTGTTCCTGGTCGAGGGCGACTCCGCCGGCGGCTCGGCCAAGATGGGCCGCGACAAGGAGTTCCAGGCCATCCTGCCGCTGCGCGGCAAGGTGCTCAATACCTGGGAGACCGAGCGTGACCGCCTCTTTGCCAACAACGAAGTGCACGACATCGCGGTGGCGATCGGCGTGGACCCGCACGGCGCCAACGACGAGCCCGACCTGTCCAACCTGCGCTACGGCAAGATCTGCATCCTGTCCGACGCGGACGTGGACGGCGCGCATATCCAGGTGCTGCTGCTGACATTGTTCTTCCGGCACTTCCCCAAGCTGATCGATACCGGCAACGTCTGTGTGGCGCGTCCGCCGCTGTTCCGCGTCGACGCGCCCGCGCGTGGCAAGAAGCCGGCGCAGAAGCTGTACGCGCTGGACGAAGGCGAGCTGCTGGCGATCCAGGACAAGCTGCTCAAGGACGGCGTCAAGGAAAACTCGTGGCAGATTTCCCGCTTCAAGGGCCTGGGCGAAATGAGCGCCGAGCAGCTCTGGGAAACCACCATGAACCCCGACACGCGGCGCTTGCTGCCCGTGTCGCTGGGCGAATTCGACCTGCCGCAGACCGTCGAGATGATGAATATGCTGATGGGCAAGGGCGAGGCCGCGCAACGCCGCAGCTGGCTGGAAGAGAAGGGCAACGAGGTCGAGGCCGATATCTGAGGGAAGTGAGCGGCACCTGGACGGTAAGCGTCGGCCGGGGATTGGGTAGATAATCCCCAGTTTCCCTGGCCGTCATTCCCGATGGTCGCCAACTGACAGCAATCCGGAACGCACGATGACGAAGAGAACTCCCGGCAAACCATGGCGCAAGGCGGCGGCGGCCGTCGTGGCGCTGGCCGGGCTCGCCTTCGTGCCGGCGGCGCATGCCGAGCTGTGGGGCTTTATCGATGCCGACGGCGTGGCGCACTTTGCCGACCAGAAGCTCGATGCGCGCTACAAGCTGTTCATGAAGGACGGCGGCAAGCTGGATACCGGGCGCCTGGCGGCGCGGCAGTCGCAGGCGGCCGCTGGCGCGGACATCGACCTGGAGCAGCACAAGCTGTACCGCTACGTCGTCAACCATCCCAATATCAAGACCGTCGAGCCGCTGATCCACCAGATCGCCGGCAAGCAGGACGTCGACCCGGCGCTGGTCAAGGCGGTGATGGCGGTGGAGTCGGGTTTCAACCCGGGCGCGGTGTCGCCCAAGGGCGCGATCGGCCTGATGCAGGTGATCCCCGACACCGGCGCGCGCTTCGGCGTGAGCGCCGATGCGCGCCGCACCGTCGAGCAGAAGCTGGCCGATCCACGCACCAATATCACCGCGGGCGTGCGCTACCTGAGCTGGCTGATGCAGCTGTTCCCGAACAACCTGGAGCTGGTGCTGGCTGCCTATAACGCCGGCGAGGGCGCGGTGCAGCGCTACAACAACCGCATTCCGCCTTACCCGGAGACCCGGCAGTATGTCAGCACCGTGCTGCAGTTTTACCGGCTGTACCAGCCGCAGCAGGGCGCGGTGCTCAAGCGCGCCAGCGCCAGCGCGGACGGCCCGCGCGTGAAGATGGTCATCGGCGGGCGCCGCCCCATGCCCTGACCGGCATACCCGAACAACAAGCAACCCGGCGCGCCGGCAGTTCAACGTGGCGCGCCGAATTCTTGCCTACCCATGGAACAACAAGACATCACGTTTCAACCTGAAGAGCCGGCCGATTCGCTGACGCTGGCGCGCTACGCCGAGCGCGCCTACCTTGACTACGCCGTCAGCGTGGTCAAGGGCCGCGCGCTGCCCGAGGTGGCCGACGGCCAGAAGCCGGTGCAGCGGCGCATCCTGTTCTCGATGCACGAGATGGGCCTGCGCGCCGACGCCAAGCCGGTCAAGTCCGCGCGCGTGGTCGGCGACGTGCTGGGCAAGTTCCACCCGCACGGCGACCAGTCCGCCTATGACGCGCTGGTGCGCCTGGCGCAGGACTTCTCGCTGCGCTACCCGCTGATCGACGGCCAGGGCAACTTCGGCTCGCGCGATGGCGACGGCGCGGCGGCGATGCGCTACACCGAAGCGCGCCTGACGCCGATCTCGCGGCTGCTGCTCGATGAGATCGACGAAGGCACGGTCGATTTCGCCCCCAACTACGACGGCTCGATGCAGGAGCCCAAGCTGTTGCCGGCACGGTTGCCGTTTGTGCTGCTCAACGGCGCCTCGGGCATCGCGGTGGGCATGGCGACCGAGATCCCGCCGCACAACCTGCGTGAGGTCGCCGCGGCCACCGTGGCGATGATCCGCAATCCCAATATCACGCTGGCCGAGCTGCTGGCGCTGATGCCGGGGCCGGACTACCCGGGCGGCGGCCAGATCATCTCGCCGGCGTCCGATATCGCCCAGATCTACGAAGGCGGCCGCGGCAGCCTGAAGGTGCGCGCGCGCTGGACCATCGAGGAGATGGCGCGCGGCCAGTGGCAGCTGGTGGTGACCGAGCTGCCGCCGAGCACCTCGGCGCAGAAGGTGCTGGAAGAGATCGAGGAAATCACCAACCCCAAGATCAAGACCGGCAAGAAGGCGCTGACGCAGGACCAGCAGCAGCTCAAGGCCGCCATGCTGGCGGTGCTGGACGCGGTGCGCGACGAATCCGGCAAGGACGCGCCGGTGCGGCTGGTGTTCGAGCCCAAGAGCAAGAACATTGGCCAGCAGGAGTTCATCCAGACGCTGCTGGCGCATACCAGCCTGGAATCCGGCGCGCCGATCAACCTGGTCATGATCGGCACCGACGGGCGTCCGCGCCAGAAGGGCCTGCGCGAGATCCTGTCAGAGTGGATCGCGTTCCGCTTCAACACCGTCACGCGCCGCACGCGCCACCGCCTGGGCAAGGTCGAGGACCGCATCCATATCCTCGAAGGCCGGATGCTGGTGCTGCTCAATATCGACGAGGTGATCCGCATCATCCGCGAGAGCGACGAGCCCAAACCGGCGCTGATCGAGGCCTTCGGCCTGAGCGACCGCCAGGCCGAGGACATCCTGGAAATCCGGCTGCGCCAGCTGGCGCGCCTGGAAGCGATCCGCATCGAGAAGGAACTGAAGGAGCTGCGCGAGGAGCAGGCCGATCTGGACGTGCTGCTCAAGTCCGAAACCATGATGCGCCGCCGCATCATCAAGGAGATCGAGACCGACGCCAAGCAGTACAGCCCGGAAGACAAGGACCCGCGCCGCACCCTGATCCAGGAAGAACGCCGCGCCGCGGCCGAAGTGCGCGTGGTCGACGAACCGGTGACTGTGGTGATGTCGCAGAAGGGCTGGGTGCGCACGCGCCAGGGCCATGGCCACGATGCGCAGCAGTTCACCTTCAAGGCCGGCGATGCGCTCTATGGCACCTTCGAATGCCGCACCGTCGACGTGCTGCTGGCCTTCGGCACCAACGGCCGGGTCTATTCCGTGCCGGTCGCCAGCCTGCCTGGCGGGCGCGGCGACGGGGTGCCCATCACCACGCTGATCGAGCTGCAGTCCGGCAGCCAGGTCGCGCATACCTTCGCGGGCGCTGCCGAGCAGCGCATGCTGATTGCCACCGCGGGCGGCAATGGCTTCCAGACCAGGGTGGGCGACATGATCAGCCGGCAGAAGGGCGGCAAGTCGTTCCTGACGCTCGATGACGGCGACACGCCGCTGGTGCCGGCGCCGCTGGGCGACGAGGCAACGCATGCGGCCTGCCTGTCCGGCAACGGCCGCCTGCTGCTGGTGGCGCTCGATGAAGTGAAGGTGCTGTCCGCAGGCGGGCGCGGCGTGATCCTGATGGAGCTGGAGCCCAAGGAGAAGCTGCTGCAGGCAGTGGGCGCCGGCGCGCCGGGACTGATGCTCTCGGGCGCGGGGCGCGGCGGCAAGCCGACTTCGCAGAAGCTGGCAGGCGTGGCCTTGCAGGCCTACGTGGGCAAGCGCGCGCGCAAGGGCAAGTCCATCGAGGCCAAGCTCAAGGAGCCGCGCATCGATCCGGTACGCGTGGAGCCGCCGGCCGGCAACTGAGTTCCCTGTTGGTTTGCTCCCTATCCCGCTTGCGGGAGAGGGAGCAAACCGTTGGCAGGTGCTGCGCCTGCAATTCCCGACATAAGGGAATGTAGCCGGTCCGAAATAACAAGAATCAAACAGCGCTCGCTTCGTCCCGCATGTCCGTCCCCCCGCTTTCCGATCTCGCCCCCGCGCCCGGTCCGCGCAAACTCTTCATCGAGTTTGCCCGCATGGGCCTGTCCGGCTTCGGCGGCGTGCTGCCCTTCGTGCGGCGCGCGGTGGTCGACCGCAACCGCTGGCTGGACGACCGCGACTTCGTCGAGCTGCTCAGCCTGGGACAGGTGCTGCCCGGCCCCAATGTGATCAACCTGGCGCTGATGCTGGGTCTGCGTTTTGCCGGCTGGCGCGGCGCGCTGGCCGCGTTCAGCGGGCTGGTGATGGTGCCGATGGGGGTGGTGATGGGTTTGATGCTGCTGTACCAGCACTACCAGGACGTCGCCGCGGTGCGGCGCATGCTGACCGGCATGACGGCGGTGTCGGCCGGACTGATGCTGGCCACCGGCTTCCGGCTGGCGCAGAGCCTGTCGATGACCGTGCGCAATGTGCTGATCGGCGCTGTCGCCTTTGTCACCATCGGCCTGCTGCGCTGGCCACTGGTGCCGGTGATGGCCGTGCTGGTGCCGCTGGCGCTGGTGTGGGAGTGGTGCATCGGCAAGGGCGCGCAGGCATGAGTCCGGGCGAAATCCTGGGCAGCCTGCTGGCCCATTTCGGCGTGCTGTCGCTGCTGGCGATCGGTGGCGCCAGCACCACGCTGCCCGACATGCACCGCTATCTGGTGGAGGCCAATGGCTGGCTGACCGATGCGCAGTTCTCGGCGATGTACGCGATCTCGCAGGCGGCGCCGGGGCCGAACATCCTGTTCGTATCGCTGTTCGGCTGGCAGGTGGCGGGGCTGGCCGGAGCGCTGACATCCATGCTCGGCATCTGCGGGCCATCGAGCCTGATCGCCTTGTGTTTCGAGTATTTCTCCGGGCGCTCGCCGCACGCACGCTGGCCGGGGTTGATCCGGCGCGCTCTGGCGGCGCTGACCATCGGCCTGATGTTCGCGTCGGGCTGGGTGCTGGCGCGCAGCGTCGACCTGCACTGGGCGGCGATGCTGGTCACCGCCGGCACGGTGCTGCTGATGCTGAAGACGCGGGTGCATCCGCTGGTGCTGGTGGCGCTCGGCGGCGCGGCCGGCCTGCTGGGGCTGGTCTAGCCCCGCCGTCCGGTCAGTCGACGCCGACAAAGCCCCCGGTCTGGTGCGCCCACAGCCGCGCATACAGCCCGCCGTGCGCCAGCAGTTGCGCGTGCGTGCCACTCTCGACGATATGCCCGTTGTCCAGCACCACCAGGCGGTCCATGCGCGCGATCGTCGACAGCCGGTGCGCGATGGCGATCACCGTCTTGCCCTGCATCAGCGTTTCCAGGCTCTCCTGGATCGCCGCTTCCACTTCCGAATCCAGGGCCGAGGTGGCTTCGTCCAGGATCAGGATCGGCGCATTCTTGAGCAGCACGCGCGCGATGGCAATGCGCTGGCGCTGCCCGCCTGACAATTTCACGCCGCGCTCGCCGACCTGCGCCTCCAGCCCGGTATTGCCGTGGGCGTCGACCAGGTGCGGGGTGAATTCGTCGGCGCGGGCGCGGTGCAGGGCTTCGGCCAGTTCAGTTTCGGTGCTGGCGGGCTTGCCGTAGCGCAGGTTGTCGCGGATCGACCGGTGCAGCAGCGAGGTGTCCTGCGTGACCATGCCGATCTGTGCGCGCAGGCTTTCCTGCGTGACCGCGGCGATGTCTTGGCCGTCGATCAGGATGCGGCCGCGCTCGACGTCGTAGAGACGCAGCAGCAGGTTGACCAGCGTCGACTTGCCAGCGCCGGAAGGACCGACCAGCCCGATCTTCTCGCCAGGGCGCACCGTCAGGTCTACGCCTTCGATGACGCCTGAGCCCTTGCCGTAGTGGAATCCCACCTGCTCGAAGCGGACCTCGCCATGGGTGACGCGCAACGGCTTTGCGTCGGCGCGGTCGGTGACCACGCGCGGCACGGCAATCGTCTTCATGCCGTCCTGCACCTGCCCGACGTTCTCGAAGATGCCGTTGACCACCCACATGATCCAGCCCGACATATTGTTGATGCGGATCACCAGCCCGGTGGTGAGCGCAATCGCGCCGGTGGTGACATGGCCCTCGCTCCACAGCCACAGCGCCAGCCCGGTGGTGCCGGCGATCAGCGCGCCGTTCATGGCGGTGATGGTGATGTCCATGCCGCTGATCATGCGTCCGGCCAGGCGCACCTTGTCGGTCTGGTCGGCCATGGCGTCGCGCGCATAGTCTTCCTCGTGCCGGGTATGGGCGAACAGCTTGAGCGTGGTGATATTGGTGTAGCCGTCGACGATGCGCCCCATCAGCCGCGAGCGCGATTCCGTGGCCACCACCGAGCGCTGCTTCACGCGCGGCACGAAATGGAGCAGGGCAGCCACGTAGCAGACGATCCACAGCAGCAGCGGGATCATCAGCCGCCAGTCGGCCTGCGCGAACAGCACCAGCGAGCTGACCGCATAGATCACCACGTGCCAGATCGCGTCCACCGCCTGCACGGCCGAGTCGCGCAGCGAGAAGCCGGTCTGCATGATGCGCTGCGCGATGCGCCCGGCAAAGTCGTTCTGGAAGAACGACAGGCTCTGCTTGAGCACGTAGCGGTGATTCTGCCAGCGGATCATGTTGGCCAGGCCGGGGTTGATGACCTGGTGCACCAGCACGTCGTGCAGGCCGAAGAAGATCGGGCGCAGCAGCAGCGCCACCGCCGCCATCCACAGCAGTTCATTGCGATGCCGGCTGAAGAACTCCGCGCCGGGCGTGGTCTGGGCCATGTCGACCAGCCGGCCGAGGAAGCTGAACAGTGCCACCTCGATCAGCGCGCCGACAAGGCCCACCAGCAACAGCAGCGCGAACACGCCCCAGACTTCGCGCAGGTACCAGGCATAAAAGCGCCAGACCTGGCCGGGTGGCTCGTGGTCGGGCATGCCCCGGAAGGGGTCGATCAGTCTTTCCAGGCGACGCAACATGGTAGGTTTCCCGTTGTGCCCGGCGCGCCCCGGCGTCTTCGTGGGAGGTGGGGGCGCGCGTGCGGCGGATCAGACACAACATGATACGCGCCTTGCACAATGGAAAAGCCCCGCCAGGGCTGGAACCGCCAGGGGTGGGGCCTTGTCTGAACCGCAGTGCGGAAACTGCTGAACGGTCAGGGGTGATGGATCACCATATGCGTGAACGGCGGCACGTAGGCCTGCAGCGTCACGAACAGGCCCACCAGGATCGCCAGCACGATCGAGTGGAAGAACACATAGCGCAGGATGTCGCCCTCGTGGCCGTACCACTTGGTGGCGGTCGACGCCACCACGATGGACTGCGCATCGATCATCTTGCCCATCACGCCGCCCGAGCTGTTGGCCGAGGCCATCAGCACCGGCGACAGGCCCAGCTGCTCCGCCGTGGTCTTCTGCAGGCCGCCGAACAGCACGTTCGAGGCCGTGTCCGAACCGGTCAGTGCCACGCCCAACCAGCCCAGCATGGTGCCGAACAGCGGATAGAACACGCCGGTGTGGGCGAAGGCCAGGCCCAGCGTGGCATCCAGGCCCGAGTAGCGGGTCAGGTAGCCGATGCCGAACATCGCGCAGATGGTCAGGAGCGAGTAGCGCACCAGCTTGATGGTTTCCCAGTACTCCTTGAACAGGCGCGGCACCGAGTAGCCCATCAGCAGGCCGCCGGCGATGGCGGAGACAAAGATGCCGGTGCCGGCCATCGACAGCACGTTGAAGTTGAAGACCGCGCCTTCGATGACGTCCTTGGGCACGACCGGCGGTACCTTGACGACAGCCTTGTCCAGCCCCGGGATCGGGAATTTCCACGCCCACAGGCTATCCATCAGCTTCTTGAACTCGGGCACGCCCCAGACGAAGACGAACACCGTCAGGATCACCCACGGCATCCAGGCCTTGGCCACCGAGATGCCGACCGAGGCGGCGCTGGCGCGCGCATCGGCTTCGAGCGCTTCGGGATGGTCGACCTTGGAGTCGTCGTGGCGGCCCAGGATCCTGGTCGAGGTCCAGATCTCCTTCGGATGCCAGACCTTCAGGAACAGCGTCAGCGAGCCCATCGACACCAGCGCGGCGATTACGTCCACCAGCCACGGGCCGTGGAAGTTCGACACCAGGAACTGCGGGATCGCAAAGCTCACGCCCGCCACCAGGATCGCCGGCCAGATCGCCAGCATGCCGCGGAAGCCGGCAAAGGCCCAGATCAGCCAGAACGGCACGATCACCGAGAAGAACGGCAGCTGGCGGCCGATCATGGCCGACAGGTCGAGCAGGTCCAGCCCGGTCACCGACGCCAGGCCGATGATCGGGGCGCCCAGCGCGCCATAGGCCACCGGCGCGGTGTTGGCGATCAGCGCCAGGCCCGAGGCGGCCAGCGGCGAGAAGCCCAGGCCGATCAGGATGGCGCCGGTCACGGCCACCGGCGTGCCGAAGCCAGCCGCGCCCTCGAAGAAGGCGCCGAAGCTGAACGCCACCAGCAGCAGTTGCAGGCGGCGGTCCTCGGTGATGCCGGAGATCGAGTTCTGCAAGACCTTGAAGGATCCATTCAGGGTTGTCAGCCGATGCAGGAAGATGATGTTCAGCACGATCCAGCCGATCGGGAACAGCCCGGACACGATGCCCAGCCCCGCCGCCTTGCCGGCCATCGCCGCCGGCATGCCGAACACCGTCGAGGCGACCACCATGCCGATCAGCAACGCCAGCCCGGCCGCCAAGTGGGCCTGCATATGAAAGAACGCCAGCGCTGCCAGCAGCACGGCGACGGGAATCCCCGCGGCAATGGTCGACAGCGCCATATTGCCTAGCGGGTCATAGACTTGACTCCACACGATCGATGTCCTCCTCAGGTTGGCTCAGGCGCCGGGACGATCTGCGTGCCCTCGGCGCCGTGCATGCGCTTTGCACCGGCGAGCGGCATCCGCCGCGCGCGGGAAAGAACCAGCGATTGTAGGAACGGGTTCCGTGATCGCTGCCGTACATTGCGTCACGCCTGGCATGAGCCACATTCAGGGATCAGGGTTTCCCTGGGGGGCATTGCGGCGCACGTGGTGCCTTCCAGGCACACCGGCCAGAGTACTCTAAACGGCGCCTGTTGCAAAAGTCTGCGTGCCTGCCACCGGCTCGCATGACTGGCCCGGCAGCCATGCCGGCACTGGCGCAAGCGCCGGCAGTCGGCGCATACTGGCGGGCGTCATGCCGCGGGTGCGCTGCCCGCATCCAACCATTGAATGAGGCTGCCCATGACCGAGTTCTTTCCCCCTTGGCCTTTGCTCACCGCATTCGTGCTCGCCAGCCTGGCGCTGGCCATCACGCCCGGCCCGGCCGTGGTCTATATCGTCACGCGCACGCTGGCGCAGGGCCGGCGGGCCGGGCTGGCCTCGATCGGCGCGGTGGCGCTGGGCAACCTGGGCAACGCCATCGGCGCCTCGCTGGGCCTGGCGATGCTGTTCTCGGTGTCGGCGCTGGCGTTTTCGGTGGTCAAGTACGCGGGAGCGGCCTACCTGATCTGGCTGGGCATCCGCGCGCTGCGCGGGGGTGGGGCGGCCGCGAACGGCGACACCCCGGAGGTGGCGCCACGCAGCCTGCGCCAGGTGGTGCGCGACGGCTTCGTGGTGGCGTTGCTCAACCCCAAGACCGCGATCTTCTTTGCCGCCTTCCTGCCGCAGTTCATGAACCCGGCGGGCTCGGCGCTGACGCAGAGCCTGGCGCTGGGCGTGGCCTTCGTGCTGATTGCCGCGACCACCGATGCCTGCTATGTGATGGCCGCCGCCGCGGTGATGCCGGCACTGCGCCGCGCCGGCAGGGCGCGCGCGTTCGGCCGCTACCTGACCGGCGCGGCGTTTATCGGGCTGGGGGTATTTACCGCGGCATCGGGCTCGCGCGCCGTGAAGTAAGGCCGGACCGCAGGAAAGAAAAAACTGCCGCGGCTCAGCGCAGCGGCAGTTCCAGGATGCCGTCCGCGGCGGGGCGGGCGCGCATCGCGCTCAACCAGCGCTCCAGGTCGGGGCGCGGCTGGTGCTTGAGCGGCAGCCCCATCCAGCGGTGCGCGGCGCAGGCCAGCGAGATGTCGGCCATGGTGAAGCGGTCGCCGCCGATGAACTCGCGCCCGGCCAGCGCCTTGTCCAGCAACGCCGCCAGCGGCTCGGTGCGCTCGCACGATGCCTTGATGGCGGCCTCGTCGCGCTCCGCTTCTGGCTTGCGCACCAGGTTCAGGAACGCCGTCACCATGGCCGGGCTGAAGGCGGTGGTCTGCCAGTCCATCCAGCGGTCGGCCGAGGCGCGTGCCTTGACGTCCTCGGGCCACAGTGTGCCTTCGCCGTAGCGCGCGCACAGGTACCGCACGATCGCATTGGATTCCCACAGCACGAAGGGCTCGCCGCCGACATCGGTGCCGCGGAAATCCTCGATCACGGGGATCTGGCGGTTCGGGTTCAGGCGCACATAGGCTTCGGTGTCGAGGTCGCCCTTGGTCACGCCGATATCCACGCGCTCATGGTCCAGGTGCAGCTCGCGCGCGCACCAGACCACTTTCTGCACGTTGATGGAGGAGAGTCGGCCCCAGATACGCAACATGTCGGCTCCTGTGGTGATGCGCGCCCGGGCTTCAGGCCGCGCGCGGTTGCTTGGCGGCGGCCGCGGCGATGGCTTCGCGGAACAGCTCACCAAGGATCGCCACGCCCTGCTCGATGCGCTCGGCCGACACCGTGACAAAGGCCAGGCGCAGCGCGTTGCGCTTCGGGTTGCTGGCGTAGAACGGCGCGCCCGGCACATAGGCCACGTTGCGCTTCACGGCTTCTTCCAGGATCACCATGCTGTCCAGGCCCTCGGGCAGCTCCATCCAGATGAACATGCCGCCTTCGGGCGCGTTCCAGGTCACGCCCTCGGGCATATGGCGCTTGAGCGCGTCCAGCATGTACTGGCACTGCTTGCCGTAGAGCTCGCGGATGGTCGGGATATGCGTGTCGAGCAGGCCGTCGCGGATGGTCTCGTAGGCCACGCGCTGGGTGAAGGTCGGCGTGTGCAGGTCAGACGCCTGCTTGGCCTGGCACAGCTTGAAGTGCAGCTCGGGCGGGGCGATCACGTAGCCCAGGCGCATGCCGGGGGCCAGGATCTTCGAGAACGAGCCCATGTAGATCACGCCGTCCGGGTTCATCGACAGCAGGCTGGGCAGCTGGTCGCCGGTGTAGCTGAGCGCGCCGTAGGGATCGTCCTCGACCAGCAGCACGCCCTGTTCCTTTGCGCGGGCCACCAGCGCCTCGCGGCGCTCCAGCGGCAGGCGGCGCCCGGTCGGGTTCTGGAAGTTGGGCAGGGCGTACAGGAAGCGCGCGCCGGCGGTCAGCTCGGGCGTCAGCGCCTCGGGCAGGAGGCCCTTGTCGTCGCTCGGGATCGAGACGAACTCAGGTTCGAACAGCGAGAACGCCTGCAGTGCGCCGAGGTAGCTGGGGGTTTCCACCAGCACCTTGCTGCCCGGGTCGATCATCACCTTGGCGATCAGGTCCAGTGCCTGCTGCGAGCCGGTGGTGATCAGCACGCGCTCGACCGGCGCGCCATGGCGCCTGGCGACGAACTCGCGCAGCGGCAGGTAGCCTTCGGTCGCGGCGTATTGCAGCGCCGCCTGCGGGTTGTCGGCGAATACGCGGGCCGTCGCTGCCTCCATGGCCGCTACCGGGAACGAGGCCGGCGACGGCAGGCCGCCGGCGAACGAAATGACTTCCGGACGCTCGGTGACCTTCAGGATTTCGCGGATGGCCGAGCTGGTCAGTTGCTGTGCCCGGCGGGAGATGGCCCATTTCATGATGTGTCTCTTGTGGTCTGGGGGGATTCTGGGCTGAGCGGCAAGCCTGCCGCTCAGTCAACGATAAATAGTCGTGCGCCCTTCGGCGAGGACGAACGGTGCGCTTCCGCCTGGTCGGCTACCTGGTAGCTGGTTCCCGCGCCGAGCACGAACTGCCGGCCGTCTTCCAGCTCGGTATGGAGCTCGCCGTCCAGCACGAACAGGATATGGCCCTTGCTGCACCAGTGGTCGGCCAGGTAGCCGGGCGAGTATTCGACCATGCGCACGCGGATGTCGCCGAACTGGCGCGTGCGCCAGGTGGCCTCGCCCTGCTCGCCGGGGTGGCGGGTCGGCGCGATGGCCGACCAGTCGGTGGTGCCGAAGGGCAGGTTGTCGATGCGCATGCGGGCCTCAGGCCGCCTTGACTTCGGCGATCATCTCGATCTCGACGCAGGCGCCCAGCGGGACCTGCGCCACGCCGAAGGCGCTGCGCGCATGCTTGCCCTTGTCGCCGAACACTTCGGCCAGCAGCTCGGAGGCGCCGTTGGTGACCAGGTGCTGCTCGGTGAATTCGGGGGTCGAGTTGACCAGGCTCATCAGCTTGACGATGCGGGTGACGCGGTTCAGGTCGCCCACATGCGCGTGCAGCGTGGCCAGCAGGTCGATGGCGATCGCGCGCGCGGCGGCCTTGCCGGACTCGGTATCGATGTCCTTGCCCAGCTTGCCGGTCCATACCTTGCCGTCCTTGCGGGCGATATGGCCGGACAGGAACACGGTGTTGCCGGTTTGCGCGGCCATCACATAGGCGGCGGCGGGGGCGTTGACGGCCGGCAGTTCGATGCCGAGGCGGGCAAGGGTGTCGTAGACCGAGGTTTGGGACATGTAGGCTCCAGTCAGTGAATGCGTCCAGGGAGGATCGGTGGTGTTTCCGCGGCAGGTGCGCTTTGCTGCACGGCGGCGCGGCGGCCAAGGGCCACGACGGCGATCACCGCCACCGCGAAGGCGATGGTGGGGGCGTCAAGCGGCTCGGCCAGGATCAGCGCGCCTCCCGCCAGCGTCAGGAACGGCTGCAGCAATTGTATCTGGCCGACGCGCGCCACGCCGCCTTTTGCGAGACCGGCGTACCAGAAAAGGAAGCCGACAAACATCGAGAACACCGACACATAGGCCATGCCGCCCCAGGCGCGCGGCGACGCCGCGGCAATCGCCGGCAGGTCGCGCAGGGTCAGCCAGGCCACCACCGGCACCAGCACCGGCAGCGACACCGCCAGCGCCCAGCTGATGGTTTCCAGCCCGCCCAGTTCGCGCGACAGCTTGCCGCCCTCGGCATAGCCCAGCGCGCCCAGCACCACGGCGGCGAACAGGTACCAGTCCGCATGCTGCAGGCCGCCGGCGCCCTGCCAGACGGCAAAGCCCACCACCAGCGCGCTGCCGGCCAATGCCGACAGCCAGAACGCCGGCGACGGCCGCTCACGCCCGAACCAGGCGGCGAATACCGCGGTCGCCAGCGGCAGCAGGCCGGTCACGATGGCGCCGTGGCTGGCCGGCACCTCGCGCATCGCCAGCGAAGAAAACAGCGGGAAACCCGCCACCACGCCCAGCGCGGTCACGGCCAGCCGCGGCCACTGGCCGCCGCGCGGGCGGCGGCTGGCGGACAGCGCGCCGCGCCAGGCCAGCAGCGCCAGCGCCAGCAGCGCGGCCAGGACGGCGCGCGCCAGTGCGACAAAGATCGGGTCCAGTTCGGCCACCGCCATGCGCGTGAACGGCAGCGTCTGGCTGAAGATCGCCACACCGACAAAGCCGAGCAGCATGCCGCCGGAGGCCGGTGGGGCAGACGTCAGTGGCGGTGAAGCGGGGCGGCTGGCGGGCATGGTCGGGGTCTTGGTTGTCATTGGCTCGGAATCGGATCGCCGGGGGTCACTGCACGCCCGGGCTGGCACTGACCGCAATCCACAGCGCGGTCAGCGCCAGCGCCGCGCCCATGGCGCGGTTGAACCAGCGCACGCGCTGGCCTTGCTGCAGCCATTGCCGCAGCGATGCGCCCAGCACGCCGTACACGCCGTTGCTGACAAAGCCCAGCACGGCGAACACGCCGCACACCAGCAGCACGCGCTGCACCGGCGAGGGCGCGCCCGTCATGTAAGAGGCCGCGACCGCCAGCGCCAGCATCCACGCCTTGATGTTGGCGTACTGCAGCACCGCCGACTGCCACACGCTCAGCGGGCGCAGCACCTGCTTCTGCGCCAGCACCGTGCTGCGCGCGATCTTCCACGCCAGCCACAGCAGGTAGGTCACGCCGGCCAGGTGCACGCTGGCGGCCAGCGCGGGCTGGCCCAGGACCAGCGCGCCCACGCCCAGCGCGCACAGCGCCAGGATGCTGGCAAAGCCGAAGGCCACGCCCACGCAGTGCGGCAGCGTGGCGCGCAGCCCGAAGTTGGCGCCAGTGACCGCGGCGATGGCGGTGTTGGGCCCGGGCGTGAACAGGCCCACCGTCAGTAGGGTCAGCAGGGCCAGGAACTGCGCGGCCGTCAGGCCGGTGAGCAAGCCGGACGCCATCACGCGAACGCGACCACCACGCGCCGGTTGGTGCGGCTTTTCTTCTCAATCTTGGTCACCACCACCGCGCCGATCTCGCTGGTGTTGGCCACGTGCGTGCCGCCGCAGGGCTGGCGGTCCACGCCGGGGATCTCGATGATGCGGATGCTGGCCGTGCCCACCGGCGGCGCGGCGCCGATGGTGCGCACCAGCTCTGGCTGGGCGGCCAGTTCCTGCGGCGTGATCAGCGTGGTGCGCACCGCGGTGTTGGCGTGGATCAGCGCGTTCAGGCGCTCGGTCAGGTCGGCCTTGTCCAGGGTCGACTCCGGCAGGTCAAAGTCGACGCGCGCCGACTCCGGCGAGATGCCGCAGCCGGTCACCGGCGCCGGGATCAGCGAGCCCAGCAGGTGCAGGCAGGTATGCAGCCGCATCAGCTTGTGGCGGCGCGCCCAGTCGATGGTCACGGTGACGCGCTCGCCCACGCGCGGCAGCGGCGCATCCGGTGCGGGCACATGCAGGATGCGGCTGCGGTCGTCGGCGTAGACAGTGTCGACGATGGCCACCGAGCGCCCGTCGGCCAGCGCCAGCGTGGCGGTGTCGCCGGCCTGGCCGCCGCTGCGCGCGTAGCACACGGTTTCGTCGAGTTCGATCCCTTCGGCGCCGGCCGCCACCACGGTGGCGGTGCAGTGGTCGAGGTAGGGGGCTTCGTCGAAGCGCTTGCGGGTGGCGGACATCGGGGGTCTCCTGGTGGGCTTGTTCTGGGTGTGGCTAGCGCAGGATGCGGATGCCCTGCGCGGTTTCGATTTCGGCAATCAGTTCAGGCGGGCCGTCGGCCTGCTCGATGGCGATGAGGTGGTCGGCGCCCAGCCAGGCCAGTCCCTGGCGCAGCAGCTCGGCGCGCGGGTGGCGCCCGGACAGCCTGCGCAGCGCCAGGTCCTGCCGCGGCAGGCTGACGCCGGGGTAGCTGGCCACGTCCCACTGGATCAGGCTGGGCAGCAGGCCGTCGCCAGCGCTGTCGGCCTCGCCCGGCCAGGCGGGCAGGCTGCCGTCCTCGGGCACGGTGATGCGCCAGTGCAGGCCGCCGCGGGTCATCGGGATGACCGGGGCGATGCGCTCCGGGTACTGCGCCTGCCACCGGCCAAGGTCGGCGGGGCGTTCCGCGCGCGCGGCCCAGTGCAGCAGGAACGGGCCGTCGCGCAGGCGCTGCTGCACGGCCTCGGTGTCCAGGCCGAACCAGCGCGGGCGTGCCGGCGCGGCGGCGGCCGGATCGACCGCGATCACTTCTAGGTAGACGCCGCCGAACATGCCCAGCACGCGGTTGTGCGTGGCCATGGCCGCGTGCGCACCGCCGCCCTGGGGCGCAATGCCCAGCAGGCCGGCAATGTAGTCCGTGCCGGCGGCCAGGTCGGGCGCGGCGATGACGAGGTGATCGAGGGCGAGCTTCATCGTGGCTTGATGGTAGACAAGGTAGTCGGTACAGTACCGGTACAGTTGAGCGGATCGTATTCAGTACAGTTGCAGGAGCAGCACATGGATGCCAACGGCAGGGATGGCGACGCGGGCAGCGAGACTGCCACCGTCGCCCGTCAGAAGGATAGTGGAGGCGACGCCAAAAGCACATCGGGGCATGCCTCCGGCCGCGCGCTGCGGCTGGTGGTGCCGCCCACCGAGCGCTTCCCGGATCCGATCCCTTCGGCGCAGATGACGCTGGTCGAGCAGCTGACCGAATGGGCCCGCATGCGCATCGACGAGCGCGTGTTCCGCGCCGGCATGCGCATGCCGTCGATCCGGCAGCTGGCGCAGGAGAAGGGCATCTCGCGCTTTACCGTGGTCGAGGCCTATGAGCGGCTGGTGGCGCTGGGCTACCTGGAATCGCGCCGCGGCTCCGGCTTCTACGTGCGCGAGCGCGCCCCGGCCGCGCCCGCGGCGCCGGTGTCCGGCGGCGTGGCGGTGGCGCGCAATATCGACGTGACCTGGCTGCTGCGCAGCATGTTCCATACCGCCGAGGCGCACAAAGCGCCCGGGCTGGGCTTCCTGCCCAATGACTGGCTCGACGGCGAACTGATTGCCAGCGCGCTGCGCGGGCTGGGCCGCCAGCCCGGCAACCATTTCCTGGCCAGCGGCACGCCGCAGGGCTTCCTGCCGCTGCGCCAGCAGCTGCGCACCCGGCTGGAAGAACTGGAGATCGGTGCCAGCGCCGAGCAGATCGTGCTGACTTCGGGCATCACCCAGGCCCTGGACCTGATTGCGCGGCTCTACCTGCAGCCCGGCGACACGGTGCTGGTGGGCGACCCGGCCTGGTTCGTGATGTTCGGCCGCTTTGCCGCGCAGGGCGCCCAGGTGATCGGCGTGCCCTACACCGCCGAGGGGCCGGACCTGGAGGCGCTGGAGCGCATCGTGCAGGCACGGCGGCCCAAGCTGTTCGTGATCAACTCGGTGCTGCACAATCCCACCGGCACCTCGCTGTCGGCGGCCAAGGTCTTCCAGCTGCTGCGCCTGGCCGAGCAGTACGACTTCCTGATCGTCGAGGACGACATCTACTGTGACCTGTGCCCGCCCGGCCACGCCGCCACCCGGCTGGCCAGCCTGGACCAACTGCGCCGGGTGATCTACCTGGGCAGCTTTTCCAAGACCCTGGCGGCCAACCTGCGCGTGGGCTTTATCGCCGCGCACCCGGAGATGGCGTCGGCGCTGACCGACAGCAAGCTGCTGGCGGGGCTGGCCACGCCTGAGATCAACGAGCGCGTGCTGTACAAGGTGCTGACGGAGGGCCACTACCGCAAGCATGTGGAGCGCGTGCGCACCCGGCTGGACCGCGCCCGCAACGAGACCCGGCGCGAGCTGGAGCGGCTGGGCCTGCGTCTCTTTCCCGGCCAGCACGCCGGCATGTACCTGTGGGCCGATACCGGCCGCGACACCAACGCGATCGCCACCGCGGGGCATGAAGAAGGCTACCTGTTCGCTCCGGGCAGCCTGTTCTCGCCGTCGCAGATGCCGTCGGGCTGGATGCGCTTCAACGTTGCCAGCAGCGGCCACCCGGACATGCTGGCCTTCCTGGCGCGCCAGCTCGAACGCCTGTAAGTCACATCCCGGCAGCACCCGGGCCTTGAAAAATGGCCCGGGCGGCCCTATGTCTGGCGGCACCGGCCACATGACCGTGGTCACACCCACTTTCAAGATTCGCCTGTTTCCAAGAGGAGAACCATGACCGCACCGCACGAGACGATGAGCTTCCAGGCGGAAGTGAAGCAACTGCTGCACCTGATGATCCACTCGCTGTACAGCAACAAGGAAATTTTCCTGCGCGAGCTGGTCTCGAATGCTTCGGACGCCACCGACAAGCTGCGCTTCGAGGCGATCGCGAACCCGTCCCTGCTGGAGAACGACGCCGACCTGGCGATCCGCATCGAGGCCGACGCCAAGGCGCGCACGCTGACGATCACCGACAACGGCATCGGCATGAGCCGCGACGAGGCCATCCGCAACCTCGGCACCATCGCCCGCTCGGGCACCAAGGAATTCTTCCAGCAATTGTCCGGCGACCAGCAGAAAGACGCCGCGCTGATCGGCCAGTTCGGCGTGGGCTTCTACTCGGCCTTTATCGTCGCTGACAAGGTCACGGTGGAAACGCGCCGCGCCGGCTTGGGCGCCGAAGACGCAGTGCGCTGGGAAAGCACCGGCGACGGCGAGTTCACCATCGATGCCATAGCCCGCACCGAGCGCGGCACCACCATCACGCTGCACCTGCGCGAGGGCGAGGACGACTTCCTCTCGGCCTGGCGCCTGAAGGGCATCATCCAGAAGTATTCGGACCATATCTCGCTGCCGATCCGCATGCCCAAGGAGGTGTGGGACGCAGAATCCAGCACCTACCAGCGCACCGCCGAGTGGGAAAGCGTGAACCAGGCGAGCGCGTTGTGGACGCGTGCCAAGTCCGACATCACCGACGAGCAGTACACCGCCTTCTACCAGCACATCGCGCACGACAACGAGGCGCCGCTGGCCTGGACCCACAACCGCGTGGAAGGCCGCAGCGAATACACCCAGCTGCTGTATATCCCGGCGCGCGCCCCGTTCGACCTGTGGGACCGCAACCACAAGGCCGGCCTGAAGCTGTACGTCAAGCGCGTCTTCATCATGGACGACGCCGACCAGCTGCTGCCGGGCTACCTGCGCTGGGTCAAGGGCGTGGTCGATTCCGCCGACCTGCCGCTGAACGTATCGCGCGAACTGCTGCAGGAAAGCCGCGACGTCAAGGCCATCCGCGAGGGCTGCACCAAGCGCGTGCTGTCGATGCTGGAAACGCTGGCCGACAGTGAAGAAGAAGCCGAGCGCGCCAAGTACACCACCTTCTGGCAGCAGTTCGGCCAGGCGCTCAAGGAGGGCATCGGCGAAGACCAGGCCAACCTGGAGCGCGTGGCGAAGCTGCTGCGCTTTGCCTCCACGCACAACGACACCGCCGAGCAGAATGTGGCGCTGGCCGCCTACGTCGGCCGCATGAAGGAAGGCCAGGACAAGATCTACTACGTCACGGCCGATACCTGGTCCGCCGCGAAGAACAGCCCGCACCTGGAAGTGTTCCGCAAGAAGGGGATCGAAGTGGTGCTGCTGACCGACCGCGTCGACGAATGGATGCTGTCGTTCCTGCGCGAGTTCGACGGCAAGGAACTGGTGTCGGTCGCGCGCGGCGACCTGGACCTGGGCAAGCTCGCCGACGAAGCCGAGAAGGCCGAGCAGGAAAAGGCCGAGGCCGACTGGAAGGACGTGGTCGAACGCGCCAAGGGCGTGCTCGACGGCAAGGCCAAGGACGTGCGCGTGACGCTGCGCCTGACCGCGTCGGCCTCGTGCCTGGTCTCTGACGAAGGCGACATGAGCGGCTATCTGCAGCGCCTGCTCAAGCAGGCCGGCCAGAAGGCGCCGGACGCCCAGCCGATCCTGGAACTGAACCCGGAACACGCGCTGGTGCAGAAACTGCGCGATCTCCCCGAGGGCGATGCCTTCAGCGACCGCGTGCAGGTGCTGTTCGACCAGGCGCTGCTGGCCGAAGGCGGCATGCTGGACGATCCGGCTGCATATGTGCAGCGCGTCAACAAGCTGCTGGCCTGACGCCCCGGCTGCCCTCGCCGCGTAGGCGGCGGGGGATTCCCATCTCAATGTGTTGTAACGGAGCGCGTGACCGATGACGCTGAAGCGGTGCTTCCCGCCTGTCGTTGACGCCGGCACGCGCATCCTCATTCTTGGCAGCCTGCCGGGCGAGGCGTCACTGGCGCAAAGCCAGTATTACGCGCATCGGCAGAATCAGTTCTGGCGCCTGACCGGCGATGTTCTGGGTGAAGACCTGGTCCACATGGACTATGCCGCGCGGCTGCAAACGCTTCTGGCGCATCACGTCGGTCTGTGGGACGTGGTGGCGCAAGCGAAGCGTGAGGGCAGCCTGGACAGCAACATCCGGGATCACGCCGGCAACGACCTGGCGAGCCTGATCGAATCACTACCCAGGCTGGCTGTCATCGCCTTCAATGGCGGCACTGCTGCGCGTATCGGTTTGAAGGTACTCGGGCAGCATGACGACCATCACCGGACCATCAAGCTTCCATCCAGTAGTCCCGCTCATACCTTGTCCTACCCGGAAAAGCTGCGCGCCTGGCAGGCATTGCAGGCGTGGCTGTCTGTAAAGCAGCATCTGGCATAGCTCGTTCACGCACCCACGTTACCTGGGCATCCCTTCATACATGCCGGTGACGTCATCCATCACCTGAAGAATACGCTCGCTGGTCGTGGCGATGTTTCTCAACTGTTCCGCGCGACTGACCCCGGTCTGGTTGAGTGCCTCTTCAAAGAACAGCCACTGAGAGCCGGCAAGCAGCAGTTCGCGACGGATTGCCTCGGTGTTTTGCGGCGCCGAGGTGAGGAGCTCCTGCGCGGCTGCGAATTCCCTGGTAGCCGTGTCCAGATCCTGCGCCATCTGGGGGGAGGTAATTCCCCAGGCGCGGAACATGCTGATCTTGGCGATTCTCTGCGAGAGCATCCGCTGGCGGCCGGCAACGTTGATCAGCTTGCCCGTCGCGGTGCCAGAATGTTTCTCGAGCAGGAGGGTTCCCTGTTGCGCAAGCTTCAGCACGTCCTCGCTCATTCTTGCGATGGTTTTCGCGCTATCGGGATTCGGATCGCCGCCGGACAGCAACTGTCTATAGGGAATCCATGTCTGCTCGAGCCTGGCGTAGGTGTCCTTGATATCAGGCGTGGGCGCGAACGCCTTCAGCTCCATGAGTTGCTTGTCGAAGAGCGCTGCGGACTGTTCGAGAATCTTCTTTGAACGTTCGACTTCAACGCCGAGGCCTGCCTGGCAGTAAGCCTTGGCCATGCGCTGAGACAGCATGCGCTGGCGGCCCGCCTTGTTGATCGCCGCGTTGATCGTCAGCGTTTCGGCGGAAGCGGTCCCGGCCAGGGACAGGACGCTGCAGACAATCAGGCAGAAGGAACAGAGGTAACGTTTCAAGGGCGTCTCCGCATCAAACTCTGGTTGGCCCCGGCTCGAACATTGACGGGCGCTTGCGTGCGATATCGAGCGCGGCAGTGTCCCCCCGCGAAGCGAGCAGCATCTGGAGGACGATCCGTTGCGACAGCATGCGCTGCCTTCCGGAAAGGTTGACCGATGCGCCGATGGTTTCGGCGGACATCTCGGTCTCGGGTGACTGAGTAGAGAGAGCGTTCATGCCATGCCTTGCAGGTAGTGTCGACGCAGACGCGCACCGCGCTGACCGGCAAAGCCAAAGCGCCCCGAAGCGCGATGCCTGCGAACCGGTTGTCCGGTTCGTGGTCCATTCGCTTCGGGGCGTCGTTGCCCGGGATGCTCCTTTTCGGAGCATGTCATCGCGGCTTGCCAATCTGTTTCAAGGCCGCCGTTGGCCTGTGTGTCCTCTACGCAATATCTATGCCATAGCTCACGCTGGTTGCGCCCGGAGCAACTGTCTACGGCGCCATCAGGCGCTGCCGGAAAAAGGTTTGCGTCCGCGCGATGGCATCTTCGGCGGCAGCGGGATCCTGACCGACGATGTGCCCGGCGAAGGCATGGGGCGGACGGCTCGTGTCAAAGCCATGTACGGCGCCGCGGTACACGATCATCTCGACCGTATGGTCGTGCTTCATAACGATATCGCGCCAGCGTTCGCAGCGCGCGGCGGGCGTCCAGTCGTCGGCGTCGCCGATCAGGATTAGTGTGTCGGTGAGCAGGACGGAGCGGGGCATCTCGCAGCCTGGGTAGAACGCCACGGCGGCGGCGAAGGGGTGGGTGACCTCGACTCCGGCATCGCTGGCGAGCACGCTCTTGAGCACAGTCCAGCCACCGTGCGAGAAGCCAATGACGCCGATGCGGCTCCCCACCACGTCCAGCCGCGCGCGCAGGTAAGCGGCGGCGCCCAGTGCATCTTGCGCGCGCAGCTCGGGGGGGACGTCCCGGCCATGGTTGCATACCGTCCTGAGGTTGCGCGGGCCAAAGCTGTCCACCAGCAGTACCACATAGCCCCACGAGGCCAGCCGGCGTGCCCAGGTCCGGTAGTGCGGGCTGACGCCATCGCAGCCGTGCAGCGCGACGACCGCGGGAAACGGGCCGGCGCCCTCGGGCCGGTACAGTTCTGCCGTGGCGCGGCTTCCCGGGCTTCCTACCGTCGCCGCGTTGAATGCGAGCGGACCGGAGGGCTGAGGCATCGTCTGTGCACAAGCAGCACACAATGCAGCCAGCAGGCACGATAGCAACCGCTTGAAGTCACGCATGGCGGGGCATGAAGAGGGATGGTGCATAGGATGCTAGCTCAGTCAGCGCAGCCACACACATCAGGAAATCCGCTTAGCCCGGCGCGAGACTCGCGCGTATGCCGACCGGCATTAGGCCTTCAGGCTTCCTTCGGCGGCACCTGCCTCGTGCTGCTGCAACAGCCAGTCGCGAAACACCTTCAGCGCCCGCATCTGTGCCGACGCCGGCGGATACACCAGGCCCTTCGGATGTTGCCAGGCTGTGTCGGAAAGGCGCTCCAGCTTGCCGACCGCCAGCAGGTCCCCGGTCATGTAGGAGGGCAGCAGCGCCACGCCCATCCCCGCCACGGTGGCGTTCAACGCCATCGACATCACCTCGTAGCGCGGCCCTTCGTGGCCCGGGGCTGGCTTTGATGCCTTGCCGTGCGAACCAGCCTTCCCATGCGTCGGACAGCGTCAGGTGCTGGATCAGCGCCGACCGCGGCGTGCCGGCGTCGATCGCCTGGCCATGCGCGGCCACCCATGACGGCGCCGCATAGGGCGACAACCGCAGCGGCACCACGAAATCGTTATGCAGGCCCGGCCGCTGGCCGTCGCCGAACTCCAGCGAGGCATCCACGGACGCGGTGCTGAAGTCCACCGGACCCACGCGCGTGCGCAGGTGCGGGCGTTGCTCGGGCGTCCGGACGCATCGGCGCTGCTGCCGGCCATTACCTGCCCGACGGCCGCCAGGATCACTGGAACCCGCTGGACAGCCACGTGGACATGCGCGAGCGGATCCCGGCGGCGCGGCTTGAAGTGATCGAGGATGCGGGGCACATGATCACCATGGAAGCGCCGCAAGCGGTGGTCGAGGCTGTCGCCGCATGGCTGACGGAGGATTGCGCAACGATCCGGCGCGACCCTGGTCGGGCCTGACGCGGCCCGCAGCCAGCCAACGGCTTCGCAAATCGCTGGTATTGAATCCACCCGTGCGCATGTGACGCATGCCGGATTGCCGTGGGCCATGGCGCACCTATACTGGAGTCGAGCGACGAATCATTCGAAACCGGAGGTATCGGTCGCTCCCTGTGCGCCTTGCGGGGCTCGCACTTTCGGACGCATGGCGACGACGCATCGGAAGTGAGCGCCTTAGCCGGCAACTATGCAGGCAAGGAGGCAATCATGTTCAAGCATCTCCTGCTGGCGGTCGATGGCTCCGACCTGTCTGAATCGGCATTCCGCAAGGCCCTGATCCTGGCGCGGGAAATGGGGGCGCGTACCACCGCGGTGCGGGTCTGTCCGAACTACCACGTGCTGACCTACCAGGTCGAGATGCTGGAGGGCACGCGCGAAACCTACGTGAAGCAAGCCTGGGAAGAAGCAACCCGCTACCTGCGCGGACTGGCCGACGAAGCCGGCGCCGCAGGCGTGCCCTGTGAAACGGCATACGTCGTCAACGACCATCCCTACGAGGCCATCATCAAGACGGCCGAGGAGATGGGCTGCGACCTGATCGTGATGGCTTCGCACGGGCGGCGCGGGGTCCAGGGCATGCTGATCGGCAGCGAAACCCTGAAGGTGCTGACGCACAGCAAGATTCCGGTGCTGGTGTACCGCTAGACGGCGCCTAGCGCCGCCGGTGTAGCGCGCCCGCCTGCACGCGTTGCCGCGTCCGCGCCGCCAGGCGCGGCAGTGAGCCTGTGCGCCAGCGGCTGCGCAGGTCGTCGGTCAGCGGCACTGCGATCAGCGCCAGCAGCACGGCCAGCGGCAGCGTGGCGCTGAAACCCAGGTGCTTGAACCCCAGCGCGCCGGCGACGCCGCCGGCAAAGAACAGCGTGACCAGCACCACCAGCAGGCGCTGCACCGGTCGGCGAGCACGCGGGGCAGGGGGCGCGCTTGTGTGCTTGATGGCGTGCGTGCCGGCGCGGCTGCGTTCCAGTAGCACAGCTTACCCAGCTCGATGCCGATATCGGTAACCATGCCAGTGAGGTGGGTGGTGCGGATCTCGGCGTTCGAGGGCTTGGTGATCATGGCATTCTGCAGCCCCATGATGAAGCACAGCAGCATCACCGTGGCTGGCACGAACAGCCACTGGTGCTGCCCCAGGGTTGCCGCCGATCAGGCCTAAGCACAGCAGCAGCCCCGCTTCCAGCGCCAGCGGCAGCGCGTATTCACTGTGCAGCCGCTCGCGCCGCCCCCAGTTGACCAGCACCGCCGAGCACGCAGCGCCGCCGAGAAACGACAGCAGCGCCCCGACCCCGTCCAGCACCAGCGCGAAGCTGCCCAGCGCCAGGTTGTCGGCCATGGCTGAGACCACGCCGGACATATGCGAGGTGTATTGCTGCACGGCCAGGAAGCCGCCGGCATTGATGGCGCCTGCGACAAAGCAGGGTAGCCGGCCAGGTGCCGGTTGGCGTGGGGGCTGCGCCGCTTCCCAGTCAGTTTGCGCAGGTACAGGATCGGCATGGCGATGGGGCGGCGTCTGGCGGATTGGAAAGGGAGGCGGAGGACCTGCGTTGCCGCTACAGGGCGTGCCGGGGCGGCCGGGCAAGGGCGTGCCAGGCGTCGGGGTCGGCGGCAACTGCCTCGCCGCGCTTCATGCGGCGGGCAGTCGGTGTCAGCTTCAGCGCATGCACGGCTTCCAGCACCCGTGCGCGTGCCAGGAGCGTCTGCAGCGACGGCAGCCGGGGCTGGCCTTTCCAGGCAAACAACGTGTAGTTGCAGCTGTCCTCGGCGCGCGCGACCGACATCGAGACCCCGAACACGGCGCGCACCGCGTCCAGGTAGTGCGGCATGCCACGGTCGCTTGCCAGGAAGTTGGCGACCAGCACGCCGTCGTCGGCCAGCCTCGCGTGGCAGGCCGCGTAGAAGCCGGCAGAGCCAAGCTGCAGCGGCATGCCGTCAGCCAGGAAGCCGTCGACGAGGATGACCTCGGGGCGCGCTTCCCGGCCCCTGACGTACTCGGCGCCATCGGCGCAGACCACCTGCAGGCGGACATCGTCGGGCGGAATGCGGAAGCGCTCGCGCAGTGCGATCACCGCTGGGTCGATCTCGACAGCAACCACCCGCGTGGCAGGCAGGTGCCGGTAGCAATACTTGACCAGCGAGCCTCCGCCGAGCCCGATCACCGAAATCCGTGCCGGCGACGGATGCAGCAGCAGGAATCCCATCATGGTGCGCGTATAGCCCAGCACCAGCCGGTCGGGATCGCGCCGCGACATGAAGCTCTGCGTGGCCAGCACGTCGAAGTGCAGCGACAGGGCGGTCTCGGTCTCCAGCACCACGGGCGTGCCGTCACGCGGGGCTTCGGCCAGGAACCGCATATAGGAGTCAAAGGACGTGCGGCCGCTATCCGCGGCGATGCCAGTGCCGGCGTCCGGTTTGCGTTCGCTCATGGCTGGCCGTTCCCTGGTCCGAATATTCGTGCGATGGCCCAGACCGCGGCGACTTCGTCCGGGTCGTCGGCCTGGATGCGCAGCACGGTGCCTGGCGGCGTGCGCAGGCGCATGACGGCCATCACGTCATGCGCATCGGCCGAGCCGGAGTCCGTGACCAGCACGATGCGGTTGGCATAGCGGCCGGCCACCAGGCTCACGCGCGCCGAGCCACGCCCCTGGAAACCCTTGCCGGCGGCGATGTTGAGGGTGGCCTCGATCACGGCAGCCTTGCGCAATGCAGGACCCGGGGAGCGGGACCGGTCGGCTGGCTGGGGCGGGCAAGGTGGCGGGTGCTCCCGGGTATCGCGGACATCGGGGACATCTGTTGCAGTCACATATGATGTTAGTCCTATTATCATATCCCAGCACCCGCGCCGGTGGCTGCATCCGGACAGGAAATGCCATGCCTGGTCCCGCGGTTGTGGAGAAACCGCCCTTTGCGGGTTGTGCCAGGCCGCCTGCCCATCCCGGAAACTGGATTTGTGGCGTGCGCTTCTGGCATCCTGACGGTCTGTCCCGATGCCCGGCCTGCCCGGAACACTGCCATGCCACTTTCCGACTGGACCCATGAGGCCATCCGCAAGATCGATGCGGATTTCAACCGTTCCGCCGACACCCACCTGATCCCGCTGGAACTGCCGGGCTACCCTGACATCCGCGTCTATTTCAAGGACGAGTCCAGTCATCCGACCGGCAGCCTCAAGCACCGGCTGGCGCGGTCGCTGTTCCTGTACGCGCTGTGCAACGGCTGGCTGCATGAGGGCAGCACGGTGGTGGAGGCATCCAGCGGCTCGACGGCAATCTCCGAGGCTTACTTTGCGCGGCTGCTCGGGCTGCCGTTCGTGGCGGTGATCCCGGCGGGCACCTCGCGCGCCAAGATCGAGGCGATCGAGTTCTACGGCGGGCACTGCCACCTAGTGGACAGCCCGTCCGAGATCTACGCCGCCTCGCGCCACATCGCGCAGGAGACGGGCGGGCATTTCATGGACCAGTTCACCTACGCCGAGCGCGCCACCGACTGGCGCGCCAACAACAATATCGCCGAGTCGATCTTCAAGCAGATGGCGCAGGAAGAGCATGCGGTGCCGGCCTGGCTGGTATCGAGCGGCGGCACCGGCGGCACCATCGCCACGCTGGGGCGCTATGTGGCCTATCGCCGCCACCAGACCCGCGTGTTGTGCGCGGACCCGGAGAACTCGGTGTTCTTCGACTACTTCCGCAGCTGCCTGGAGGGCAAGCCGCAGCCGGAGCTGTCCCTGGCGGAGGGCTCGCGCATCGAAGGCATCGGCCGGCCGCGCGTGGAGCATTCGTTTATCCCGACCTGCATCGACGCCATGCTGAAGGTGCCGGATGCGCTCTCGTTCGCGGCCATGCGCTACCTGGCCGGGCGCTTCGGGCGCCGCGTGGGCGGGTCCACCGGCACCAATTTCGTCGGCGTGCTGTACCTGGCCCAGCAGATGCACGCGGCGGGTGAGGGCGGCGCCATCGTCAGCCTGCTGTGCGACAGCGGCGAGCGCTACGGCAACACCTATTACGACGATGCCTGGTACAGCGCACAGGGCATTGCCATCGAGGCGGCCGATGCGCTGGTGGCGCGTGCGGTCAATGGCGAGGCCGTGCTGACGCCGCAGGCGGTGGCGGGGCTGCAGTCGGCCGGCGCCGGCATTGCGGCGGGCGGCTGAAACCCGGCGCCCTGCCTTTCTGTCACAATGCCGGCGGCCGGCGTGCCGGCCATTGATTCAAAGGTGAATTCCCTATGCGTATCTTCGGCATCAGCATCCATATCATCGTCGCACTGTTCTTTGCGGTGCACGCGGTGCGCACGCACCAGAACATGTACTGGCTGCTGATCCTGTTCCTGTTCCCGGGGCTGGGCAGCGTGGTGTATTTCTTCGCGATCTACCTGCCCGCGCTGCGCCAGTCGCGCGGCGCGCGTGCGGCCACGCGTGCCATCACGCAACTGGTCGATCCGAACCGCGCGGTGCGCGAGGCCCGCTCAGACTTTGACCGCGCCCCGACGGTGGCGCACCGCATGCGCCTGGGCGCCGCGCTGCTGGCGGCCGGGCAGCCGTCGGAAGCCCTGCAGCACTACCAGGCAGCGGCCAACGGACCGTTTGCGACCGATCCGGCGCTACTGCAGGGACTGGCACAGGCGCAGTTCGCCACCAACGATGCCGCCGGCGCGCTGGCAACGCTGGAGAAGCTGTTCGCCGCCAATCCGCAGTCGCGCCAGCAGCCCGATCCGGCCCTGCTGTTTGCGCGCGCGCTGGCGGCCACCGGTGCATCCGGCACGCGGGCCGCGTTCGAGCAGGCGCTGACCAGCGCCAGCGATGCCGCGCCGCGCTGCCTCTTTGCCGACTGGCTGGCGGCGCAGCCCGACGCCGCCGACCGCGAACGCGCGCAGCAACTCTATGCCGATATCGTCCACGACGCCCGCCACTGGCCGCGCCACGCCCGCGAACACAACCGCGAATGGCTGCAGCGCGCACAGTCGGCGCTGGGCAAGTAATCCGCGTTTGTCCCCATCCATGCTGGAACGGGTGCTGAACGCCTTTCTCGACAACATGACCCTACTGAAACGCAAATCGATTGAAGCCGTGGCCTCGCGCCGTCCGGCACGTGGCACCCGCAGCCGTGGCGAGGCGCCGGCACGCGAAGAAAAGCGCATGACGCCGCGCTTCGCGCCGGTGACCTTCTCGGAAATGGAAGGGGTGCGCTACCTGCACTTCGGCACCGAGTGGGTGCAGGGCGCGATGCGCCTGCGCAAGCCCGATGCGATCGAGCTGGAATACGCGCAGCAGATGATGGCCTGGCTGCTGTTCCTGTCGCCTTCCGTTGAAGAATTCCACGTGGTCCAGCTTGGCTTGGGAGCCGCGGCGCTGACCAAGTTCTGCCACCGCCAGTTCAGCCAAGCGCGCGTGACTGCGGTGGAGCTGAACCCCGCGGTGATCATCGCCGGGCGCAGCATGTTCGGCCTGCGCGAGGACGATGCGCGCCTGACCGTGCGCGAGCAGGATGCCTGGGACTACGTCATGGACGGCACCCACGCCAGCGCCATCGACGTGCTGCAGGTGGACCTGTACGACGCCACCGCGCGCGGCCCGGTGCTGGACACCACCGCGTTCTACCGAGCCTGCCGCCGCACGCTGAAGGCACCCGGGGTGATGACCATCAACCTGTTCGGCGACCACGACAGCTTTCCGAAGAATATCGAACGCATCTGCGATGCCTTTGACAACCGCGTGCTGGTGTTCCCGGAAGTGCATGACGGCAACATCATCGCGATGGCCTTCAACGGGCCGGATATTGATGTGTCGTGGGAAGCGCTGGAGGGGCGTGCCGAGGTGGTGGAAAAGACCACCGGCCTGCCGGCGCGCGACTGGGTGCAGAAACTGCGCGCGGCGAATGTGCGGCAGGAAGAGCAGTTGAAGATCTGAGGAACTGCCGCTCTCCCGCTGCGCGGGAGAGCGGCTGCAGGCAGCGCCGCACTCACTCCTTGTGGAAGAACTGCGCCAGCGACCACTCGTCGGTGCGCGCCTCGTACTTCAGTCCCTTCTTCATCGCCCACATCGCCAGCTGGCTGTGCGACGGAATGATCGCGTGGTCGGCCAGCGCAAATTTGGCCGCGATGCGGGCATTCTCTTCGCGGGCCTTGTCGCTGCTGACGGTGGTCAGCGACTTCTCGATCAGCTGGTCCAGTTGGGGGTTGCTGTACTTGCCCCAGTTCCAGGTGCCATAGCCGGTCTTGGGGTTGGGCGTGCCGGTAATCGAGCGCAGTGCCACGTCAGCCGCGGCCGAACCCCAGCCCAGCATCTGGAAGGCGAACTCGCCCTGGCGTGCGCGCGTGAAGTAGGCCGCCACCGGCAACGTCTCCACCTTGGTCTGGATGCCGATGCGCGTCAGCATGCTGGCGGTGGCCTGCGCCACCGCGGCGTCGTTCAGGTAACGGTTGTTGGTGGCGTGCAGCGTCAGGCCGAAGCCATCGGGGTAGCCTGCGGCGGCCAGCAGCTTTTTCGCGCCTTCCGGGTCATAGGCTTCAGGCTTGGTGCCGGGATGCCCGAAGATCTGCGGCGAGACGATCGACGAGGCCGGCACCGCCAGCCCTTCCATGATGCGGCTGACGATGGCGTCGCGGTTCAGCGACTTGCTGATTGCGGCGCGCACGCGCGCATCCTTGAACGGGTTCTTGCCCAGCGGCTTGCCGGCCTTGTCGGTGACAAAGGGCGGGTTGTCGCGCGACTGCTCCATTTGCCAGAAGATGGTGCGCCACGACACCTGCTGCTCGATCTTGAACTTCGGGTTCTGCTTTAGCTTGGCGACGTCGGCCGACGGTACGCTCTCGATCACGTCGACATCGCCAGCCAGCAGCGCGGACGAACGCGCGCCGTTGTCAGTGATGATGCGGAAGATGGCGCGGTCCCACTCGGGCTTGGGGCCCCAGTAGTTGGGGTTGCGCTCCATCACGATTTCCTGCCCGCGCGCAAAGCGCACGAACTTGAACGGGCCGGTGCCGATCATGACTTTGCCCGAATCAAAGTCCGCCTGCGTCAGCGTGGCGGCGACCTTCTTCGGCATGATCGGCACGCTGTTCAGGTCGTTGGCCAGGTTGGCGTAATTGGGCACGCTCATGGTCAGGCGCACCGTCAGCGGGTCGGGCGTGTCGATGCGCGCGATCGGCTTGGTGTAGCTGGTGAACGAGCCCGGGCTGTTGACCAGCTTCTCCGGGCGCTCCAGCGAGGCCTTGACGTCCTCGCTGGTAAAGGGCGAGCCGTCGTGCCACTTCACGTTGGGGCGCAGCTTGATCTCCCAGGTGATGGCGTTGACCGGCTTCCACGACAGCGCCAGGCCGGGGATGTAGCGCGCATTCTTGTCCATGAACACCAGCGACTCGAACACATGCAGCGCGATGGCGTTGTTGGGGCCGGAATTGTTCCAGTGCGGGTCCATCGAGGTCACGTCGGCCGCCAGGCCGATGCGCAGGTCTTCGGCGTGGGCGGCTCCCGCCGGCAGCAGCGTGAAGGCGGCGCTGGCCAGCACCAGCGCGGTGGCGGCATGGAGCACGGCGCGGCGGGCAGGGCGGCGGGGCGGACGTTGCGGCGGCAGGGCGTGGGTCGGTGTCATCTGGCTGGCTCCTCGTACGGGTCCGCGCGGACGCGGCCGGGTTCTCAGGCGGGTTTGTCCCGCATTGTGCCGCTAAAGTGGCTTGGTTGCAGCCTTTGGCGCGGGCTGCCAAGCCGATGCGGGGCGGCGCCGTTAGAATGGCGCCCATGTTTGCCAATTCCCGCACCATTGTCTCGGCCCAGTCCGATGTCCACGAACACCTGGCCGCGCGCGTCGCGCGCCACCTGGCCGAGCCGTTCCGCAAGCCCATCGGCAAAGCCAGCCGGCGCGAGCTCGGCGCGGCGCTGCAAAGCTGGCAGCAGGCCGGCGGCGCGCCGCTGATCCTGGATGCGGGCTGCGGCGTGGGCGAAAGCACGCTGCGGCTGGCGACGGCGTTCCCGGACCACTTCGTGATCGGCATCGACCAGTCCGAGAAGCGCCTGGCCGCCGGCAAGGACTGGTGGGGCGAGGCGCCGATGCCCGCCAACTTCTGCTGGGCGCGGGCCGACCTGGTCGATGCCTGGCGCCTGCTGCAGGCCGAGGCCGTGCCGGTGGCGCGCCACTACGTGCTGTACCCGAACCCGTGGCCCAAGATCGGCCACCTGGGGCGGCGCTGGCAGGGCCATGCGGTGTTCCCGGCGCTGGCTGCCTGCGGCGACTACTTGGAGTGCCGCAGCAACTGGCGCATCTATATCGATGAGTTTGTCCAGGCGCTGGCGCTGGTCGGGCGCCCGGCGCAGGTAGAGGCGTGGGCGCCGGCGCAGCCGATGACGCCGTTCGAGCGCAAGTACGGCGCATCGGGCCATGGCTTGTGGCGCTGCGTCAGCGAGCGCAAGCCCGCCTGAGCGGCTCGCCAATGAGAAACGGCCCGCGCATGCGGGCCGTCTTTTTGCCTGGCGCAGCCGGATGCGTCAGTGGAACAGCGGCTGCTGCGTCGGCGCGTCCTCGGGCAGTTCGGCGTGCACGATCTCGCCGTTGCGGTCCGCGTACAGCGGCGTGCCGCAGTCCTCGCAGTATTCCGGATCGAACAGCGCGGCGTGGCGGAAGATGTCTTCCACGCCGGCGTTGCGCAGTTCCTCGCAGATCTGCTCGAGCGGGTTGCCCTTTTCGTCGGCATCGACCTCGCCGGCTTCGCGGCCGTAGACCGGCCACACAATGCCGTAGATCACATCCTTCTCGCCGCGCATGGTGAAGCCCACGCGGTATTCCTCGACCACTTCCTCGCCGAAGGCAGCCACCACGGCGGCCAGCTGGCCGGCGGAGATGTCGAGGGTGCCGCACAGGTAGTTGACCGCGGCGCGCACGGTCAGCGGGCGGATGCTCTTGTCGGACTCGCGGCAGGACAGGAAGAAGGCGTCAGGCAGCAGCAGCTCGAACTCGCAGCCCGGCAGCAGCAGCGCCACCGACGGCTGCACCTGGGTGCGCCATTGGTCGAGGCAGGTCGAGCGCTCGGCGTGGTGATCCTTGGCGTCTTCCTGCCAGCGGAACAGCGCCTGCTCGTGCGGGGCCACCACCACGGCCAGCAGGTAGCGCGGATCGGCCAGGATCGGCGCGGTCTCGGGCAGGTCGCGCAGGTCGACCTTGGGTACCGTGCCGGCCAGGGCGGCCGCGGCCAGCTTGTGCGTGAGCGCAAAGGTGTCGCTGTGCGTGCGCGGCAGCTGGTCGATGCTGTAGAGGTAGGGCGACAGCGAGACCTTGGTGCCGGTGGCCAGCACATGTGCCTGCAGGTGCACCGCCAGCGTCTGCGCCAGCTCCGGCTTGAGCGAGCCGGAGGGAATCGCGTAGCGCGTGTGCGCCAGGATCGGGGCGGCAATCAGCAGCGCGTCATAGCGCTGGCCGTCGACCTCGATGGTGGCGGATTCGGCGAGCGTCTCGGCCTGCTCGGCCAGTACGTCGGAGGCGTCTGCATTGTGCTTGAACAGGTGTTCCAGCGCCGCGTCGAGCGCGGTCTGGCTCCCGTTCTTCAGCAGGCGGCCCAGGCGCTGCGAGAGCCGCCGTTCCCAGTACGCGTCCTCCATGCGGCTGCCCGAAGCGTCGAGGGCGAGCGCATCGGCCACCAGACGCTCGGCGTCAGGGGAGAGTCGTGGGGAAGCCTTGGGGCGAAAACCTGCCATAGAAAGAAACCGTCCGTTTATGCGTAAAACGGTATTCTACTCGTTGCGTTGACACGCAGGCCGCTATATGCGTGCAGCCTGTGCGGACGCGCCCGGGCGTGCGGCTTATTTCTGGGCCGGAGCGGCGCCAGGGGCCGCGGGCGCGTGGCTCTCGACGCTGTGCGACTCGCCGGACATGGAAACGTCGCTGCCGCCCTTGGTCAGCAGGTAGAGGGCCGCGCCGGCAACCACGACGAATGCGATAAGGATCTTAACCATGGTGTCTCCTGATTCTGGATGATGCGGGGCGGACCCGGCTTCCGGTCGTGCGACCGCTGTTCTTGTGGAACACAGTGTGGCAGTACTGGCTTGCGTGGAACTTACACGCGCCCGACTTCGTTCGGGGTGATGCAAGGGGCGCAGGACACCAATGAAAAACGCCGCCTGCCTGGGCCCCGCAACGGGGCCAGGCAGGCGGCGTCAGCCTTGGCAGGCTGCGGGCGCCTCAGGTGGATCTCAGGCGGCCAGCAGCTGGCGCAACACGAACGGCAGGATGCCGCCGTGGTTGTAGTAGTCGACCTCGATCGGCGTATCGATGCGCAGCAGCACCGGCACGCGCTGCTCGTCGCCATTGGCTCGACGGATCACCAGCACCACGTCCTGCTGCGGCTTCAGGTCGCCCTCGATCCCTTCAATGTCGAAGGTCTCGTTGCCGGTGATGCCCAGCGTCTGCGCACTGTCATTGCCCTTGAACTGCAGCGGCAGCACGCCCATGCCGACCAGGTTGGAGCGGTGGATGCGCTCGAAGCTGCGTGCCACCACGGCCTTCACGCCCAGCAGCTGCGTGCCCTTGGCGGCCCAGTCGCGCGACGAGCCAGTGCCGTACTCTTCGCCGCCAAACACCACCGTGGGCGTGCCCTCGGCAACGTACTTCATGGCGGCATCGTAGATCGACATTTCGTCGCCAGTGGGCTGGTGCAGCGTGATGCCGCCTTCCACGCGCGAGCCGTCGGCCTTGGGCGGGATCATCAGGTTCTTGATGCGCACGTTGGCGAAGGTGCCGCGCATCATGACTTCATGGTTGCCGCGGCGCGAACCGTAGCTGTTGAAGTCGGCCTTCAGCACGCCGTGCGACAGCAGGTATTTGCCCGCGGGCGAGGTGTCCTTGATCGAACCGGCCGGAGAGATGTGGTCGGTCGTCACCGAATCCCCGAAGATGCCCAGCGCACGCGCCCCGCGCACGCTGGCGCTGGTGGCGGCGGGCTGCATGCTGAAGTCCTGGAAGAAGGGCGGCTCGGCGATGTACGTCGACTTGGGCCAGTCGTACACCTGGCCCTTGGTGCCCTTGATGCCGGCCCACAGCTTGCTCGGCTTCTTGACCTGTTCGTAGTTGCCCTTGAAGGTCTTGGCATCCATCGCGTACTTCATCAGTGCGTGGATTTCTTCCGAGGTCGGCCAGATATCGCCCAGGTAGATGTCGCGGCCCTTCTTGCCCTTGCCCACGGGCTCGGTCATCAGGTCGCGCGTGACATTGCCGGCGATGGCGTAGGCTACCACCAGCGGCGGCGAGGCCAGGAAGTTGGCGCGGATGTTCGGGTGGATGCGGGCTTCGAAATTGCGGTTGCCCGACAGCACGGCAGCGGCCACGAGGTCGTTCTTGGTGATGGCCTCGTTCAGCTCGGGCGTCAGGTCGCCGGCGTTGCCGATGCAGGTGGTGCAGCCATAGGCGGTCACGCCGAAGCCCAGCTTTTCCAGGTAGGGAAGCAGGCCGGCGGCCGTCAGGTATTCCGTCACCACGCGGCTGCCCGGGGCCAGCGAGGTCTTGATGTGCGGCGCCACTGTCAGGCCGGCTTCCACCGCCTTCTTGGCCAGCAGGCCGGCGCCCAGCAGCACGCTCGGGTTGGAGGTGTTGGTGCAGGACGTGATCGCGGCGATCAGCACGTCGCCGTTCTTCACCTCGAGGCCGTCGGTGGTGGTGTAGGCGCGGTCTAGGTCGGCCGCCTCCTTGTTGAAGCCGTTCTCGGCCACCGGCTTGCTGAACAGCGAGGCGAAGGTGCTCTTGACGTTGCCGATCTCGATGCGGTCCTGCGGGCGCTTCGGGCCCGCCAGCGACGGCGCCACCGTGCCCAGGTCCAGCGTCACCACCTTGCTGTAGTCGATCTCGCCGGCCTTGGGAATGCCGAACATCTTCTGTGCGCGGAAATAGCCCTCGAACGCGGCGATTTCCTCTTCGGTGCGGCCGGTGCCCTTGAAGTAGTCGATGGTCTTCTCGTCCACCGGGAAGAAGCCCATGGTGGCGCCGTATTCCGGCGCCATGTTGCCGATGGTGGCGCGGTCGGGCAGGGCCAGGCTAGCGGTGCCTTCGCCGAAGAACTCGACGAACTTGCCAACGACCTTTTCCTTGCGCAGCATCTCGGTGATGGTCAGCACCAGGTCGGTGGCGGTGACGCCTTCGCGCAGGCGGCCCTTCAGTTCCACGCCAACCACGTCCGGCGTCAGGAAATAGACCGGCTGGCCCAGCATGCCGGCCTCGGCCTCGATGCCGCCGACGCCCCAGCCCACCACGCCGATGCCGTTGATCATAGTGGTGTGCGAGTCAGTGCCGACCAGAGTGTCCGGGTAGTAGACGCCGTCTTTCTTGTGCACGCCACGGGCCAGGTATTCCAGGTTGACCTGATGCACGATGCCGAAGCCCGGCTGCACCACGCCGAAGGTATCGAACGCCTGCATGCCCCACTTCATGAACTGGTAGCGCTCGTTGTTGCGCTGGAATTCCAGCTGCATGTTCAGGTCCAGCGCCTTCTTTTCGCGGAAATGGTCGACCTGCACCGAGTGGTCGACCACCAGGTCCACCGGCACCAGCGGCTCGATCTTCTTGGGGTTCTTGCCCATCTTCTCGGCGACGTTGCGCATCGCGGCCAGGTCGGCCAGCAGCGGCACGCCGGTAAAGTCCTGCAAGACCACGCGGGCCACCACGAAGGGAATCTCGTCGACGCGCTCGGCGTTCGGCTTCCAGCTGGCCAGTTGCCTGACGTGCTCTTCGGTGACCTTCTTGCCGTCGCAGTTGCGCAGCACCGATTCCAGCACCACGCGGATCGACACCGGCAGGCGCCCGATTGCCACGTCCAGCTCCTCGCCCAACTGGGGCAGGGAGTAATACTGGCCCTTGCCGGAAGAGCCGATCTTGAATTCTTTTAGCGTGTTCTTGAGGTTGTGGGGCATTGCCGTACTCCGATCGAAGGATGATGCGATGGCATTTGGCTCGGACCTGAATCAAGACCCCGGTGCGCTGCCGCGGCATTTGACCGCGGTCCGAGGCCGGCAGCGCACTGCAACTGCATACTCTAACCGCCGCGCGGCTTTGGCGCCACCCGGCTCGGCATCCCGCTGGCCGCAACGACACCGGCCCCACAGCATGCCCGCCCGGGATTGACCGCCCGGCAAGGCAAAAAAGGGCGCTGGCGGCCGGAATTCAGCGGCCGCCAGCGCCCCGGTACGGACTTACTGCTTGGGCGCTGCGGATTGCTGGACGCCTTCCGGCACCTGCGTCGGGCCGCCCGGGGGCGTGACCAGCAGCGGGGTGGTGGCCGGGGCGCGCAGGCCGCCGGCCTGGGTCGGGGCTGCGGCGCCGGCCTGCATGGCGGCGCTCTGGCAGTCGTCGGCCAGGCGCTGGCCCAGGTTCTTGTTGAACAGCATGGCCTTGCTCGGGATCACCACCAGGTCCAGGCCGGTGCGGGCGTCGTAGTAGCGGTCGGCGCCGGTCACCGTGGGCTGGCGCGGCAGCTTGTAGTCGCGGCCTTGCCAGTGCACGGTCAGGACCTCGTCGCGCAGCATGTCGCCGGCGATATACAGATTGTTGCCCAGTTCACACTGCCATTTTTCGCCGTTCGGCGTGACCGCGGCAGCAGCGCCGGCCGCCGCGGCGGTCCCGGCAGCTGCCTTCTTCTTGCTCGAAGCCTTCTTGGTGGTGGTCTTCTTGGCAGGTTCCTGTGCCATCACGGCGGTCGCGGTGGTCAGGCTGAATGCGCCGATGCAGGCGGCAAGGACAAGATGTTTCATTTTGTGAGTGCCTTTCGGATACTGAAATCGGTTTATGTTTCATTCGCCGCCGTCAAATCGGGCGGCGCCGGGACAAATTCCGCCGCTATTCTCTACGATTTGCCCAGGGCGGCGTAGTGCTCTGGTCTTTGGTTACATTATCGAAGGGGGCTAGTTGGCCCGGCTTCACTTGCGCTTGCCAATCGGCACAAACTTCAGGTTTTCCGGGCCGGTGTAGTTGGCACTCGGGCGGATGATCTTGTTGTCGATGCGCTGCTCGATAATGTGCGCGGCCCAGCCCGAGGTACGCGCGATCACAAACAGCGGCGTGAACATCGCTGTCGGCACGCCCATCATGTGGTAGCTCACCGCGCTGAACCAGTCCAGGTTCGGGAACATCTTCTTGATGTCCCACATCACCGTTTCCAGGCGCTCGGCGATGTCGAACATCTTCATCGAGCCGGCATCCTTCGACAGCTTCTTCGCCACTTCCTTGATCACCTGGTTGCGCGGGTCGCCGGTGGTGTACACCGGGTGGCCGAAGCCGATCACAACTTCCTTGTTCTCGACGCGGCGGGTGATGTCGGCCTGGGCCTCGTCCGGGTTGTCGTAGCGCTTCTGGATCTCGAACGCGACCTCGTTGGCGCCGCCGTGCTTGGGGCCGCGCAGCGCGCCGATGGCGCCGCTGATCGACGAATACATGTCCGAACCCGTGCCGGCGATCACGCGGGCGGCGAAGGTCGAGGCGTTGAACTCGTGCTCGGCGTACAGGTTCAGCGAGGTGTTCATGGCGCGCTCCCACAGTGCCGACGGCTTCTCGCCGTGCAGCAGGTGCAGGAAGTGGCCACCGATGGAGTCATCGTCGGTTTCGACTTCGATGCGCTTGCCATTGTGGCTGTAGTGATACCAGTACAGCAGCATCGAGCCCAGGCTGGCCATCAGGCGGTCGGCGATGTCGCGCGCGCCCGGGGTGTTGTGGTCTTCCTTCTCCGGCAGCACGGTGCCCAGCACCGACACGCCGGTGCGCATCACGTCCATCGGGTGGGCGCTGGCGGGCACCCATTCGAGCGCGGCCTTCACATTGGCGGGCAGGCCGCGCAGGCTCTTGAGCTTGGCCTTGTAGGCGGCCAGTTCGGATTTGGTCGGCAGCTTGCCGTGCACCAGCAGGTGGGCGATCTCCTCGAACTCGCAGGTCTCGGCGATGTCGAGGATGTCGTAGCCGCGGTAGTGCAGGTCGTTGCCGGTGCGGCCGACGGTGCACAGCGCGGTATTGCCGGCGGTCACGCCCGACAGGGCGACGGATTTCTTGACCCGGGGCGCGGCTGGCTCGCTGCCCGTGGCGTCGGGTGCGGCGGCGGGTGCGGCGAACTTCGAGGCGGACATCCGTGTCTCCTTGGGCGCTGCCCTGATTGGTTTTTGGTATGGGTATCGCTTCAGGCGAAGAACAGCGCTTCCACATTGGCCGGCAGCGGCGTGCCGGTGGCCTGCGCGCGCTGCAGCAGCGACCAGTAGTAGCGGTAGCTGGCGCGGTCGTGCAACTGGCCGTCGTGGCGGATCGGGGCCCAGTTGTTCTCGTGCGCCGCCAGCAGGATCTGGCTGGCCGCGCCGATTTCGTCGGCGCCCGGGCGGAACGCCGCCACGATCGGTGCGATCTGTCCCGGATGGATGCTCCACTTGCGCAGGTAGCCGAACTCGCTGCGCGCGCGCAGCGCATCGTCGCCGGCGCGCTGCGGCGCCTGCACGTCGGTGCTGACGTTGTGCGACGGCACCTTGCCGTGGCGGTGGCAGGCGGCAGAAATCTCCAGCATGGCGCGGCGGATCAGCGGGTGTTCGAACTGCTGCGGCGAGCGCATGGCTTCGCCCGGGATGGCGCCATGATGGGCCGAGACAAAGTCCATCAGGCCGAAGCTCAGGCATTCCACCTGCACCAGCGCGGCAATATCGAAGGCCTGTTCCAGCGCGGCGTGGGTCTCGACCAGCACATGGATCGGGATATGCCGGGCGATGCCGGCATTGCGCGCCACCTGGTTGACGTGATCGGTCACGCGCGCGACCTCGACCACGTCGGTGACCTTGGGCACCACCACATAGGCCAGGCGCGCGCCGGCTGCACGCACCAGCACGTCGACGTCTTCGCGCCAGCTCGGGTGGGCCGGGTCATGGATGCGCACGCCGACGCGGTTGTGGGCATTGAGCGGGCTGTTGACCAGCTGCGCGCACAGCTCGGCATGCTCGCGCTCACGGCCGACGGCGGCGCCGTCCTCGCAGTCGAAGGTGATGTCGAAGACCGGGCCAAGCTCTTGTTGCAGGGCAAGCGATTTGCGCATCAGCTTTTCGCTGCCCGCGTAGTGGTCACACACCGGCAACTGGACCGGGATGGCTTCGCCCTGGAACAAGACCTCGGAAGGATGCACGTTGATTCGGATAGATTTGGGTTGACGGGGGAGAGCAGGGGCCATCGTAGCCCCTGGATATTAAAAAACCGGGGTCCGCGCTGATTCGTGAATCGTTGCGGAACCCCGGTCTTTCCTCGAGCGATCGGAGGATCAGCCCAGCAGGTGCTGCACGCCGGCCTTTTCTTCTTCCAGTTCGTTCAGGGTGATATTGATCTTTTCCTGGCTGTAGGCGTCGATCTCCAGACCCTTGACGATCTCGTACTTGCCGTTGGCGGTGGTCACCGGGTAGCCGAACATGGTGTCGGCCGGGATGCCGTACTCACCGTTCGACGGGATGCCCATGGTGACGACCTTGCCGTTGGTGCCCAGCACCCAGTCGCGCACGTGGTCGATGGCAGCGTTGGCGGCCGAAGCCGCCGACGACAGGCCACGCGCTTCGATGATGGCGGCGCCGCGCTTGCCGACGGTCGGCAGGAACACGTCATTGTTCCACACCGGGTCGTTGATCAGGTCCTTGACGCTCTTGCCGTCGACGGTGGCATAGCGGTAGTCGGCGTACATGGTCGGGCTGTGGTTGCCCCACACGAACAGCTTCTCGATCGACGACACCGGCTTGCCGGTCTTGGCGGCGATTTGCGACAGGGCACGGTTGTGGTCCAGGCGCAGCATCGCGGTAAAGTTCTCGCGCGGCAGGTTCGGGGCCGACTTCATGGCGATGTAGGCGTTGGTGTTGGCCGGGTTGCCGACCACCAGCACCTTGACGTTGCGGCTGGCGACTTCGTCCAGCGCCTTGCCCTGCACCGTGAAGATCTGGGCATTGGCTTCGAGCAGGTCCTTGCGCTCCATGCCCTTGCTGCGCGGACGGGCGCCAACCAGCAGGGCCACGTCGGCGTCCTTGAAGGCAACCTTGGGGTCGTCGGTGATGACCACGCCGGCCAGCAGCGGGAATGCGCAGTCTTCCAGTTCCATCACCACGCCCTTGACGGCTTGCTGGGCTTGCGGGAGGTCGAGCAGTTGGAGGATGACCGGCTGGTCTTTGCCCAGCATGTCGCCATTGGCGATGCGGAACAGCAGGGAGTAGCCGATCTGGCCAGCGGCGCCGGTCACTGCGACGCGCATTGGGGCTTTAGCCATGAGTAAATCTCCAAACGATAGAAGGGGGGAAGCCGGTCGGTGGCATGCCGTTGCCGTAACAAGGGGCGCGGCGGGTCACCGGGTGCTGGTTGTCGCCACAGCGGGGAGCGGCCGTCCGCCGGAGCCAGGTGGCGGGGCCACGGGGCGGAACCGGTGAGGAGAGCCACAACGGGTCATGGTGATGCAACAAAGCGTTAGTCTACTGCGAAGCGAGGCGCCATTTCCAGACCGGAGCACTGCCGTCCGGTATCCTGGCTGCTGCTGGCGCGCCTGGGAGGGCCATCGCGGGCGTGGACCAGCGCGAGTGTAGGTCGGGCCTCTCACGATGTCAATTCATATGTCTTATATAAGACATAAGACAATTAACGTAAGGCTGGACGTATCTTGCCCTTTTGTGGTGAAATCCCGCTATGTCCTCCCTGCCTACGTCCCTGACCGGCGCAGCCGCACCCGGCGCGCCGGAATCTGGCGCCGCCACGCCTGGCGCCGGGACGCAGCCGCCTTCTTCGCCGCCCGCGCCTGTGCCGCACGCGGCCCCGCAATCTGGCCCCACCTCTGGTCTGCAGTCCGTGCCGTCGCCTACCTTCAGCCCGCTCTACCAGCAGATCAAGGCGCTGATCACGCGCAGCCTGCAATCCGGCGAATGGAAGCCCGGCGAGATGATCCCCAGCGAAATGGAGCTGGCCTCCCGCTACAAGGTCAGCCAGGGCACGGTGCGCAAGGCCATCGACGAACTCGCCGCCGAGAACCTGGTGGCGCGCCGGCAGGGCAAGGGCACCTTCGTGACCACGCACCATGAAGACGTGGTCAAGTTCCGCTTCCTGCGCCTCGTCCCCGACGAAGGCGAACCCCATTATGGCGCCAGCCGCGTGCTGGAATGCAAGCGCCTGCGCGCCCCCGCCGAAATTGCCCGGCTGCTCGACATCCGCACCGGCGACAGCGTGGTGCAGATCCGCCGCGTGCTGAATTTCTCGGGCGAGTCGACCGTGCTGGACGAAATCTGGCTGCTCGGCGCCAACTTCAAGGGCCTCACCGCTGAAAAGCTGACCGAGTGGAAGGGCCCCATGTATGCATTGTTCGAGGCCGAGTTCGGCACGCGCATGATCCGCGCCTCGGAGAAGATCCGCGCCGTGCCCGCCGATGAAACGGCGGCCGAGTTGCTGTCTGTCCCGGTAGGCTCGCCGCTGCTGTCAGTCGAGCGGGTGTCGTACACCTATGGCGACCGCCCCGTCGAAGTGCGCCGCGGCCTGTATGTGACTACGCGGCACTATTACCAGAACGACCTGAGCTGACGCCGGCGCATGGCATGATGCGCCCGCTGGCGTTGATTATTGTGGCTTTCGTCATGACGGTGCGGGCTGTTGCGCAGCGCGGGTGAAGGTTGCGCCTGATTGCCGGCGGATGTGATTAGTGTGCGATTGTCGGGCGGTACGTGTTGGTGCCTGATAGCTGAAAATTATTGGTGCAGCGCGCAACAAAGGCGCTAAAATCTCATGGATTTGCCCTAATGCATCCCGTTGCATGCAGGGCAATGGCAGTTTCGTTTTTTGTTTACCGCAAAATGGGGTCTCGCATGGCTGAAGCCGTCAAACAAGCCAGGCCGGAGTACCGGAATATCGGTATCGCGCAAATTGCGCGCTACCGGTTGCCCTGGGCCGGCAAGGTATCCATCCTGCATCGCGTGAGCGGTGCGTTGATGTTCCTCCTCCTTCCCTTCGTCCTGTATCTGTTTGAGCAGAGCATCACTTCGGAACTGAGCTTCGCAAAGTTCTCGGCGCTTCTGTCCGGCGGCTTCGTCAAGCTGGTTCTGCTGGTCCTGATCTGGGGTTATCTGCATCACTTCTGCGCGGGTATCCGTTTCCTGCTGCTGGACGTGCACGTCGGCGTTTCCAAGCCGGCCTCGGCCAAGTCTGCCATTGGCGTGCTGGTTGTGAGCCTGCTGCTTACCCTGATTTTCGGCCTGAAGCTGTTCGGCCTGTTCTGAGGAGAATCAAGGTGGCAAAAAATAATATCGGTCCCAAGCGTCTTGTCGTCGGTGCGCACTACGGCCTGAAAGACTGGCTGGCGCAGCGCGTCACGGCCGTGATCATGGTGGTCTTCACCGTGGTCCTGGCCATTGCCTTCCTGCTGTCGAACGGCGCTTCGTATGAAGCGTGGGCAGGGCTCTTCTCCAACCAGTGGATGAAGATCATCACGTTCCTGACCATCCTGTCGCTGCTGTATCACGCCTGGATCGGCGTGCGCGACATCTGGATGGACTATGTGCGTCCGATGGCCGTGCGCCTCGTGCTGCAAGTTCTTACGATTCTGTGGCTCGTCGGTTGCGCGGGCTACGCTGCTCAGATTCTCTGGAGGGTGTAATAAATGGTCGCAGTCAAGACTGGATTGCCGCGTCGCCGTTTCGACGTGGTCATCGTCGGTGCTGGCGGCGCCGGGATGCGCGCATCCCTCCAGCTCGCGGAAGCCGGCCTGAACGTGGCCGTGCTGTCCAAGGTGTTCCCGACGCGCTCGCACACGGTGGCGGCACAGGGCGGCATCGGCGCTTCGCTGGGGAACATGAGCGAAGACAACTGGCACTACCACTTCTACGACACCATCAAGGGCTCGGACTGGCTGGGTGACCAGGACGCCATCGAGTTCATGTGCCGTGAAGCCCCGAAGGTCGTGTACGAGCTCGAACACTTCGGCATGCCGTTCGACCGCAACCCCGACGGCACCATCTACCAGCGTCCGTTCGGCGGCCACACCGCCAACTACGGTGAAAAGCCGGTGCAGCGCGCCTGCGCCGCGGCTGACCGTACCGGCCACGCACTGCTGCACACGCTGTACCAGCGCAACGTGCGCGCCAAGACCCACTTCTTCGTCGAGTGGATGGCGCTGGACCTGATCCGCGACCAGGACGGCGACGTGCTGGGCGTGACCGCGCTGGAAATGGAAACCGGCGAGGTCTACATCCTCGAGGCCAAGACCACGCTGTTCGCGACCGGCGGTGCCGGCCGCATCTACGCCGCTTCCACCAACGCCTTCATCAACACCGGTGACGGCCTGGGCATGGCAGCGCGCGCAGGCGTGCCGCTGGAAGACATGGAATTCTGGCAGTTCCACCCGACCGGCGTGGCCGGCGCGGGCGTGCTGATCACCGAAGGCGTGCGCGGCGAAGGCGGTATCCTGCGCAACAAGGACGGCGAGCGCTTCATGGAGCGCTATGCCCCGACGCTGAAGGACCTGGCGCCGCGTGACTTCGTCTCGCGCTCGATGGACCAGGAAATCAAGGAAGGCCGCGGCTGCGGCCCGAACGGCGACTACGTGCTGCTCGACCTGACCCACGTCGGTGCCGAGACTATCATGAAGCGCCTGCCGTCGATCCGCGAAATCGGCATGAAGTTCGCCAACGTCGACGCGATCAAGGAACCGATCCCGGTGGTCCCGACCATCCACTACCAGATGGGCGGTATCCCGACCAACTATCACGGCCAGGTCGTGGTGCCGAAGAACGGCAACCCGAACGAAGTCCTGAACGGTTTCTACGCGATCGGCGAATGCTCGTGCGTGTCGGTGCACGGCGCCAACCGCCTGGGCACCAACTCGCTGCTCGACCTGGTGGTGTTCGGCCGCGCCGCCGGCAACCACATCATTGCGCAGAACCTGAAGCAGAAGGAACACAAGCCGCTGCCGGCCGATGCCGCCGACCTCGCGATGTCGCGCCTGGCCAAGCTGCAAGGGACGACCTCGGGCGAATACACCCAGGACGTCGCCAACGACATTCGCAAGAACATGCAGTCGCATGCGGGCGTGTTCCGTACGCAGAAGCTGATGGACGAAGGCGTCGAGCGCATCCTGGAAGTCTCCGAGCGCGCCAACAACATCCACCTGAAGGACAAGTCCAAGGTCTTCAACACCGCGCTGGTGGAAGCCCTGGAAGTGGCCAACCTGGTGGAAGTGGCCAAGGCCACCATGATCTCGGCGGCGGCTCGCAAGGAATCGCGCGGTGCCCACGCGCACAGCGACTTCCCGAATCGCGATGACCAGAACTGGCTCAAGCACACGCTGTTCTACAGCGAAGGCAACCGCCTCGACTACAAGCCGGTGAAGATGGAACCGCTGACGGTGGAAAGCGTGCCGCCGAAGGCCCGTACCTTCTGAGCACCGCATCGTAGAGATAACAGGACCCACAGAAATGAAGCGTATTTTCGAAGTCTACCGCTACGATCCGGACAAGGATGCGGCACCGCGCATGCAGACCTACGAGGTCGAGCTGGACGGTCACGAGCGCATGCTGCTGGACGCGCTGGTCAAGCTGAAGAAGCTGGACGAGACCATCTCGTTCCGCCGTTCGTGCCGCGAAGGCGTGTGCGGCTCGGACGCGATGAACATCAACGGCAAGAACGGCCTGGCCTGCCTGACCAATATGCGCGAGCTGCCGGACCGCATCGTGCTGCGTCCGCTGCCCGGCCTGCCGGTGGTGCGCGACCTGATCGTCGACATGACGAACTTCTTCAAGCAGTACAACTCGATCAAGCCGTTCCTGATCAACGACGAGCCGCCGCCCGAGAAAGAGCGCCTGCAGTCGCCGGAAGAGCGTGACGAGCTGGACGGCCTGTACGAGTGCATTCTCTGCGCCAGCTGCTCGACGTCGTGCCCGTCGTTCTGGTGGAATCCGGACAAGTTCGTCGGCCCCGCCGGCCTGCTGCAGGCTTACCGCTTCATCGCGGACAGCCGCGACCAGGCCACCAGCGAGCGTCTGGACAACCTGAACGACCCGTACCGCCTGTTCCGTTGCCACAGCATCATGAACTGCGTCGATGTGTGCCCGAAGGGTCTGAACCCGACCAAGGCCATCGGCAAGATCAAGGAGCTGATGGTCCGCCGCGCGGTCTGATCCTGCGGCTGTCTGCAGTAGTTGTAAGCGGCACGTCAGCCCGAGCGGCTATATCGGGTTGGCGTGCCGGAAGTAGGAAGCCATGACTGAGAGTCCTGCCACCACTTTCTCCCATCAGGCCGATCCGCACAAGCGCGCCCGCCTGCGCTGGCGCGCCCGCCGCGGCCTTCTGGAGAACGACATCATCGTCGAACGTTTTTTCAACCGTTACGAGGAGAGCCTGTCCGACGAGGACGTGGCTTCGCTGAGCGTGCTGTTCGAACTCAGCGACAACGAGTTGATGGACCTGCTCCTTGCGCGCAAGGAACTGGACGGTGAGCTCGACACGCCCCCGATGCAGCGAGTGATCACCCTGCTGCGTACGGTCTGAGTTTTGGTCAACATTATTATTCACAGCATTTGAAGGATCCGACATGACGCCGTCCGATGTGAAAGCCACGCTATCGTTCTCCGATGGTTCCCCCAGCGTTGAGCTGCCGATTTACACGGGTACCGTTGGCCCGGATGTAATCGACATTCGCAAGCTGTACGGACAGACCGGTAAGTTCACTTACGACCCCGGTTTCATGTCGACGGCTTCGTGCAATTCCAAGATCACCTATATCGACGGTGACAAGGGCGAGCTGCTGTACCGCGGCTACCCGATCGAGCAGCTGGCGCAGAAGTGCAACCACCTCGAAGTCTGCTACCTGCTGCTCAAGGGCGAGCTGCCCAACGCCAAGCAGAAGGATGAATTCACCGGCCACGTCATGAACCACACCATGGTTCATGAGCAGCTGCAGTTCTTCATGCGCGGTTTCCGCCGCGATGCCCATCCGATGGCCGTGCTGACGGGCCTGGTGGGTGCCATGAGCGCGTTCTACCACGACGCGATGGACATCGATGATCCGCACCAGCGCGAGATCTCGGCCATCCGCCTGATCGCCAAGATGCCGACCATGGTCGCCATGGCGTACAAGTACAACATCGGCCAGCCGTACATCTATCCGCAGAACGACCTGTCCTACTCGGGCAACTTCCTGCGCATGCTGTTCGGCACGCCGTGCGCCCCGTACACCGTGAACCCGGTGCTGGAGCGTGCGCTGGACCGCATCTTCATCCTGCACGCCGACCACGAGCAGAATGCCTCGACCTCGACCGTGCGCCTGGCCGGTTCGTCGGGCACCAACCCGTTCGCAGCCATCGCCGCCGGCGTGGCCTGCCTGTGGGGCCCGGCCCACGGCGGCGCAAACGAAGCCGCGCTGAAGATGCTGGAAGAAATCGGCAGCGTCGACAACATCAACGAGTTCATCAAGCAGGTCAAGGACAAGAACTCGGGCGTGCGCCTGATGGGCTTTGGCCACCGCGTGTACAAGAACTACGATCCGCGCGCCAAGCTGATGCGCGAAACCTGCCATGAAGTGCTGGAAGAACTGGGCCTGCACAACGACCCGCTGTTCAAGCTGGCCATGGAACTGGAAAAGATCGCCCTGGAAGACGAGTACTTCGTCAGCCGCAAGCTGTACCCGAACGTCGACTTCTACTCGGGCATCGTCCAGCGCGCGCTGGGTATCCCGACCTCGCTGTTCACCTGCATCTTCGCGCTGGCCCGTACCCCGGGCTGGATCTCGCAGTGGGAAGAAATGATTACCGATCCGGAGTACAAGATCGGTCGTCCGCGTCAGCTGTTTGTTGGCGCAGCTACCCGCGACGTGCCGGACGTTGCCAAGCGCTGATCGCTGGCTTTTCATCCGGCTGCGCGATGCAGCAATCACAAACGCCCCGGCCCGCCGGGGCGTTTGTGTTTCTGGGCCGGAGCGCCTTGTGCGTCGCAGCAGGGCAGGGAGCAGGAAATTGCCGGATAAGTGGTGAGAACGGCAATTTGCGGAGAATTGTGTCTCAGTCTGTCAATTCAGTTCCGCATTTGTTGTGCGATTTCCGCCTGTGGCAGGAAATTTGACCCTATAATGCGGGCTGCTTTGCCGACGGCAGCCGGGCCACCCTTCCGGCGTGCGGTGCGGCAAGCGGGGCAGGCGAATCGCTTGCGCAATAGAGAACGCATCAAACGTTGTCTTTCCGAACCTTGGTCCCGACACCCCAGCGGGACTGACACATGCCGGGCCCCGCATACGCTGTCTCTCCCTTGCAGGCCCGTCTTCCGCGTCTCGGGCGTCTTTATTCGTAGTCCGCGGGTGTTGTTCGATTGCGCAGGTCAAACCGTTTCTGCCCGGTTGACCCAAACATAAATCGAGGAGCTCCTGATGACGCTGTCCCGTCTTACGTCCATCTCGCTGGCCACCATGCTGGCCACCATTGGCGTCGCTGCCAACGCCGAAACCGTGAAGATCGCCATTGCCGGCCCGATGAGTGGCTCGGTGGCGCAGTATGGCGACATGGTCAAGGCCGGTGCGCTGACCGCCATCGAACAGATCAACGCAGCTGGCGGCGCCGGCGGCAACAAGTTCGAAGTGGTGATGATGGACGACGCCTGCGAGCCGAAGCAGGCCGTGGCGGTTGCCAACAAGATCGTCAGCCAGAACATCAAGTACGTGATCGGCCACGTCTGCTCGGGTTCGACCATCCCGGCTTCGGACATCTACGAGAACGAAGGCATCGTCATGGTGACGCCGTCAGCCACCGCGCCGCAGCTGACCGAGACCAAGAAGCGCAAGTTCATCTTCCGCACCATCGGCCGCGACGACCAGCAGGGCCCGGCCGCTGCCCAGTACATCATTAGCAAGGTCAAGCCGAAGAAGGTTGCGGTGCTGCACGACAAGCAGTCGTACGGCCAGGGCATCGCCAGCTCGGTGAAGAAGGACCTGGAAGCCGCCAAGATCCCGGTGGCCGTGTTCGAAGGCATCAACGCCGGCGATTCGGATTACTCCGCCGTCATCACCAAGCTCAAGTCGCAGGGCGTGGACTTCGTCTACTTCGGCGGCTACCACCCGGAAATGGGGCTGCTGCTGCGCCAGGCGCGCGAGCAGGGCGTCAAGGCCACCTTCATGGGCCCCGAGGGCGTGGGCAACAAGGACGTGACCGCGATTGCCGGCCCGTCGTCGGAGGGCATGCTGGTGACGCTGCCGGCCGACTTCTCGGCCGATCCGGCCAACGCCGCGCTGGTGAAGGCCTTTGCCGACAAGAAGCGTGACGCCAACGGCCCGTTCCAGATGCCGGCCTATGCCGCCGTCAAGATCATTGGCGACGCCATTGCCGGCGCCAAGAGCACCGACCCGGCCAAGGTTGCGGCGTACATGCACAAGAACGCCTTCACCACCCCGATCGGCAAGGTCGAGTACGACGACAAGGGCGACCTGAAGTCCTTCAAGTTCGTGGTCTACACCTGGCACAAGGACGCCAGCAAGACGGCCGCCAACTAAGCCGGCGCTTTCCCACGCACACGCCCCGCCCGGACCCCGGGCGGGGCGTTCTGGTATCGGGCTTCAAGTTCCTGAGGCTTCCCCAATGAATGAATTCCTTCCACAGTTCACCCAGCAGCTGGTCAATGGCCTGACGCTGGGTGCGATCTATGCGCTGATCGCCATCGGCTACACAATGGTCTACGGCATCATCGGCATGATCAATTTCGCGCACGGCGAGATTTACATGATCGGTGCCTATGTCGGCCTGGTCACGCTCACCGCGATCGGCGCCCAGGCAGGCTACCCCCTGCCGCTGGTGCTGGGCGCCGCCTTGCTGGTCTCGGTGCTGGTCACCGGGGTGTACGGCTATGCGGTCGAGCGGGTGGCATACCGGCCCTTGCGGGGCGGACCGCGGCTGGTGCCGCTGATCTCGGCCATCGGCATGTCGATCTTCCTGCAGAACTATGTCCAGATCGGGCAGGGCGCGCGCGACGTGTCCGTGCCGGTGCTGATCTCGGGCGCCATCGAGTTCCAGATGGGCAGTGACTTCACCGTGACGGTGCCGTACTCGCGCCTGCTGATCGTCGGCGTGACGCTGGTGCTGATGATCGCGCTGACGCTGTTTATCGGCCGTTCGCGCATGGGCCGTGCCTGCCGCGCCTGCGCCGAAGACATGCGCATGGCCAACCTGCTGGGCATCGATACCAACAAGGTGATTTCCTTCACCTTCGTGCTGGGTGCGATGCTGGCGGCGGTGGGCGGCGTGCTGATCGGCCTGACCATCGGCAAGCTCAATCCCTTTATCGGCTTTATCGCCGGCATCAAGGCCTTTACCGCGGCGGTGCTGGGCGGCATCGGCAGCATCCCGGGCGCGATGCTCGGCGGCGTGCTGCTGGGCCTGGCGGAGACCTTCGCCTCGGGCTATATGCCGGCCGAGTACAAGGACGTGGTTGCGTTCAGCCTGCTGGTGCTGGTGCTGCTGTTCCGTCCGACCGGGCTGCTGGGCAAGCCTGATGTCGAAAAGGTCTGAGGGAGGACGAGACCATGACCAACAAAATTAGCGCGATGCCCGCGGGGCAAGCCGCCCGCGCGGCCGCACCCGGGCAATCGCTGAAGAACGCGATCTTCGCGGCCGTGATGACGGCCATCCTCACCATTCCCATCCTGGGCCTGCAGCTCAAGCTGGAAGGCTACAAGGTCGTGCTCGAGCCGCACTGGCGGCCGGTGTGGATCGCCGTGGCGGCGGTGTTCCTGTTCCAGTTGTTCAAGCCGCTGCTGTCGCGTGCCGGCAGCGCCGTGCGCCTGCCGTCGGTGCCGCAACTCGGGGCGCGCCAGCAGCGCGTGGCGGTGTGGGTGCTGCTGGCGATCGGGCTGGTGTGGCCGTTCTTTGGCTCGCGCGGCGCGGTCGACGTGGCCACGCTGGCGCTGATCTACGTGATCCTGGGGCTGGGCCTGAATATCGTGGTGGGCTATGCCGGCCTGCTCGACCTGGGCTATGTCGGCTTCTACGCGATCGGCGGCTATAGCTATGCGCTGCTGAACCAGTACTTCGGGCTGGGCTTCTGGGAATGCCTGCCGATCGCCGCGGCAATGTCGGCGACCTTCGGCTTTATCCTTGGCTTCCCGGTGCTGCGGTTGCGAGGAGACTATCTGGCGATCGTGACGCTGGGCTTCGGCGAGATCATCCGCCTGCTGGCCAACAACCTGACCAGCCTGACCGGCGGCCCGGACGGCGTCTCGGGCATCCCGAAGCCGACCGTGTTCGGCATCGAAATGGCGCGCAGTGCGAGCGTGGAGGGCACCAGGACTTTCCATGACCTGATCGGCCTGGACTACAGCGGCCAGCACATGGTGATCTTCCTGTACCTGCTGGCGCTGCTGCTGGTTGGCTTCACGCTGTTCGTCACCAGCCGCCTGATCCGGATGCCGATGGGCCGCGCCTGGGAAGCGCTGCGTGACGACGAGATCGCGTGCCGTTCGCTGGGCATGAACCCGACCCGCATCAAGCTGTCGGCGTTCACGCTGGGCGCATCGTTCGCCGGCATCGGCGGCGCGTTCTTCGCGGCGCGCCAGGGGCTGGTCAATCCGGAATCGTTCACCTTTATCGAGTCGGCGCTGATCCTCGCCGTGGTGGTGCTGGGCGGCATGGGCTCGCAGCTGGGCGTGATCCTGGCGGCGATCCTGCTGACGGTGCTGCCCGAAGTGGCGCGCGGCTTTGCCGAATACCGCATGCTGATCTTCGGCCTGGTGATGGTGCTGATGATGATGTGGCGTCCGCAGGGCCTGCTGCCCGCGAGCCGTCCCCACGTGGAGTTGCCGCGATGACCAATGTGCAACAAGCGGTGCAAGCAGCCGAGCTGCTGAAAGTCTCCGGCCTGCAGATGCGCTTCGGCGGCTTGCTGGCCGTCGATGGCATCGATTTCGATGTTCGCAAGGATGAGGTCTTCGCCATCATCGGCCCCAACGGCGCCGGCAAGACCACGGTGTTCAACTGCGTGGGCGGCTTCTACAAGCCGACCGCGGGCGATGTCACGCTCGACGGCCGCGACATTGCCGGCCTGCCCAGCCACAAGGTGGCGCGCCAGGGCCTGGTGCGGACCTTCCAGAATATCCGCCTGTTCAAGTCGCTGACAGTGGTGGAAAACCTGCTGGTCGCGCAGCACCTGCAGGTGCAGTCCGGCATCCTGCGAGGCCTGTTCGCCACGCCGGCCTACCGGCGCGCCGAGCGCGAGGCGCTGGAGCGCGCCGCGGTCTGGCTGGAGCGCATGGGCCTGACCAAGGTCGCCAACCGCGAGGCCGGCACGCTGTCGTACGGCCACCAGCGCCGGCTGGAGATCGCGCGCTGCATGATCACCAAGCCGCGCCTGCTGATGCTGGACGAGCCCGCCGCCGGCCTGAACCCGCAGGAGAAGATCGAGCTGCAGCAGCTGATCGACCAGCTGCGGCGCGAGTTCGGCATCTCGGTGCTGCTGATCGAGCACGACATGAGCCTGGTGATGGGCGTGTCCGACCGCATCCTGGTGATGGAGCACGGCAAGCCGATCGTGATTGGCAAGCCGGAGCAAGTGCGCAACGACCCGCGCGTGATCAAGGCCTACCTGGGAGAGGACTGATGCTGAAGCTGGAACAGGTCCATACCCACTACGGCGCCGTCGAGGCGCTGTCGGGCGTATCGATCGAAGTCAACAAGGGGGAGATCGTCACCCTGATCGGCAGCAACGGCGCCGGCAAGACGACGCTGATGATGACCGTATGCGGCACGCCGCGCGCGTCCAGCGGGCGCGTGACGTTCGAAGGGCAGGACATCACCAACCGGTCCACACACGAGATCATGCGGCTGGGCATGGCGATCTCGCCCGAGGGCCGGCGCGTGTTTCCGAGCCTGACGGTGCTGGAGAACCTGAAGATGGGCGCTTTTTTCGCCAGGCGCGACGAGATCGAGGCGGGCATCGAACACGTCTTCAAGCTGTTCCCGCGCCTGAACCAGCGCGCCAGCCAGCGCGCCGGCACCATGTCGGGCGGCGAGCAGCAGATGCTGGCGATCGGCCGCGCGCTGATGAGCCGGCCGCGCCTGCTGCTGCTGGACGAGCCCACGCTTGGGCTGGCGCCGCTGATCATCGCGCAGATCTTCGACATCATTCGCACCATTCGTGACGAAGGCGTCACTGTGTTCCTGGTCGAGCAGAACGCCAACAAGGCGCTGCAGGTGGCGGACCGCGGCTATGTGCTTGAAACCGGCAAGGTGGTGCTGGCCGATACCGGCGCCAACCTGCTGGCCAACGACCGGATCAAGGCCGCCTACCTGGGCGGCTGATCCTGAGAGGCCGCCGCCTCAGCCGCCCCCCCAGGCGGGGCGGCGGCCTTTTCCTTTTCGCCATCCGCGAAATCCCCCTTTCGCCAATCACATTACATCGCAGCCGCCGCCCGGGCCGGACAGGGGGCTGAGTGCCGCACCCCCTGTGGCATAATCGATTGCCAAGTCAAGCATTGCCGCAACGCTTGAAATAACGCTCGCTTCAGGCGGCTTCCGGCGCGATCATCGCTATTGCCCCCCGTGTTCGCCACCGCGACCGAAGCGAACAAAAACCCCTGCAAACTACTGCGCGGTCACCGCGGACTTCTCCTGCAAAGGGTTGGTCCTCCGGCCCGCCATCGCATCATGGCCAAGACGCTCTACGACAAACTCTGGGATGACCACACCGTCCACGTCGAGGAAGACGGCACCACGCTGCTCTATATCGACCGCCACCTGCTGCATGAAGTGACCAGCCCGCAGGCGTTTGAAGGGCTGAAGCTGGCGGAGCGTCCGGTATGGCGCATCAGCGCCAACCTGGCCGTGTCGGACCACAACGTGCCGACCACCGACCGCAGCCAGGGCATTGCCGATCCGGTGTCGAAGCTGCAGGTCGACACGCTGGACGCGAACTGCGACAGCTTTGGCATCACCCAGTTCAAGATGAACGACCACCGCCAGGGCATCGTGCACGTGATCGGGCCGGAGCAGGGCGCCACGCTGCCGGGCATGACGGTGGTGTGCGGCGACTCGCATACCAGCACGCACGGCGCTTTCGGCGCGCTGGCGCACGGCATCGGCACCTCGGAAGTGGAGCACGTGCTGGCCACGCAGACGCTGCTGGGCAAGAAGGCCAGGAACATGCTGGTCAAGGTGGAAGGCAAGCTGCCGCGCGGCTGCACCGCCAAGGACATCGTGCTGGCCGTGATCGGCAAGATCGGCACCGCGGGCGGCACCGGCTACACCATCGAGTTCGCCGGCTCGGCCATCCGCGACCTGACCATGGAAGGCCGCATGACGGTCTGCAACATGGCTATCGAAGCCGGTGCGCGCGCCGGCCTGGTGGCGGTGGACGACGTCACGCTCGAATACGTGAAGGGCCGCCCCTACGCGCCGCAGGGCGTGGAGTGGGAGCAGGCCGTGGCCTACTGGCGCACGCTGCATTCGGATGCCGGTGCCAAGTTCGACCAGGTGGTCGAGCTGCGCGCTGAAGACGTCCGTCCGCAGGTGACCTGGGGCACCTCGCCGGAAATGGTGATCAGCATCGAAGACCGCGTGCCGGATCCCGAGAAGGAAAAGGACCCGAACAAGCGCAACGCGATGGAGCGCGCGCTGGAGTACATGGGTCTGCAGCCCAACGTGCCGGTCGAGAGCATCAATATCGACAAGGTCTTCATCGGTTCCTGCACCAACAGCCGCATCGAAGACATGCGCGCCGCTGCGTGGGTGGTGCAGAAGCTGGGCCGCAAGGTTGCTGCCAACGTGAAGCTGGCGATGGTGGTACCGGGTTCGGGCCTGGTCAAGGAACAGGCCGAGCGCGAAGGCCTGGACAAGATCTTCAAGGCCGCCGGCTTTGAGTGGCGCGAGCCGGGCTGCTCGATGTGCCTGGCGATGAATGCCGACCGCCTCGATCCGGGCGAGCGTTGCGCCTCGACTTCGAACCGCAACTTCGAAGGCCGCCAGGGCGCGGGCGGGCGCACGCATCTGGTGAGCCCGGCGATGGCAGCGGCCGCCGCCATCGAAGGCCATTTCGTCGATATCCGCAAGCTGGGCTGAGGAAGTAAGGAAAGAGACATGGACAAGTTCACCGTACACAACGGCCTCGTGGCGCCGCTCGACCGCGAAAACGTCGACACCGACGCCATCATCCCGAAGCAGTTCCTGAAGTCGATCCAGCGCACCGGCTTCGGCCCCAACCTGTTCGACGAGTGGCGCTACAAGGACGTCGGCCAGCCCGGCATGGACAACAGCAAGCGTCCGCTGAACCCGGACTTCGTGCTGAACCAGCCGCGCTACCAGGGCGCATCGATCCTGCTGGCCCGCCGCAACTTCGGCTGCGGCAGCTCGCGCGAGCATGCGCCGTGGGCGCTGACGCAATATGGCTTCCGCGCCGTGATCGCGCCCAGCTTTGCCGACATCTTCTTCAACAACTGCTACAAGAACGGCCTGCTGCCGGTGGTGCTGACCGAACAGCAGGTCGATCACCTCTTCAACGAGACCAACGCCTTCAACGGCTATAAGCTGACCATCGACCTGGACAAGCAGGTGGTGCTGACGACGGGCGGCCAGGCGTATGAGTTCGACATCGCCCCGTTCCGCAAGTACTGCATGCTGAACGGCTTCGACGATATCGGCCTGACCCTGCGCCACGCCGACAAGATCAAGGCCTATGAGGCCGAGCGCGTGGCGAAGATGCCGTGGCTGAACAACCGCCTGGTCGGATAAGACTCAAGAGGAAAGACAACAATGAAGATCGCAGTCCTGCCGGGTGACGGCATTGGTCCTGAAATCATCGCGGAGGCCGTCAAGGTCCTGAACGCGCTCGACGAGAAGTTCGAACTGGAAACCGCCCCGGTGGGCGGCGCCGGCTACGAGGCCGAAGGCCATCCGCTGCCGGAGAACACCCTGAAGCTGGCCAAGGAAGCCGACGCCATCCTGTTCGGCGCCGTCGGCGACTGGAAGTACGACAGCCTGGAGCGCCCGCTGCGTCCGGAGCAGGCCATCCTGGGCCTGCGCAAGCACCTGCAGCTGTTCGCCAATTTCCGTCCGGCGATCTGCTATCCGGAGCTGACCGGCGCCTCCAGCCTGAAGCCCGAGCTGGTGGCCGGCCTGGACATCCTGATCGTGCGCGAACTGAACGGCGACATCTACTTCGGCCAGCCGCGCGGCGTGCGCGAAGCGCCGGATGGCCTGTTCAAGGGCGCGCGCGAAGGCTTCGACACCATGCGTTACAGCGAGCCGGAAATCCGTCGCATCGCGCACGTGGCATTCCAGGCCGCGGCCAAGCGCGGCAAGAAGCTGTGCAGCGTCGACAAGGCCAACGTGCTCGAGACCTTCCAGTTCTGGAAGGACATCGTGATCGAGGTGCACAAAGAGTACCCGGAGGTCGAGCTGTCGCACATGTACGTCGACAACGCGGCCATGCAGCTGGTCAAGGCGCCCAAGAGCTTCGACGTGATCGTCACCGGCAATATGTTCGGCGACATCCTGTCGGATGAGGCCGCCATGCTGACCGGCTCCATCGGCATGCTGCCGTCGGCGTCGCTGGATGCCAACAACAAGGGCCTGTACGAGCCGTCGCACGGCTCGGCGCCGGACATCGCCGGCAAGGGCGTGGCCAATCCGCTGGCCACCATCCTGTCGGCGGCGATGATGCTGCGCTACTCGCTGAACCGCGCCGAGCAGGCCGACCGCATCGAGAACGCCGTCAAGAAGGTGCTGGCCCAGGGCTACCGCACCGGCGACATCCTGACGCCGGGTTGCAAGCAGGTCGGCACCCGCGAGATGGGTGACGCGGTGCTGGCGGCACTGTAAGTCACACCGGAAGGGGGCGGTGCGCAGGTAGTGCCCCCTTTGTCTGATTTGTCCCCTTTATTTCCCGTATCTGCACGCTGCGGCAGCGCCGCAAAATCGTGTAGACTCTGACGATGGCCCGATTTTCCCAGTCCACCCTGACTGCTGTTGCTGCCCTGACCGCTACCCGCGGCCCGGTCGGCACGATTTCGCTCGGCCAGACCGCAACGACGATTAAAACCATTATTAAAACCGCGATCGCCTAGATCCGTTCGTCGTGCCTGCCCGTCTTCCCCGCGCAGCCACGCCGGGCGAGGAAAATGGCGGGGAAGTAAAAATCACATCCGAGGTAAATCATGATTGTAGGTCTCGTCGGTTGGCGGGGAATGGTCGGCAGCGTCCTGATGCAGCGCATGCAGGAAGAGCGTGATTTCGACCATATCGAGCCCGTCTTCTTCAGCACGTCCAATGCCGGCGGCAAGGCGCCCGCCATGGCGAAGAACGAAACCACGCTGAAAGATGCCAATGACATCGAAGCGCTGAAGAAGTGCGACGTGGTCGTGACTGCCCAGGGCGGCGACTACACCAACGAGGTTTTCCCCAAGCTGCGCGCGGCCGGCTGGAAGGGCTACTGGATCGACGCGGCGTCCTCGCTGCGCATGAAGGACGATGCCATCATCGTGCTGGATCCGGTCAACCAGGGCGTGATCAAGGACGCGCTGTCCAAGGGCGTGAAGAATTTCATCGGCGGCAACTGCACGGTCAGCTGCATGCTGATGGGCCTGGGCGGCCTGTTCGAGGCCGACCTGATCGAGTGGATGACCTCGATGACGTACCAGGCCGCATCGGGCGGCGGCGCGCAGCATATGCGCGAGCTGCTGACCCAGTTCGGTACCCTGAACGCCTCGGTCAAGCCGCTGCTGGACAACCCGGCCTCGGCCATCCTGGAAATCGACCGCACCATCCTGGCGACCCAGCATGGCCTGTCCGCCGAAGAAACCAAGCAGTTCGGCGTGCCGCTGGCCGGCAACCTGATCCCCTGGATCGACAAGGACCTGGGCAACGGCCAGTCCAAGGAAGAATGGAAGGGCGGCGCCGAGACCAACAAGATCCTGGGCCGCGGCGAGGGCTTCCTGGGTGCGACCGGCGCCACGCCGATCGCCGTGGACGGCCTGTGCGTGCGCATCGGCGCCATGCGCTGCCACTCGCAGGCGCTGACCATCAAGCTGCGCAAGGATGTGCCGCTCGATGAGATCGAAGGCATGCTCGCCGCCCACAACCCGTGGGCCAAGGTGGTGCCGAATACGCGTGAGGCCAGCATGACCGACCTGACGCCCGCTGCCGTGACCGGCACGCTGACCATCCCGGTCGGCCGCCTGCGCAAGATGCAGATGGGCGGCGAGTACCTGTCGGCCTTCACCGTGGGTGACCAGCTGCTGTGGGGCGCGGCCGAGCCGCTGCGCCGCATGCTGCGTATCCTGATCGAGTCCTGATCCGGGGCCCCCGCCTGTTGCCTGGTTGCGTCCGTTGCAGCCAGGCAACAGAATGCACCGCTTTGCCGACAACGCCGCGCCCATGCGCGGCGTTGTTGTATCCGGGCGCCTATTTCCCCGGGCGATGCGTCACAATACGCCGGCATGCGCCTCGCGCCGGCAGTTGCCGGCGCCGCTCGCGCGGGCTGGCAAAGGGGCCGTTCAGAATGTCCCGCCAGCCGGGCGGACCTGGTTTATGGGGTCGGTTTGTCGATTTATATCGCTACTAAAACATAACGGAGCACAAGGTGAGTGTGAGCCAACATCGCCGGAAAGATGCGCCTACTGCCCGTCAGCGCTGGTCAACGCTGGCCGTCACGGCACTGGGCCTGCTGCTTGCGCAGCCGGCCGCATATGCCGCGGGGTTCGGGCAATTGCGGGTTCAGTCGAATCTGGGGCAGCCGCTGCAGGCTGAGATCGACATCAGTGGGGTCAGTGCCGAAGAGGCCGCCGGGCTCAATGTCAAGCTGGCGTCGCCAGCGGCGTATGCCGCGGCCGGGCTGACCTACCTGCCGGCTGTCAGCAGCCTGCGGCTGGAGGTGGAGCGCCGCCCGAACGGCAGCTATGTGGCCCGGGTCCGCTCCAGCCAGCCGATCAGCGAGCCCTTTGTCGACATCCTGGTCGACATGAGCTGGGCCAGCGGCAAGGTCTCGCGCGCCTATACCTTCTTGCTTGACCCTGCCGGGGCCAAGCCTTCGAACCAGACCTTCTCGCCGGCGACGGTGATGCAGGCGGCGACGCCGGATGCGCCTCCCGTAGCGGCACCGGCACCTGCCGCCGCGCCGCAGCCTGCGCCGGCCCAGGTAGCTGCGCCCGCCGCGGCCGCCGAGGCAGTCAAGCCAGCCGCGCCCGCGCGCCCGGCCCGCCAGAGCGCAAAGCGGGCACCGGCGCAGGCCGCCAGTGGCAGCACCGAGATGGCGCCCGGCGGCGGCTACACCGTGCAGCGCGGCGACACGCTATACGCCATCGCCGGCGAAGCCGTGCAAGGCCAGGAATCGGTCTCGCTGGACCAGATGCTGGTGGCGCTCTACCGCAACAATCCCAACGCCTTTATCGGCGGCAACATGAACCGGCTGCGCAGCGGTGCGGTGCTGCAGGTCCCGACCCAGCAGCAGGCGCAGGCCGTCGCACCCAAGGCCGCCCGCCGCGAGGTGGTGGCGCGCACGCAGGGCTTCAATGCCTACCGCAGCCGGCTGGCCAGCGCTGCCGCGGCCAAGTCGGTCGAGCCCGACAGCGGCCGCCAGCAGTCCGGCAACGTGACCGCCCGGGTGCAGGAGCAGGCCGCCCCGACCGACGGCCCGCGTGATGAACTGAAGCTCAGCAAGGCCGCGCGTGGCGCGCAGGCCGACGCCGCGGCCAAGGCCGAAGCCGGCGTCGCGCGCGAGCGTGAGCTCAAGGAGGCGCAAGCCCGCCTGGCGCAGCTGGAAAAGAACGTCGGCGACATGCAGAAGCTGCTCGAGCTGAAGAACGCCGAGATCGCCAAGCTGAGCCAGGCCAACCAGACGGTGCTGGCCGAGAAGGAAAAGGCTGAAGCCGCGGCCAAGGCCGCGGCGGCGGCGCCGACCGTGGTGGCGGCCCAGCCGCCGAAGGCCGATGCCGTGGCCCCCGCGCCGGTTGCGGCCGCCGCGACGGCTGCCGCAACCGCAGCCAGCGCCCCGGCAG